>CAYYEM010000008.1:23261-58090 GCA_964470915.1 uncultured Pseudomonadota bacterium
ACTTCTTTCATATAGATATTAAAAGGCTTGTAGCGAAAATCCGTTACTTCTCCTCCCGCCTCCTGAACCATCAAAAAACCGGCAGCCAAATCCCAGGGCTGCAACTCCAACTCCCAAAAACCATCGAAGCGACCCATAGCCAAATAACAAAGATCCGCGGCAGCAACGCCATCCCGACGAACCGCACGAGCCTTCAAAATAAAATTTGAAAAGTGATTAAGATTATTATTTTTAGTTTCTTTCACATTGTAAGCAAAGCCAGTGGCAAGCAGAGATTGATCTAACTTTGAAGTTTTAGAGACATGAATTTTTTTACCATTACATGTCGCGCCCTGACCCTTTTCTGCCAGAAAAAGCTCTTTCAAATTAGGTTCGTAAACGACCCCTATCACAATCTCACCTTTGTATTCTAAAGCAATAGAAGTGCAAAACAGCGGATAGGCGTGAGCATAATTCGTGGTACCATCCAGAGGATCAATCACCCACTTGTAATCCGAATGTTTTCGTACGCCTGTACCTTCTTCAGCCATAATATCGTGGTCAGGAAATGCTCCCTGAATCATTGAAACAATTTCCTTTTCGCATTGTTTGTCTACATGAGTGACTAAATTAATCTCTCCTTTAAATTCTATTTTCTTTTCCTCATGTAAATGCTCCATTTGAATATTTCCTGAAGCCAGAGCTGCTTGTTTTGCAATTTCTAAAAAATCTTTCCGTATCATATTCTTCTTCCTTCATCCCCTCTTAAATTAAGAGGGGGAACAGGGGGCGTTATACCTTTTAAAGGTGTTCTCGCCAAAGTGAGCGCACATACACTCGCTCCGGCCTCTTTCAAGACCCTGGCACACTCCTGAAGCGTAGAACCTGTTGTATACACATCATCTACAAGCAATATACGCTTGTTGTTAAAAAGATCCGAGTTTTTTAATTCAAAAGCATCTCTCAACTGTTTGACCCTTTCCTTTTTTGAAAGAGTAGATTGAGCACTCGTTGATTTTGGTTTGATTAAATTTGTATAATCCACTTTTTCATTTCTAAGTTGGGCTAAAGCATTCGCTAAAAGAAGAGTTTGATTGTAACCTCTGCGTAACAGTCTCCAAGCGTGAAGAGGAACAGGAATAATAAAATTAAAATTCATTCCCTTAAAATTATTCTCTAAGTATCTATACATTTCTTGACTCATCCAAGAAAGAGCTGTTTCGTCTGCAGAATACTTAAAAGAATAAAGAATTTTGGAAAGAGCAGGGCTGAGTTCAAACACAGATCTTGCCCATTCAAAAGGCGGCGGCTCCTGCAAACATTCTCCACAGAGAGAAGAATGAAGATCTGGATTTTTTAAATCTTCACCGCAAATCTTACAAACAGAAATGCTTAAATATAAAATTTCTTTCTCACAAGAATCACAAAAATTCTTTTCTTCTCCAAACTCAAACACACCATGACAAGACAAACATACTTGAGGAAAAAAATAAGAAAGAATTTTAGCAGATGTGGAGTTCATGAAATCAAACTCTTACCGCTCATGGCTGTAGGCTGATCTATGCCTAAAATCTTTAGTAAAGTAGGAGCAATATCGGGAAGCCCTCCTCCACTTCTTAATTGAAAGGGCGCAGCATGCTTCGCCCCTACGAAATATCGTTCCCCAATCAAAATAAAAGGAACTAATTCTATGGTGTGAGCGGTATGAGGATGGCCACTTTCATCTTTCATTTTTTCACAATTTCCATGATCTGCGGTAATCACCACTGTTCCTTCTTGAGCTAGCACTTCCTGAACCACTTTCCCCAAACACTCATCCACCACCTCAACTGCTTGAATAGCTGCTTCGAGCTTGCCAGTGTGTCCTACCATATCTGGATTAGCAAAATTACAAATTACAAAATCATACTGATGACTTTGTAAACGTCTTAAGAGTTCTTCGGTAATGCCACGTGCGCTCATCTCAGGTTTTTGATCGTAAGTCGAAACCTCGCGAGGAGAAGGAATCAGCACTCGATCTTCTCCAGAATAAGCTTGTTCTATACCACCACTGAAAAAGAAAGTGACGTGTGCATATTTTTCTGTTTCAGCAATTCGCAGTTGTTTCAGATTCTTTTGAGAAATGATTTCCGGAAAAGTTTGATGAATATCCGTTTTCGGAAAAGCCACAGGCAATTTCAAAGAAGCATCGTATTCTGAAAAACAGGCAAAGTAAGAAAGTTTGGGGAAAACACTTCGTTTAAATCCATCAAAATCATTTTGGGTAAGAGCTCGACTCAGCTCTCGAGCACGATCACCGCGGAAATTGAAAAAGATGACAGCGTCGCCGTCATTCATAAATCCCCCCTCGCCCCCCTTTGACAAAGGGGGGTTGGGGGGATTTAAAATCACCGTTGGCGTCACAAACTCATCTGTTTCTCCATTTTCAAAAGCCATCTTCACAGCTTCTTGAGGAGAATTCGCCATACGACCTTTTCCTTCTACCATGGCTTCATAAGCCAGCTGAACGCGGTCCCATCGCTTATCCCGATCCATGGCATAATAGCGCCCAGCAATAGTTGCAATCTGTCCTATACCAATTTCCTGAATTTCTTTTTCCAAATCAGCAATATAAACATCTGCTAATTTTGGAGCGGTATCCCGTCCATCCATAAAACAATGAATGAAAACTTTTGGGACTCCATTATCTTTTGCCATTTTCAACAAAGCATAAAGATGATCTTGATGAGAATGCACCGCTCCATCCGAAACAAGACCCATCAAATGTAAGGCAGAATTATTTTTCTTTGCAGCATTCATCGCAGCCAGTAACACGTCATTCTTGAAAAAACTACCATCCGCGATGGCCGCATAAATACGAGTCAGGCCAAGCAAAACAATTCTGCCTGCTCCCATCGTAAGATGACCTACTTCCGAGTTACCCATCAATCCATGAGGCAAACCTACGGCAGTTCCTGAAGCATCGATGAGAGTATGGGGATAATTTTTATAGAAAGAATCCAGATTCGGAGTTTTCGCCAACTTAATAGCATTGTTTGCTTTTTCAACTCTTTCTCCAAATCCATCGAGAATAATCAAAACTAAGGGCTTTTTCTTCATAGGAACTTTTCTAATCTCTTTAGATTCCGGTGAAAAGAGTTTTATTTAACAAAAAATACTTATCTTAATTAGGCATCATCCCTCTTTTTTTGGTAAAAGGATTTTTTCGTTCTACTACTGGAGAAGGTTGGAGAGTCCAAGGATGGTCTACCTCCTGCAACACTCTAAAAAGAAAAGCCATATGCACACTACTCTCCCCAGAGGCTGCAAGATGAACCCTGATATCTAAATCTTGAAGAGCTTGCGAAGCTGCATTATTGCCTAAATGATGTAATGTCGAAAGAATCGCAATAGCAGTCATATTAACTTTGGCAGCTTGAGCAAAACCAGAAACATCTAATAAACGAAGGGCTTCTTTAGCATGCGACCTGCCTGCTCTAGCTAAATGATGAAGCTTATTGAAGGCATCAACATTGACACTTGCCACTTCCACCAGTGCAGAAAAAGCCTTTGGGTCAGACCCCGATAAATATGAAATAGACTCCAGAGCCCCTTTATCCCTATTAGCCAATCGAGTGAGTTCTGAAAGAGCTCCCGGGTGATATTCACCCTGGGCTAAAATAAATAGCCCATTCATGGCAAATTGATCTGTCTTTGCTGCTTTAGCCAGTGCAGCAATATCCAAAGTTTCAAACAGACTTCGAACCCTTCTATTTCCAAGTTTTTCAATATCTGCAAGATAAAGAATTACTCGAGGATCTTCATTCACAATTCTAAAAAGGGCAATCACATCCAGTTCTTGAAGCGTTCTTTTGGCGTGAGGGTTACCCATATCACTTAAAATAAGCAGGGCATTCACAACTTCCAAATCTGTTTTGGCGGCTTCAGAATAAGCAGTAACATTTAAACTCTGAATTCCTTTTTTGGCATCTTCATGGCCAGTTCTCACTAAATCTGAAAGATGTAAAATTGCTAAGACATTTGTTTGAGCCTCCAATAAAAGTTGTAAGAGAGCACTTCGATCGCCTGAAACCGCCAAATTTTTAAGATCTTTCAAAGAAATTTCATTCGGTTGGCTTGCATCTCTACTTTCAGCAGACATCTGTATATTAAGAGCTTTTGCCAAAAGCGGAAGGCTTTGTTTTTCAACTTTTCTTGACTCAACAGAAAGCTCAAGCTCATTCTCAAAAGTTCTAATGCCTGGGGCAACACCGTGCACAAGCTGCATTCCCGCTATCATTTGAATATTTCTGATTTCCGCATTGATCCACTTCTGTGCCCAAGTACCTTTTTCTCGCTCCACTAAATTCAAATTGGCTCCCAACTCATGACCCAAAACCATAGTGCCGCTTTGTAGCGCGTGAGCTAAAAATAAATTTTTGTGTTGTACAAATTTTCCGGCACCTTTCAATAATCCAAAATCTAAAGTGGTCGACAAAAGGCCTCTTGGATCAAAAGCTACTTTCAAATCTTGCCCTCTGAGCAAAGCCTCCCCACTTCGATAAGTAATAGCTTCCAAAGCTAAGCCAACCGCTCTGGCTGCGATTCCGGGTAAAAACTTGAGAGTAGCTAACTTTCCTGCTCGATAGGCAAGCCCACCCACGGTCATAGCAGCTAATGTTTTCCAATCACAAGCTTCTGAAATGAAAGTATTGATAAGTTGATTAATTTCTAACTGAGTAGAACTTAATATAGGTTTTTGTGTATAGGCAGCCCGACGCTCCAAAAAATTAGACCTGCCCATAGCAATAGATTGCGAAACCATCATGCCCCCTTCTGCTTTTGGTTTTCGAATATCTTATTTCGATAAAAATGATAAAAAGTTGCTAAGGCTTAAAACTCAAGCATGATGATAGGGAATCCCTTTCAAAATCGTAAAAGCACGATAAAGCTGTTCCACAAAAACCAGGCGGGCAAGATCATGAGGTAAGGTCATTTTAGAAAGAGACAAACGTTCTCGGGCATTCCGTGTAATTTCTTCAGAAACGCCAAAAGCACCTCCAACAATGAAAGTAACTTCTTTCACTGACATGTTTTGCCATTTTGCAATCAATGCTGAAAAATCTTCGGTGCTCTTTTGTTTACCATTCACATCGAGAACCACTGAAAAACAATCTTCTCCCATTCTTTCCTTAAGAAAATGGGCTTCCTGATCATTCACAATTTTAGAATCCATCCCTTTACGAAGAGGGAAATCTTTCACATCTTCCATGCGAATCGGAACCATTTTTTTAAGACGATTAAGATAATCCTGAATGGCTTCAAAATATAAAGGACTCTTTAATCTTCCCACAGCGAGAATTCTAATTTTCATTTTTTCTTTTTTTTCATCCCAGGATTTTTTTTGATTTTTCTAGGACTTTTCTTAGTAGGATTTTTTCTTTTACCTTTTGCTTTCTTAGTTTTGCCACCTTTTCTCCTGCCGACTGCTTTTAAATGAGGGGCACGATTCCAAAACCCTTCCAAATCATAATGGGCACGCGCTTCTTCACTAAATACATGCAACACAACATCTGCATAATCGACCAAGACCCAATCTCCCCGCTCATATCCCTCTGCAGAAATAGGACGAATTCCTTCCTTCTTAAGCTCTAGCACAACTTTATCGGCGATGGCACACACTTGACGATCGGAAGTTCCAGAACAAACAATAAAAAAATCAGTAAAACTAGAAAGGGCTCTCAGATCAATCACTTTCACATCTTGAGCTTTCATCCCAGAAACTAATTCAGAAATTTTTTGAGCCAACTTGACAGAATCCATTATTCCCTCACTTGTCCTTCTCCACGTACTACAAATTTTTGAGCTGTTAGTTCTTCTAAACCCATAGGACCAAAAGCATGCAGTTTCGTAGTAGAAATTCCAATTTCAGCGCCCAAACCTAACTGAGCGCCGTCGTTAAAACGTGTTGATGCATTCACCATGACAGCAGAAGAATTGAGTTCTCGTAAAAAACGCTCTGCATGAGCTTCATCATTAGTGACGATCGATTCAGTATGAAGCGAACCATATTTCTGAATATGATTTATTGCTTCATCGATATTCTTTACTACTTTTACTGCAATAATCAGATCTAAATATTCAGTGGGCCAATCCTCTTCAGTCGCAGCTTTGACGCTCGAAACAATTTTTTGAGTTTTTTCACAAGCTCGAATTTCTACTCCCAATTTCTGAAACGTTCCAATCATCCTTGGCAAAAAAGCATGCGCAATACGTTCATCTACAAGCATGGTTTCAAGCGCATTGCAAACTCCAGGGCGCTGCACTTTTCCATTGATGGCAATTTTCTCTGCCATATCGAGATCCGCATTATAATCAATAAACAAATGACAAACCCCTTTGTCGTGTTTCACGACAGGAATTTTAGAATGTTCACGTATAAATTTCATCAGGGCTTCGCCACCGCGCGGAATGATTAAATCAATATACTGATCTTGCAAAAGGAGTTCCTTCATCGCTTCACGATCGGTGATGGGCACCACCTGGATAATATCTTGATGCACATTTGATTCTTTCAATACTTCCCGAAGAATTTCTCCCAAAACCAAATTAGAATGGATCGCTTCAGATCCTCCGCGCAGCACTACCGCATTCCCCGATTTCAAACAAAGCACCGCTGCATCGACGGTTACGTTCGGGCGAGATTCATAAATGATTCCAATCACGCCCAAAGGAATGCGCACTTTTTCTATGCGAATTCCATTCGGACGAACCCAGCCTTTTACAATTTCTCCTACTGGATCATTGAGAGCAACCACTTCACGAACACCTTTCGCCATTTCTTCAATACGTTTTTCATTTAAAATCAATCGGTCGATCATCGCCGCAGAAAGGCCTTTCTTCTTCCCAGCTTCTACGTCTTTTTGATTTTCGGCGATGATTCGATCAGCTTGAGCAAGCAAGGCTTCCGCCATTTTTTCAAGAACGGCATCCTTTTGAGGACGAGTGAGTTTTGCTCCATAAAAAGAAGCTTCTCGGGCTTGTTTAGCAATTTCGATTATGGATGAGACTGACATGCTTAAAGTTTATCCTTAATGGCTTGGTAAAAACAAGGTCCCTTCTGGGCTACCTGAGGCCAGATTTCTAAGAACATTTTTTTGTAAGCCTGAGGCAATCACCGTTGCTACTCGATTTCGGCTCGCATGTTCAGCTGCTTGAAGTTTGGTGACCATGCCTCCAGTAGTCCCTCGGCCTTTTGTATCTTGAGCAAATAAGTGAATATGTTTGCCTACTTTTGTAACAAGAGAAATTTTCTCAGCTTTTTTATCGACGCGCGGATCAGAAGTATAAAGCCCACCTTGGTCTGTGAGAATTACCAACAAATCTGCTCCCACCATAAGCGCTACATGGGCTGACAAATTATCATTATCTCCCACCTTAATTTCTTCGACCGCTACGGTATCGTTTTCATTAATAATTGGGAGCATACCCATTTTTAATAAGGCATGTATCGCATGACGAGCATTCAAAGAACGACCTCGATTGGCGATATCTTCTTTAGTCAAAAGAATCTGGGCAATGCCCAAACGATATTTCGAGAATGCTTCCGAATACAAATTCATTAATTTAATTTGGCCTGCAGCAGCAATCGCCTGTTTCTGGGCAATATTTACGGGTTTTTTCTTCAAACCTATTTTATGCATACCGCAAGCAATCGCGCCCGATGAAACCAAAATCACTTTTTTTCCCGAATGACGAAGCGCAGCTACTTCCTGAGCTAAACGTGCAAAAACCTTAGGATCGGGCGCACCATTATTTTGAGTGAGAATGGAACTTCCAATCTTAATGACCCAAAGCTTTGATTTTTTAATGATGGATCGATGAAGTGTTTTCATTTTTTCTTTTGTAAAAATTCTGCTAATTTTTGAATCAATTCTTTTAAACCTTCGCCTGTCGCAGACGAAATCAAAAAAACATTCTTCTTTTTCTTCTCAAAAGCCTTTTTAATTTTCTGTAATTCTTTCTTATCTTCCACGAGCTCAATTTTAGTAAGTATAATCCACTCACTTCGTTTCATGAAAGCAGCATTATAAGCTTTCAATTCATCCCGAATTTCTTGGTAACAACTTACCGGATCTTGGCTTAAATCGGACACATCAATCAAATGTAAAAAAACACGCGTTCTTTCGATGTGTTTCAAAAATTGATGTCCTAATCCAGCCCCCGTATGCGCTCCTTCAATCAAGCCTGGAATATCCGCCACAGTAAACGAAGGAAAATCTTTGAAGCCCTTTTCTTTGCCAGGCAAAGCTTCGACAACACCCAAAACCGGAGTTAAAGTAGTAAAAGGATAATCAGCAATTTTAGGACGAGCATGCGTAATCACCGAAAGTAAAGTTGATTTGCCTGCATTGGGTTTTCCAATCAAACTTACATCTGCCAAAAGTTTGAGCTCTAAAATCACATGACGTTCTTCGCCTGCTTCACCGGGGTCTGCTCTTCGAGGTGCACGATTCGTAGAACTTTTAAAATGGATATTCCCACGCCCCCCTTTTCCTCCCTTTGCAGCAACATATTCTTGATTAGCTTCGGAAAGATCAGCAAGAATTTCTCCACTTTGTTCATCTTTAATCAAAGTACCAATGGGTACTTGAATAATTAAATCTTCCCCCGATTTGCCATATTGATCTTTTCCACGTCCATGTTCTCCACGTTGAGCCTTGAATTCACGACGATATCTAAAATCTGCCAAAGTAGAAAGTTGGGGGGTCGTCCTAAAAATCACACTCGCTCCTCGACCTCCATCCCCCCCATCGGGACCTCCCCGAGGTTCATGAGCTTCACGACGAAAAGACACGCAGCCTTTTCCTCCATCCCCTGCTTTCAAATAAATTTTAGCTTCATCAATAAAACGCATTTATATCAAATCTTTCAAAAACATTCGCGCGGGAGCCACACGAATTTCTTCTTTAGAAATGTAATCTTTTTTTCCTATAGCGGATATTTGCCAGCTTTCACAATTCGGAAAATGATTTTTAAAATATCGAATTCCTTTTGTTATTTCAGCATCATCATATTTGCACTCAATTGCCAAAATCGGCTTTGTTTTTTCAGTGATCACAAAATCGACCTCTCTACCATCCACATCTCTAAAATATTTGAGCTCCAACTCTCTTGCCTGGGTATCTTGTAGAAAATTCACCCATTTCAACAAATGGCAAGCCACTAAGTTTTCAAACCTATACCCTTTATCTGAAACACTCACCCAATCAAAGTGATAATGTTTTTGTTCTTTTTTGAGAGCACGCAGTTTTTTAACTCCAAAGGGGGGAATCCTGAAAATACAATAAATCCTCTCCAAAATATTCAACCAATTCGAAACTGTTTTATGACTTACCTGCAAATCTTCACGAATGGAGTTGATAGAAAGGGTAGATCCCACCAAATCAGGTAAACGCATCATCAATAACTCCAAATTTCCAAGATCTTGCACATGCTCAAGACTCATAATGTCTTCTTGCAAAACCCGGCTACGATATTCTTTCGACCATCGCTTAGCTTCTACTTCAGATCCTTCAAAAAAAGGTTCTGGGAAACCACCCAGTGTCAGAAGTTTCTCTAAGTCAGATTCTGATTTCATTTTAAGTTCGGCAAAGGAAAGAGGGTGTAATCTTAAAAAATGATACCGCCCCTGCAGAGAATCTCCCCCTCGACGATAGAGATCTAGCCTACCACTCCCTGTCACAAGGATTTTATATTTCCCTTTGTATTGATCATAAATCCCTTTGAGATAATTTCTCCATTTTCGATATTTGTGAATCTCATCAAAAACCCATAAAGGAGCGGTGGGGAGCTCTCTTTTTAAAATTTTTTCACGTAACTCAGGAATATCCCAATTCAAATACCCTGATTCATCCTTCCCTAAAATATCCTTCGCAAGCGTAGTTTTACCCACCTGGCGAGGTCCACCCAAGAAAACCATTTTGCGATCAAGATCTTCGAGAACTTGATTTTCGAGATATCGCTTAAAAAACTTCACAAAACAAGCATAGCAATTTTTTAGACAGGTGTCAAAAAAACTCGCGAGTTTTTTTGACAGATAGGAAAATTATTCGAGCAGCTAAATGGGCTGGAAATCATAAAAAAAGCGGCCAAAAATTCCTTAAGGACCATATCCTGTCGCATCATTTCTTCTTGAAGAGGCAGGGGTACCGGGAGGACTTCCCGGATGAAAATCATGAAGAGGCCCAAGAGGAATGCCCCGTAATTTTATTTATCGACCTAAAATAACATTTTTTGCTAATCAAGAGGCAAAAAAAAGCCCCATCATAATGACGGGGCTTTCATAAATCTATAAAAGATTAAGCTGTGAGTTCCAAAGGTAACACACTCACCTTTTTACGATCACGACCCAAACGTTCAAATTTCACCACACCGGTGATTTTTGCAAAAAGAGTCCAGTCTTTACCAACTCCCACATTCAAACCAGGATGAATTTTGCTACCCACTTGTCTGACAATAATCGTACCTGCATTAATGTGTTGACCCCCAAAGCTTTTTACGCCTCTACGCTGGCCATTGGAATCTCTTCCGTTTTTGGACGAACCGCCCGCTTTTTTTGTTGCCATAATTCACCTGTTTTTCTTCGAGAGCCTCAGCACGAACGGTAAAAAAAAACCGTTCACCCTGAGCTTGTCGAAGGGTTACTATGCTTGAATTTTTAAAATCTTTACTTGGGTAAATTCCTGTCGATGGCCCTGCCTTTTTGCATAACCTTTTCGACGTTTCTTTTTAAAGACAATTACTTTTTTATCTTTACCGTTTTTTACAATCTCAGCTTCCACACTCGCATTCTCCAATACAGGAGTTCCGACTTTCACATCTTCTTTATTGCTTAACAATAAAACTCTTTTGAAGTTAACGGCTTGGCCTTCTTCTCCAGGAATTTTTTCTACCTTGAGAAGGTCGCCTTCTTGAACTTTATATTGTTTTCCACCAGTTTGAATAATAGCGTACATAAAAATCCTTTGTGTTTTGCAAGGTTGGAGCTTTTATACCGACTCTGCAAGCCCGTCAAGTGCTTTATAACACCTGCAAATCAAACTGCTCTCCATGGTAATGTTCTTTAGCCTGAATTTCAATCTTCTTGCCAATTTTAGCCTCCAAGATTTCCAATTCCTTTCTCTCCCCGTTGAGTAAAAGGGCAAAAACCTTGGGATGAACATTTAAAACCACCTTTTTATCCCCAAAATAGGCTGCTTCCCTTCGAATTTGCCTGAAAATCTCATAAACCATGGTTAAAGGTGATTTTACATAACCCCTTCCTTCACAATAAGGGCAGGTGTCACATAAAAGGCGAGAAAGACTTTCGCGAGCCCTTTTTCGGGTCATTTCAATCAAACCCAAGTCACTAATTTTAGTAATCGTAGTTTTGGCTCGATCATTTTTTAAAGCTTCAACCAAAGCATTATAAACTGCATTACGATTTCCCCGTTTTTCCATATCAATAAAATCGAGGATAATAATTCCACCTAAATTTCGAATACGAAGTTGATAAGCAATCTCGGCAACTGCTTCGAGATTGTTTTTGAGAATAGTTTCTTCAAGATTTTTCTTACCGACAAAACGCCCCGTGTTTACATCGATAGTCGCTAAAGCTTCTGTTTGTTCGATAATGAGATAACCCCCGCTTTTCAGCCAAACTTTCTTTCCTAAAGCTCGGTTCATTTCAGATTCAACGCCATAACGGTCAAAAATAGGAACTGCTTCTTTATATAAATGAACCTTCTCAGTGATTTCGGGAGTAAAACTTTCGGTAAAGGTGCGTATTTTTTCATAGGATTTTTCATCATCGATTAAAACCTGATCAATCCCCATGCCATACAAATCACGCATGGCACGCAGCAAAGCATCTAATTCAGGCTGGACCAATGCGGGCGCCTTTGCAGAATCGCTGCGACGCAACACTTCTTGCCAAAGTTTCACTAAAAAATTCACATCTTGAGTCAGTTGCTCTTCGGTTGCTCCTACGGCTGCCGTTCGAACAATAAAACCTCCTTGTTCAGGTTTTAATGCACGCAATATCTGGCGAAGCCTTTTGCGTTCATCAAAAGATTCAATTTTCTTGGATACTCCCAACTTGTTCCAAGTTGGCATAAAGACTAAATATCTTCCAGGAATCGAAATATGAGAAGTAATGCGAGCACCTTTAGTGCCAAGAGGGGCGCGGGTTACCTGCACCAAAATTTCTTGGCCTGATCTCAAAAGATTTTGAATAGGTGCTCTACCTCCCCAACGGTATCGACGACCTGCAGGCTTTCCTTCCTCCTCATCGCTCTCTTCAGCACTCAACTCAACTTCTTCTAAGTTTTCGATGGATTCTGAAACTGAAATTTCATCGGGTTCTGGAGCTGGAATATTTTCAGGGATGTTTTCAGGAATTTTTTCATCCTCCCCTTCCTCTTCTTCTACATCTTTAATTTCCTGACTGAAGTCGGTCACGTAAAGAAAAGCAGCGCGTTCATGCCCAATTTCAACAAACGCAGCATTCATTCCAGGCAATACACGCTGGACCTTGCCTTTATAAATATTACCCACGATGCCAATATCTTTAGAGCGTTCTACGAAAATTTCAGAAAGTACGCCCTTCTCTAAATAAGCCACACGGGTTTCGTCGCCGGTGACATTCACAATTAATTCATTTGCCATAATAACCTTTCGAAAATTGATAAAAATATCCAGCTGTAAGGCGCAAGCGAATGAGCGACCGGAATGTACTCAAATGTACATGAAGATCGCGAATGAGCGGCAACGCAGCAGATGGGTGGTTTTTATCTATTTTCACTTTTGATGGAGAGAGTCCATCTTGGTCACTCGAAGTACGAGCGGAATTTTCTCTGGAGAGTTTTTAAACAGATGCTGCAAGACTTCTTGAGGCCTTGTCGACCCTTGAGGAAGCACTTTAGTAACGATGGAAATACTTTCATCCGAAAGCCATTCGACCGATTCAATATAAGGTCGAATATCCACCTCTTTACTTCCTTTTTCGCGTCGGCGCGTCACCAGCAAGCTAGGCTGACTTTTTATCCAGTGGATACGCGCCTCGAGCGCTTCTTTTCCTCCTGGATATTTACTAGCTAATTCTACCTTCCAAATTACTCCCACCATACTCGCAGAGATGGAAGGAGTTCCTGGTAACAACTTCTTGCTACTCAGGATATTTAAGCCCCGTGGAAGAGTGTCATTCATCTGACTGATAAAATCTGGATCGAGATCCCCCTCGATTTCGATATCGAAATACTCAGACAAACTTTCCACCCCCGTAGGAGTCGGTTGACCTAAAGCCAACTTAGGTTGAGGGTGATAACCTTCAGAAAAACGAAGCTTCACTCTCGAGCGTGATAAAGCACGCTTCAGGACCCCCATAATTTCCAGATGGGACAGGAAGGCTGCCTCTCCTGTCTTGGTAAAACGGCAGCGATATATTGAAAAACTCTTTTCTAGAGAAGTGACTAAACTCTCTCTATTCTCCTCTAATAAAACGTTTAAACTTTTTTGTTGTCTCCAAGGCTGTCGATTGATTTCGTCAAGCTCGGAGAGTTTTCGCCCCCTCGTGGTAAAACGAAGAGTGCTTCCATGTTCAGGATCAATCTTATAATTGATATCTTGTATCTGCTTATAGTCGCACACCCCACACACGGTGCATTTATCCGTCGAGCAATCGTGGGTATAAGCTTCTATACGCGATCTTTCACGTTCTTGCCACAAAAACTCTTTTTTAAGGTCTACAAAGAGATGGTCCCAAGGCAATATTTCTTCCTTGGAACGCTCACGAGTCACGTAAAATTCACTACTTAGGCCAGTTTCAGAGAAAGCCTGCTCCCATTTTTTTAAATCGAAAAATTCATCCCAACCATCAAAACGGCAACCCAAGACCCAAGCTTTTTCAATGGATTTTGCCAAACGACGATCACCTCGGGCAAAAACCCCCTCCAAATAACTTTGTTCGGGATCATGATATTTAAAATGAAGTGCCCGATCTCTGACCTGATCTTTCATGAAAAAAATTTTTCGTTTTGTTTCAGCTACGGAGTCCTGGGCTTCCCATTGAAAAGGAGTGAAGGGTTTGGGAACATGAGGCGATACATTCAAATTTATTTGCACCCGCCGCGAATATTTTCTTCCAATATCGAGCGCTCCGTAGCCTTCATCGATAATTCCAGCTAAATCTTCATTGGTTTCAAAAGGCAAACCACACATATAGTAAAACTTAATCAGTTGCCAATCTTCACTGAAAATATTTTCAACCGTTTTATACAAATCTTCTCTTGAATTGCCCTTGTTAATCACCCGTCGCATCCGTGGTGTTCCTGCTTCAGGAGCGATAGTAAAACCTGTTTTGCGCACACGTTTTACTTCTCGAATGACTTCGGGAGAAAAAGTATCAGTACGAGTAGCAGGAAGAGAAATTGAAACTTTCTTCTTTTCATAACGATCAAACAACTCACGCACCAATGGGACTAAACATCCGTAGTCTCCGACCGAAAGAGAAAGAAGAGAAATTTCTTCAGATCCTGTTTTTGCCATGCCTTCTTCGATTAACTCCAATACTTTTTCGGGTGATCGCTGTCTTTCAGGGCGATAAATGTAGCCCGCCTGACAAAAACGACAAGCCCTCACACAGCCCCGCTGCACTTCTACCGCCAAACGATCATGAACTGTTTTAATCGAAGGAACAACAGGTGAAACAGGAAACACGGCTTCATCCAGATTTTTTACAATGGCTTTCTTCACTTCTACATAATCCGGATAAAGAGGTCGAACGGCTGCAATCGTTTGATCCATTTTATATTCAATTTCAAAAAAAGAAGGAATATAAACACCTCGGATAGAAGTAAGATTGCGTAGCAATTCAATCTTCGTAGGGGTGCCGCTTGCTGCACCCAAATCTGGAGCGCGCCAAGGAGCGCCCCCACGTTTAAATTCCATCACCTTCCCAATAATCTCTACCAAGCTCTCTTCTCCATCCCCCACCACAAAAGCATCAAAAAAATCGGCGATAGGTTCCGGATTAAAAGACTGATTTCCACCTCCAATAATAAGAGGAAAAATATCTTTTCTGTCTGTTGACCAGCGCGGAATCCCTGCCAAATCAAGCATAGTCAATATATTGGTATAAGAAAGTTCGTAAGGAAGACTAATGCCAATAATATCAAAATCTCCGAGCGGAATTTTGTTCTCGAGAGAGAAAAGTGGCACTTTTTCTTCTCGTAATACTTTTTCTAAATCTACCCACGGAGCGTACACTCTTTCTGCGAGCACGTTTGGAATTCGATTGGCTACCTCATAAAGAATCTGAAGGCCCAAATTCGATTGCGCAATCTCATAAGTTTCAGGCATGACGAGCGCGATCTTCAGATCGACCTTTGATAAATCTTTTATGATCGCATTGACTTCATTGCCCAAATATCGGCCTGGTTTTTCAACCTTCTTTAAAATCTCAAAAATTTTTTGTTGTGGGATTTGCATGCTGTATCCTCCCTCTCCTTACTAAGGAGAGGGTTGGGGTGAGGTCTGCTATTGTCATACCTCACCTGAATCCCCTCCTTATCTAAGAAGGGGAAATAAACTAACCAAGAACTTTCACCCCTACCGGTGCTTGAGGCTCGGAGTCAAGCCACTCATAAGTAGCTGCTTTTGATGTAATTGCCCCTGCCATACACCAACGGCCTTTCTCCAGCTTATAATGTTCGATGCTCGCCAGAGCCCATTCTGCGTGGTTACAATAACGATAGCCCTCTTGAGGGTCAGTATAGCGCACTCCTAAGAACTGAGGCGGCTCAGCCCCCACGGCTCCAATGAAGCGGTCTTCACCTTGTCGTATATCGAAGGCCCATTCATCGAGATCTCGTTTCAAATCTTTCTTAAACCAAACTTTAGGAGAATTTAAAAAATATTCTTTCCCAAACATTCGAATATAAAACAGCCCAATAGGAGGAATGAGCCAAGAGCCCAACTTTATCTGAGCACTGAATCCTTCAAACAAGGCATCTTTGTCTTCCACAAAAGTATTGCAATGCGACCACAAAAAACTTTTGGCATGCTGACTTCCCCACAAATGGGACTGCATCCCTGGTGCTTTGTGAAAAGAATATTCTTTTCCATTCCATTTTATTTTCCCTGAAAAAAACAAGTTCGGTCGAGTGCTCACATATTTTGTTTTGGGAAATATTTTAGTTCGATACATCCAAGAATAAGGAAATAATTCCAAAGGACTTTCCGAACCCTCCAATCTTAAATCCCAATGCAATGAAAAATTTTCTTTCTGGAGATTCCCTACACACTCTTGATTACTAAAAAAATTTTCTCCGATTCCCAGGCGAAAAGGACTTGAATCATAATGCAAATTTTCTAACTTATTATCGATGCAAGCTCCCACATTATGAGAAGGATTTTGCGCATCCAGCACAAATGCCCAAAGACTTACGTGAGCTTCCCCATTTTTTGGACGATGCAAAGTATATCGAAGCCAAACCGCAAGCCCTTCTTCAATCAAGTGAAATTTCAAAAAGTATACTTCATAAAAGGGAGCGGTATTTTGAAAAAAATGTAACTGGTTTTGTTGATCAAAAATTTTCATGATTTTGAAATAGGCAGGGTAAAGCAAAATGAAGTGCCTTCCCCATGAATATTCTTTAGATAAATATTTTCTCCCGCATTCTCCAACATTTTCTTAACTGCAGCTAATCCAACACCACTGCCTGGCTTGTCTGAATCTGCCCGATAAAAGATCTGGAAGATTTTTTCACGGTGCTCCTTCGGAATTCCAGGACCATTATCTCGAATCGAAATATGAACTTTATCTTTTGATCTCTCAGCAGAAATTTCAATAGATGGATTTTTTACATCCTCAGCGTATTTCACTGCATTATCAAGCAAGTTCGTTAAAATATTTAGTAAACGTCTTTTTGAAAAATAAATATAAGGCAATTTGCTTGAAATATTTTTTTTGATCTCAAATCGATTCAAACGTAACTCCATATTCAATAAAACTTCATTTAAAACTTCCTCAAATTCAAATTCCTCTCGCTCATCTGGAAGCTCACCAATCTGAATGAAGGCTTTCAATTCATCTAATAGTTGCGCCATGAGAGAAACATTACGTTGAACTCGTGTTAAATAATCTTTTTGCGAACCCTTTAAAGAACTTGCCTCTTCTTTTACAAGACTCACAAAGCCGTCAATTGAAAGAAGAGGAGATTTAAGATCATGAGTGACTGTATTAATAAAAAATTTGGATTCTTCATTCAGTCTTTCCAAGTCCTGTGCTCTTAAACTATTCTGACGGTATAAATCAAAAAAATCACTGAATAACTGGTGATAAAATGAGAGTGAAAAAAGAAAAAAACCATACTCTAAAACATAAGGACTTTGATAGTAGCGTAAGCTAACGAACAACTCATTAAAACCTGCCAAAACAAGAAAAATAATCCCAAAAGCAGCTGCTCGTAGTTTAGTTCGATGTTGGGTGAGATAAAAAAACCAAACCAAAAGTAAAAGTACTGCAAAAAACATCATCCAAAAACTGGCTATTTTGGCCATGAATCCTACATCCATTTCATAAACCTGATAAGTAGATCCAAAAACAGTAAAATTTTTAAGATCGGGAGGGCCTATTAGAAAAGATGAATCGAAGAGTGCACTGTAAGCAAAAACTAATGAAGGAATTAAGATCAACCCAAAAAGCCATTTCATTTTTAAATTCAGATATTCGCAAGTAAACAGCACAAAACAGATAAATAGCATAATTCCGGCAAACCATTGAACCTGTTGCCAATACGCTGCATCACTTACCAATTTTGTAGAATAAATTTGCCAGGCTCCAATGGAGTAAATAGCTTGGGCCCAAGACATCGTCGCAAAATATAAATGTTCCCGAGTAGAATATTCGAGCTGCCGATTGACCTTGTAATAAAAGAAAAGAAAAAGAAGGCCCCCCTGAATAAAAAAGAGAGCCAGTATAAGCGAAATTAACGAAAGAAAATTTTGGGGGAAAACAATCATGTCCCCTCATTCTAGCTTAAAAGCGGCTCTCAATCCCTAAAATTTGTGAATTGGAGGGGAATCCCAAAGTCTTTGGATCGAAGAGCGGCAATAACAGTTTGTAACTCATCCCTACTTTTTCCAGTGACTCTTAACTGCTCATCTTGAATCTGTGCATTCACCTTAAATTTTTGTTCTTTAATATACTTGTTAATCTCTTTGGCTTTTTCAGTCACAATTCCCTGAACAAGTTTAACTTCACAACGAAAAGTATTACCACCTGCGGCTTCCCACTTCCCTATTTCCAAGGCATTCAGAGCAATACCCCGTTTCACCAGTTTCGTTTGTAAAATATCGATGACGGTTTTTTGTTTGTAATCATCTTCTGCCAGCAAAACCAATTTATCTTTATCAAGTTTTATAGAACTTTTTGAATTTTTAAAATCGTAGCGGGTGGTAATTTCTTTCATCGCATTATTCACCGCATTATCCAGCTCTTGCATATTCAATTCTGAAACCACATCAAAACTGGGCATAAAATCTCCTCTTTATAAATCACTCTAAATTTTCTACCTGCCACCAGAGTTCATTTTCATGATTGATAACCAAAAAACCTATTTTCTTGCCGTCTGACGAAAACTGAAACCCTTGATTCAGGGGAATATAACCTTTCGTTTCTCTATCATCATTAAATCTTAAAGCGGAAAAATCATAGTAGCAAAGACGCCCACCCACTCCCATGTCAGCGGGACATTTTTCATACTGCTTACCCCTTAACCAAAAAAATATTTTTTCATTACTATAAGGGTAAAAATACGCTTCTGGAAAATGTTCAGATTCAACATTTCTAAATAAAGTTTTTTTTCCATTCAACACATGGTAAAGCTCTCTTATTTCTTTTTTTCCACCCTTTTCCGCCATATAAAGATAACTTTCCCCATCTTGACTAAATTGAACGGAATAAAGGCGTGTAAACTTCTCCCCTTCTTTTCCATTCACCAAATAAGATTGATTTTTAAAATCTTCCCAAACCTCTATTGCCCAATGTTGATGATCAGGTGAAAAAACAATATCACCCAGATGATCATAAGGACCATAAGTTTTGTCATATACGAAAAACACTTTTTCTAGGGATGTCTTTTGACCCTTATGAACAAAAGCTTTATAGTAGAATTCTTCAAAAACCTTCGGACGATTATGATGACTGTCAATTTTTATATTTGAATACTTTGGGCTCATTTTATTTTGAAATACAAAAAATTCTTGTAATTTTTCCTTTTCTTTTTCTCTAATCACTACGAGAATCTCCCCACTCTTTTTATCAAACCATAATTCCTGCGCAAATATCTTTTCTGCTTTTTCATTACTGTAAATCTGTTTTTTCTCTCCCTCAGTCACAAGATAAAGATTGTGATTTATCACAAAGGCGTAGATCAACTTTCCATCGATTGGGCTAAAAATAGGGGCTCTGATTGTATCGGCCTCAAAACTTTCCATTTCTTTGCCATTTTTTAAAACGAAAAACTTTTTATCTTTTTCAACTATGCAAACCCAATCTCCTTGTGTATTAAAAGCTCTTGTTTCATCGCAAAATACTTTTTCATATTCTCCCGAAACTTGTTCTCCATTGAGCATCACCACTTCTTTTCCATGCCATTCTCCTATATAAAGGCCCTTATTACCCTGTGCATTAAAAAATGGGCCTTTCACCCAATGAACGGGTTTTTTAAGTTGCCCATCCCAAACCAGGGAGCCATTTGAAATAAAAAAGAAATGTTCGCTATCCGGACTGAATCCACTTCGATCATCCGGAGTATCTTTAAATTGAGGGTGTTCGAACAAACGCTTCAAAGGAATTACCACGTCTTTTACCGCATCGCTCACCACTGCTGAACAATTCGGTTGGGAAAAAATTTTATCAACATTCGTCTTTCCGGAATAATCACAAGCAAAATAAAAAAGCTTCTTTTCATTTGGACTCATCCATTCCGTAAGACGACTCGATGCGATCTGCTGAATAGGAATCTGATCGAAGGATCGTGTTTTACGACCATTGATAACAAAAAAATGTTTTTTATTTTCTTCACCATTAAAAATAACCACTTCGCTTTTCGTAAAAAAACTGATGGAAGAATACTTTCCCATCCATTGCAAATTGAGTTTTTGAAGGGGCAAGTAAAAGATTTTTTCGGGATTCAAAGCAATAAACACGGCTTCCGCCAAAGAGGATTGCTTCTGATTCAGTATTATATAATTTGAGGTTTGGACCAAATTATTGGGTTCTTCGAGCTTCTCTGTCAAGGCTCCCAATTTGGTACTTTGAGGAAAGTTTTCAAGATTAATAGATTTTGCAATAGCTTCTTTTCCCACAAACACAAAACTCATCAAAAAAATAATTTTCAAAACATTTTTCATTTTTTCACCTCACCTGAATTCAAAGCTTCCACGATCCAGTAAAGTTTTTTATCTTTCAGCGCAAACACAC
Source organism: uncultured Pseudomonadota bacterium (assembly GCA_964470915.1). Taxonomy (GTDB): domain Bacteria; phylum UBA10199; class UBA10199; order JADFYH01; family JADFYH01; genus CAYPXN01. The sequence goes on from CAYYEM010000008.1 coordinate 43,747, forward strand.
CCAGGTGTTTTTTATCTTCACTCACAAAAACTGAATAAAGATCGTCAAATAAGCCCAAGCGGCGCATCTGTCCATTTTGTACAAGCAGGAGTTCTTTGGTCCATTGTTCACAAAACGGAATGTTTGATTGAAAATACATGTGAACCAAGGTAGCTTTCTTACATTCTCCTTGTTCATAAGCCACCCGTAAACCTTCTTTATTACCAAAATACCCATAAAGATTATGAATGCTTTTTCTTCTCTTCAATTTTTCGAATTGAAAAGCATTCATTTTTTGCCCATTCACTATAAAAATTTCCCGATGAGGATCTCCTAATTTTTCAAATTTATATTTTACTGCTCTATAATTGATTTTCCCGTTTCTCAAAAAAAGAATCTCACTAATTTTTAAATAGGGCGAGTCTTCTATTCCATCATGCACCACAAATTCCTTCTCCTCATTTCCTACCCATTTTTTGGCAACAAAGGCATAGTGATCTCCATCCAAACTAGGTACAACGCTTTCTATTATATTTTCATAAATTCTACTTTTTTGTTGAGGGCCTACGACTTGATATCCCTTCTCATTTTTAACGAGCAGAAAATACTTATCTGGATTTTGTGTTCCAAAAAGACGAAGAATTTCTCCCTCTACATTCATTTTTAAAAGCTGCGTTTCGCCATTTTTCCATAACAAATATTCATTTTCTTTTACGACTGTGCTAACTTCTTTGATTCCCATATATACAAGATCATTTTCCTGGGGAAAGGGGGCAACGTAAGAATAAGGCCCCCATTTTTGATCTCCCCATTGAATATATTTTTGTTTATCCACTCCGAAAATAAACAAAGGCTTTTCTTGAAAAAATAAAAAATCTGAAATGGAAGAAGCCTCTTGAAGAAGTTGGTCTTTAAAAAATAATTTATCTTTGCCTGATTCTTGCCCAACCCAATAAGCTCTTTCCAAATCGGTAAAATTCACTTGTTTGAAAGGTCCAAAAATTTTTCCAGGAAAGGCCACATAAAAATCATAAGTAGGGTTATATAAATCCTTATTTTTATCATTCGTTTGAATTTGTTTTTTCAATACTAAAAACGAAGTGGCCTTCTCGTAAGGAAAAGAATTTTCAATCGCATCGAATTCCATCCAGGGTGTAACCAATTCTTCTTTTCCATTACGGAAAGAATATAATTCTTTCCCTTTTTTAGCGAAAAACAAAAATCCCATGCCTGGGTCAGATTGGAATAGCTTTTCAAATTCTTCTTTAGTTTCCCCGTTTTGCATCCATAAATACTTACTTCCTTTTTTGACAAAAAAACTTACGGAGTCATTTTCTTTATTGAAGATAGGAGCTGTGATTTCACTGTCCGCCTCAATCACTTTATCATTCAACACGTATATGGCTTTTCCATCTTTAAAACCGGTAGCAAGCATCCATTTTCCATCTTTAGAAAACACAGGATGACTCAAATAATCAAATTCTCCAATTTTATTTTCCCCTTTATAAAGAGTAAAAATGCTATTTTGAGCAGATTCGTTTAGAAAATGATCTTTCAGTTTTTTGGGATTAAATAATTTTTTGGTGGGCAACTTCACTCTGGAAGAATTTTGATCAGAGTTGCCTGGTTTTTGAAGGGAAGTAAGCACATAATAATCTTCGCTTTGCGGGCGAAAACCAGCAAAACTTATAGCACTTGGGCCGGGAGGAGATTTATCTCCATCTACAACTAATTGGTTATCTTCTAGAAAAAGATAATGCTTGGCATTAGAACTCACACTAAAATTAGTTAAATAAATTTTCTCCGTCGTATTTGGAAAATATATGACACTCCGCTGAGGTGAAAAACCTAAAAAAGAATGTGCCTGACTTTCTTGACCTAAAAGAGAAGGATGGAAAAATAATAAGCTCAAGCAAATTATGCTTTTGCGGAATCTCATAAATACTCCTTGGCCCCTTTGAAATTTTACTCTATCATTCTTCTATCAAAAAGGTTGATTCTATGAAAACCACAAAATTATCCTTCGTATTTATCTTTTCCTGCCTTCTCCTCTTCATCCAAGGCGCCTGCATAGAAATTAACGAAGTCATACAAATGAAAGAAGATGGAACTACTCTTTTAAATCTCTCCATTTTTGTACCTGATGTCCCTGACGATAAAGCTTCTTCAAAAACAAGTGCCAAGGGGAAAAAGCCTGAAGATATCGCTAAAAGTTTAGCAGGAGCAAACATTCCAGGTATTAAATTTTTGGGAGAACAAGAAAAGAAAATCAATGGACTCAACCAAGTATCTCTCAACTTTGAATTAGCTTCTCTTCAAGACATTAGCAAACTTTACCAAACAATTGATGAAGCTGAAAAAACTACCGAAGAAAAAAAAGGAGGAAACCCCCAGGCTTCTTTCGATCATATTTTTTCTAAAAGCCCTTATACAGTCAAAAAAGATTCTTCCGGAAATATTATAATTACCCGTGAATTCAAGCCCGACCCTAAAAATCTAAAGCCAAAACCGAAAGTAAAAAAGAAAGAGGGGGACTTAGATTTCGGAGATGAAATGGGAGATATTTTCCTCAACATGATTTACATCACTCATGAATTTTTCTCACCCACAGAAATTATTTCTTCCAATGCTCAACAACAATTTGGAAATAATCTCCGATGGAAAACTTCACTAGGTTATTTAATGAAAAACTCTTTGAAGATGGAAATAAAGATTAAGTCGAATCCGGAATTGGAAAAGAGGCTGAAGTAATACTAATTCTTAATCTCTTTCACCCCTTTAGGCTTCTCAAAGCTAAATTGGGAGTCTGGAAGGCTGGAATTGAGTTGGACATTTTTGAAAAAATAATGGCTCACATTGCCGGATTCATTTTTCATGTAAGCTTCTGAAACGGTATGGGCTTGTTTATCAAAACCCATCAGAAGTTCTTCCATTTGACTTTGAGCATTTTTAGGAATGAGTAATAACCAATCTAGATTTGGATTCGCTGTGATGCTTTTTTTCTCGTTATCTGAGAGTCCACTTACCCGAAATTGTGCCCGCAAGTTACCCAGTCCTCCTAAAAAAGTGAGGGCTTCTTCAGGAATTGTTTGTGCATCTACATTAAACACTTGTACTTGAGTATCGCCCTTTTCATAAACCCACATTTTTTTCCCGTCAGAAATGTAGAGTCGCCCTTCTTCTCCATCATACTCTACTCGCAGTTTTCCTGGTTTCTTAAAAAGAGCCTTCCCACTTTTTTCCACTTCTCTTTCAAGTGATTTAATTTTTACCTTTTGCACAAACTCGCTGCTCACATCCGCAGCTTTATCGTAAGTCGATTGAACTTGTTTGATAACTTCTTCAGTGGAAGCTGACCACACGACGCAAGACCACAAATTAAAAAACAAAACTAAAATGATTTTTTTCATGCCTGATTTCAAATTTTAAATGTTTGGATAATATTTCTAAATACAGAACGGACTTGATCGAGTCTTGGTTCTTGAGTAGCAAGGGTAATAATATAAATCCTTTTCTTTTGTGGTATATAAAATTGTCCTAATATAATCTTTTTACCTTCAATGTTTTTCTTTCCTAAAACTTCGTAACCTTTTACTCCATTCACCACAAAAACTTCTGCATTCATAATAATCGACCCCGGAAATGCTTTTCGATAAATTTCATCTCCAACAGCTTTCCATTCTGAATCACTCACATAGCTTAAATCTTCATCTACATCTACAAAAGCGATATTCACCGTATCTTGCCCCCCACCTTTTGGATACGGAGGACTCACTGCTTCTACAATGAGCTCTTTTTCTAATGGGTTCACCTTCCAAGTAGCTGGAAAGGAAATCTGCATGCCAGTCATTGAATCTCGAAAAGGTTTCAGTAAATTTTTATCTTGAGCAAAAATATTTGAGGAAAAAAAAATGACCAAAAGGCAAAAGAAAAGACACGATTTTATTTTCATAATTATCCTTCTGAAAAATTAGATACCAAAACTTCTCTCCCTCTAGCACCATCAGCAGGACCCACAATGCCTGCGGCTTCCATTTTTTCAATAAGGCGGGCGGCACGGTTATATCCGATTCTCAAACGGCGCTGAACCATGGAAATAGAGGCTTGGCGGGTTTCGGTAACAATCGCAACTGCTTGATCATAGAGTTCATCGGGAATATCATCTCCTGCGACTTCTTCTTTTGTATCTTTAAAATTGAGAATGCTTTCATCATAAATGGGTTTGCCTTGTTTTTTAAGATGCTCAACCACCCGCATAACTTCAGCATCTGATACAAATGCACCATGAACTCGCATGATTTTTGCGATGCCTGGGGGAAGAAATAACATATCTCCATTTCCTAACAAATGTTCAGATCCAATCGAATCTAAAATGGTTCTAGAATCATGAGCTGAAGAAACTTTAAATGAAATACGAGCAGGAAAGTTAGCTTTGATAATACCAGTAATAACATCGACCGAAGGACGCTGTGTGGCTAAAATCAAATGAATCCCTGCAGCTCGAGCCATTTGAGCAAGACGAGTAATATACTCTTCCACTTCACGCCCTGCCACCATCATCAGATCTGCTAATTCATCGATTACAATCACAATGAAAGGTAATTTTTGATCGTGAGCCAAAGGAGGGAGTTCGCTACCTGCAGGTGATGGAACCACCTGATCTTTGAGTAAACCCTTCTCAATTTTTTTATTATAACCTGCCAAGTTTCTTACTTGGGCATCCGACATAAGCTTGTAGCGGCGTTCCATTTCAGCCACTGCCCAGCGCAATGAAATCGCTGCTTTTTTAGGTTCGGTCACCACCGGTAATAGCAAATGAGGGATTCCTTGATAAATCGAAAGCTCAAGCATTTTAGGATCAACAAAAATAAATCGTACCTCTTCAGGGTTTGCTTTATATAGCATCGATAGAATCAGTGCATTCAAACAAACTGATTTACCCGCTCCAGTTGCACCTGCCACAAGCAAATGAGGCATTTTCTGTAAATCACTAATAAAAGGTAAGCCTTCGATATCTTTTCCTAAACAAAGAGTGAGCTTGGAATCGGCTCTTTGAAATTTTTCATCTGCTAAAATTTCTTTTAAATAAACTGTTTCGCGAGTGTGATTAGGAATTTCAATTCCTACAGCCGGCTTACCCTGCAAATGTGAAACAATGCGAACTGAACGTCCTCCCATCGCAAGTGTAAGATCGTCTTCAAGATTCACAATTTTGGAAACTTTGATTCCTGCCGCAGGCTCAAATTCATACATGGTAATAACAGGACCTGGATGAATTTCAGTGACACGACCTTCGACTCCAAAATCTAAAAGTTTTCTTTCAAGAAGTTTAGAGTTACGCTTAAGAGATTCTTCATCTACTGTGACTTGGTTTATTTCGGGATTATCCAGTAAGTTTAAATGAGGTAAAATAAACCCTTTCATCATTTGAGCAAACGAAAGTTGATCTTCTAATTTTTTATTTTCTCGCCCAGCATCTGCTCGTGCAAAAACTTTAGGTTCACCCAAATCATTTTTTGGAATTTCAAGAGGCTTTTCTTCTTTTTCAACCTCAGGTTTTTCTTTTGGCAAAAGCTTGAGTGCTTTTTCAGGAACAGGAGATGTAAGTGTTCCTGGGACAGGTTTAGGCATGGTAATTTTTACAGGCTCTGCCTTTTTTACTTTATCTTCTCTTTCTTTAGCAGCTTGTGCAAGTTTTCGAGCTTCCTGATATTTTTCAAAACTCTTTTGGAGTCTTGCAGCATAAATCACCATCGTAGATTTAATTTTCAAAAAACAAGCGACCAAGAATCTTTTAAAAAAAATGAATATTTTTGCAATGGAGATACCAGTGCCCCAAACAAAGGTCAGTAAACCTAAAGCAAGAACCACCAAATAAGCTCCTACCGGATTCAAGTAAGCTCTCAGTGGTTCAGCTATTAATGTCCCAATTAAACCACCCGCTGTAATTTCAACACCAGATAAAGAAACCGTCTTCCATTGCAATTGGCAAAGAATGGAAGCCATCGCTAAAAAGAAAAATAAAAGAAGGACTTTTGTAACTTTAAGAGCGGGAGGACTTTCTCTAAAAAAGAAAAGGCCTAAAACAAAAAAAACAAAAACCACCAAATACGAAGCAAGCCCAAAAGTGCTAATCAACAGATCAGCTGTATAAGCTCCAATCACTCCTCCTAAATTTTCTACCATCGAATGAACGAGCGGAGTCGCATTCAGGGAAGGGTCCTGAGGTGAAAAAGAAAATAAGGCAAGACCGGTAAATACCGCCAATGCCATAAAAAGAATCCCTAAGACTTCCGCCCTTTTGGCATAATGGGGAGAAGTCCCACGAGCCTGGGAATCTTTTTTAGCTTTTAACTTTTCAGCACGCATGACAAAAAACTAATCTGCCTGTTTACGCAAGAAGGTGGGAATATCATACTCATCCTGGTCCGCATCAATCACTCCAATTTCTGCTACCAGTTTCTTGATATCGCTTAATTCCACTTCCTCTTTGCGGGAAGGTGTTCCAAACAAGGCTTCTTGTACGGAGTTTTGTGAAGAAAGCAAAGTTGCCCCAACAGCTGCTTTCATATTTTGATTCACTTCGATCACGTTTTCTGCAGCAACAGCCGTCATGGGAGTCGGCTTGGGGGTTGAAGCGGCTGCATATGTAGGAGTAGGATTTTTATATTTGGGCAAAGTGGTTGCAGGAGCATACACTCCCTTTTTAGCACTCTTCGCAAAACCAGTTGCAATCACTGTTACACGAATATCTTCTTTCATTTTATCATCAATCACAGCACCAAAAATAATATTAGCTTCTTCATGAGCTTCTTGCTGAATCAGCTTAGAAGCTTCGTTGACCTCAAACAAGGTCATGTTAGAAGGCCCGGTTATATTAATGATAATTCCTGTTGCACCATTGATAGAAACATTTTCAAGAAGAGGAGAAGAAATAGCTTTTTGAGCCGATTCAATTGCACGATTTTCACCCTTCGCACTTCCTGTTCCCATCAGGGCCATACCCATTTCACCCATAATGGTTTTTACGTCTGCAAAATCCAAATTGATCAGTCCCGGAATCGTAATTAAATCTGAAATACCCTTCACCGCTTGAAGCAATATTTCATCGGCCATCTTAAAAGTATCCACCATAGGAGTGTCTTTGCCGGCAACCTGTAGTAATTTTTCATTGGGAATAACGATGAGGGTGTCTACATTTTCTTTGAGTGATTCAATTCCTAAATCACCCTGTTTAGATCTTTTCTTGCCTTCGAAAGCAAAGGGCTTAGTCACAACACCTACCGTCAAAGCGCCCATTTCTTTAGCTACTTTTGCAATCACCGGAGCGGCCCCTGTGCCGGTACCTCCACCCATACCTGCTGTAATAAAAACCATGTCAGAACCTGAAAGAACTTCTGCTAGAAAAGTTTGATCTTCCATAGCAGCATTACGTCCCACTTCAGGATTAGCTCCAGCGCCTAAACCTCGAGTCAACTCGCGACCAATTTGAACTTTCACTTGGGCGTTACTTGAACGCAAAGCCTGAATATCGGTGTTGGCAGCAATAAACTCTACCCCATCCAACTTAGACCGTATCATGGTGTTAACGGCATTTGATCCACCACCTCCAACACCAATCACTTTAATTTTTGCATTTTGATCCAGGTTTTCTTCGAACTCAAACATGATTTCCTCCCTTAAAATATTTCTCCAAACCATTCCTTCATTCGGTCTTTTACTTTGGAATAAATATTGGTTTCCCTGACCTTAAAGCGACTATTCGCCTGACTCTTAGAGCCCCAAATGACTAAACCTACACCGGTTGCATACATGGGGCTTTTCACTACATCAACTAAACCGCCAATTCCACGGGGAGCACCTCGACGCACCGGCATATTAAATACTTGTTCTGCTAGCTCAGGCATTCCTTCTAGAATAACCGAGCCTCCTGTGAGTACAATACCAGATGAAATACGGTCTTCAAGGCCAGACTTGATAATTTCTTGTTGTACCAAGTTAAAAATTTCTTCCGCTCGAGGCTCTATAATTTCAGCTAAAATTTGGCGCGATAAGACCCGAGGTTTTCTTCCCCCAACACTAGGCACTTCAATGGTCTCTTCTTTTTGTACCATCGAAGCGAGAGCACAACCATACTTTTGCTTGATGCGCTCAGCTTCTGCGGCAGGGGTTCTTAAGCCTACTGCCACATCGTTAGTAACATGATTTCCTCCTAAAGTAAGCACCGAGGTATGAGCCACAGCCCCTTCTGAGAAAATGACTATATCAGTTGTCCCCCCTCCAATATCCACTAAAGCAACTCCCAATTCCTTTTCTTCATTTGTTAACACTGACTCCGCTGAAGCCAAGGGTTGTAAAATAATGTCATTTACATTCAAACCACAACGATTCGCACACTTCACAATGTTTTGAGCACTTGTCACTGCCGCTGTCACAATATGAACCTTCGCTTCTAAACGCACACCCGACATACCAATCGGTTCTTTAATTCCATCCTGACCATCCACAATATATTCTTGTGGAATGACATGAATAAGTTCTCGATCAAGAGGAATTGCTACTGCTTGAGCAGCATCGATCACTCGGTGCACATCAGTTTCTCGCACTTCTCGATCTTTGATGGCAACAATTCCATGACTATTGATTCCCTTGATATGCCCACCCGCAATTCCCGCATACACCGAAGTAATATCGCAGCCCGCCATCAGCTCAGCTTCCGAAATGGCTTTCTTGATCGATTCCACGGTGGATTCGATATTGATCACAACCCCTTTACGCAATCCACGGGAAGGGTGAGAACCAATTCCAATGATATCAATGCCATCATCGGTGATTTCCCCTACAATGGCTGCAACTTTGGTGGTTCCAATATCCAGCCCTACAATTAACTCCCCTTTTTTTGACATTCCCTCATCTCCCATGACATTCGTACGGGCGATTCATGAATCGCCCCTACATTGTTAAAATTACTTTCCCCTCATAATTCAAATCCATCGAAGCAAAAGAACGATGACTCTCTTTTAGCTTTCGGTAAGCTTGTGTCAATCGAGACAATTTAACTTCAAAATCATCAAAACCTACCTTAATGCGCATTTGGGATTTTTCAGGATAAAAACTAAATCCCTGCAATTTATCATAATGAATTTCAGATAAACCTAATTCCTGAAAAACTTCCAAACCTTCATAAGCAGCTAGAATTTTTAAAGCCTGAGCAAAAACTTCTCGAGCACGAGGAGGATCTTGCTCAATTTCCTCTCGGCTCAAGCCAGTTAGATAAGGAAAATCACGAGAATCTGATTTATCTTTTAGTTCTTTAAAAATTTTTGCATTTGCATCGAGATAATAAAACTGCCCTAAACTCAAAATCATTTTAGGCCGGTATGGGCTTACTTCGATCCAGAGGGTATGAGGTAAGCTTCGACCTATTTTGACTTTATCAATCCAAGGACTTTGTTGCAGCTTTTGGGCGGTCTCCCTTAAATTCACTCCAAAAATGGGCATTCCTACTTTTAAGCCAGTTAACTGAATCACTTTTTCACTCGTCAAAGGGGCTTCTACACCCGACACCTGAATTTTATGAATACTCAACGAATCTAAATGCATGCCAACTTGGCGTAGCCCAAAAAAGGTAGCCGTCAAAACGACAAGAGCCAGCAACGAACGAAACGCAATTTTAAAACGGCGTTTTCGGTTCGCAACCTTCACATTGCTTTTTCTAAATACTTTTACTCTTCGCATCATGAATGAAGAGCCTATTTTTTTGAAAAAATTAAGACTAGATTCGACCCCAATTTACTTCAGAAACACAATTACTTTTTACACCTCATTAAGCTTTGAGTCGAGCAGAATCTAACAATTTTTCGACTAAATTTTCAAAATTGAGGCCGGCATGAGCCGCGGCTTTTGGAATAAGTGAGGTTTCGGTCATTCCGGGAATGGTATTGATCTCTAAAAAGAAAAATCTTTGTTCATGATCGACTATAAAATCAGCTCGGGCACAACCTTCACAACCCAATTCCTGATAAATCTCTAGGGTGCTTTCCTGGATTTCACGAGAAAGTTTTTCGGGAAGACGAGCCGGTAAAATATATTCTGTGGCACCTTTGGTGTATTTCGATTGGAAATCATAAAAGCCACTTTTGGGTACCACTTCAATCAAGGGGAGCACTTCTCCATTCACCACCCCTACCGTCACCTCTTTTCCACTAATAAATTCCTCTACTAATACACGTGGATCATATTTTGAAGCTTCTTTGAGGGCTGAAACTAACTCACGAGACTCTTGTACCCGCACAATCCCAATGGTCGAACCTTCTCGGGAAGGTTTTACAATCACTGGGCAAGAAAGACTAAAATGATAGGAAAAATTCTCGGGAGTATCCTTTTGAGCGTCAAAAAAAGCAAAAGCAGGGGTTAAAAAGCCCCTTTCCTGCAAAATCCGCTTTGTTAAAACCTTATCCATAGCCACCGAAGAAGCCAAAATTCCTGAACCCGTATAGGGAATTTTCATAATTTCAAGCAAACCCTGCACCGAGCCATCTTCACCGTATTTTCCGTGCAAGGCAATAAAAGCGACTTCTATTCCGGCTTCTTTAATTTTTTGGGGTAAATCGGTAGCGACATCAATTTCCGTAATGTCATAGCCTTTTTTTCTTAAACCTTCGGCAATCGCTTTTCCCGAACGCAAGGAAACTTCTCGTTCGCTCGACATGCCACCTAACAAAACACCTACTTTTTTATTTTTGAATTTGGACACTGTTTTACTTCTCACCTACAATTTTCACTTCGGTTTCAAGTTTAATCCCTGAGGCTTCTTTGACTTTATCTTTGATCAATCCGATCAAGGCTAGAATGTCTTTCGCAGTTGCGCCACCTTCATTCACAATCCAGTTAGAATGCTTATCTGAAAGACGAGCGCCCCCCACCCGCACCCCTTTTAAACCTAATTCTTCAATGATTTGTGCCGCAAATTTTTTGGGAGGATTTTTGAATACGGATCCCATATTTGCTTGATCGAGTGGTTGAGTTTCATGTCGACGCTTTTGAAAAAAAGAAAGCTTATTTGAAACTTCTTCAGACGTTGATTTTTTAAGTTTAAGCAAAACGTGCAGTACAATTTCAGAACGAGGAATATCCAAATCACGATACTCAAAATGTAATTTCTTTTTGGGGTAGACTTTCACTTCACCCGAAGCATCCAACACCGCTAACTCCTCGACCACTTCACCTATTTCGCCTTCACGGGTACCTGCATTCATCACAATAGCACCCCCCACCGTTCCCGGAATACCATACAAACTTTCAATACCTGAATAACCTTGCTGGCGACAATACTCGACCAGCTTTGGAGTGGCCAAGCCCGCCTCTGCCCGAATCCAAACTTCATTAACTTCTTCTTTTTCAACCTTGAAAGTATTCAAACAACGATGCAGACGAATCACAAGCCCACGAATTCCTTCATCCCGAATTAAAAGATTACTTCCATTTCCCAAAATAAAACAGGGTACTTGGTTTTTTTTACAGAATTGAATGGCAATCATTAAGTCTTCAATCGAGCTTGGAAAAAATAGTACATCCGCTGGTCCACCCACTTTTACAGTAGTATAGCGGGCTAGCACTTCATTTTCCATCCACTCTCCTTTGACTAAAGAGCGAAGCTCTGCTTTCCAAACAGAAGAATGGCGATTAAAAGTAGAAAAGGGGAAATCTTTTTCCAAAAGAGCAGATTGCATGGTTTTAAAGTTTTAAGGGATTTTACAAGCGCTGTAAAGAGGGTAACTCAATGTACAGACGAATTTTTTTCACTTTTCCTTAACTGTTGGGCCAGTTTTTTACCTACCTTAAAGATATCGCCCGCTCCAAGAGTGATCACAACATCGTTGGGTTGGATAAGCTTTGCAACTTCTGCTGCCAAGGCTTCTTTGTCTGCCTTAAAAGTAACCCTTTCCAACTTCGTTTTTTCGATCATCGCTTGAGCTAACCTTTCACTGTTAACCCCGGCAATAGGATCCTCTCCCGCTGCATAGACTTCGGTAAGAAATAACAAATCAGTATTTCCAAAAGCTGACACAAAATCCTCAAACAAATCTCTCGTTCGGGTATAACGATGGGGTTGAAACAAAGTCACAATTCTTTGATTGGGAAAAGCCAAACGTAACGCAGATAAGGTAGCCTTGATTTCTTCAGGATGATGACCGTAATCATCAATCACCATAACATTCTTTCCGCGGTAAACAGTTTCCATACGGCGTTCAATCCCTTGGAAAGTTTGCAAACCTTCTACAATTTTTTGAAAAGGAATATCGAGTGTCATGCCTACAGCAATGGCCGCCAGAGAATTATAAACATTATGTAAACCAGCCAACTTCAGTTTCACTTCTCCCAAAAGCATTCCCTTGCGATACACTTCAAACTTGATCTGCATCCCTTGCTGCACAATGGATCGCGCATAAAAATCAGAGTTATCCTCAAGACCATAAGTGATCACCCGTTTTTTGATTTGAGGAATGATTTCTCGAACTGTGGGATGATCTCCGCAAGCCACCACAGCACCATAAAAGGGAATCTTATTTCCAAAATTTATAAAAGTTTGTTTCAGCTCGTTAAAATCTCGGTAATGATCCATGTGTTCAGGATCAATATTAGTGATAATCGCAATCGTTGGAGAAAGCTTCATGAAAGAGCCATCTGATTCATCAGCTTCTGCCACCAAGTATTCGCCTTTTCCTAATTTAGCATTGGAACGAAAGCTCTTTACACGACCACCAATCACTAGCGTTGGATCTAACTTTGCTTTGTAGAGAATATGGGCCACCAAAGAAGTAGTCGTGGTTTTTCCATGTGAACCCGCAACCGCAACACCGTATTTTAAACGCATTAGCTCTGCCAACATTTCAGCTCGAGGAATTACCGGAATATTTTTTTGCTGGGCAGCTATCCATTCCGGGTTGCTAGGTCTTACCGCCGAAGAAATCACCACCACATTGGCCCCTTCAATATGACTGGGCTTGTGACCATAAAAAATCTTTGCACCTTTTTTAATGAGACGGGTTGTAATGGGAGAACGTTTTTGATCAGAGCCTGAAATTTTATAACCCAAGTTAAGCAATACTTCTGCAATACCGCTCATTCCGATGCCGCCAATTCCAATAAAATGAATATGATGATATTTTTTGAACATAGATCCTTGTAATACTCTATTATAGAGGAAAAGGGCCCTATCCTCTCAACAAAAAAAGTGCAAGAACTAGGTGTTGATCCCAGTTTTTTTGAGAATTTCTTGAGCAGCTTGGGCTTTGGCAAGCTTTTGTACGTTTTGACAAATACGCTCTAAGTGACCAGGATTATCAATTAAGTTTTTGATTTCACTTGCTAATCTCTCTGGGCTGAGCTCTGAATTCAAAATCATTCTCCCGGCACCTTGTTGCACCACTTCTTCCGCATTCAAACGCTGATGATCATCCGCCGCAAAAGGATAAGGCACAAAAATCGCTGCTTTTCCCATGATTTCAATTTCGGTGATGGTACCTGCCCCCGCCCGACAAACAATTAAATCGGCCTTCGCATAAAGCTCATGAATATTATGGACGAAGTCAAAAACCTCCGCCGTAATCCCTTTTTCTTCATAAGATTTTTTAACCCACTCATAATCAGCTTTACCTGTTTGATGAATAATTTTCACATTCGATAATTGAGGTGCAGCATCCACGATTGCCTGATTAATTGATCGAGCACCTTGCGACCCACCGAGGATAAGAAGGGTGAATTCTCCCCCTTTGAAAAAGGGGGATGCAGGGGGATTTTCCAAACCAAAATCCCTCCCACCCTCCCTTTGTAAAAGGGAGGAGTTCAGTAAATCCAAAAAACTCCGTCTCACCGGATTACCACTTAAGAAAGTTTTCTGAGGCTTGAAAAACCTTTTCGCATTTTCAAAGCAGACAAACACATGATTCACAAACTTACCTAAAATGCGGTTGGTCATCCCAGGCACTGAGTTTTGATCGATGATGGCCGTGGGAATGCCCATGAAGTGAGCCATTAAAGTGACTGGGCCCGAAGCATAGCCACCGATACCAAAGACTAAGTCAGGTTTTTCTTTCTTGAGTAAGGCACGCGCTTTCACAAAAGAAGCGGGAATTTGCGCAAGGCTCTTGATACGGTCCGCAAAGCCTCGCCCCTTCAATGGTTTCACCGGAATGAGTTCCAAACGATAACCATTCTTCGGCACAATTTCCTTTTCCATACCAGACGGTGTTCCCACAAACACCACAGAGCGATCGCCATGTTTGGAGGCTAAAAACTCTTCAGCTAAGGCAATACCTGAATATAAATGTCCACCGGTGCCACCGCCGGCAAAAAGGATTTT
>CAYYEM010000009.1:0-2240 GCA_964470915.1 uncultured Pseudomonadota bacterium
GTTCTTCGGGATCTTGGTAAATATATTTCTCGCATTTACTTTTAAATTCGATCATCATCCCTATATGATCACAACACCCTTCACTTTGCTTTATGCTTCTCTGAATGCTCTTCTCTACCTTTTTCTCTCTTGTTATGTGGTTTTTGTTCGCATCAATGAGAAAATAGAATTGGGTGATGGTAATCATTCCAAAATGCTTCAGGTCATTCGCCTACATGCTAACGCTGCCGAATATATTCCCCTCATTTTACTTTTGATGTTTATTTTAGAAGTTAACCATGCCGGCCCTATTCTTCTCAATATCATCGGCGCTTCTTTGCTTCTTGGGAGAAGCTTACATGCCTATGGGCTAAATAAAACAAAAGGGCGAAGTTTGGGTCGTTTTTTTGGCACAATACTCACCTGGTTTTCTTTACTTACAGGCTCTATCTTCTGTTTTTATTACTATCTTCATTGATAAATGCCTCCAATTTTTGGATTTTTTTCGATATTGATTTCAGCCTTCGAACCCACTAGATCATAAAACTATGAAAAAACCTGAATTACTCATGCCTGCGGGCGATCTTGAAAAACTCAAATTTGCTTTTGCTTATGGAGCCGACGCTGTTTATGCTGGTATTCCGCAGTTTTCTTTACGTGCGCGTGAAAACGGATTCAGAGATAAAAGTATTTTTGAAGGGGCTGAACATGCTCATCAACTAGGCAAGAAATTTTACCTCACAGCAAACATTCTTGGACATAATCAAAAGATTGATCTCTTCCTAAAAAAAATTGATGAAATGGTCCTTGCAAAACCCGATGCCATCATCATGGCAGATCCGGGTTTGATTCATGCAGTCAAAGAAAAATATCCGGAAATTCCAATTCATCTCTCTGTTCAAGCCAACGTAATGAACTGGGCTGCGGTCAAATTTTGGTACAAAGCTGGAGTAGAGCGAATTATTCTTTCGCGCGAACTTTCGATTTCAGAAATCAAGGAAATCAAAAATAAAGTCCCTGAAATGGAACTGGAAGCTTTTGTTCATGGAGCCATTTGTATTGCTCATTCAGGTCGTTGCTTACTTTCAAATTATTTTGGCCACCGTGATGCAAATCAGGGCTTGTGCACCAATGCCTGCCGCTGGCCTTACAAGCTCTATGCAAAACCCCAACTCGAAGAAGAAAGCAGCAGCAATCGTCTGGATCTGTTGGCAGATTTTTACCTAGAAGAAAAAGACAGGCCCGGAGAATTCATGCGTATTGATGAAGATGAACATGGCACCTATATCATGAATGCAAGGGATTTGATGGCCATCGAACACCTGAAAGAGATGTATGAAGCTGGCATTGATTCTTTTAAAATCGAGGGGCGTACTAAATCTGTTTATTACTTAGCGGTCACCACCCGAACTTATCGTCGTGCTATTGACGATATGATGGCGGGCAAACCTTTCAATCCAGAACTTGTCAAGGAACTGAACAAAATCCACAATCGCGGGTATACACCAGGCTTTTTGGTGGGAAAAACAGATAGCTCACTTCAACGATATGAAGAAGGCATCACGAATATTTACTCCCAAGAGTTTGGGGGGATGATTTTAGATAGCAAACCAGGAAGTTTGTTTGTGACTCCAAAAAATAAGTTGAGTGTGGGAGATAAACTCGAAATCATGACCCCTGAAACAAGCTTTAATTTTGAAATTCAATCTATTCAAAGCGAGCAAGGTGAAAAACTTGAAGCACTTCACGGTGGCCATATTCCAGGCTGGATTGCAGGAGACATTCCCCCAGTTCCCAGCTACGCAATTATTTCAAAAGTAGTATAAATTAAAATTATTCTGCGCTCCCAACGGGATTCACACGCTCTCGCGTGTGCAATGTGCAGTGTTTCGCTCGCACCCAAAGGGTACCCGCTCGCTCAAATCTATATATTTTCTGCATTGTCGAACCCTACGGCTTCTCATCCCGCAAGGGAGCTGCGCTCCCAACGGGATTCACACGCTCTCGCGTGTGCAATGTGCAGTGTTTCGCTCGCACCCAAAGGGTACCCGCTCGCTCAAATCTATATATTTTCTGCATTGTCGAACCCTACGGCTTCTCATCCCGCAAGGGAGCTGCGCTCCCAACGGGATTCGAACCCGTGTCAATGCCGTGAGAGGGCACCGTCCTAGGCCTCTAGACGATGGGAGCAAAAACTAGAAACTAAATTACTATCCTATTTCTTATGATTTACAAGCCCGATCACGGCTTGCCGCCAGAAT
>CAYYEM010000009.1:2340-31760 GCA_964470915.1 uncultured Pseudomonadota bacterium
ATTACTATCCTATTTCTTATGATTTACAAGCCCGATCACGGCTTGCCGCCAGAATGGGGTGAAGCTTTTCGAGCTCCGCTTGAAAAGCGAGGGGAAATTCCTTTCCCCTTGTAAAGCCGGCACCGTCCTAGGCCTCTAGACGATGGGAGCAAAAACTAGAAACTAAATTACTATCCTATTTCTTATGATTTACAAGCCCGATCACGGCTTGCCGCCAGAATAAAGTTAGCGGGTTGAACCAAGAGCCAAACCCGTTGCGGCTAGATTACCTAAGGAACTATTCGGCATAAAATTAACCAAATAATTGGATGAAAAACCTACGGGATGCCAAGGCCCCATCATAATAGTAAGACCTGCCCCACCTAGCACCTCAGGTTTTCCTGGGCTAAAGCCTGGCATTTCTGAAAATGCAAAAGCTAAAAGACCTTGGGCACTGATTGCAAAACTATTGAACTGCCAACCTAAGCTGATTTCGGGCATAAGCATGAAAGTATTTTTGAATGACGTCTGCTCTCCTCCTGGCTCCGTGCCTGACACTTTAATCCAGCTTCCAAAAAGTCTTGTCGTCAATCCTAAAGTGAAAAAGCCCCCTCTACCAAAACCCCAGATTTGTTTTTCGGTATTGAGACCTGCATCTCCACCAAAAGCAATACTCAAGGGTAAAAGTTTTAAATCTGCACCCAAACCAAAAGCATTAGGAGAACCATTACTGGGAATGTTGATATAAAAAGAAGGAACAAGAGTCACTCTCTTCTCAATTCTTTGGATAAAATCTATTTTTTTAAAGCTCTCTTTTTTTTCGATGATGGGCCGTTGATCAGCATTTTTTTTCTTATCTGCATAAATCTTATCTAAATTACTTCCCCCCCATGCATCAGAAGCATATGGCTCTTCCACTTTATTTTCTGGAAGATATTTGGGATCCCTGGGCTTTACTTCATTTGACATAATAACCTCTAAATTTATCTATAATTTTCTTCAAAACGTCCTAAGGAAAAATTGAGACCTAAGCCAAAATAGCTCAAGCGAGCAGGATCTCTAAGATCAATCAAGCTTTGCAAATTGAGGCCGGCCTTTCCATTCGCCGCAAACATAATATTTAAAGCAGCAGACAAGACTGGATCCGCGAAAGGAATCTGACTTTGTGTAGAAAATGCAGCATGAATGCCCGCATCCAAACTTACAATGTGCCACCTCGCGCTTAAATTAAAGCCGGGTAAAAATACGTTATCGATATTTTTAAAATCGGTTGACAGAAGATCTGCAAGAGTGACACCTCCACTCAAACTCCATTTTCCATCAAAAAGAGTAAAACCAGGTAAACGTGCCTGCAAATAAAGTGCGGCACGAATGTCATTCCTGGATCCTAAAATATCTCCTGAGGCTCCAAGGCTTCCTCTTAACTCTGCAGTGACACTATTATGATCTGCTAACCATGACCTAAATCTTCCCAATCGAGCTTTTAAATATTCAATGTGCCGACTATATTGCGGATGATCCGGATGAAGCTCTGCAGCTCTTTCCATGGCCGCAAGGGCACCTCGCAGTCCTGAGATAACTTTCTTTTTATCATCACTTTCAGCAATAAAAATGTAGATTGTAGAAATTTGATAATAAATATTTGCTTTAATAACCCGATTGATTCTGGCTTCATTTGGAGTTTTAGCTATATTCAAATCTTTTTCATTTAAAGCTTGTTCATACAGAGCAATCGTACCCTTGAAATCTTTTTTGATTTTATATCTCACCCCTGCCATCTTTACGAGAATTTGAGAAATTGGAATTCCAAAATCAGGAGAAAACTCTTTCAGCTCACGCCCCATTTCCAGTGATTTGGAATAAGCTTGAAAAGCGTTTTCATGATCATTCATGAAGACATAGAGATCTCCCACCATCACCCAAGTCATAAAATTACCCACATCATTCAGCATTCGACCCATCAGAGATTTGATTTCATCTGGTTTACCTTGAGCATGTAGAATTTTTCCAATTTCAAAAAGATATTTAACATCTCTAGTTAATGAATAGGTTTTTTCGAAATATTGAATAGCAAGCTCAGGTTCTTTTAAATACAAACAGGTTTTTGCTAACTCGATGTAAGCTTTTTCATCGGTTGCATCCTTTTTAGCGACCTCTTCCAAAAGTAATTTTGCCTTTCTTAATCGCGCATATAATTCCTCATTAATTTTTTTAACTTCTTCTGGATCTTTATTGGTTTTTTCCATAGACAGCGCATAGGCATAATAACGCTGTACCGTAACGTTCATGCGAACCACGTAAAGAGATTTAGGAGAATCTTTGAGGGCTTGAGTTAATAAGGTTTCTGCTTCAGCTAGACGTGTTTTTAAATTTTTACTTTCATCATACATAATGACTCCTGCGACTAAAGCAAGAGCATGCCCATTGAGTTCTCGGTTGCTGAGAGGTTTTAAATAGGTGGTTGTTTTAAGGGAATATCGAGTAAGTTTTCTGTCAAACCATTCACCTTCTGTATAATCTTTTGCCTTATATTCTTGACCGTAATCGATGTAATCAAGCACTTTATTTTTATGCTTTGGATCAATAATCGCAGACATTTTATGACCTGGCGCATCTGCGGGTCTTAAAAAATTCCAACCCAGTTCATGTGCGACAGCCACAGCTGTGTATGTTGAAGTATCACAATCCAAAACACCATCGACCAAACTATCTGATAATAAATCTTCTCTGAATTCATAATCATCAATTGTAAAACGAATTTTATTTCCCTTTGCAGAAACCACTTCGGTCATACATTGATAAATTAATTTTGCTCTTTTCTTAGAATCCTTTGGATCCGGATAAGACTCTACTTTTTCTTTGATTCTCCAAATCACATCTGCCGCAGCTTCGATAATATCTGCATTTCGAATACGTGATTCATTATTTAAATGAATATGAATAATAGGATTATCTGCTTTAAACTTATTTATAATGGGGAAACTTTCGCCCCAATCTGAATTAATTTTAAAATCATCAAGCGGAGCCAACAACCCCATACGGCTTGTAAAGTCTTTTGCAATAATAGGATCTCTAAAAAAACCGGGGGCAGAAGATTCTTTTCTCGCTCTTTCTTGAGAGAAATCTTGAGCAGTATACAAATCCCCCATAAATCGAGGAGCTTGGGGCTTTTGCAAACTTGGTGAGCTTGATGTGAATACATCATTAGCTAATTTTAATTGATATCCACCTAAAACAGGCTTTGGTACTCGTCCCATATTCTTCTCCAAAGTTTTTTTTTAAAATGGTTTTGTAACCATCCAGTGAAGAATAATATCGGACAAGTTTTTAAAAAGTTTCTTATAAAATATAACTTTTATTTTATTATTTACATAATAATGTGTATATATTTATATAAAAATAACATTCACACACACAAATTTTAATGATAAAATCAGCAGCACACAACTTATCAAGTTTTTACCCGATAAAAAATTATCACAATCTGAAGGGGTTTTGGGAGAATCTAATGACAAACCCTATTTGCGATAACCTCAATCAACAAATCTTAGATTGGTATCAACAAGTCACTTCCTTAAATTCACCTGGAAATTCCGCGATTAGCTTTAGTGAAATGGAAAGACTTGTTTTAATTTTTAACTCAAACTCTATCCTCTCTTCTGAAACTTGCAAAAATCCAAGCCTTTCGGGAAAAGAAGTTTATTATCAACCACACGACCGAAAACCTTTTATTCTACCTCATCAAGGTATTCTTGAATTATGTCGCCGTCGGGCAATGCTAGAAAAACCCTTTTTAACTTCAAATCCAGATGAATTTAAAAAAAATATTCTTTCCAACATGACAGTCGAAGAACAAAAAAATTTAGATCTAGATAGAAAATCCTACATCCTTCGTGACCAAACCTATCTCATCATCATCAAACCTGTAAAAAGTTCTATGTATTACTCTGTAGAATGTTATGAAAATGGGGAGTACCGTCGCCTTCCACCCTATATGAGTGGCTGGATTTCAGATAAAATCAAAAAACCAAGAAACAATGGAAATGGAATTGAGTATTTTCTTTTAAGAGATATTTTTGAACTACCTATTCAAAGTGACTCCAATGAACGTTTATGGAAACGAATCAGTTTATTTTGGACCAACCCACAAAAACCTCCAGCAGAAGCCTATTTTGAAAACAAAAAAACATGGGCTGAATATTTTTATAAAAGAATTGTCCTTGAGTACAAACTCAATCCTGAAAAAAGAAAAGAACTCAGAATTGAAATTATTGATTTAGGAAAAACTCTAGGAAAAAATAAAAAACAAATTGAAGCTGACATTGAATATACCATGACACATTTTGTTCAGTATTTATTTTAATAGGCACCAGAAACCATGTTTCACTGAAGCCTCACGGTCGTTTATAAACCGTCACTCCTTCTTTAATTGTTTCGATTACTTTAATATCTTTTATTTTCATCGGATCAATTTTGGCTGGATTTGAATCGAGAATTACTAAATCTGCCAATTTGCCAGTTTCAAGAGAACCTTTTCTATTCTCTTCAAAATATTGGTAAGCCGCATCGAGTGTAATAGCTTTGAGTGCCTCCATCGGAGAAATTCTTTCATTGGGGCCAATTACCTGACCTGAACGCGAAACACGATTGACCGCGCTCCATACTGTAAATAAAGGATATGCGGGGGTCACCGCAGCATCCGTATGATTGGTCATGTGCAAACCTTTCGCTTTTGCTGTTTTCATCGGACTTAAAAAGTAGGCGCGATCTTTTCCTAAATTTTTCACATGCACATCACCCCAAAAGAAAGCGTGATTAGTAAAAAATGAAGGAATAATCCCCAATTTCACATATTGATCGAGCTGATCAGGCCGAATAAACTGAGAGTGGATGCCTGTCGTTCTGCGATCTGTCGGAGCTCCTGCCAATTGATGTGCCTTGAGCAGCATATCAATCGCTGCATCACCGTTGGCATGAAATTCCACTTGAACCTGATTGTCATAAGCCAGCTTTATCAGTTTATTCAAATCATCTTGCGTAATGTTGGGTTCTCCCATCCAGCTTTTTTCTCCACTGGGTCCGCCTGTCAAATAAGGCTTGGTAAAAAAAGCGGTTTTGCCTTGAGGCGAACCATCCCCCACAATTTTTACACCTGCCGGCCAACGATAATGATTTTTGTAATCTAAAGTTGTTTTAAATCCCTTTTTAATCATGTCCGGAAATTCGAGCCAACGCGCAAAACCAATAAGATCAATATAGAAAAGTTTTTGATCTGCTCCTTTTTGATAAAGCGCAATCGAAGACCCTTCTAAAGGGGCATCCACTGCTGTTGTATATCCATGACTCGCATAAATCTCTTGAGCCGTTTTTAAACCTGCCAACATTTGAGATTCTGAAGGCTTTGGAAGTTTTAAATAAACAGGAAGAAAAGCTTGTTCCATTAACAAACCTGCGGGCTCACCCGTACCTGGCTTACGTAAAATAACTCCACCGGGAGGTGTAGGAGTTTTTGCATCAATTCCCACGGCATTAAAAGCTGCCGAATTCAACACAGCCCCATGTAAAGAAACATGAATCAAAACGACAGGGTTATTGGGAAAAACTTTGTCCAAATCATCACGAGTTAACTCGCGATTGTCGGAAAGAGTGGTGCCATCATAACCATAACCCACCACCCAATCATTCGGCTTTGGATTTTTAGTTTTCTTATATTGATCGAGAAGAACCAGAATATCAGCAATACTATTGGCAGTCCCTACTGGAGGTGCCGATATATTTACCCAATTAGCCATTTCAACAGCATTAATGAAGTGGCTATGTGGATCAATAAAGCCTGGAAGGAGTGTTTTTCCCTGCAAATCGATTTCTTGAGTCTTCGTGCCTTTTAATTTGAGAATCTCTTCTTTGTTCCCCAAAGCGAGAATTTTTCCATCTTTCAGCGCCAATGCTTCCACTTGAGCTTGAGACTCATTCATAGTCAAAATATCGCCGCCAAAAAAAATGGTGTCAGCATTTTCTGAAGCAAACAATGGCGTCACCATAAAACAAAAAGAAAGTACTAATAACTTAAGGATGATTTTCATCATTATTTCCTTTTTTGAAATTTTTACTCAAAAACCTTTTTCAAGATAAGTAAGCACAAACAAGAAACCAGAACCTACCACGCAGCCTGTGACAAACCAGCTAAAGCTCGAATGCTCTCCGCTTGGAATTTCATTCCGGAATACATTCATCAAAATAGAACCCGCCAGAAAAGCATCCAGCAAAGCAACCACAAATACATTGTTAGGCTGATTCAATATAGACAATAAAAAACCAAGGGCTAATGCCAAAATTAAAATAAAACGCCCAAAATATTTAAACTTCGTTCGATCGGTTCTCTCTAATGATTGATCCTGAATGACAAAATGCAAACCTATCGCGACAGAAAATAAAATTGCAAAACCATGCCCAACATACACTCGAAGCGGCATTGTATAAGTAATAATCCCGTTACTCAACGCAATGCCTATCAGCTGAAGATAAAATCTCCAGGAACCTGCAGAAGGTGATAATTTTGCTTTTTGATCTGCGATTCTGCCTAAAGCAAAAAATAACAAAAAACCAAGCAAGCCCACAAAATAGACAACCAGATCTTTTAAGGGCGTCATCACATAATGCTCTGCTAAAATTTGTCCGAGGGTATCCCTGTTTTCTGCCAGACCTGGCAGGAGGTGCAAAAAAACATAAGAAACCGCAAAACCACCTGTAAATGAAGTCGTGTAATATTCGGGAACTCCGGGAAATTTTCGAATCCACGGAGCTGAAAATTGCAGCAAAACCAAAAACACAGAAAGCAGCAAGGCAACGCTATAGATCTGAGTCATCATCAGAATACTTTCTTGATCAAATTACATCCTCAAATTAGTCTTGAAAAAACTATTGTATTGAAATTGCCATCACGAAGAAATGATTTTCTTGTTTTTGCGCTATATATTTTATTTCGTGATCAAATTGATCTAAGCTGAAAAAAAATTACATGAGTCAAACACCTGCTTTATCAAAGAGTTTTTTCAAAAACACCACTCTACAAATGGCGCAAAAACTTATTGGCACTTACTTGGCACACTACAGCCCTCAGGGACTCACCATTGGAAAAATTGTAGAAACCGAAGCTTATTTGCAACATGACCCCGCCTGTCATGCTTCTCGCGGGATGACCCCACGTAATGCACCCATGTTTGGGCCTCCTGGGCATGCCTACATCTATTTTATTTACGGAATGTATCACTGCTTCAATGTGGTGACAGCCCCCGAGGGAAAAGGCGAAGCAGTTTTGATTCGCGCACTGGAACCCATTGCTGGAATTGAATGGATGAAAAAGAGGAGAGAAAAAAAATCAAAAAGACAATTTTTACTCAAAGATTTGTGCAATGGCCCTGGAAAACTCGTGATTGCCATGGGAATTCATGCCAATCAAAATACTCGCAATTTAATAACCAGTGAAATTCGCTTATTACCTAGGGATTATTTTGGAAAAAGTAAAAAAATCGTGATTCAAAAAAGTCCGCGAATCGGAATTAGCGAAGGAAAACATTTACATTACCGATTTTATTTAGCCGACTCTATTTTCGTATCTAAACATCCGAAAGCTTAGGCAACAAAGCAGAAGGTCTTCTCATTCCCATAAAATCTAATCGCAATTCTGCCCGACTCACTCCCACATACAGAAGATTTCTTTCTTCAGGATTTTTTGAGGAATAATTTTCTTCGGAAGGCTCTACAATCAATACATTTCTAAATTCCAAACCTTTCACCTGGTGTACATTAGTCACAGTGATCCCCGGTGAAAAATCAAACTGATCGCGATGACCCAAGCGCACAGAATTCAAGCCTAATTTTCTCAACTCTTCCACTAGCTGTGCTGCCTGTTTTGGCCAACGACAAATCACGGCAGAAATCGCTTTAGGGCTATCTTTCAAGCGGGCTTGAATCCATTCACCAATCTGAAGTACATACACTGTGGATTCTTTTACCTGAATAAAATCAGGAGAAGGACCCCGACGTAAAGTTTTCATTTCACTTTCTGCAAACTTTTCTCCTCGAACATGGCTCGCTAATTCCATAATTTCTCGAGTCGTCCTAAAAGATACTGTAAGCGCCACAGGAACCGTTTCAGAAAAACCAGACTCCTTCAAAAGCTCTTCCCAACTCCAGGCATCGCGACCTGCAATAATTCGTTGACCCATATCTCCCACGATAGTGACGGTTCGATTTTGATCGAGCGCATTAAGCAAAGCGCGAATTTCAACAATACCAAAATCTTGGGCTTCATCGATCACCAAATGATCGAGCAAAGAAAGAATTTTGGGAGATTTGGTAGGATAAAATCCGTATTCTGCATATATCAAATGTAGCAACAGTGAATCATCCTGAAGATCTAACACCCTTTTTTCTAACTGCGATTTTATTTGATCTTTAAGATTCGCCCATTTTCTCCAAAGCAGATCTTGAGACATCAAACTTTCATAGAAAGCAAAAAGCTCATCCTCAAACTTTCGTTTTCCATCATGTGGATTTTTTAAAACATAATCATAAAGCAGCTGAAGACAAAAACCTGATGATTTAAAAATCTCCAAATCTCTGCTTTTTTCCAGGGGTGCTCTCGGCCGTGCACCCACGATATCATTCAAAACATCGTTCACCCATTGCGTATAAGTTTGAATCGCGACCCCTTCAATTTTCAACTCAGGTAAAGTCGTTTCAACATAAGCTTTGAGCGAACGATTATACATCACCACCAAACACTTATTGGGCTTTGCATCACTATTATCCGCATGAAGCAACCAGGCAAGACGATGCAAGGCAACGGTTGTTTTTCCACTTCCCGCGATCCCTTGAATCACCATGGGTTTTTCAGGGTGTGACGTAATTAAAGCAAACTGATCGGCAGTAATGAGTGATAATATAGGTGGTAAATGCCCATCATGATCTTCGGTGCGGGAAAACTGTTTACCTTTTTCGTGAAAACTCCAGCCTTCTTTATCGTGAACTAAAACTCCTTGAGGAGTTTCGATACGATGAAGATTATTTTTTTCTCCCTGATAGGCTCTACGCAGCTTGATAATCCCTTCTCGTTCACGACCTTGAATTTCCTCAGCAAAATCATCCCCTTCTTTATAGTCATAATAAAGTTTGCTAATAGGTGCTTTTCGCCAATCAATAATTCTTTCTGCAGGAAAACTGGCAGTACTCAATTTAAATTCAATCTGCTTTCCATTCTCTTCTGTGACCACACGAGCAAAATAGGGCTGATCCATCAAAGATTCCAAATCATCGGTTTTATCTTTGCGCAAATTTACCAAACCATGGGCCACCATCTCACGGTTAGCCACATCCATCACATCATCTTCACGCGTGGCTGCTACTAATTGTGCGGTGAGCTCTTGAGCCAATTGACGATCCTGGGCGTAATCCGAGCGAGTACGCTTGATTTCCTTGAGGATGGCAGAATAGGCTTTTTGCCAACGCTCGTCTTCTTCTTGGCCTATTTTTTTAATTTCATCTTCATTCATATCCATAAGGTCACTGGTCAGCATTCCTAGAGTGAGCACAATCTGAGCCGAACATATCAATATTGGAGCAAATCAAATCTTTCAATTTTTTACAAAAATACTGTTCCTTACGGCGAATCTTGCGATCACGGAAGGAATGCTGACCAGTGACTCCATAAGAAACCAATCGAAATAAAGAATCGCCTTCTTGAAGTCAATGGGATAGTATAATTTATGCTTCGACAAGCTCAGCACGAACGGTAAACAAATTGAAAAAACCGTTCATCCTGTCCGCCAAAGGACGGATCAGTCCTCTGGCTGAAGCCTGTCGAAGGACACTTGCCACCTAAATCGTGGCCAGGAGCAAATATGAAACTCATACAAGAACTTCGAGTTCCCTATCAAAAAGATCCAAATCTTAAGCAGTTGGTCTCAAAGCATTTAGGCATTCCAGAAAACAAAATTCAAAACATTCGTGTCAAAAAGCGCAGTCTCGATGCACGAAGTCAGAAAAAACTCATTTGGGTTTTTTCCCTCGAAGTTTATTTGGAAGGTGAAAAAGTGGAAGAATCAATCACTCACTTTCCAAAAATAAATTGGAAAGGTCCGCCTCCCCTCATCATCGGTGCCGGACCCGCAGGCCTTTTTGCTGCTCACACCTTTTTGGCTCATGGAATCAAACCCATTCTATTTGAACGCGGTGAAAGAACACACGAACGCATGCTCAAAATCAGCAAATACTGGCGACATGGAATTTTAGATGAAGACAGCAATGTTTGTAATGGAGAAGGAGGTGCTGGAACTTTTAGTGATGGCAAACTGATCACGCGCATCAAATCTCCCCTTATTCAACATGTGATGCAAACTTTTGTATCATACGGCGCACCTTCTGAAATTACTTATGTTTACAATCCGCATGTAGGAAGCAATTTGATTCGAGATGTCATTCGAAAAATGTCGGATGATTTAATCACACGAGGTGCGGATCTTCGTTTTTCCACTCGAGTCGAATCTCTCGATCTTTTTAACAAACAAGTTCAAGGAGTACACCTCACACCTCACACCTCACACCTCACCCAAAAAATTCAGGGAACAGGGCTTATTCTCGCCTGCGGTCATAGTGCCGGATCTTTTTTTAATACACTTCAAGAACAAGGTGTAAATTTTGAAGCAAAGGATTTTGCTTTAGGTTTGCGTATCGAACATCCTCAAAAATATATTAATGAATGGCAATACGGAAAAACCTGCGATCTTCCTGATTTAGAAACAGCTCAGTATAAACTTCAAACTTTTTGGGAAAAAGAACAAATCGGCGTTTACAGTTTTTGCATGTGTCCGGGCGGCTATGTTATTTCTTCCACCACCGATCCTGAAACCATTGTGGTGAATGGCATGAGTAACTATCACCGTAATTCTCCCTGGGCCAATGCGGCGATTGTGTGCAGCGTGTCTAAAGATCGAGTCGAAGGAAAAGATCCTTTCAAACTCATGCACTTCCAGCGAAACATTGAAAGAAAAGTTTATCAAGCAAGTGCCGAAAAGGGAGAAGCTCGAAGAGTTCCCGCTCAACGTTTGGAAGATTTTTTGGCGGGTAAAGAAGGAAAAATTATAACAAAATCGAGTTGCCCTTCTGGAATTGTATCAGCCGATCTCTCCAAACTTTTACCGGATTGGATTTATAAACACCTCTCCGAAGGTTTTTTAGAGTTCGATTCCAAGCGAAAAGGTTTTGCCCACACTGATGCTATTTTACATGCAGTTGAATCGAGAACTTCCTCCCCTGTTCGTATCACCCGAAATCCCGAAACTTATGAAAGCATTAGCACTCAAGGATTATTTCCCTGTGGTGAAGGTCCAGGTTATGCGGGAGGTATCACTAGCGCCGCGGTCGATGGGATCAAAGCGGCCTTGGCGTGGATTGAGAAATTTTCCAGTTAACAAAAAAAAAATAGGGGCGATATGCAAAACATATCGCCCCTCAAAACAGCAAATATTTTTTTTACATCGGTGTAATCTTAAATGCACCGAAGGCAATTCCCATATCGACTCCACTGCCAGTGCCATGAACTGCCAAAGAAACCGAGCCCTTCGTCATCGCTCTCACATCACCTGATTTCACAATACCCCCGTGGGCTTCTGAAGAAGCATAACTTCCATAAAGATCATTCAGGCTTCCCACTTTAGAAAAAGTTCCTTTCCCATCCGTAATATTGGTTTTTCCAAAGGTCACTCCACCCCCATGAGCTCGAATCAGCACATTGGCAGTTTCGCCATTATCGCAAGTGACGGTACCTTCGCCTTTTCCAGATTTGTAAAAAGCGGACCAACTCTTCAGAGTGTAAGTGAGATGACATTTGATTTTAGAACCATTCGCCTCAGCTTTTTTATCTGCTTCAGCCACTTTTTGATCGAGTTTCGACTGAACTTCACTCTTTTTAGTTTCACCACTGGTCGTTACGGTGCTATTATTTTCGCTTAAATTTTTTTCTTCTAAAGCTTGGGCAGAATGAAGCATTCCAAAAACCCAAAACACAGATAGAAAAAAATAAGTTATTTTTTGTTTCATATTTCCCTCCTGATTAAAACTTTTCTTTTATTTTTCTCCACACATCTTTCAATATTTCAACGAAAGTTGGATGAGCACGAATTTCTAATACTGCCCGTTGATTTGATAAAACTGCTGGAAGACTCTCTCCCTTTAAAGCCGCACCCTTCTGAGCTTCGGTTTCCTCAAGCACATAAAACACAAGTTGTGTGGGTCTTTTTTCTTTAAATTGAATTTCTCGACTGTAAACCCCATCACCTGCTTTTAAATCACCCTGTCTTCCCTGATCATTTAAGGGCCAGCGATATTTCACAAAACCCTTTTCTTCGTTTACCTCAACTAAAGTAATACTTTCTGGAATTTCAGAACCTTGGGAAAGAACAGTTGCAGTAAATTTAACTCCAAGATCTTCATCCGTAAAGAGGTAATTTGGATCCATTTGAAAACTTTTCACTTCCACAGCCTGTATTTCCCCTACAAACAGAAAAATAAGAAAAAAGACCCAAAATATTTTTTTGAACATTTTTAATCTCCTGATATAAAGGTTCATCCTTCGGGAAGCTCTGGATGTCCAGAGGAAATTAACATGGAGACTGTTATATGAAAAAAGTTTTACTCTCATTGATTGTCATTCTTGCTTTCTCAGGGTCAAGTTTTGCTGTGAGTCGTGCCAAAATTACTAGCACCCCTAGCGGACTAAAATACAAAGAAGATGTAATCGGCTTAGGAAAAGAGGCGATTCCACAAAAATGGGTGATCGTCAATTATACTGGCTGGCTAGACAATCAGGGGAACAAAGGTAAAAAGTTTGATTCTTCTTTCGACCGCAATGAACCCTTCAAATTTCTTTTAGGAGCTAAACAAGTTATTCCAGGTTGGGATGAAGGAGTCGCAGGCATGAAAGAAGGCGGCAAAAGAACGCTCTATATCCCTGCAAAATTAGGTTACGGAACACGAGGAGCCGGAGCTGCAATCCCACCCAACGCCGATTTGATTTTTGAAGTAGAATTAGTCCAGGTAAAATAAGCTAGCTAAATCGGATCATCATAAAGCCTTTGAATGATCCCTTCTTTCTTCTCATGACGAATCAAGAGAGAGGGGACAAATACAAGAGCTGCAGCCAAACAGGTGATTTCTCCCAAAATTCCTATCCATCCAAAGGAAACAAGAGCCTGATTTTTAGCAATAATGAGTGTGGCATAACCAATAATAGTTGTAATCGAGCACAGTAGCACCGCTCCACCCGTGGTGCGAAGCACTTTAGGAAGAGAACCTGCGCCTTCTAACTTATAACGCTGGTAAATATTTACCCCATAATCAACCCCAATTCCAAAGGTGGTCGGGATCGCTATAAAATTGAAGAAGTTAATCTTAATATGAAACAATGGCATCAGGGCACCCATCCATAAAACTCCAATACTGAGAGTGCTCAATATGATAATGGCGCCTCTCCATTCTCTGAAAATCAAAATGACCACCAAACAAACAGCAATGAATGCAAGAATCGTTGCTTTTGGACCATCATGAATCACCGCTGAAAGCAAATCTGAAAAAATGACAGAATCTCCGGACGCTGTCACAACAGTCCCATCAGGTAAGACATTCGTGCGAATAATTTCAGCAAAATGGATCAGATTTCTTCCATCCATCAGGTTGTTTTGCTCTCCATTGGAAGGATAAACATAAACAATTTTACCTAAATCTCCATTCTTCTCCCGAAAATTCCGGACTACTTCCTCAGGAACATCTTTTAAGGCTACTTTTTGACTTACAAACTGGGATTTAAACTCCTCCATTTCTTTTTTTTGACTTTCATTTAAGAAATTTAGAGAATTATCTTCGAGCAATTTTCTGATTTTAGTGAGCCATTCAATTTTCAAGTCTTGATCATCTGGAACATAGTAAGCCAATGACTTACAGCTCTCGACCATCTGCTTTTCTGGTGGATCCAATTTATTTTTACGATTTATTTCCTCACATAAAGGTCCTACTTGATTGGGATTATCTACTAATAAAACAGAAGGCGTGGTTGAACCTCCAAAAATGGTTCGAATACGATCATTCAGTGCAACTTCTTCCTTCATTTCTTTTTTGGAATTCTGAACCCGGAGTTTACTGAAATCATATTCGAGAGAACGAGGCACATAATAGATAAGCACCGGAATCGAAAGTAAAGTCAGTATAATTCCCGTAACACTGATTGTTTTTGCATAACGTGGAAGCGCTATTGAAAAAATTTTCATGATTGAAAACTGTTCTTTAGCTATTTTATTTTCCCTCACAATCGGCCAAATTTGTTCACTAATCGCCAGAAAAACAGGAAGCACTGTGTATGCTGCTACCCAACACAAAAACATTCCCAATCCACCAATAAATCCAAACTGGGAAAATCCCTTAATATTGGTAAACATCAAGACAGCAAAAGCAATACTAGTAGTACAACTCGATGCTAAAGTACCTGCAAAGGTAGCTGAAATGGAAATTTGGAGTGAATCATAAACACTCTTTCCTGCTTTTCTTTCTTCAAGATAGCGGGCCATCAGAATCAATCCATGATTAATACCATTTCCCACAATCACAGATCCCAAGAAAGCTGTTTGGGTATTCAAATATCCAATGTGCCAATCGGTGAGCGCAAAGGTCCAGGCACAACCATTAAAAACAGCCCAGGCCATAAGCCACACCATTCTAAAACGTCGATAATAAATTAAAACAGATACGCTAATTAAAAACACACAAAGCAATGCTGTTGAAATAATGTCATCTATTAAGGTCTGATATTCATACAGCACACGCTTATATTTTCCGGTAAGCCCTACCTTCATTGAAGGATTAAAACTCTGGGGATTTAATTCTTGAATTGTGGCTTCCACTTTTCCAATCAACTTTCTGGAAAATTCTATTCCAGTAGAAGCTCCAGGAGGTTTAATGATGATCGCCATCAAACGACCTTTTTCAGCAAAAAAGTAGCCATCGATATATTCACTATAATTGGCAGTTTTCTTTTTGTATTTTTCTTCAATATCGTCGGTAGAAAACGCTTCTTTTTCCTCTTCACTGGTTTCGAAACTGACAAATAATCCTGAAGTTTTTATCTTTTCACGCTTGATGCGCCGATCTAATCTATCGTGCAATTCTTGCAAATCTTCCAAATCCATATAGATATATTTTCGATCTTCAAAAAACTTTTTAACTTCTTTGGCATTGTAATCGATCGAAGAAATATACTCAGGAGGGTAGGCTTTTAGTTTTTCAATCAATGCATTGGCAAAACGAATAGAACTTTGAGGATCATCTGATTCTATTGCTACAATTAAGCCCCCCGTACTGGGAGCACGCTTAATAATACGATCTAAATCTTTCACACTTTGGAAATTTTCAGGAAGCAGTTCTTTAAAGTCGCTTTTCAACTTC
This sequence comes from uncultured Pseudomonadota bacterium, assembly GCA_964470915.1. Classification (GTDB taxonomy): domain Bacteria; phylum UBA10199; class UBA10199; order JADFYH01; family JADFYH01; genus CAYPXN01. The sequence continues at coordinate 17,812 of CAYYEM010000009.1, forward strand.
AAGTGCGAACTCACGAACACACAACAGACAAATAAAGCTGTAAATACAAGCGCTAAAAACCATCGGGTCTTATAAAGAAAATGGGTATATTGGTCTAAAATTTTCATAAAGTGTGTCTTTTACCGCATATCTTCATACCTGCTCGAAACAAACAAAAAAATAAAACCATTCCATCTCCAATCAGTTAGAGATAAAATATCTTAAAAGGAGTTTGCGATGAAAAAGCTTATAACAGGTTTTTGTTTTCTGTGTTTAATCGTATTAGCAAGTACCAAGTTTCAACTCATTTTACCCGCAGAAGCTGCAAGCCCTGCTCCACCACAAGCTCCAGCTTCTAATCCACACCCTCCTCAAAGCAAACAAGATATTGCTCGAGTAAAATTTGCGGAAGAAAGCGTTAAAATGCTTCTCATGCAAACTCTTGATTCTAAACTCCAAATGAGTGATTTTGATAAATCTCCCGCTTTTGAAAACAAAACGCTCAATTGTTTAAAGAATATCGCCTGCTATGAAAAAGATAAACGTTTCGTCAATGAACTTCTTAAGCTCCAGGCACAAGACGGACTAGTGATCGAAATCAAACATGCTCATATTATTCCTTGGTCGATGAAAAGAATGAACATACGCAGTTCTGTTCCTGTACAAACTCCTGGAAAAAATGAAAAAACAAAAGCACCTTTCTCTGGCATGGAGGGACCGAGCTTAAATCCGGATGAGTTTATGGTTCATATTTATGCAAAGTTTGATAAAAACCAAAGGTGGTATCATCTGGATGTCATTCTCACAGAAGATCAAAAAGGCAATATTTTTTTAAGGCATTTTTATGCGATCCCCATGCCTTATATAGAAGAACATCTTCCGCCCGGAGCAGTTTGCTAGAAATCCATATAAAACGAAATAGGCATTTCGTCTTGACAGCCCCCTCCTATCGAGGCTAAAGCCTCGAATGAATCGTCATTCATTTTTAATTCGGAGGTCTTTTTTATGGGACAATTACGTGAAGCTGTGATCGTCAGCGCAGTACGCAGCCCAATGGGTCGCGCCAACAAAGGTAATTTCATTAATTTGAGAATCGATGACTTGGGTGGACTCATCGTAAAAGATGCAGTCGCCCGTGTAAAAAATCTCGATCCTCAAGAAATTGAAGATGTGATCGTAGGTTGTGCCATGCCTGAAGGTGAACAAGGCATGAACGTGGCCCGTAACATCAGTTTTTTAGCTGGCTTACCGCTTTCTGCAGCTGCAGTCACTGTAAACCGTTTTTGCGCTTCTTCTCTTCAAACAATTATGGATGCCACTCGCGCTATTATGGTGGGAGATGGAGATGTCTTTGTTGCTGCTGGAATTGAAAGCATGTCTCATGTACCCATGGGCGGATTCAATCCTTCTTTAAATCCAAAACTCTGCACTCCTCCCATGCCTGATGCTTACATTGGAATGGGGATGACCGCAGAAAATGTTGCCACCCAATACAAAATCACTCGTCAAGCAATGGATGAATTCGCAGTGGAAAGTCATCAAAAAGCTTCTGCGGCTATGGAAAGTGGAAAATTCAAAAACGAAATTGTATCTGTCACTCTTCCTGATGGTCGTGTAATAGATAAAGATGAAGGTCCCCGTCCTGATACTACACTTGAAAAACTTTCTACTTTGAAACCCGTGTTCAAAAAAGATGGCTCTGTCACCGCAGGTAATTCTTCTCCACTTACTGATGGAGCTGCCGCTGTAGTGATCATGAGTGCTGAAAAAGCAAAATCCTTAGGCTTAAAACCTCTCGCTCGTATTCATGCAATGGCGGTTGCGGGATGTGATCCTTCAATTATGGGAATTGGTCCTATTCCTGCGGTGAAAAAAGTTTTAAAGCGCGCAGGTAAAACCGTGAGTGATATTGATATCTTTGAACTCAATGAAGCCTTTGCAGCCCAAGCGCTTGCAGTCATCAATGATTTGGGAATCGATCGTAAAAAAGTGAATCCCAATGGAGGCGCGATTGCCTTAGGTCATCCTTTAGGATGTTCTGGTGCCCGTATTATGGCTACTTTGGTGAACGATCTTTTCACCTACGATAAAAAATGGGGCCTCGAAACCATGTGCATTGGCGGCGGACAGGGCGCAGCATGTGTTATTGAGCGATTATAATTTCTAACTCCTCCCATCCGCCTTTGGCGGATTTCCTCCTCTTAATCTAAGAGGGGGAGATTAATGAATTGAGGTTTATCTTATGAAACAAATTAAAAAAGTGGGTGTTCTCGGAGCAGGTGTCATGGGTCATGGAATTGCTGCTCATCTAGCTGGAGCGGGAATTCCTTCTTTACTACTCGATATTGTTCCTCCCAAATTCACTGATGATGATAAAAAAGCAGGGCTTACCGAAAAGGATCCTCGTTTTCGCAATAAGTTTGCTTTGGCAGGAATTGAATCCATCAAAAAGTCAAAACCTTCTGTGATTTATTCTCAAAGAGATTTGAAATTAATTACTCCAGGTAACTTTGAAGATGACTGGGACAAGCTCAAAGATTGTGACTGGATTGTCGAAGTAGTCTTGGAACGCCTCGATGTAAAACAACAAGTATTTGCTCGCGTAGAACAAGTCATGAAAGATGATACCATCGTGACTTCAAATACTTCGGGTTTACCTCTCAAAGCGATGGCTGAAGGTCGAGGTGAAAAGTTTCGCAAAAATTTCATTCTCACTCACTTCTTCAACCCCGTTCGCTATCTTAAATTAGTAGAAGTGGTTTCTTCTCAAGAAACTAATCCTGAAGTGCTCAAAACCATGGTGCACTTTTTAGAAGATGTGCTCGGCAAAGGCGTAGTCTATGCCAAAGACACTCCCAACTTCATTGCCAACCGCATTGGCACCTATGCCTTTATGGCGGGATTGAAAAAAGTCATTGATGGAAAATACACCATTGAAGAAGCTGACAAAATTTTGGGGCCAGCTTTGGGCAAACCAAAATCTGCCATGTTTAGAACAGCAGACCTCGTAGGTATCGATACACTTGCCCACGTAGTCAAAAACACTTACGACAATTGCCCTCAAGACGAAGCCCGCAATATATTTGTAATGCCGGATGTGGTTAATAAAATGATCGCCAATAAATGGTTGGGAGATAAAACCAAACAAGGCTTCTACAAAAAAACAAAAAATGCTGAAGGCAAAAAGGAAGTGCTATCCATCGATCTCAACACCTGTGAGTATCGTGGAAAACAATCCGTTAAATTTGAATCTCTAGGTGATGTAAAAGACATCGAAAATGTGGGTGAACGAATTAAAACATTCGTAAACCTCCAAGATCGTGCTGCTGAGCTCGCCTGGGAAGTCACTCGTGACACTTTGCTTTACACAGCTCATCGCATTCCTGAAATCGCAGATGATATTGTCAATATCGACAATGCGATGCGCTGGGGTTTTAACTGGGACATCGGACCCTTCGAAGCCATTGATGCTCTGGGCGTAAAAGAAACCGTTGAAAGAATTCAGAAAGATGGTTTTGAAGTTCCCGCTCTGTTTAAGCAAGTGTTGGAAAAAGGTGAAGGTAAATTCTACAAAAATGAAAAAGGTAAAACCTTTTACTTCGATATTCCTTCGAGCACTTACAAAGCAGTACCTCAAAGAGCTAGTGTTATCATTCTGAAAAGCTTGCAAGATCAAAGCAAAACTATCGACAGCAATGATTCTGCTTCTCTCATTGATTTGGGTGATGGAGTCATTTGTTTAGAGTTTCATTCCAAAATGAATGCCATCGATGCTGATATTGGTGCCATGGGACAAAAAGGTTTGGAACTTATTAAGCAAAATGGTTACCACGGAATGGTCATTGCCAATGAAGGCCAAAATTTCTCGGTAGGTGCGAATCTCATGCTTTTGTGGCTCGAATCTCAACAAGGCAATTGGGATAACATCAACAAAATGTCCAAAGATTTCCAAGATCTTTGCATGGCATTTAAATATTCGCCGAAACCTGTTGTGGCAGCTCCTTTCGGAATGACTTTGGGCGGTGGCTGCGAAGTAACCATGGGGGCAGATGCAGTTCGTGCTTACGCTGAAACTTATATTGGATTGGTAGAAGTAGGTGCAGGCCTTATCCCCGCGGGAGGAGGATGCAAAAACATGCTGATCAATGCAGAAGCTGCTCTCCGACGCAAAGGACAAAAAGTATGGGCTTCTCAAGGCGATGGGGGTCCTTTCCCTAAAGTTCAAAGAGCTTTCGAAAAAATTGGCTTTGCGAAAGTGGCAACGAGCGCCAAGGAAGGCATTGAATTTGATTATCTAAAACCTACCGACAAAATTACACTGAACAAAGAAAGTTTAGTCTATGATGCCAAGCAAGATGTCATCGAAATGGCTAAAACCTATGTTCAGCCCACTCCTCGTGAAGACATTTTACTTCCAGGTGTGGGTGGTAAAATGGCTATGCTTTCTGCCATCAAGGGATTTGTCGCTCAAGGGATGATTTCTGAGCATGATGCTTTCATTGCAGGTGAACTCGCTCACGTTCTCTGCGGCGGCGATATTCCTACTCAACGCTTAGTGAATGAACAATACATTCTTGATCTAGAACGCGAAGCTTTCTTGAAACTTTGTGGGACTGAAAAGTCTCAGGCAAGAATGCAATCACTGCTGATGACAGGAAAGCCTTTACGTAATTAATATTTATTTTTGCATTCCTAACCCCCCCCCCTCTTCATTCAAAAGAGGGGGGTTTTATTTTTCATTTTTTAGCATTTGCCAGCACGCTCTCCCTAATGATATCTTACGAACTTAAAATCTATTTATGGATTACAACTCAAAGGAGTTTCATATTATGAAAAAAGTTTCGTTAACCCTTCTCGCTATCTCACTATTAATAAGTACAGCGGGATGCGATGGTAAAAAATCATCCAGCAATCAAAACTCAGGTCCTACTGTTGCACTCACCGCAGGACTTGCCGAAAGCAGCAAAGGTGACGTCGTAGCTGAAATCAATGGTCAGCCTGTTACCAACCAGGAATTAATGGCAAAAATCAAATCTCGTCTTTCTCGTATCGAAAACCAAGTTTTTGATATTAAAGAAGATGGCATCAACCAAATCATTGAAGAAAAACTCCTCGATGCCGAAGCCAAGAAAAGAAACATTACGGTTCAGGAGCTCTTAAAAACTGAAGTGCAAGACAAGGTTAGTGATGTCTCTGACAAAGAAATCCAGGAATTTTATGATCAAAACAAAGCACGATTCGGTGGCAAAACACTGGAAGAAGTAAAACCCATCCTGGCTAGTCAACTGAAAGCCCGCAAAGCCAGTATTTTCCGAAATACCTTTATTGATAAATTAACTGCAAAGGCAGATATTGAAATATTTATCCAACGACCTCGAGTCGAAGTCTCTACTGGCAATGGGCCTTCTCAGGGAAATAAAGGGGCTCCTATCACCATTATTGAATTTACAGACTATCAATGTCCTTTCTGCGCAAGAGCCAGACCTAACTTGAACCAGGCCATTGCAGATTATAAAGACCAGGTTTATTATGTAGTGCGAAATTTTCCCTTAGACTTTCATGCTCAGGCAAAAAAAGCTGCTGAAGCTGCTTTCTGTGCGAATGACCAAAAGAAATACTGGGAATACAGCGACAAACTTTGGGAAAATCAAAAAAGTCTTGATGTGGCAAACCTGAAAAAATTTGCAGCAGATCTCAAACTCGACACTAAAAAGTTTGATGAATGCCTCGATAGCAACAAGTACGCTACTGAAGTGACCCAAGACATGCAAGACGGCATGAAAGCAGGCGTAAGCGGCACTCCTGCCTTTTTCATAAATGGGCAAATGATTACAGGAGCTCAACCTCCCGAAGCATTTAAGAAAGTAATCGAATCAGAATTAAAAGCAGCCAAAAGAAAGAAAAGTTAATTCCTTAATTTAATGTAGGGGCAATGTTAAAATTGCCCCTACATTTTTATTTTATGCTCGATCTAAAATGGGTTCTTTCCAATCTTGACCAAGTAAAAACTGCTCTTCAAAAAAGAGGACAAGAAATTGACTTGTCTCCTCTTGATTCTCTCAATCAAAAAAGAAAATCATTACAGGTCGAATTTGATAATCTCCGCGCAAAACAAAATCAAAGTTCTGCCGAAATTCAAAAACTTCAAAAAGCAAAACAGGATGCTTCTCAGCTTATTGCTGAAATGCAACAGGTTGCGAAGCGAGTGAAAGAAATCAACCCAGAGCTTACTGAAGTCGAAGAAGAGATTAAAAAAATTCTCCTCCACATACCGAACATCCCTCACTCTAGCGTGCCTATTGGCAAAAGCAGCGAAGACAATCCTGTTATTCGTACCTGGGGAGAGAAACCAAACTTCTCATTCAAACCAAAAGAACACCCTGAGCTCGGCGAAAAACTTAACATTCTGGACTTCGAACGAGGAGTCAAAATTGCGGGCGCAAGATTTACTCTTTATAAAGGTTTAGGAGCCAAACTTGAAAGAGCTCTCATTAATTTCATGCTTGATCTTCATACTGAAGAAAATGGTTACACCGAAACACTACCACCCTTCTTGGTAAATTCAGAAAGCATGACGGGAACAGGTCAGCTCCCAAAATTTGAAGAAGATTTATTTAAAACCACAACGGGCCTTTATCTGATTCCCACAGCAGAAGTTCCAGTCACCAACATTCATCGTGATGAAATTTTAAAAGAAGAAAGTCTGCCTATATGTTACACCGCCTATACTCCTTGTTTCAGAAGTGAAGCAGGTTCCTATGGTAAAGATTTAAAAGGCCTTATACGACAACATCAATTTAATAAGGTGGAACTAGTCAAATTTACAAAGCCGGAATCTTCTTACGAAGAACTTGAAAAGCTCACCAAAGATGCAGAAAAGATTCTACAAAAATTAGGTTTGCATTATCGTGTTGTCACTCTTTGTACCGGAGACATGGGTTTCTCTGCAGCTAAAACTTATGACATAGAAGTTTGGCTTCCAGGTCAAAATTGTTATCGCGAAATTTCATCTTGCTCCAATTTTGAGGATTATCAAGCACGTCGTGCACAAATTCGTTTTAAAGGAAAAGATGGAAAAAACCATTTTGTACACACTCTGAATGGATCAGGACTTGCGGTAGGAAGAACTCTGATTGCGATCCTTGAAAATTATCAGCAGGCCGATGGATCCATTCTCATTCCAGAACCTCTACAAAAATATTTGAATCACGCAAAAGTTATAAAATAAAAAAATGAACCGCGAATAAAAGGGAATAAGTCGCTAATATCCAAGTCGCCACTAAAGGTTTTCTTTCTTTCAATAAATGCCAAGTCCAAGCTGTCAAAAAGGAAAAAACTGTAAGACCAAGGGTCACGAATAAGGCCTGCTTCATGTCTAATTGCTGTGCTTCATAAGCGCTCAACCCTTTTAAAAAAGGCCGTCCATAAACAAGAATAATGTGAAAAACATATATTTGGAGAGATTCTTTCGAAAAAAGAGTTAGAAAACTAATTCCAGCCTTAAACTTTGCCACCAGAGGTTCTAAAAGGAAGAGCAAAGAAAACATGAAAGTCACTTTACTCAAACGAAGAAATGAATTTCCGGGATTACAAAACCACCAATCATTTTGCCAACCCGGATATTGAAAATCCAAACCATTGATATAAAAAACAAGGCTGGGTGTGATCATGGACCCTAATAATAAAATGATGATTAATATTTTTTTGTGGGAGGCATGAGCAAAAAATCCGGTAATGGCTGCCCCCATAAAAAAATGGCCTACCCAAGGAAAAAAAGGGAAAGCCGTATCGGGAGGCCTTGAAAAAATTGATTTAATTAAAAGTGGAGCCTGTGAATAATCAAGGTTCCAGACAAGAGGTGCTACTGCATATATCAAAAGACCCAATAGCAAAAAAAACCATTTCAAATATTTTGCTGATCTAATGAATTGAACTATTAACAAAGAAATAAGAATAGAAAAACCAATCACCTGTAAAACATCAAATGCTAACCACTTTTGAATTGCTATCGGACTATTTTTTAATTGAGCCCATGAAGAAGTAGAAATATTAAACCAGTAAGCTGTAAGCAAAATGAAAAAGGTTCTACGTAAGTGTTTCCACAATTCAGGACTCAGCGCACGATAAGAATCCCCTTTTCTTTCAAGCGAATACCAAGAAGCAGAACCCGCACAAAAAATGAAGGCCACTGCCACATAGCCGGTGGTAGGCAAAAACAGCTGATAGAAAGGATTTTCTTGCGCATGGGCATTCAGCAAAATACCCAACACATGAGTGGGAATCATCCAAAGGGTGGCAATTCCACGAAGCAAATCTAAAAAAAGAAGTCGATTGTTGGAAGATGATGGACTATACATCCTTAAAATATCCCTTCAAAATGTTTTAGATAAATACTAGCAAGTCCTATATAATCAGCTTTGGTAAAATTATCACATTTTAAGGCAGAACATTAAGGTAAAAGAATGAAAGAAGATATCCTCTGTTTTTATCACGCAAACTGCACCGATGGTGCTGCTGCTGCAGCAGTCATACATCGAAAATATCCCCATGCTCATCTTATCCCAATGAACCATGGAGATCCTATTACTGTTGATCTTAAAAATAAAAAAATATTTGTGGTCGATTTTAGTTTTCCCTTAGAGGTTTTTCAGAAAATGGAATCTGAGGCTAAAAAAGTTTTTTGGTATGACCACCACAAAACAGCTATTCCCACCCAGCAAGCTTTAGGATGGGGTGAAATGGATCTTGGCGAATCAGGGGCTTCTCTCACCTGGAAAATGGAATACCCTGATAAAGAAATCCCCCAAATTATCTCTTACGTAAAAGATAAAGATATCTGGGAATGGAAACTCCCCTACTCTCGTGAAATCAGTGCTGCAATTCGGGATTATGAAGATCTGCTCAATCCTAAAAGTCAAATCTGGAATGATTTTATCGACCATTGGAGTAAAGAAAAATTTGAAAAACTTGTCGTAGAAGGTGAGTTCGCAATGCGATCTCAAAAAGTAAGAATTAAAGAAGGAGCACGAAAAGGTTTTGAACTGGATTTCCACTCTTACAAAACTCTCGCTGTAAACTGGAGTTCAGAATCAAGTGAGATGGGAGAATACATCTACAAAGATCTGAATTACGAAATAGCCCTCATTTTTTATTATACGGGTCATATTTGGAATTTCAGTTTGAGATCAAATCGTGTGGATGTAAGCGAGCTTGCTAAAAAATACGGTGGAGGGGGACATCCAGGAGCTTCTGGGTTTAGAACGGATAGTATCGAATGGCTTTTAAAACTTCGAAAAAAATCCTGATTATTCTTTTCCTTCTTATTTTTCCTATTGTTGTTTTAGGACAAAGTCCCCAAGCAGATAAAATTTTAGTGGAAAAATCTAAAAGAACACTCTCTCTGTATTCTAAAAACCAATTAATCAAAAAATACTCGATTGCTTTGGGCCCCAATCCAGAAGGGCATAAAACCCAAGAAGGAGATGGAAAAACACCTGAAGGTAATTACATCATTGATTCAAGAAACCCCAACAGTGCCTTTCATCTTTCTTTACATATCTCTTATCCAAATGAACAAGATCTTGAACAAGCAAAGATCAAAGGAGTTTCTCCTGGCGGACAAATAATGATTCATGGTTTACCCAATGGATTAGGCTGGATAGGTTTTATACAAAAATTCAAAGATTGGACCCAAGGCTGCATTGCTGTCACAAACAGTCAAATTGAAGAAATCTGGAAAATGGTTCCCGATGGAACTCCTATAGAGATCAAACCTTAAACAGTTTTCACCAAAAACTTACTTCGTTGTTTTTTTAGGAGTAGTTGCTGAGCTAGTTTTAGCGGGAGCTTTTGTGGTCGGCTTAGCATTTGTGGTACTTGTTTTTGCTGGAGCCACCGTCGCAGGAACTGCCGTTGGTGCAACTGTGGGCGCCTCTGCTTTACTCTTCACTCCGGGAGAATCGTAGCCTGTCACAGGAGCTGGAGAGCCTTCCAGATTCTGTTCACAATAAGTAATCACAGGATCATAATTGTCATTTTGAACCAAGAAATTTGCCTTAGAACCATTGCGATGTCTTGCGACAACCCCAACAGCTTTTGAATCTGCACCAAAAGAATAACCTACCAAACATCCTGTATCACTAAAGTAAGTATAGCGAAGGGGCTGGCCAGCATCAATTGTATCGACGGTAACATATACCAAGCTATGTCCTGTTGCTGTCACAGTATCTTTAGCTTGAGCGCCTGGAAGAGGCCCCTTACAAGTGACGGTCAGTCCCATTCTTCCACAGGTGAAACCATTTGCAGAGTAAACGGGAATACCTGCGGCTTGAACATTGAAAGATAAAAGAAAAACAAAGAAGAAAAGTAAAAAAAGAATTTTCATAATCATTGACCTTTCATCTTACGTTCGTGGTGAGCCTGTTGAACCATCCTTCGACAAGCTCAGGACGAACGGAATAAATCAAAATTATCTGGAAAAAATTTGATTACTCGGAAAAAAATAAGCGACTTCAACAGCGGCTGTTTCAGGAGCATCAGATCCGTGAACAATATTTTGTTCTACGTTATCTGCAAAGTCTTTTCTAATCGTACCCGGATTTGCATTCGCAGGATTTGTAGCGCCCATAATTTCTCGATTTTTAGCAATTGCATTTTCACCTTCGAGTACAGAAACCACGCAAGGTCCTGAAGTCATAAACTGTACCAAGCTTTCGAAAAATGGTCGTTCACGATGAACTGCATAAAAACCTTCGGCGATACGGCGATCCATCCATATCATGCGTGTCGCTACGACTTTTAAACCCGCTTTTTCAAAGCGACTAAAGCATTCACCAATCACATTTTTTCTAACGCCATCTGGTTTTACGATGGAAAGCGTTCTTTGTAGGGACATATTATTTCTCCGTTTTGATTATCCCTTCTCCCCTTTGGGGAGAAGGTTAGGATGAAGGGGAGGATGCACTCACTTTCACTCCCCCCCCTCACCCCTAGCCCTCTCCCCAAAGGGAGAGGGTGAACTTGTTTATTCTCTGTACACTTCTTTTAATGCCAAACTAATTTCTGCAATGGTTTTTGCCATTCTCACACCAGCCGATTCCATCGCTTTAATTTTATCTTTTGCTGTCCCTTTTCCACCCGCAATAATCGCACCTGCATGGCCCATACGTTTTCCTTCAGGAGCAGAAATACCTGCAATAAAGCCTGCCATCGGTTTTTTTACATAAGACTTAATATATTCAGCGGCCTCTTCTTCGGCCGATCCACCAATCTCCCCAATCATTACAATTGCTTCGGTATCAGGATCTTCGTTAAATAATTTTAAGCAATCGATAAAGTTGGTTCCATTCACTGGATCTCCACCAATACCGATACAAGTCGATTGACCTAAGCCCATTTTGGTCACTTGATCCACCGCTTCATAAGTGAGAGTTCCAGATCTTGAAACCACACCTACTTTTCCGGGACGATGGATATGGCCTGGCATAATTCCAATTTTACATTCTCCTGGAGTAATAATTCCAGGGCAGTTGGGCCCAATCAGTCGAGTATTTTTTCCCTGCATGTAACGCTTCACCCTAATCATGTCATTGACAGGAATTCCTTCCGTAATACACACCACTAAAGCAAGTTCGGCATCGACTGCTTCTTGAATTGCTGCGGCTGCAAATTTAGGTGGAACATAAATGACAGAAACTGTTGCACCTGTTTTTTCTTTAGCGTCACGCACACTATTAAAAATAGGAATGCCTTCAAATTCTTGTCCGCCTTTACCAGGAGTCACTCCAGCTACCATTTGAGTGCCATAAGCTTTACATTGCTGGGTGTGAAACTGACCTGTTTTGCCAGTTATTCCCTGAGTCATGACTTTTGTATTTTTATTTACCAGTACCGACATAGATGTTTCCTTATTTCGTCATTTCCACAATTTTAGCAGCAGCTTTGGTGAGATTATCTTCGGAAACGAGAGGAAGACCTGATTCTTGAAGAATTTTTTTACCAAGATCCACATTAGTCCCTTGCAAACGAACTACTACAGGCACCTTAATATCTACTTCTCGAGCTGCTGTAACGACTCCATTAGCAATGGTGTCGCATTTCATAATGCCACCAAAAATATTAATCAAAATTCCCTTTACCTTTGGATCTGCCAAAATAATTTTGAAAGCAGCGGTTACTTTTTCAGCGGTCGCCCCGCCTCCTACGTCGAGAAAGTTTGCAGGTTCACCCCCGCTCACCTTGATAATATCCATGGTAGCCATGGCAAGTCCGGCGCCATTAACCATGCATCCAATATTTCCATCGAGGCTAATGTATGAAAGATCATATTTTTTGGCTTCAATTTCTGCTGAATCTTCTTCATCCAAATCTCTCATGGCTTCGTATTCAGGATGACGAAACATCGCATTATCATCAAAAGCAATTTTGGCATCGAGAGCAAGCAAATCGCCTTGTTTTGTCACCACTAATGGATTGATTTCAAGCAGAGCACAATCACCCTTCATGTAAGCTTCATAAAGCGCTTTTACAAATTGAACAAATTTTTGAGTGGTCGCTCCGTTTAAATCTAATTTTTGGGCAATCGCTTCTGCTTCACTTGGATTTACACCCAATTCAGGATCCACGGATAATTTTAGAATTTTTTCAGGGTGTTTCGCAGCGACTTCCTCAATTTCCATTCCTCCTTCAGTAGAAGCCATGAAGGTAACTCGAGAGCTAGCACGATCTAGAACAGCGCCAAGATAAAGTTCGCGACCAATATCACAACCTTTTTCAATAAATAGTTTTTTAACGACTTTACCTTCGGGACCAGTTTGGTGAGTCACTAAAGTCATACCTAAAATATTTTGAATATGATTTTTAGCTTCTTCGAGGTTCTTGGCAAGTTTGACACCGCCCCCTTTACCTCTTCCGCCTGCATGAATTTGAGCTTTCACTACGAGAGGAAAACCTAATTCTTCAGCAGCTTTCACGGCTTCTTCAACAGAAAAAGCAACGCGACCCGTTAAAGTGGGAACTCCATATTTTCGAAGGATTTCTTTACCTTGATACTCATGAATTTTCATAGTGGTAGGAGCTAGTAGCGGGATATAGGGAAAAAGCCAAGAAAAAACTCCTGTTTTTTAAGTCTAGAAAGAAATTTTGTAATCAGTAGTTTTTTAGATATAATGATAGATTATGAATCAATTGGAGCGCATATTTTTAGGGGTGGTATTAATATTATTATCAATAATATCAATTAGTTACGCTCAAACTACCCCAGCAACGCTCCCGAGCGAGTCTCAGGCGAGCACCCAAGCTTTTATCCAGAATCCTGAGTTGAAAATTCTCATCAATATTCCTGAAATGAAACTCAGACTTTTTGAAAAAGGAAAACTAGTTTCTGAGCATCCTATTGCTGTGGGCATGCCACGATATCCTACTCCTATCGGAAACTATTCTATTGAAAGAATTGAATGGAATCCTTGGTGGATACCCCCAGATAGTGACTGGGCCAAAGATGCTGAAAAAACACCTCCGGGTCCAAGAAACCCTTTAGGACCTGTAAAAATGATCATGGATGATGCATTAAGAATTCATGGGACCAACAAACCAAGTAGCATTGGTCGAGCGGCTTCTCATGCCTGCATCCGTATGAATAATGAAGAAGCGAAAACACTCGCTTGGTATATTCAATCTCGTAGTTCTTATAAAAATGAGGAAAAACTCCTTGAAAAATACTCCAAAAATCGTGGGACTACTTTTTATGTAGCTCTTGAATACCCAACACAGGTGGAATTTACTTATGAAGCGGTGAAAGTGACTCCTGAAAATATAGAAATTTTGCCTGATGTGTATGGAAAAATCAAAAAACTCAAAGACAAAATTTTAGAAAAAGCTCAAATGGCTAATTTAGATACCAGCATTTTAGATGAAGATAAGCTTAAAAAAATTAAAAAGCCTTCCAAAGAAAAACTCGTTGTTCAATTCAG
>CAYYEM010000009.1:31860-54942 GCA_964470915.1 uncultured Pseudomonadota bacterium
ATTACCAAACCACAAAACACAAGCAATCAAACGACAACTCCCTCTCTCAATCCTTCTACATTAAGACATTTGAACTACTTACAAACATATAATTTAAAATCTTGGCAAGATTGGCCTGCTGATGCCAAAGAAGAATTAAGAAATAATTTTAAAAATTATTGGAACTGGATGTGCAAAGCTCGAGACTTATATAAAACTTATGAGGCAAGTGGCTTCCAAACGAAACCACAAGGTTTTGATGAAACATTCAGTATTGCGACAGATCCAGATCCCAAACCTCTTCCACTCGATCCACCCAACAATCTTGGCACGACAGATACAAACTATACTATTTTAAGCGCCCAGGATGCCTGGAAGCTTTATGTTAAAAATATCGCCTTTCGTTTATTAGTCGAAATTGGAAAAGTTACGCCTTGGTCATTAAACGACTATAACAAATCTCAAATTGAAATTATTTTATCTGGCGCCTCCATGTTCAAAAAAACATCTCAAGGTTTTGAGTTATTACGTGCCCTTATCCCCACTTCTCCTTTAAGAGTTTATTCTTTTTTAGCTCAAAAAAAATTACTGGGGAAAACTCGTGAAGAAACTTTTCAAAAAATTTTGGAATGGGAAAGAACAAACCTGTTTCATGCCAATCTTCCTTACGAACTTGCAAAGGAGGTAGATTACAAAATGATGCCAGAACTTTACTGTCATCATGATGGCAATCCTTCTGCTCTATGCATGTTACAAGCTACTCAGTGCATTTATAAAAATAAAACTTGTAGTGATATTCATCATTACAGCTTGGGTTGTTCGGGTACTTCTTTTCTTAATGCTTATCTCTTTGAAACCCTTAATATTCCCTCCGAAACAAAGTTTATCACTCCCACTGCACACATGACCTGGTGTTCAATGGGAAAGTGTGCCACTCACGGAGATGATCCCTACGCTCTTAAAAGCGCTTCAGATATTATGCAACCCAAAGGCCCTGCTTCAATGTTAGAGATTTTAGTTTCTGAAGATCAATTTAATACCTGGTTTAATAAGAACAATCCCAAAGCAGCTGATTACATTGGTAGAAGTACGGTCGATATGGATTTAAAATATATATCCCTGCGCCTGTTGCGCAATTACTGCAACGACGGTGCTGACAAGCCGCATGCTGAAGGAGAAGTTTTTCAAAAATTTTCACATCTCTATTCCATCGAAGAACTCGAGGCTCAACAGCTTTGGAAAAAGATGGACGACAAGCTCAAATCTATTGGTGGATGTGATGCAGTGCCTTATTATTAGGCGTATGTCACAATCACTTCGAAGTATTCAGAATCAGGGTCATGCTATCTCCAGGTGAATTTGCAGTCACCACATCTGGCAAAGTATCTCCATTGAAATCAGCCACTGCTACTGAACGAGGGCCATTCGGAACGATGGGAGCGATGGTGTTATTACCGACTGTGAAAGTCTTAGCTGTCTGAAAAGTTCCATCACCATTTCCCAAATAAATATTGAAATCGCCATGCACGCCATCGACCCCGAAAGTATTCACAACTACTAAATCAAGTTTGTTGTCTTTATTAAAATCTCCAGAAGAAACCGAGAAGGGATCCGTGCCGGCTGGATAGAGAGTCGCTGCTGCAAAATTCCCGCTTCCCTGATTAAGAAAAACACTCACATTTTTCGTTCCTGGATTGGGCACGGCAATATCAGGCAAAGTATCACTATTGAAATCTGCAGCATGAACACCTTGGGCCGTTGCGCCTGCGGGAAGAGTTAAATTCTTAGCATTTCCACTCGGAAATAAAAGAGAGCGAGTTGTAGAGCCGCTATTCGTCCACACCGTCACATTGTCTCCAGCAAAATTCGCAAAAGCGAGGTCTGCTTTTCCATCTTTGTTAAAATCAGCTGCCACCAAATTACGTGGGCCTGAAAGTTTAGCCCCCGAAGGATAATTGACTCGCGTAAAAGCTAGATTTCCATCCCCGAAAAGAATATCCAGACTATTGTCGCTCGCAATAGAAACTGCAACATCCAATTTGCCATCCCCATCAAAATCTCCAGCCGCTGCACCTTCAGGTGAAGTGCCTGTGCCCACCGCCACAAGAGGATCAAAGCTGCTACCATTGTTATTTTTCAGAAAGGCGACATCGTTATTGCCCGTTGATGCTGCTAAATCCAAAGTATTGCCCGCATTGAAAAGGCCTATAGTTAAAGCAGTAGGACCTGCACCTGTAGGAAGGGCAAATTTAGGTTGAAAGGTTCCATCTCCCTTTCCTAAAAAGATACTGATTCCACTATCAAAACTAATCGCCACATCCATTTTTCCATCATTATCAAAATCGGCGGCTAAAACATTCTGGGCCTTGGAAGGTACCGCTAAGCCTGCATCAAAACTGGAGGGAGTCGCAAAACTTAAACTCAGTGGAGCACTGCCACTACTACTGCCACTTCCACTACTACCGCTAGTGCTACTACCACTATCTCCTCCACTACAAGCGACTGGGCCTAAAAGCAAAAGACTCAAAATTAACACAAAATATTTTTGATATTGATACATGAAGAATTCCCCTTATTCATTTAAATTCATTCTAAAAAATAACCTTCGTATTGATTATAAATCAAAGTCTATCCGATTGGGTGTTTTTTTTACGGCAACCAGACTTGTACTTGATCAATAATATGAGTAGTCCAAGTTGTCGTCGATCCACCACAGTGAGTGCTGCATCCACTGTCGACATCATATCCACTATCCGCTTTCACAGTAGCATCTAAAATTAAGTCAATTAAAGAAGATCCGCTGTAATCACCTTCTGGATTTCCGGAACAATTCAATGTGTAAACGGGTACTTGCACATGCTGAGCATTCCAAGCACCCGTTGAACCACAAGTCGCCAAAACACCTCTCGTATCTATCAAAGTAGAACTTTCTGATACGTTTGTCAGTAATGCATAGGAAGCATAAGAAACACCTCCTGTTAAAACTTTTGCTCGAGTGAGACCGCTTCCATAAGTACTAATAATAGTATTTGCAACATCGCTCATATCAGTCGCCAACATCTCACAGTTACTATTCCAAGATACTCCTCCATCACTCCAATTCACCGGAGGTTCATCTTGATAGGCAACAATCGCTGCAATATAGCCAAGTTCTGCCAACTCATTCGCAACGTTGTTTTCCAAGCCACCACTCAAACTTCCTGTAGAGGGATCATTTTGATCATTGCCACTTCCCAATAAAATAATCCCTTTGCGATTTGAAGCATTCGCCGTGTTTTGCAAATAGATTTTATAAGAAATAGACCCTGAAGTTTCAGTACGACTCACCACCTCACTAGAATCCGAGGAAGAATCAGTACTGTCATTGCCACCACTACCACTTCCATCATCACTGCCAGTTGTTCCTCCACTACCAGTCGTACCATCTGTTCCACTGGTTCCACTAGAACTGGAAGAAGTAGTTCCACCTCCGCAAGCACTGCCAATATTAAGGGTCAATAAGATAAGAAGAATAAATAAATGAATAAAACGGATGTGTTTTGAACACACAGACAAAAAAGCGTATTTCATGAAGCCCCCTTCACTGAAGTACATTATAGCTCAGTATTTATCGGAGAAAAAACCAATTAAAGTTGTTTTAAGGAAAGAAAGTGTAAGGCTTTTTAAAAATTGTTAAGACTTGTAAAACAAAGTGTTAACCTAACAACTTTGTAAACATTCTTTTGGTCAGTTGACGACCCATTTCACCAATAGAGGTGGTAAGAGGAATATCCTTAGGACAGGCTTTCACACAGTTTTGGGCATTACCACAATCAGCGAGCCCACCTTCGCCCATTAAAGAATCAACCCGTTTATCTGCATGAAGTTTTCCAGTGGGATGCATATTGAAAAGGCGAGCTTGAGAAACAGCTGCCGCCCCAATGAAATCAGAATGATCACTCACTTGAGGGCATACTTCCAAGCAGCAACCACAAGTCATGCAACGAGCGAGATCATAAGCGGTCGTTTGATCTTGGTCAGACATGCGTGGGCCTGCACCCAAATCATAAGTACCATCGATAGGCACCCATGCTTGCACTCGCTTCAAAGCATCAAACATTTTTGTACGATCGACTCTCAAGTCACGCACACAGGGAAATTTACTAAAAGGTTCTAAAACAATGGGTTGTTCGAGTTTGTCGACGAGGGCTGAACAAGCTTGACGGGCTTTGCCATTAATCACCATGGAGCAAGACCCACATACCTCTTCTAAACAAGAGCTCTCCCAAACCACTGGGGTGCTTACTTCACCCTTGGCATTTACCGGATTTTTCTGGATTTCCATCAAGACTGAAATAACGTTCATCCGAGGTCGGTAAGGAATTTCAAATTCTTCCCAATAGGATTCACTTTGGGGTCCATCTTTTCTCTTCACTTTTACATAAATGGTATCGGGCATATTTTTTTGAGTGAGACGTAAGAAGTAAGAAGTGAGAAGAAATGTCTCTTCACATCTAACATCTAACGTCTAACTTCTCACTTCAAGAGGCCATATCGTATCTGCGAGGTCGAGGTTTAATATAATTCGTATTCACCGCTTCGTAAGTTAGAACAGGTCCTTGAGGACTATACTGAGCTTTCGTTGTTTTCAAAAATTTTTCATCATTACGTTCCGGAAAATCAGGCTTAAAATGAGCGCCTCGAGATTCATCACGTTGCAAAGCTCCTAGTGTAATCACCCGTGCAAGTTGCAACATGTTTTGAAGTTGTCTTGCAAATACCAATTCTGGATTAGCCCAAGATGAATGATCCGGCACTTTAATATTTTTAAAGCGATCCAAGAATTCTTTGATTTTTTCGTCAGTTTTCTTAAGCTTGTCATTGTAGCGAACCACGGTGACATTTTCAGTCATGATATCGCCCAATTCTTTATGCAATTGATGAGGATTTTCTTTTCCATTGCGAGAAAGCAATTCATGATTGATTTCATTCTGACGTTTTAATTCACGAGCAAAAATAGCTTCGGGCAAAGCCGCTGAAGATTTAGCCATATCTTTCGAATATCGCACAGCATTTTTACCGGCGAGTCCTCCACCAAAAATGCATGACACAAGAGAGTTCGCACCCAAACGGTTAGCACCATGATAGGCATATTCACATTCCCCAGCTGCAAAAAGGCCTGGAATATTCGTCATTTGATTATCATCGATCCAAAGCCCCCCCATCGAATAATGAACCGCTGGGAAAATTCTCATGGGAACTTTTTTAGGATCCTGACCTACAAATTTTTCGTAAATTTCAAGTACGCCTTCCAATTTTTTACGAAGAAGGTTTGGATCGATATGCGTGACATCTAAGAATACTTGAGGTTCACCATCAATTCCTAATCCTAATTCATACACCACTTTAAAAATTGCGCGAGTCGCCACGTCACGAGGTACTAGATTTCCATACTTGGGATACCACTCTTCTAAGAAATACCAAGGCTTGCCATCTTTATAAACCCAAACTCTTCCCCCTTCGCCACGGACTGATTCTGAAATAAGTCGAAGTTTATCTTCACCAGGGACGGCAGTAGGATGCACTTGGATGAATTCTCCATTCGCATAATAAGCACCTTGTTGATAAAGATAAGAAGCTGCAGAACCTGTACAAATCAAAGAATTAGTACTCTTCCCAAAAATCAAACCAGGTCCACCCGTACAAATAATCACAGCATCCGCTCGGAAAGAACGAGTTTCCAAAGTATCAAGATTAATCGCGACAATTCCTCGACAAACGCCATCATCGTCTTGAATGGCAGATAAAAATTCCCAGCCTTCAAATTTATTGACTAATCCTGCTACTTCTTGACGACGCACTTGCTCATCGAGTGCATACAAAAGTTGTTGGCCCGTCGTTGCTCCCGCAAATGCAGTACGATGATGAAGTGTTCCACCAAAACGACGAAAATCAATTAAACCTTCAGGGGTACGATTAAACATCACTCCCATACGATCAAGCATATAAATAATTGCAGGAGCTGCCTCACACATTTGTTTGGGAAGTTCTTGATTGGCTAAAAAATCACCGCCGTAAATCGTATCATCAAAATGTTGCCAAGTAGAATCACCTTCTCCCTTGGTATTCACTGCACCATTAATTCCCCCTTGAGCGCACACAGAATGAGAACGTTTGACAGGAACCACAGAAAACAAATCTACAGGCACACCCATTTCTGAAATTTTAATAGTCGCCATGAGACCAGCGAGTCCGCCCCCAACGACAATAATTTTTGCTTTAGCCATTTAAATAATCCCCACAAAATGAAACAAAATTTGTACCCATACCGCGCTCAATCCCAAAAATAAAAGCATGGCAGCGATAGAAGTCATACGTTGCGAACGAGGACTAACGGTCAGCCCCCAAGTAATTCCCATCGTCCACATTCCATTACAAAAATGAAAAGTCAGACTAATAGCACCTACCAAGTAAAACCAAAACACCCAAGGCGTGCTTAAAAGTTCCTGCATTCTTTCATAGCTCACATGTTGTCCACTCAAGGCCGCATGAATTCGTGTTTCCCATACATGAAAACCAATATAAAAAACCCCGATAACACCTGTAATTCTTTGAAAGAAATATCTCCAGTTGGCAGCGTGAGAATATTGCAACACATTATTTTTACTCGAAAGATAAATCACAATTCCCAAAATAATGTGAAAAAGAATAGGAAGAGCAATGGCAGTTATCTCAATCACAGGCAAATAAGGCATGCTCATGAGCTTGCTCACCATTTCATTGTAAGCTTTTGGACCTTGAAGAGAAATGGCATTACTATAAAGATGTTCGAGAAAAAAAAGACCGATAGGAAGCAAACCAGAAAGAGAATGAAGGCGTCGAAGGTAAAAATATTTTTCAGCTTTTGTGAAAGTAATAGATGAGTTCATAAACAATGTTCATGCTTCGAGAACCTCTATACGAACGAAATTTAAAAAAACCGTTCGCCCAGAGACCCTCGAAGGGCAAAGATAAATAGTTTACAGCTTAACTTCTGCCACCAAAGCTTTTACATGTTCTAAGCTGCCATTCAAAAGATTTTTTTCTTCAGGAGTAAGTTTTAATTCAATCACTCTTTCAACCCCACTGCCTCCAATAACCACCGGAACTCCCATGAATACTCCTTTAGCACCATATTCACCATTCAAATAAGCAGCGCAAGCCAAGACACGCTTTTTATCTTTCAAATAACTTTCTGCCATTTCAATTGCGGAAGCAGCAGGAGAAAAATAAGCAGAACCGGTTTTCAAAAGATTGACGATTTCACCACCCGCCATTTGAGTACGCTTTACAATCGCATCAAGTTTTTCTTTAGAAATTAGATCGGTGACTGGAATACTGTTTACGGTACAAAAACGAGGCAAAGCGACCATATCATCGCCGTGTCCACCCAACACAAGCGCAGACACATCCTGAACGCTCACACCTAATTCCATCGCAACAAAACATCGGAAACGTGCTGAATCTAACACACCTGCCATACCCGCAACTTTATGAGGAGCAAAACCCGACATTTTTTGAAAAGCATAGACCATCGCATCTAATGGATTTGAAACCACAATGACAAAAGCATCTGGCGCATGGGTTTTCACTCCACTGGCAACCGATTTCATAATTTCAAGATTTTTTGAGAGCAGATCATCTCGACTCATGCCGGGTTTACGCGCTAAACCTGCTGTAATAATTACCACATCAGAGCCTGAAATATCTTGATAATTTTGAGTTCCAATGACTTGACTATCTGAAGCATCTACAGGGCGGGTTTCCATCAAATCGAGAGCTTTCCCTTGCGGAAAACCTTCTACCACATCGAAAATCACCACATCACCCAACTCTTTTTCCATCACGCGTTGAGCAAGCTCACCCCCAATATTACCACCACCAATTAAGGCAATTTTAGGCCTTTTCATAGAATCTCCTTGAATTTCCAATGCCGAATTCTTGACAGATCCCTCTTCTCTATTTTCTGGCTCTGATTTTCAAGCGATTTTTTAAAAAAAATGGCAAACGCTACATATTACGAATCATGGCATCTGCAAACTCGGAACACTTCAACTCTTTGGCGCCCTCCATGAGGCGAGCAAAGTCGTAAGTGACAGTTTTTTGGAGAATGGTTTTTTCCAAACTAGATTTGATTTTTTCAGAAACTTCTTTCCATCCCAAATACTCAAACATCATCGCTCCAGAAAGAATCACCGAACCTGGATTTACCTTATCAAGACCTGCATACTTCGGAGCGGTACCATGAGTCGCTTCAAAAATAGCTGCACCATTTACATAATTAATATTTCCACCTGGCGCAATTCCAATGCCACCTACTTGTGCTGCAAGAGCATCGCTAATGTAATCTCCATTTAAATTCAAAGTAGCAATCACATCATATTCCGCAGGTCTGGTGAGAATTTGTTGAAGGAAAGCATCTGCAATCACATCTTGAATTAAAATTTTTCCAGCGGGAACTTTTCCGCCACAATCTTCCCAACTCACCACTTGTCCTGCAAATTCTTCTTTTGCCAACTCATAACCCCATTGACGAAATCCACCCTCCGTGAATTTCATAATATTACCTTTGTGCACTAAAGTGATGGATTTACGTTTTTGATCGATCGCATATTTAATCGCGGCACGAATCAAACGTTTGGAACCTTCAATCGAAACTGGTTTAATTCCAATGGCGGAAGTTTCTGGAAAACGAATCTTTTTTACTTTCATTTCTCCTTGAATGAAATCGATGACTTTCTTCACATCGGCACTCAAGGCTTCCCATTCAATACCTGCATAAATATCTTCGGTATTTTCACGAAAAATCACCATGTCTACTTTTTCAGGAGCTTTCACAGGAGAAGGCACGCCTTTGTAGTATTGAACAGGTCGAAGACACACATACAAATCTAGCTCTTGGCGTAAAGTAACATTCAGAGATCGAATTCCCTTCCCTACAGGAGTCGTTAAGGGACCTTTAATTGCCACGAGATATTGCCGAATCACATCCAGGGTTTCTTGAGGAAGAAAGTTAGGGGGGCAAGCTTCCGCGTATACAGTTTTTGCTTTTTCTCCCGCAAAAACTTCAAACCACTGAATTTTCTTTTTTCCAGAGTAAGCTTTTTCAACAGCAGCATCAAAAACACGCTGTGAAGCCTTCCATATATCAGGACCTGTGCCATCTCCTTCGATAAAAGGAATAATAGGCTGATCGGGCACCTGGAGTTTGCCGTTTAAAATTTTTATTTTTTCGCCTTGGGCGGGAGGATTTAATTTCATGAGGCTCCCGGATTATCCAAAGCTTTGTGAGGTGTCAAGTTAGAAGAGAAGAACAAAAAAGACCGGCAGAGTAATTTCAAGAAAAACATCAGGTGGCTCTCGAAGCTAAAACTGAACGTTCGAAGAGCTCATGTAAAGTCTGAAAGTTTTTGAGAAATTCGTCCTGCAGGTCTTTTTAATAATGCTTATACACCAAAATCGCGATCCATCACCGTCTTACGACCATCCCCTTTGGCATGTTCAATCGCTTGATCGATGGCCCTCTCAACAATTTTGGTCAGGGCTTCAGAAGCTGAACCTGATGTATTCATGTCGGCTTTTTCTTTAATATATTTTTTTACTTTAGATGTTACCACTAATACGTCTGCCATAAATATTCTCCTCGAATAAAAATAAAGTTTAATATACCTAAAATGAGATAAAAACCTCTCTACAAAAACATTGCAATCAAAATTTACATGCAAATTTTTAAAGCTTGGGGAATCACTTCATAAGTCGCAGGCAATGTCCCTGGCTGTTCACCATCCAATTCAATATAGACAGGCCTTACAGAAGTAGGCTGTACAAATATTTTTTTCGCCCGAAGTCTAAAAATTTTTTCATCCTCTACTTTTTCTTTTCTATAAATTTGAGATAAAATTTTAAAAAAGCCCATAATACCGGTTCTTTCCACTAAAATCACATTCATCCATCCATCATTCACTTTTGCTTCAGGAGCAACTCTCATTCCACTTCCAAAATATTGACCATTCGCTATCAATCCAATCATCATTTGATGAAAATGATAATTTCGTTCTTCTGATTCAAGAACAATTGAAAAAGGACGAAAAGTAAAAAAAGTGGAAATGGCATGCATAAAATAAGTCATTTGAGAGCCTAAAATCTTTTGAGAGGCATTGACTTTTTGCATCACCTTTCCTCCCAAACCAAAATCCGACAAATTCATGCAATATCGAGATTCTTTTTTACCTTTATGATTTAAAAAATCGACCTGCAATATATCTATTTTCTTCACTCTAGCTTTTTGGATTAAAACAAGTGCATCTAATGGATTTTTAGGAATTTCCAAACTTTTAACAAAATCATCACCACTTCCCATCGAAAGAATTCCCAAGTGAAGATTTTTCACACAAGCACTACCGCTTTGCATCATTCCATTCACTACTTCATGCACCGTACCATCCCCACCCACAGCGACAATCCAAGCACGGCCATTTTCTGAGGCTAACTTGGCATGTCGTGTAGCATCCCCTTCTTTTTGGGTTAATACAAAATCACAGCGACCCCACATCTTTTCAATAACTGGCACAAGCGTTGGCCACAAACGCTCAGTTCTCTTTCCTCCTGCCATGGGGTTCACAATGAAATAGGGGATTTTAGAATTCATATAATTTACTTAATAAGTGCCTCAATATGTTCCCCCAAAAAACTGATTAAATCTTTTACAATAATTTTTTCTTTTAAACTTCGGAAATGATTTTGTGATTGAGGACAAGCACTCACTAACATTTCGATGCCTTTTTTCTTCATCTCCTCCACTCTTTCTCTTGCCATCTGCAAAGCAGGTTCAGGAGAATGTAAAGAATAACCCCCTCCTGCGCCTGAACAAATCGAATTTTTGCGATTACAAGAAAACTCTTCCACTTCCTGCCCTGTCAGCAATTCAAGTAATAGACGGGGCTCCTCGTAAATGTCTAGATAACGCCCCATATAACAAGCATCATGATACATATATTTCTGAGAGGATTCGTGCTTCGCTTTGTATTGAATTTTTCGCAAATAATCCGCCACATACTCAAACAAGCTCAATACTTTTCCTGACCATTTCAAACCAATTTTAGGATAAAGCTCGCGCATTGCCCAAGCGCATTCAGGAGATCCAACCACCACCTGATCTGCACCCTGCAGTTGATTAAATTGGATATTTGCCAATTCCTCAAATTCATCTTTAAAACCCAAAACCCAAAGAGAATAACCACAGCATTGCATGTTATCATTATTGATACGAAGATTAGAAATTTTTAACTTTTCAAAAAGAGAAATATAATCCTCAAGAATTTGAGGATTTAAAGCGAGCTGGTGACAACTCATCAGCAACACATCTGATTTCGAAGAATCGAGATATGCACGAGGAATTTTTTTCATCTTCTGACTCAAATCTCGCCCATAAGGATTACTATATTTCCTGAATTTTTTTTCAAAAAGATAAACTTCTTGGGGAGCTGCATGCACTTTCAAAGCTTGCTCTCGAATTTCTTGCAAAGAGTTTGCTACAACAACTTGGTGATCGCAATATTGTTCGGAAGCTCTACAAGTTAAACATTTATACGCGCTAAGGGCGTGATCCGCATTCAAAGGTAATTTTTTTTCTGAAATTCGTTTTGCAGTTTGCTGCTTCATGCCAGGAGAAAAAGCTTCGTTTTTTTCAACCTGCGCTACCGGACAAGAAAAATGACACATTTTCGGGCAATAAGAACAATAATTTCGTGATTCTGTAATCGAGTGCATAAAAACGCCTTTAAGAAGAAAGCTTCGCTAAGGCTTCCATCAATTCATATTCTAGTTTGATTTTATTTTGCTCTACTTGAATCGTTTTAAAACCACCCCAATCAGACATGGGATATTTTTTATGCAAAATTTGTTCAGCTGTTTTTTGTAAACTCTTTTTTTCAATCCAACACCATTGATAACGGCCTTCCAATTTTGCTTCGATTTCCTTTCTGCAAGCATCGATATAGTCTTTACTCCCTTTCCAAACTGCCATTAATACCAAAGAAGATTTTGGCAAACGCAGCATCTTTGGTAACTGCATGTTTCCAAAACGCCCAAATACTAAAGGCTTCAATTCATCACGAATGAATTCATTTTCGAGCTGATAGCTCGCAATATCATGAGCTAATCCTACAGACAAATAAAGGGCATGAGAAGGACTAGGAAAAACTTTCAGAGTAGCTGAATAAATAAGACCCAAAGAACGGCCAGATCCTAAAATAAAATTCTTCCAATCAGGCCCCGCCGCTTGCCTAGGACTTAAAAAAGTTTGAAGTTTTTTCTCGTGATGAGATTGAATATTTAAAGCAACACACAAATCAAACAATTCTCCATAGTAAGTGCCATATAAATTTTTATATGACCGCGATAAAACTTCTTCGACTGTAAAATTATTTTGGGGAGGCACAAAATAGCCCAGAGTCAATCGGTGCCCCTGAAGTTTTTCTTCAAGCTCTCGCAACGTATACTCACTCATCACTGTGACTAAATTTGAAATTTCATCGATTTCAATCATAACACCCACTTCACTCTCTGCTCATCTCTTCATAATCCCATCTTCCCAGGGTTCATAATTCCATGTGGATCTAATTTTTTTTTCACTACCCTAAACCAATCCATGAAAGGTCCTTGCTGCCTGACAAAAGCTTCTGCTTTCAATGAGCCGATTCCATGATGATGACTCACACAAGCTCCTGCCTCTGCTACGGCTTGCAAAGCTGAATCCCAGATTTCACGATGCAAGGCGATTTTTCTTTCATAAGAAGTTTCATAGGCTGCGAAAGTAAAGTAGATGGAACAGCCCTCAGAATAAGCATGGGAAAAATGTGCCATCACTAAAGCTTTTGGGGAAATAGCCTTGCGGACAGCTACATAAACAGCTTCGAGTTTATTCCAAGGAGCAGCGACTTCCATGGTATCCGCAATACAATCTTGCTCAATCATAGGAGATAACAAATAACCCATACTATATCTTTTCTTAAGCCAACGCAGACCTGGTTCTTCACCTAAATTTTTTCCCTTTTCAAAATCACAAATTTTCTTTGTTTGTTGTGTTTCCCATTTTACTTTCCAAGCAGGCCCTTCAAAACCCAAAATCAACAAACAACTTGAAAAAGCCCAGTCAATGAAACGATTAAACATTTCTGCTTCACTTAAAAGTCCTCTAAAAGATTTACGATGTAATTCTGACATTGCTGATTTGATTGATTCTGGAATTTTAGAAATAATTTGTTGAGTCCAGGAAGAGGAAGAGGCGGCGCTAGAACTTTTAAACTGAAAAAGAAAAGAATCAAGTGGATCGTAAAGCCGCACCACCGCAGGTCGTAATCCTTTTTGCATCAACAAACGAATCGCAGCAATTCCATTTTGCAAAGTAGGAAAACGAATCCCCATATATTTTTTTTCTTCTGGTAATGGATGAATTTTCAAGACGGCTTCGCTCATCACTCCTAAAGTTCCTTCACTCCCTAGCGCAAGCTCCTGGAGAGCAAAACCCTCTTCTCTTGATATTTGCATCACTCTGCCATCCGCCAAACAAAGAGTAAGTGCTTCAACCATATCCTCAATTTTTCCATACTTCGTCGACAATTGACCCGCAGATCGGCAAGCTAAATAGCCTCCCAAAGTTGCACTATAAATTGAAGAAGGAAAATGCCCCAAGGTATAACCTGCTTCATTCAATTTACGTTCTAGAATTTCTCCTACAATGCCAGGTTGGACTCGAGCCAAAAGACGTTCTTTATCAATCGATAAAATTTGATCGAGACGTTTCAAGTCGAGAGAAATGCCTCTTTGAAGTGGTACGGCTGCGCCACAAACTCCCGAACCTCCTCCAAAAGGCACCACAGGAATTTTTCGATCAGAAGCTAGCTTTAATATTTTTGAAATTTCATCCTGATTTTTAGGTAACACAACTAAATCTGGAAGGTTTGAAGTTTTCCCTGCTTTGACCTCCAAAAGTTTTGGAGTGGAACTATCCCGGCTATAAGCAATTCGAGGGTTGTCAGAAAGAAGCACAAACTCTTTGGAGCAAATAGATTCCAAAGACTTCACAAAAGATTTGGATATCTTGCTGGATGGTGCTCGGTAAAAAATATCCCCTCCAAGATCTTACGTTTCTATAATTAATTTCTGGCGGCAAATTTAATTTGTTCAGCCACTTTATTTTGAATGAAATGAATGGCCCCTTTTACATTAATTTCATTAGGACATACTTTGATACATTCTTCACAATCTTGACAAAGACTCAAATCAAGACTGCTTGCCCACAAATCTTTAAAAGATCTTGAGTAAGCTGTTAACACAATACTCGGTCCAGGAAAACGTTCACGAGACATTTTAAATAAAGCCGGACAAGCACTATCACAAAACCGGCAATTCAAACAGGCAGAAAAAGAAAAAAAAGTAGATTGATCCTGCGCGCTCAGGGGCAAGAACCCATCACTTCGATAATTATTTTGAAAATGAACCAATCCATTTTTTTTCCAAAAAAATACTTTTTTTAAAAAATGTGAAACGAATTGAATGGCAAGATTTGAAAGGGCAAATATTTTTTTGGGGAAATTATTCCTCATGAGGGCCATAGGTTAGCGGGGAGCAACAAAGAAGGAAAGCAAATACTCACGGAGAGCTTACAAAAAATTAATTAAATGGATATCTCCAAAAAGCTCGCAAAGTAAAAATAGTATTGCCCTCTGCATCATTTCTTCCAGACTGAAATGGCCCTGGCACATTTTGGTCTCTGCCTACAGAATGATCATGACGTAGTTCAGGCCCAACTCCAAAACCGTAAGGTATTAAAAAGTTCGCTGCCAAAGTACCTGAAAGTAAAGTTTGAGAAATACCTGTTCTTGCCCCATTTGGATCAGTGAATACTTCTTCACGAGCAGCAAGATTAAACCACGAAGCAGGTGCATACTGCTGATACAAGCCTAAGCCAAACCAAATGGTATTTGAATGATCTGCAGGATTTGTTCCATGACCCAAATCAAGATTAACACCCAACTTCCATTCATCTTCAGGTTGCAAGAGAGTATTAAAATTAAAAAGTCCTTGAGCTCCGCCCTCCTGAGGACCAATCAAGTAATTCAAAGAATAGCTAAAATGAGGATTTACGGTGTGATTGAAACCTGTCATCAGCGTTGGACCTCCTTCGTGCCCCAACACCGAATCCCAACCATTCACAACTCCCACGACAGCTTCTGTTGAATTTTGCAGCTCATTTTCTTCATTTTTATTTTCGCTGATCTTTAAACGAAATAATCCCCCTGCGTGATAAAAGGGTTCTGCTAAGATATTATTGAGTCCTCGAGTGAGAAGCAAGAAAGTGTTCAAGGGCCCTTCTAGAATTTCATTTCCTACCGTCGTAGCAAATTGTCCTGCTTGAAAAGTCAGCCCTTCTAAAACTGGAAATCGATAAGTCATATAGGCCTGTTGCAAAGCAAAATATTGAGTATCTGGCCCTCCTTGAGAACCTATGACTGGCTCTATTAATGAACTGCGAGGAGCAAAAGAAACGGGATCCTGCCCAAAATTAGCATCCAACCTAAAGCCCAAAGGAGAACGCTCAGTGGAGGGTCTGTCGAGAGCTACTTCTACCAAGTTTAAGCGAGGCCGATGATGCAGTGGGTTATTGGTATGATAGGGATTAGCCCCTGGAGCACCCGCTCTGCCCGCAGGATTATTAAAACTATAGTTATAAGTGCCCTCTACTAATAAGGAAGGTCGAATCCCCATAAAAAATTCTTCGAAATTATCGGAGGCTCCCGTAAAACCACCTCGTCCAGCATAAAAAGCTCTCATGATATCTGCAGATAAAAGTAAGGTATAACGATTGGGTGAAAAACCCACCCGAGCATCATAGCTCGTAGGACCTGGAGCAGTAAGCCCAAAATCATGGCTATACTCAAAAGAGGCTGCTAAAATTCCCCCAAATAATAATACTGAAGGTCGCAGGCTCAAACTTGTCACAGGCTCATTATCAAAACTCGCTTCTCCCAATCGAGAAGGCCAAGAAACCTGCTTTGAGTAATAAAAAGCTTCTTGCAAACCCGTATATAAACCTAATGAAAGCATTTGAGGAACCAGATTGAGTTCTGGACCTGTTTCAAAACCAATTCCTATCCGACTCACACTGCCTTGACGTGCATAGTATTGAGAATAGGAAAAAACACCCTGGAAAGCCCAATTCCAATTTTCAGATAATCGATAACTTTCTCCTAAACGTGTCCCTAAAGTGAAACCAGGCATACTAGGTGCTGAGGGCGCTGGACTTAACCAAGAAGCTCCTACATCTAAAGTCAGTCGATAAGGACCAAAGTTTGGGCTATTTAAATTTAAATCTGTAGGAGGTGACATAACATAAGCCAATAAAAGCAATGTTTGTGCCAGCCTGCTGCAAAGGTAGAAATGGTGTGATTTTAAAAGCTTAGCTCTCCACAAACCTTATCTATCAATGATTGGAGCTCGATAAGCTGATTATTTTTTAGGCTTTTGCACAAAAAGAAAGGGCATCCTGGCTGTAGCCAGGATGCCCTAGAAAAATCAAATCCACTATGTCTTTCCCGCTTTTACAAGCGGGAAAGGCGAGAATTTATTAAATATCAAAATACAAAGCAAATTCATAAGGAACTGGTCGCAATCGAATGGGATCCAATTCTGCTTCGGTTTTATATTCTAACCAACGATGAATCACGTCAGGAGTAAATACTTCACCCTTGAGCAAGAATTCATGATCGTCTCTCAAAGCATTGAGAGAGGTTTCCAAACTACCAGGCATTTGAGGAACATTTTTTAATTCCTCAGGAGAAAGAGAATAAATATCTTTCTCAAGTGCAGAACCTGGATCGATTTTATTTTTAATACCATCCAAGCCTGCCATACACATGGCTGCAAATGCAAGATAGCCGTTAGCAGAAGGATCAGGAAATCGCACTTCAATGCGCTTTGCTTTAGGAGAAGAAACAATCGGAATACGAATGGCTGCTGAACGGTTACGCGCTGAGTAAGCCAAGTTTACAGGGGCTTCATAACCTGGCACTAAACGACGATAAGAGTTGGTAGTAGGATTGGTGAAAGCTGCAAGTGCACGAGCATGTTTCAAAATACCACCAATGTAATGAAGACCCATTTCAGAAAGTCCACCATATTTATCGCCTGCAAACAAGGGAGTATCCCCTTTCCAGATCGATTGATGACAATGCATTCCTGAACCATTATCACCGAACAAAGGCTTCGGCATAAAGGTGACCGTTTTACCATGACGACGAGCCACATTCTTTACGATATATTTGAACCACATAAGATTATCAGCAGTGGCTGTTAATGTAGAAAATTTAAAATCGATTTCACATTGTCCACCGGTGGCGACTTCATGATGTTGAGCTTCAACGATCATGCCGATTTTTTCCATTTCCAAACACATTTCAGCACGAATATCGACTAAAGTATCAAAAGGAGCGACAGGATAGTATCCGCCTTTATAAGCAGGCTGATAACCTAAGTTAGGAGAACCATCGGGAAGAATTTCTTTTCCAGAATTCCAACGACCTTCGATAGAATCTACACAATGCCAAGCTGCATTCACAGTTTGATCAAAACGAACTGAATCAAACACAAAAAATTCTGCTTCAGGACCAAAGTTAATGGTTTCACCCACACCACTTGATTTTACAAATGCTTCTGCTTTCTTAGCCACATAGCGAGGATCACGACTGTAAGATTGTTTTGTAATCGGATCTACAATGTCTGCAATCATGGTCAGCGTAGGAACTTTAGTAAAAGGATCCATCACAGCAGTGTTAGGATCAGGAATCATGCACATATCGGAAGCATTAATCGGTTGCCATCCACGAATAGAAGATCCATCGAAAGCATATCCATTTTCAAAAGTACTTTCAGAAAATTGGGAAATTGGACAAGTCCAATGTTGCCAAGTTCCGGGAAAATCCGTGAACTTAATATCGACCATCGCTGCCTTATTTTCTTTGGCAAAGGCAACAACCTCTTTAGGTGTTTTTGACATATCACTCACTCCTTCTTGGTTGATGTTTAAATGACTACAATAAATATTAAATAGCTGAGGGACCCGTTTCTCCTGTTCGAATGCGCACTACTTCTTCGATAGGAATTACAAAAATCTTACCGTCACCAATTCGACCTGTTTTTGCCGCTTTTTGGATGACATCGACTGTTTTTTTCACATCTTCTTCTTTGATCACAATTTCTAATTTGATTTTAGGGAGGAAGTCTACGACGTATTCAGCTCCACGATAAAGTTCAGTGTGGCCTTTTTGGCGACCAAAACCTTTTACTTCAGAAACCGTCAAACCCTGAACTCCCGCCTCTTGAAGGGCTTGCTTTACTTCATCAAGCTTGAAGGGTTTTATAATTGCGATGATTTGTTTCATCATAAAATAAATTTACCTCGAAGGGCCTAGCGCCTAACATACGACCGATTTTTGTGTCTAGCAGTTTGTTAGTCCAAATAACACTTACATTCCAAAAAAACTTAGCTCTTTTTGCACCTACCTCTCCACAGAAGTACTAAAGCAAGCTTTATGCCATAAAGCATTTCATGTTTTCCAAAATACTTTCCACTATTTGCAAAAATGTGTTCTTCCTTTTATAGTGGAAAAGCTGCACAAAAAGTAATCCCGTGCACAAAAAATAACCCTGTGCACAAAAATGGTTCGACAAGCTCACCACGAACGGTAACTCAAAAACCCGTTCATCCTGAGCCTGTCGAAGGATCAATGGCTTCTACTTGGATTATCGATGGCTTCAATCTGATTCGCCAGTCACGTGATTTGGTTCTGATTGAATCTAAAAATTTTGAAAAGGCTCAAGCTGAATTAATCTCGCGTTTGAAAGACTTTGCCTATGTCAGTGGGGAAAAAGTAATTTGTGTATTTGATCATCACGGAAGTGCTGAATTTCATCGTTACGAAGAACATCACGGACCCGTGACTGCTCTGTTCACTCGGGGGGGAGAAATTGCTGATGAAGTAATTATTGAAATTGCCCAAAATAAAAAACAAGCGGCCATTGTGGTGAGCTCTGATCGAATGGTTTATGAAACCTGCCAAAAAGCAGGGGCTTCCACAATGAACTCGATCGAATTTGATCGTGTACTGAATCGAATACAAAATGGTCCAACTTTTGAAGAAGATGAAGAAGGTTTTGACCCTAAAAAAGGTCCTCAAAAAAAAGGGCCTTCTCATCGAAGGCCCAAAAAAGACCGGAAAGTTTACGGAAAAATTAAGAAGTGGCTTTAAGGATCTTTCCTCACCACACTTTGCATCTTTCGCCAAAAACCTCCCTCACCCAAGCAGGCCCAAGCCCACTTGATCCAGCGAAGGAAAGCCCAGGCAAGCCACAAAGCCCAAGCCAGCATTGAAAGACGATAAACATATAAAGGTAGAGAAATAACCCAAGGGCGAGGCAGCACAATACCACTTCTATCCTGAAACCATCGCAGGAGAGAAGCGCTTGAACCATTCCCTTCGATTTGCATATCGGGATATCCAATCAAACCTTGGGAGATTGCCACAAACAAAAGAATGATGGCAACAAAACCCCAGCCCCACAATACGATCTGCCGAAAATTAAATAAGAGATCGCCCATTTGAACTTTATTTTTTCTCCATGAAAGGGCCAGCAACCAACCTACTACTACCATGGTAGCTACCATCGGTTCTTCAGGAAATTGAAACATTCCAATTCCCAACAAAATCCAATCATAAAATTTTAAAGGAGTCAGTTGAGCTTTTCCTAAAGCAAAGGACGCCATCGCCAACACGGCAAGCAAGCTCCAGATCAAAACAGCAGGGCCCATGCGAGGTCCCCAAACGAGTAACACCCAACGATTATCTGAAAGATGAATTTGAATTTCACTGTTCACACTTTTCAGGTTTGTATTAATTTCAGGCACTTGAAAGAAAAACTTAATCCCACCTGGTTGTTGCCACTGAATTGAAAAAGTTTGGCCTCCAGGAACAAGTGGCAATGTTAGGTTTCGGCCTTCTTGGCGAATGGCTTGAGTCTGACCATTGATGCTTAAAGATTGAACTTCAGCTCCTTCTGGTAAAACGAAGGTATGCTGTCCACCCAAAGAGCTTCGCAAATTCAGCAAAAGTTTTACATCCGTGAAACGTAATCCTGGAGAAACATCTAAAGTCGTTTCATCCATTGTCAGAGTTTGACCTGCCACGCCTTCAGGACGGCTGATATCAATTTCTACACTTTCTCCGGGCCATGGCATCCATTCGGGCACCCAAGATCCTTCTCCTTGTTGATTAAAGATCACCGGAATTCCCTTCCAACTCACATGCCACACCGGGCTCGCTTCTAACTTCCAGGTTTCAAGCCATGAATTTGTCTGAGGAGCCGTGAGTGAAATTTTTGGAGACTCCGCTAATACTGATTCCCAAGTAAACTCACTCGCTGTGGGTGCCATATTAACGACCACTTTATTCTGATTCACACGCACCCCGTCACTCGTCACGGATTCTCCTGCCAACAGAGGAACTTCTAATATCACTGCGGCTCCCCCAGGTCCGACGCGAGTAATCCGGTTATGCACCTCCCAAGTAAGTCCAAGCTCTATCCGTCTTTCTAATTTTACAAAGGGTGGAAACACATTGCTATTGTTTGCACTGGCAGGACCCTTGCCTGCAGGCTGAGTGCTGGCACTTTGAGTCCGAATCAAACGCAAGGTATCTTCTACCTGACCATTTTCGTGAAGACCTTCCACGCTCCAACCTTGGAGATGACTACTCACAAAATAAGGTTTCAAAGTGAAAGCTAAACTCACGCTTTCCTGATCTGGCAAAGCACCTTCCATTAAAACCTGATGCACACCTTGGGGCACTTGCAACCACAAGGAACCCTCATCATTACTTGTAACACCCGTAAAAGATTGACCATCCATACTGACTTGAGAAGGCAGCCATTCTTTGCGATTTCCTGGAATCGGAATACTCGTTTCGACCAAAGCGTTCACTTCAAAACGCGCCCGCAAAACATTGCCCTGCACTTCTAGACTCATGCGAGAAATTGAGGCACAATCCGGATCGCATTCAGGCTTCTGTAATAAATGTTCCCGCAATTCATTCAAAAGATTTTCCGGCGGAAATTCCGCTCTTGCTGTTTGAGGGCTTAAAAGCATCAGCGCTAGAAACAGAGCAGCAAGTCCCATCGACCATTGCTGTTTTATTTTTCCAGGCCAAAAATTTCCGGGGAACTTGAGCATTCCTAAAATAAAAAAGGCCAGCAAGATGACGCGTACAAAAGCTAAAATAAAATTGAGCCAAGGCGGCATGAGCATTAAGAAAATTTTCTGATCCGCAGCCACCGGTCCACTCCAAGTGAAGGCGATCTGCTTCCAATTCCATTTCGGAAGTCCGGGGCCAGTTTGAATTTTGGTTCCGGGACGCTGCTCCAAAAGGTTTTTGGAATAATAACCTGATTTTTTATTAGAAATCGGCGAGGGAACTTTCCGAGCATTCAACATGCCAGAACCTGATCCTGTTATAGCATCCAATTGCTGAACTTGTGCTTCTGCCATTTTCTTTTTGGGCATGGGCTTCTCTTCTTCTTTAGCAAAGTTCTGTTTCACTGCAGCATTCTCCTGATCTGTGGGAGCAGGAGCTGGCAAGTTTGGCTCCGCAGTCGGCGCATTTCCATCGTCATTTTTTACAGAGAGAAGTCCACCATAAGAAAGTCCTCGGTTTTCTAAAATTTGATAGGGGTTTTCAAGAGATGGATAAATCGCTACCCGCAATTGAAAAATCATGAAGGGAATACTCCAAGCCAATAAAGTCAAAACACAAATCACACGATACACATTTACAATCTTTTTAAAACGCCCCTCGGGCAAAAACTTTACCAAAGCAATCCCCACGACTAAAAAAAGCCAGATCCATTGAGGTGCATCTGCTTCTTTGTAAGTCAGTGCCAAAGTAATGAAGGCTAAAATTCCCCAAGAACGGCTCGCCAACTTGAAAAAGGCGAGCGAAACAATCAGAACCACAAAAAGATCCAGCAAACTCCAACGATTTACCCAAGTATCTGGCACTTGATCGACTCCAGATACTGCAAACAAACGCCAACCGGGGGCCAAATTGAGTGTTCCACTTACTTTTTGAAATTGATGATCCCAACCGACTGCAGACATTTTACGGTAAGCCCCTTCCAAACGACTTTCGGCGGATAAATTCAAACTCCCTTGTCTGATTTCCACTCCATCCAAATTACTTCCTGGAAGTCGAGTAATGAGTTGATCTTGACCATTCACCGACACACGCCCTAATTGCATGGGAGCATTGGCATCCAAACGCCAACTTCTGCGCAAACTTCCCTGAATCGAATCTTGCACCGTCAAACCATTCCCATCAAAATCAAGCCACCATTGTCGATCCAGACTTAATTGGTCTGGCGCCGGATCCGAATCTCCCCGACGTTTTTCAGCAAACTGAATCGTAGAGCTCGCTTCCATTTGATAAGCGGGAAGTTTTTTCCAGGCATCGGGTAAAGTAGTTTGTTGAGGATCGACCGTAGGAACGCCTTCGATATTGACCATTCTGAGATTATTATCTGATTCAAAAACCCATATTTCTTGAGGGGGCCAAGGTGCCGGCGGGGGAGTCCATTGAATTTGAGTGACGGGTCCCTCATGACGCGCTTCTAAAGTAATCGTCCACTGTCCTGCTTTTACTTGAGCCCGTAGCTGGCCTTGATCGTCCAAGCGTGCAGGCAGCGAACTCACGAGCGAAAGCGGCACAAAACCTGCCGGAAGCGCTTTACCTAAAATCACCTCACGAGATTTTCCTGAAACATCCAGATGAATTTCGGTAACCAAGATAAAAGGAATTTCATCCTTCATCTTGCGATTTACCCGTAATTCCAGATGCTCTTCACCACTCGATTCTTTAGCTTCTTGCTCCAACCAAATGGAAGCGGCTTCTTCCCTGCGAGGAAAAGCGATTTCTTTTCCATTCACCGAAAGCTTTACAGGCCCTGTCTCTTCTGGAATCTTAAAACTGTCAGGCAAAG
>CAYYEM010000010.1:0-3071 GCA_964470915.1 uncultured Pseudomonadota bacterium
CTTGGTTTTATTCTGGAGCATTCGTCGCAAGAAGTAGTAAAGTAATTATTGATTCAAAAAAAGCCCCGTTTCACGGGGCTTTTTTTTGTTAGCTATGTTTTAATTGACCAATTCTTTTTTGATTCGGTAGAATAATGAGCGGCCTTTTATTCCATTTTTAATTTTAGGAGAAAGTATGATCAAAAAGATATCTCTTCTGCTCTTTGTTTTGAGTTTGTTTTTATCAGGAAATGCCAAGGCTCAAATGTTTCAAAATAGCAATGTGGCTTGTGAAGTAAGGGAGGTTTCATTAGCTTCTACAGCAAATAGTGTGACTTGTAGAAGTTATTCTGAGATTGCAGATTTTGATTCGAATACTTACGCCGATTGCGTGGTGGAAGAGGCGGATTGGAACACTATCGGTGAAGAAAATGTGGGAATTTTAATTAATAATGGCAGTGGTTCTGTCTGTGGGTCTGGGGCTGGTCAGTTTGCGACAGCTGTGAATTATGAAGAAGATAATACTTCGAGCGGCACAAATGGGATTGCTACTGCGATAGCAGGACCCTTATCCCCCGGTGCTAGGAGTTCTATTTTTGTTCCCTATACAAACGGTGGATCTACATCGATGATCGCTTTTGATACTCCCAATGCCAGTGGTATTTTTCCCGAGAGTGAGTCCTATGTGACAGGGCTTTTTGGAATTTTCGGCAATGGATTTGCTTCAGATGTAACC
The DNA here is from genome assembly GCA_964470915.1 of uncultured Pseudomonadota bacterium. Lineage (GTDB taxonomy): Bacteria > UBA10199 > UBA10199 > JADFYH01 > JADFYH01 > CAYPXN01. Next base: position 716 of record CAYYEM010000010.1, read on the forward strand.
AATCGCTCAACAGCTATGTTTGATTGCAATAACGACAACTATCAGGATGTTTTTATGCTAGGGATGGTATCCTCTGCAGTTTTATCAACAGATGTTGTTGTCGTCGATGTGCTTGTCAACGATCAAGCGGGTTCTTTTACTTTAACTTCTCAAGCTAGCGTCCTTAATGTGACAGGAGCGAGCGGATCCACAGCTTCTATTGCCGTAGGTGATTTTAATAATGATGGAATTCCTGATCTTGCCTCTGCGGTGGATACAAAAAATGGAGCGGTAGATCCTCAAATTGTAACCTGTATTAATGATGGGGTCTGCGGATTTACTTGTACTTCTGTTATTAACTTAGTGACGGAGCACTCAGGTTCTTCAGCGTTAGATATTAACATTCCAACAATTGCGGCGGGTGATTTTGATGGAGATGAAATTGATGATTTGGTTGTGGGGGTGAGAGACACTCAAGCTGCAAATCCTTTTGTTGGATTGGATTATTACATCAATCAGGGCAGTAATACTTATGCTTCTCGTAGTCCAGTGACAGTGACAAATACTAATACTAATATTCCAGATAATATTACGACAGGTTATTTTAATAATGATGATGTGTTAGATGTAGCTGGTACTTTATTGGGTGATAATCCAGTTTCAGGTACTGTGCAGGTGGTTACATCAAATGGTGAAGGTGGATTTAACACAGCTTTAGAGCTTAATTTCACTACAGATCCAACAACAGATATTGTTGATCAGGCATGGGGGTTGGATGCGGCCAATTTTGATCAACAAGGTTGCGATGATATTATTGCTTTGGGAACTGGCAATGCTACTCGTAATGCCTATCTATTCATGAACACAGTGGAAACTTTGACGGTGAGTGCAGGCACTAGCCAAACAGTAGAGTCTTCTTCAGTACAGTTAACAGGAACTTGTTCTTTAAATCCTGAAGATACTACTACCACCGCATCCTCTATTGTACCTACATGGACAGTGCTGAGTGGGCCTGCAGGAGGAAGCTTTAACAATGCAAACTCACTAACCCCCATCTTTACAGCGAGCAATTCCGGTGATTATGTTTTTCAATTAAGTTGTGTAAGTCGTTGTGTCGCAGCGACGACTTCGACAGTCAATGTAAGAATGACTTTTTTACTGCTAGAAGGGCAAAAAATTTGCTCCTTTGACCCCTTTGCGATTGCCTCTTTTTCGTGGACGGGTATCTTAATGATGTTTGCTTCATTGGGAGTGTTTTGGGGGCTTCGTATTAGAAAATAAGTGAATTTTTCGTGATTTTAAAAGGCGTCTTCCCTCGGGTAGGCGCCTTTTTTATGCCTATATTTCTGCCTACTTGACAGGGAAGAGCCCTTGTTGTACCTAGGGTAGCCTTTGTTAAAATTGATCAAAAAGGAAGGTTATTGTGCCAGTTCCCAAGAGAAAAACCAGCAAATCTCGTCGAGACATGCGAAGAGCAACTCATAAGTTGACTCCTCTTACCCTGAATCCTTGTACCCGTTGTGGCTCTCCGAAATTGCCTCACCGTGTCTGTATTCATTGCGGTTATTATAAGGGTAAAGAAATTATTCCCATGGATAAATAGACGAATGTCTTTATGAATATTGAAAAAAAAATAAAGCAGATTATCGCAGAACAACTCAGTATTTCCGAAGAGGAAGTAGTGAACGAAGCCAGTTTTATTGATGATTTAGGAGCGGATTCTTTAGATATTGTCGAGCTTGTAATGGCGATGGAAGAAGAATTCGAAATGGAAATTCCTGACGAAGATGCTGAAAAGCTTCTCACTGTTCAGGATGTTTTAGACTACGTCAAAAAGCGCACTCAGTAATCCTTCGACAAGCTCAGGATGAGCGGTCTATTTATAAACCGTTCGTGGTGAGCCTGTCGAACCATGAATTTGGTTCGATCGACTCATGAAAATAGCCATCGCTTCTGATCACGCCGGTTTCCCCCTCAAAAAAAAGATCACTGAATTTTTATCCAAAGAAAATATAACTTTTGAAGATATGGGTGTTGATAAAGTCTCTTCTGTTGATTATCCAGATTACGCTGCAAAAGTAGCTGAGGCTGTTTCATTGCAAAAAGTAGATGCTGGAATTTTAATTTGTGGCACAGGTTTAGGAATGAGTATTGCCGCAAATAAGTTTAAAGGAGTGAGAGCTGTTACGGTTTCTGATTTATATTCGGTCAGAATGGCGAAAGAACACAATAATGCGAATGTGCTCACTCTGGGTGCTCGAGTATTGGATTCTGCGAAAGCCATTCGCTTGGTAAAAACATGGTTACAGACGCCTTATAAATCGGAACGTCATCAAAAAAGGCTTGATAAGATTGCTGCTCTGGAAGAGAAGAATTT
>CAYYEM010000010.1:3171-13615 GCA_964470915.1 uncultured Pseudomonadota bacterium
ATGTCTCTCTCAAAATACGATCCTGAAATTGCTAAAGCCATTGAGCATGAAGCTGAAAGGCAAGAATACAAACTCGAAATGATTGCTTCTGAGAATTTTGTTTCCAGGGCAGTTATGGAAGCTGTGGGCTCGGTGATGACCAATAAGTACGCTGAAGGTTATCCTGGGAAGCGTTATTACGGCGGTTGTGAGTTTGTGGACATTGCTGAAAATGTTGCACGTGATCGAGTGAAAAAACTCTTTGGTGCCGAATATGCCAATGTGCAACCCCATTCAGGTTCCCAAGCGAATATGGGAGTTTATTTTACCTTCCTGAAACCTGGCGATAAAGTGATGGGGATGAATCTTTCTCATGGCGGACATCTCACTCATGGTTCTTCCGTAAATTTTTCAGGTCAGCTTTATAATTTTGTGGCTTATGGAGTGGATCCAAAAACAGGTCGTATTGATTACGATCAATGTGCAGATCTTGCTAAAAAAGAGCGTCCCAAAATGATTACCGTGGGCGCTTCAGCTTATTCCAGAAACATTGATTATAAAAAATTCCGTGAAATTGCAGATTCTGTAGGAGCGTTTTTATTTGCAGATATTGCACATCCAGCTGGTTTAATTGCCAAAAAACTTTTGAATGATCCAATACCTCATTGTCATATTGTGACTTCAACTACTCATAAAACTTTGAGAGGACCACGGGGTGGGGTGATGCTCATGGGAAAGGATTTTGAAAATCCTTTTGGACTTAAGGCGCCCAAATCAGGTCGGACTAAAATGATGAGTGAACTTTTGGATGCGATGATTATTCCTGGCATTCAGGGTGGCCCGCTAATGCACGTTATTGCTGGGAAAGCCGTTGCTTTCAAAGAAGCATTGGAGCCATCCTTCGAACAATATGCCCGTCAGATTATTAAAAATGCCCAGAGTTTGGCAGAAACTTTAGTGGGTTTTGATTATCAAATCGTATCAGGTGGCACGGATAATCATTTAATGTTAATTGATTTACGTAATAAAAAAATCAATGGAAAAGAAGCTCAGGAAGCTCTTGAAGCTGCCGGCATTACCGTGAATAAAAATTCAGTGCCTTTTGATGATCAAAGTCCTTTGATTACCAGTGGTATTCGAATTGGAACTCCCGCATTGACCACACGCGGGATGAAAGAAAACGAAATGCAGCTTATAGGTAAATGGATTCATCAAGTGCTTTCAGATTCAAAAAACACGAGTTTGCATCAAAAAATTCAGGGTGAGATTTTAGAGCTATGTAAAAAGTTTCCCTTGTATGTATGATGGGGTCCTATGAAATGTCCCTTTTGTGAATATATCGATACAAAAGTTATCGATTCCCGCCTGGCTAAAGAAGGGGATATTATCCGTCGTCGTCGAGAATGTGATCAGTGTCAAAAAAGATTTACCACTTATGAACGCGTCGAAGAAACACTTCCTCTGGTGGTTAAAAAGGATGGTCGGCGTGAGCCTTTTGATCGTAATAAATTGGTAAATGGTTTATTAAAAGCTTGTGAAAAACGTCCTGTTTCAATTGATGTAATTCAAAAAACAGTTGATCGTATCGAAGCACATTTGATTGAAAGGGGAGAAAAAGAAATTCCTTCTTCCGAGTTGGGCGAAGAGGTAATGTCAGAATTGAAAAATCTGGATGATGTAGCCTATGTGCGTTTTGCTTCAGTTTATCGATCGTTTAAAGATATTGGCGAATTCATGGATTTAATCAAAGATCACGAAAAAGCATCTTCATGAAAAATAAATTTTCAGAACAAGATATGAGTTTTATGGAGAGAGCTATTGTCTTGGCACGAAAGGCACAGCGTGTTTCTCCCAATCCTCGTGTTGGAGCGGTGATTGTTAAAAACGGGATAATTTTAGCGGAGGCTTTTCATGGAGGTCCCGGCAAAGCTCATGCTGAAGCGGCCGCGCTCTCGAAGCTCAAAGCAAAGGCAAAAGGGGCAACGCTTTACGTTACTTTAGAGCCTTGTTGTCATACGGATAAGAAAACCCCGCCTTGTTTAGAGAGTATTCTCAAGAGTGGAATTAAACGTGTGGTGATTGGTGTAAAAGACCCAAACCCTAAGGTGCATGGTAAGTCAATTCACTTGCTCAAAAAAAATAAAATTAAAGTAGACGTGGGATGTTTGGCTGAAGAATGCACTTTATTGATTCGAGCCTATCATAAATGGATATTAACGAAACTTCCTTGGGTCGTTTTGAAATCAGCCATTACGCTTGATGGTAAAATTGCAACGCATCTGGGAGAAGCACATTGGATTACCGGAGAAAGTTCTCGCAAGCGTGTTCATGAAATTCGTGCTGTAGTAGATGCTGTCATTGTGGGTTATAATACCATTTTGCAGGATGATCCTCAGCTCACGGTTCGTATGGTGAAAGGAAAAAATCCTGCGCGTGTAGTACTCGATTCTCACCTTCGATTACCTGTGATTGCAAAAGTGTTTCAAAATGCTCAAAGCATTCCTACTTTTATTGCGGCTCTCGAAAGCGAAAAAAACAATTTGAAAGTGAAAGAGCTGGGAAAAAAAGGAGTTCATTTTTTGTGGTGTACTACTAATATTCAAGGACGTGTAAACTTGGCTGATTTGTTTTCTCAATTAGGAAAGATGGAGTTTACGCGTGTATTAGTAGAAGGAGGGGCTGCCTTAGCTTCTAATTTGGTGCAACAAGGCCACGTGGATGAACTGCTGCTATTTGTTGCGCCTAAGTTGTTAGGTGGTAAAGGTCTCGATTTGTTTAGTGAATTGGTTGTAGATAAATTAGAGGAAGCTCCTCGTTTTGAAATTTCGGAAGTCATGCCCTATGGAGATGACTTAATGATTCGACTATTCCCATCTTGACGCTTTTCCTCTCCCCCGTTAAGGTGCCCGCCATATGTTTACCGGTATTATAGAAGGGATTGGTAGTGTTAGATCTCTTGAAAAACTTAAAAAATCTTTAAGAATTTGGATTGAAGCTCCTTTTTCACTCAACAAAGAAAAGCTTGGAGACTCCATTGCTGTCAACGGTTGCTGTTTGACGATTACAGCCAAAAAGGGAAAACAATTTGCAGCAGACATATCACCTGAAACACTTTCGAGAACTAGCTTGGGTTTTCTTAAAAAAGGCAGCGCGGTAAATCTTGAAAGAGCCCTACGATTTGGAGATAGATTGGGAGGTCATATTGTTCAGGGTCACGTGGATGGTTTGGCAAAAATTACCACTAAAAAAGAACTCAAATCTGGCAAAGAAAAATACCTCATTTTTGAGTTTGAAATAGCCCGCAACCTTAGGCCCTATCTGGTCGAGAAAGGTTCTGTTACCCTGGATGGTATTAGCTTGACGGTCAATCAATTGAAGGGTCGGGGTTTTTCAGTTTGTGTAATTCCGCATACTCAAAATCTCACGACTTTGACAGCTAAGAAGCCGGGTGATAACGTAAATATTGAAGTTGATATTTTAGCAAAGTATTTAGAACAGATTTTAAAAAGGTAGAGGTAATTTGTAGTTACCCTTACAAAAAAATATGAGTCCCCAAAAAAATCCACATGAAGAACTTATTGCCCTGAACAAAAGTGTTCAGGCCGTTGAAGCAGCCCTTGAAGATTTTCGCCAAGGTAAGCAGATTATTTTGGTAGACGATGAAGATCGGGAAAATGAAGGCGATCTTACGATGGCTGCTGAAAAAGTAACGCCTGAAGCTATTAATTTTATGGCAAAAGAAGGTAGAGGTCTTATTTGTCTTACTCTTACTGAAGACAAAGTTCGAGAACTCGATTTGCCTTTAATGGTAGAACAAGGAAATAATGATTCTCCTTTTGGAACTGGTTTTACGGTTTCGATTGATGCACGTGAGGGAATTAGTACGGGCATTTCAGCTGCAGATCGTGCTCTTACCATTCAAGTCGCTATTAAAGACGATGTAAAGCCTAATGACTTAGTTCGGCCTGGCCATATTTTTCCTTTACGAGCCATGAAGGGGGGAGTGCTGGTGCGCACAGGTCAAACAGAAGGTTCTGTAGATTTGGCGCGTTTAGCAGGTTTAAAGCCCGCAGGAATTATTTGCGAGATTATGAATGATGACGGCAGCATGGCTCGTATGCCTGATTTGGAAGTGTTTGCTAAAAAACATCAACTTAAAATTGTATCGGTAGCAGATATTATTCGTTATCGCTTGCGTAATGAATCTTTGGTAAAAAGAGCTTCTGAAGCAGAACTTCCCACCGAGTTTGGAAATTTTAAAATTATAGTTTTTGATAATGAAATTGATAATCGCCATCATGTTGCTCTGATTAAGGGAGATATTCAAACAGAAGATGAGGTGTTGGTGCGTGTTCATTCTGAATGCTTGACCGGAGATAGCTTTGCTTCTCTGCGTTGTGATTGTGGGCCTCAACTTCATCGAGCAATGGAAATGATTGAGAAAGAGGGTAAGGGGGTTATCCTTTACATACGTCAAGAAGGCCGAGGAATTGGTCTTATGAACAAGATTAAAGCCTATCATTTGCAACAAGAAGGTTTGGATACTGTCGAAGCCAATGAAAAATTGGGGTTCAAGCCTGATCTTCGCGATTATGGAATTGGCGCTCAAATTTTAGCGAGTTTGGGATTGAAAAAAATTCGACTCATGACCAATAATCCCAAAAAAATTGTGGGTCTAGAGGGTTATGGTTTGGAAATTGTAGATCGTGTGTCTATAGAAATGGATCCTAATCAGTCTAATGAAGCCTATTTGAAGGCAAAGAAAAATAAAATGGGACATTTATTGAAAAAAGTATGAAATCTTCCAGTTTAAAATCAGATCTTAAACTTCAAAATGTAAAAGTTGCTATTGTTTGGAGTCGATTTAATGAAGAGATTACTCGTTCCCTTCTTTCAGGAGCCCGTAGAGCGTTAGAGCAAGCGGGTTTGAAAGAAAATGAAATTGATGTTTATGAAGTTCCAGGTGCTTTTGAAGTTCCCCTGCTTGCACAAGAAATAGCAAAAACCCGCAAATATCCTGGAATCGTATGTTTGGGGGCGGTAATTAGGGGTGATACCTCTCACTTTGATTACGTTTGTCAGGCAGCGACAGAAGGTATTGTTCAAGCCCAACTTACAACGGGAGTTCCAATGGCTTTTGGAATTATTACGACAGACACGCTGCAACAAGCGAAAGATCGAGCTGGGCCTGGAAATGATAATAAGGGTTTCGAAGCCGCTCAAGTTGTGATAGAAATGATAGATCAGTTAAAGAAGGTGAGAAATGGGTAATCGTCGAAAGAGTCGTGAAGCGGCTCTTCAGATTCTTTATAAGATCGATCTTTCAAAGATGGAAGCCCGGGAAGCCATGAGAATTTTCTGGCAACAACATCCTGCAGGCGATGATGTGGAAGATTTTGCCAATCAAATTGTAGATGGGGTGATTAGAAATCGTCCTGAAATTGATAAGTTGATTGAAGATCATGCCACTCATTGGAAACTTTCTCGAATGGCTTGTGTGGATCGAAATATTTTAAGAATGGCAGTTTACGAATTGATGTATTGCCATGATATTCCTAATTCAGTGACTTTAAATGAAGCTATTGAAGTTGCCAAGAAATTTGGTACGGAAGAATCGGGTGCTTTTATCAACGGAGTTTTGGATCATATTTCCAAAGAGTTGAAACCTTGATTGAGCTAACACTCACAAATAAAACGATTGATGAAGTTGCTGCGCAGCTAGCCTTGATTACTACTTTTGAGGATGTGCGTCCTTTGAAAGGGAGTGCTGGCTTGGTTGACTGGCGTTTGAATGGAAAAATTTCAAATTTTTTTATTCATCATAAATTACAAGGTGCCAAAGGCGAAGCCTTGCTGATGCCTGTGAGAGGACGTTTAGACTCTACCGAACTTTTAGTTTTGGGTATGGGACCCAAAACAAGCCTTCAGGATTCTGATACTCCCCAAATTATTAATCAAATTGTTGAAAAACTGATGATGAAAAAGACTCATTCTTTTTGTCTTTCTATTTCTGATCTTGTTCCTGGCATGTTTGAGTGGCGTAATGCAGTTCGCCTATTTGTGTCGATGCTCTCTGGACGTGGCGAAGAAATGAAAATTACTTTAGTAGAAGATCGTAACTATATTGAAGATGCTAAAAAACGTCATATGGATTTTGCCTTTGATGTAAAAGTGAATTACGATTTGGATTGATTTTGATTGTTTACCCTTCGAGAGCCTCAGGGCGAATGGCAATCGTAAACCGTTCGTGGTGAGCTTGTCGAACCATGAGTAGTTTTGATATGCCTTCCATTGTTTCTGCAAAAAATCTGGTGAAAAAATTTGGGAATTTCACAGCGGTGGACCACATAGATTTCTCTATTGAAGAAGGGGAGTGTTTTGGTTTTTTAGGACCTAATGGCGCTGGTAAAACTTCAACCATGAAGATGATCTATTGCTTTAGTGCGGTTACAGAAGGTGACTTGCAAGTGATGGGTCAGGATGTGAAGAAAAAACAAGTCGAGATTAAACGACTCATGGGGGTAGTTCCGCAGGAAGACAGTTTAGATCCAGATTTATCGGTGTTGGATAATTTGATTATTTATGCCAATTATTTTGATATCCCCAAAAACCAAGCAAAGAGTCGAGCAGAAGAACTTCTAAATTTTTTGCAAATTTATGAAAAAAAAGATGAGAAAGTTCCTAAACTTTCTGGAGGTATGAAGCGTCGTTTGGTGATTGCTCGAGCTTTAATGAATCAACCTCGTTTGTTGGTGCTGGATGAACCCACAACAGGCCTCGATCCACAGGCAAGGCTTTTGATTTGGAATAAGTTACGTACTTTAAAAAAAGAGGGTGTGAGTATGATTCTCACCACTCATTACATGGAAGAGGCAGCGCAGCTTTGTGATCGTTTGGTAATTATGGATCATGGGAAAATTTTAGCAATGGGAAGTCCTGCAGAGTTGATTCGTCAGCATGTAGGCAGGGAAGTATATGAAATTCGGGGGCATCATGAAGGTTTGTCACCTTTACGGGAAAATTATTTAAAGCGTGGCTTTGATGCCGAATGTTTTGGCGATAGTTTATATCTTTTTGTGAAAGACGGAATGAATTCGAGTGAAGAATTGTTTCACGAATTGAAAAATTTTGATTTTCATCGACGCATGGCAAGTTTGGAAGATGTGTTTTTGAAAGTGTCGGGAAGGGAATTAAGGGAATAGCGTGAGAACTCTTTGGAATAATTTTATTTTCAAAAATTTCGAACGCTACTTGAGTTTTTTTTATTCGGTTCTATGAATTTCAAGAACCGCCGTAAAGTTTTGAAAATAAAATTAATTCAAAAAATTCTCGGAGAGTGATTTGAAATGTTCAAAGTCTGGTATCGAGATTTTTATGTATGGTTGCATTATTGCGGAGCTTCGCTCGTAGCAAATTTGGGCGAGCCTTTGCTCTATCTTTTTGCTCTCGGTTATGGCGTAGGCAAATATGTAACTGATATTCAGGGAATGAGCTACTCAGAGTTCATTGCCCCTGCACTTGTCGTCGCTTCTGTGATGAATAGTGCAACCTTTGAAACTACCTATTCTTCTTATACTCGCATGACGGGTCAAAAAACTTTTGATGCGATTGCTGTCACCCCGGTGAGTTTTCAACAAATTGTTTTGGGAGAAATTTTGTGGGCAACGACCAAGGCTTGTTTGTCGGCTCTGACTATCCTGATTGTTTTTGGCATTGCAGGAGTGATTAAAACTCCTCTTGCCATTGCCGTATTGCCCTTATGTTTTGTGGAAGGGATTGTTTTTTCTTCTTTGGGAATGTTGGCGACTTCAAAAGCTACCAATTATGATTTTTTTACCTATTATTTTATTCTGTTTATTTCTCCGATGTTTCTTTTTTCTGGTACTTTCTTTCCTTTGCAGGGAACGGGAGCTTGGTTACAATATATAACTTGGATACTTCCTTTAACTCATGCTGTGAATGGTGCGAGAGAGCTCTTTCAAGGGAGAATAGGTTGGCCTCTTTGGAGCTCTTTATTATGGCTGATGGTAGCAGCAAGTTTATTATGTAGTTGGGCAGTCAGACGGATGGTAAAGAGATTGTATGTATGAAGAGATCAATGTGGAGAGGATTTTTTTTAAAAACTTTCGAACGCTACTGTTTGCAGAAAAGATCCTGAGTAGAGAAAGACCCGCCGTAAAGTTTTGAAAAAAAATCCTCTCCACATTGATCTGCAATTGGAGAATTGATGAAAAAGATAAAAAATAGGCGTGCTATTTTATTAATTAATTGCCCCGATCAACCTGGCATTGTCACCACGGTTTCCAATTTTATTTTTCAGCAGGGCGGTAACATTGTAGATTCTGACCAGCACACTGATTTGGAAACCGGTGTGTTTTTTATGCGCTTGGAATGGGAATTAGAAAAATTCAAACTTTCCAAAGCAAAGCTCCAAGATAGAATCAAATTACTTTCTCGAAAATATAACATGCAAACGGAATTGTTTTACTCGGACCAAAAAAGCCGCATGGCAATTATGGTTTCAAAGTATGAGCATTGTTTGTATGACTTATTAGTGAGGAGAGAGTTGGGAGAATTGGAAGTTGAGATTCCCTTGATATTGAGTAATCACCCCGATTTGAAATCTGTGGCCCAACACTTTAAGGTTCCTTTTTATTGTATTCCAATCAAAGCCGCCTCTAAAGAAAAGGATGAAGCGAAGCAAATCGCCTTACTCAAATCTAAAAAAGTCGATTTTGTGGTTTTAGCTCGCTACATGCAGATTTTGAGTTCGAAATTTGTACGCGCCTTTCCACATCGAATTATTAATATTCATCATTCTTTCTTGCCCGCCTTTGTAGGTGGAAAACCTTATCATCAGGCCTATGCGCGAGGAGTAAAAGTAATTGGCGCAACGGCTCATTACGTGACGGAAACCCTTGATGAAGGTCCCATTATTGAACAAAGCGTGGTGAGAGTTTCACATCGGGATCGCGTGGAAGACTTGGTGCGCATGGGGCGTGATCAGGAGAAGGTTGCCCTTGCTCATGCCGTTCGGATGCATCTTGAACATCGTATTCTCACCTACAATAATAAAACCGTCGTTTTTGAGTAGCAAAAAAGCTGAAATGCATTTGTTAGAAACTTCAAGACGCTATATTTTTGCATCAATGGTCCTTTTTTAAAATAGAACCGCCTTAAAGTTTCTCAAAATTCATTTAAGCTTTTTTAATTTTTATTATGGTCCCCAACCACTGACAGGGTTTCTGCTATTCGGATCTAGGGGGGGCGGCATCATCATGTTTGGGGGAGGAGGCATCATATTAGGTTTAAGGTAAGCCCCTGTTAATAAGAAAGAAGAAAGAAAAGCTGCAGTACCTAGAATCGCCCCTCCAATAGAGTCCGCAATATAAGGATTTCGAGAAGGATAGATAAAATGAGTGAGAAAGGCTCCACAACCTACTCCTGTAACGGTTGATCCTGTTACAATAGAAGCACGTTCTTTAAAGCCGCTACCCACACCACCTACAACAAGTCCTGCAACGCAAAGCGCTCCTTCCACCCAAGGAAGATATTTATTTGTTTGCGTGAGAGAAGAACTAATACCTCTTTGCATGCTGTTCTTGAGAGCTATTAAGTTATCATTTTCTGCAGAGGTGAATTGAGACATTCTAATCTTAAAACCTTCTTGATTTGCCCAATTTTCATTAATGATTTTTTTATTTCCATCTTTATCTTTGTCAGTTTGAAATAGAAAATTTAAAACAGCTAGAACTCCTATTTTATATTCTCTTTCTTGAACAAAATGTTCTTTAACCAACTGTTTGATTTTTTGATTTAAAGTTTTTAAATCTAAGCTTATTTCTATTTCTTTTTGCTCAGCTGTAGGAATGATCTTGAGTGCAGAAAGGATGGCATCGCTAATATTTCTAAAATTAGTCTGATTTTCAAGCCAGTTCGGGCTTATATGTGCCTCTTTAAGATGTTGTTTGACTTCAGGGGTATTCAATTGTCCGTCTACCACTACCAAATAATAATGAATAGATTCACGAAAGACTGTTTCTTTAACTTGAAGTAAACGTTGGCTAAAATGATCTTGCCATTGTGTGAGTAATTTCACTTCCATGTCTGAAAGACGATTAAAACCATTATCAGAGAGATTACGCAGGGGATGTTCTTTGGAGTCATTAAAAAAATTGTTAAAAACAGCGAAAGTTTTAGAAGAAATATCTCTTAAATTGGTAGAAATATCTTTTTGATCACGAGCTTGTTCGGCAATTTTTTGAAAATCTTGCTGAATTTTATTAAAATCTCCTATGCCTGAGTACAAGTATTGTAAACAATCAATCACCCATCTTTGGAAAGTCTGTCTCAGATTACTTGTTTCTGGTAGATCTTTTACAATATCGTTCAGATGATCTTGTAGGGTTAGTAGATCCACAATCAAGTGCAAGCGGGGTCGCATTTCAGGTTGAGTTTTAGCAGA
>CAYYEM010000010.1:13715-36944 GCA_964470915.1 uncultured Pseudomonadota bacterium
GAAGCCATCAACTTTCCATGAATATGTTCTGGACTGAAGCCCCTAGGGAGTAAACCTAAACTACTTTCTAGACCTAAATTTAATTTCTCATCTATTACGAAATGATCATTTGTTTTTAATAAAAAGATATGAGGAGGATTCCCTGTATCTCCAATAAGATGAAAATACATCTCCACCGCACAGCCAGGTTTATCTTGCATGCAATTGTCGTCAGGAATCAGAGAATCTAAAGTAATATCACTCATAGAGTCCTCCTCTCAATTGTTTTAGAGTAAGAGATGAAAGACCACGCAAATTTAAATGAAAGAAGTGCGTGAATTGAGAAAGTAAATTCTCTGAAAGTGAGAAGTGAATTTTTCTTGCAGAAGAGTTCTTTGGAACTTCAAAGCAGGCGTTGTTTGGCTCAAAGGAGTCAAAGACGACGCGGGCCATGTGTCCCCCTTAATACCCCTTCAAATTTTGATGTCTAGAACAGATTTCGACTACCTTAGTTTAAAGTTGCTACAAATTACATCTAATTTTTTTAGTTAACTTAAGGATCGATTACTTCTCTCACCTGATTATTCCTCATTCCATAGCGAGGAACCTCCATCAGTTCTATTTGATGATATGGTACTTCAAAGAAATGAATGTCGATTCCTTTACTTTCAGCCCAATTTCGGATGTTTTTTCTGACATCTTTGAGCTCAGGATCTTGTATCGTTCGGCTTTCTCTTCCTGGCATTTGTCGAATGCCTGTATAGATATCTACAATAGCTCTACCCTTGATGTTACGCAGAATATAAATACTTCCCCCGCGTGTTTGTGTTACCGAAAGTGCAATTTCTTCTCCTTCTTTGAGGGAATTAAATTGTTTTGAAAGAGCATATAGATCACCACTTTCAGCCCCTTCATAATGAGTGGAAGGATAAATTTCCCTGATATTTCTTGTTTCAAAAGAGTAAGGATGGGTGTGGTGAATCATGAGATATCGAGACGCTTCCTCGCCCCCTTTTTGATCGACGAAAGCTTCAGGAACTCCCACACTATGATTATTACCTAAAATAAAAAGAACCTCATCTGTTGGAGTTATACTTCTTCGAGGAGTGCCGATAGCTGTTTCTTTTGCTAATTGTCCTTCTGTGGCGAGTTTTCTCAAATGCAAGGCTTGGGCTCCTGTGAGAGAAATATATTGATCTGGGCCTACCATCACTTCCAGTAGGGTCCAACGAGAAGAAGGTGTCATGTTTTGCCAAACTTGCTCTGCTACATTTTGCTTCGCTGAATCTGAAGTCAGAAACTTTTCTCTCAATGCATTTTGAAATGCTATGAGCTCTGTAATATTTTGGATTCTATTTTTTTGTAGAGTCAGTTCAGACCAATCTCTTGGGAAATAAAGGCTTGCTAAATTTCTTTTCAATTGTTGAAAAGCCGCTTCATTTCTTTGTTGATACCAAGTTTTAGCAATCTCTGAGAGGGGTTGGCCAGAGCGCAGTTGTTGATCAGCATGCTGAATCCAATAAAAAAGATTTGAAGTTTCTTCGCTAAAATTTGTTTTGTATTTATCTACCCATTGTTTAGCTTCAGCGGGTGGCAGTGATTCTAATAATAAAAGGCAATTTCGAGCTGCGGTATTTCCAACGGACGCTTTTTCATGCGAGATAAATTGGCCCAACCAATGAGCTGTTTCAATATCGCTTACCGCACTTTCTTGCATTTGGCTTTTTCTGTTTGTAATTTCGTAAGCGATCAGTGTGATGAATTCCCCTATCGTTTTTCCAGAGAGAATAGATTGTAAAGGTTTAGTTCTAAAATGTTCGCCAATTTCCATCAAATCGGTTTGGTGAAAATGGGGTAAATAGACTTCAAGAATATGCATCCATTTGAGGAAATCAGGTGCACTTTGTGCTTCATAAAAACTCTTTTTGAGCTCCGATAAAATTTGTTTTCTTCGAGGAAAAGGAGCTTCCATGGCAATTCTTAGTAAAGCATCAAATGCAAATTGTTGGCCTCTCTGATCTAAGGCATTGTTTTTAAGTAAATGAATGAGATCTTTTGCCAGAGGTAATTTTGGAAGTAGTAAACGTAAATAGAATCTGACTTTTATTCCAAGCATTTCATGCCAACGCGGGGCAGTTCCTAGTTCAGAAACAATCAGTTTGTCTGAAATTGCTTTTTCACCTCGAGCTGCCAAACGGGGTTGAAGCATTTCAAGGGATAATTCAGGATTGGCTTTACTTGCAGAAAGGTCGAAAGTATTTTTTTGCCACCCAATAAGATCTTCTACTCGTGGCCGATTTGTACGTGGAGAAATTCCGTGCAAAAGCTGCATCCCAGATTGCATTTGCAAATCAAGCACGCTTGCATCGATGAACTGAAAAGTGAGTTCTTCATGAGGCTTTGGACTAAGTCCTAGCAAGCCCGTCACTTGGTTAGCTGCTACAATGGTAGAGCTGTTGCTGGCATGTCGAAAAATAAAATTATGTTGGGCTGTAAAAGGTTGAATGATTCTAAAAGCTCCAAAGTTAACAAAAGCACTTTTCCAGGCATTTTCGAGTCCTTGTTCTCCTTGCCAGTGCAATAAAGCAGGGTCCGCTCCTGAAAATCCAACTTTTAAAACTCGGTCCGTCGTGACAAAAGCGCCTGCTTCTCCCACGACAGCAGCGGTATCAATTCCTTTTTTTAACAGGGGGAAGAGAAGCCGTGAATCTTGAGCTAAGGGAAGAAATTTGGAGTAGCCAAAGCCTTGGATGCCCTTCGAAAGGGCTCCTCCCATGATCACTGCTGCTAACATGCTAGGATCTGAAGCTTGTGAGACAAATCCTTTCATTATCGATTCTTGACGAATATGATTCGAATTTAAGTTGTTAGCTGGATAGGCCGTGGAATTGAGTTTGACACGACGTATCAAAAAATTATCATCGCCCATTTTGTGTGCCCCAAATGCTTTGACTGATTCAAAGCCTATTTTCGGCAGATTTGAGCGAAAGTTGTGTTTTTACTTAGGTATGGGATATGTATCCGTTCGGGGTGTTCGCCAAAGGACGGATCAGTCCTCTTGCTGAAGCTTGTCGAACCAGCATTGCCCTTCAACAGGCTCAGGACGAGCGGGTGGGCTAAAATCCCGGGTTTTTTGGGTACTACCCTCAGGTATATCCATTGGCTGCGATGAAGACCTCTTAAGAGGTTAATCTATAGGGCCCATGAGCTTAAAAATTTAAGGTCCGAAGCCAGTGGTAGGGTTTCTGGCACTATTTCCAGAATCGATAAAGGAGAATGAGCCATCTTTTTGAGGCAGCAAAAATTGGGCTGCCAAACCAAACCCCACAGCACCTATTGCCCCGCAACTGAGATCCGAGATAATTTTATTACGAGTATGGAATAGTTTGTTACAAGTGAATGAGGCTGCTCCAAAGCCAAAGACACTCGCACCTGCGGTAGTAAGAGCGGATGAGCGAAAGCCATTGAGACCGATGCCGGTTGCGCCAAGTCCAACACCCACTACACCCACTCCGGCTTCCATCCAAGGGAGGTTTTTTTCTGTGAAAATAACAGATTTGCCGATTTGGGTACTTAACTCTTGTCCAAGCAATGAAAGATTTTTTAAGCCTCCCTTACCAATGACATTTACTTCCAGCTCTTTCAGGCTACCTTGATGCCAAACAGTCATTTTGGAATTGGAAAGATTGCTTCCGAGTAAATGTCTCAAGATGGCTAAAGCTCCAATTTGGTATTCCCTTTTTTGGATACCATGCAAGTTAGTAAGTTGTACGATACTTGCCCGAATTCCTTCTGAGTTTATCTCAATTCGAGGATTTGACGTAGGGGTGAGACCTTTCACGAGATGAAAATGAGGAAGAAGGGCTTGGGTAATTTCATTGCTGTTTTCTTGAATCCACTTAGTATTTAAATGAGCTTCATTCAGTTCAGTTTCTACCAATTTACCTAATACGCCTCTGCTTGCAGCAAATGAGAGCTTATATTCAATTGATTTTTGAAGAGCCGCATTGGGTTCTAGGCTTAAAAGTTCAGCTCGATGTTCCTCAATAGCAGCATTGAGATTTGCAATGAGAGTGTTCAGTTTTTGGCGAGCTGGGAGGTTGCGGGTAAAAGAAGTTTTTTGAGAAAATTCTGAGAACTTGTTTCTTAAAAACAGATAAAAATCTTTTCGATTTTCAGGGAGCTCTTTTGAAGCAAATATACGCGCTGCAATAGGATCCATTTTGCTCATGATTTGAGCGGGAGTGATATTGGTGTTATTGAAAAGCGAATCTAAAATATCAACATAGAGTTGATAAATATCGGATTGAGGAGCTAAAGCCAAGTCCACTGGATCTGTGGATGAATTACTAGAAGCCTTGACCCAAGGGCTGATCAGTTGATCCATGCATTCCAATTGATCGATGAACCACTGTACGCGAGGTCGCATGTCTTCTGGAGTCATGTTTAAATTCACTCTGGGATCCAAAAGAGATTTATAAAGTTTTAAAGACCAAGCTCGTGGAGGATGAGGCAGGTTGAGAGCTTCTCGAGTCAGTGCAGAGTTTGAGCTAGATTGAATTGGATCTGGATTGAGAATGTTGCCTGTTGAGTAAAAGCTAGTTACTTTATTCAGAAAAGGTTTTAGTTGCGGTCCTCTGTAAGGGTAAATGATTTCCCCATTTTGTTTCATGCCACTTTCAAGAGTAGGGTAAGCATTACGGTAGAGCTTTGAGATCGCGACTGAAAAATGCAAAGCACTTTGCATCGAGTCTATTTTCGCGGCTGGAAACAAAGCTGTCAGAACAGCTAAATCACCAGAGCCTGTGTTAGGGTCGATAATAAAGCGATCTTTTTCACGTTGAAATTTTACAGGCGGATAAGTTGTTTTTTCATCACTGACATGAAATTTGACAGTAAGTTTACAATGATCCGTTGGATTTGCTGTGTTTGGATTTGATTCAAAACAAGCCTCTGCCGGCTCTAAAGAGTCTAAAGCAATCTTTGCCATCGTGGCCCCCTTCATTAAGTTTTGCTTTCTTCCGTGTTGACTCTACATTTCGAAACTTCCTAGCAAAAGTTGCTATTATTTTAATAGCTTAAAATCTTGACACCTCTAGGTAACTCCACTTATTGAAAAATGATGTTTACACAACTGACCGAAAAATTAGGACGTGTTTTTGATAAAGTTCGGGGCTTGGGCCGCATTAGCGAAACAAATGTTGAAGAAGCTCTCAGAGATGTTCGTCTTTCACTGTTGGAAGCGGATGTAAACTTCAAAGTAGTGAAAGAATTTACAGAGGCAGTGAAGCAGCGGGCGCTGGGTCAAGAAGTGAATCAGTCTTTAAGCCCCGGCCAGCAATTTATTAAAATTGTTCATGAAGAATTAGCGAAAGTTTTAGGCTCTTCAGAAGAACTCAATCTTTCTTTTAAGCCTCCAGTGGTAATTTTATTGGCAGGTTTGCAAGGTTCAGGAAAAACTACCTCTGCAGCTAAGCTCGCACTTCTTTTAAAAAAGAAATACAAACGGAGCCCCTATTTAGTGCCTGCAGACGTCTATCGTCCTGCGGCCATTGAACAATTGAAAATTTTGGGTGAACGCATTCAGGTTCCAGTACATCCTACAAAAGAAAAAGATGATCCCGTTAAAATTGCAAAAGAAGCCACAAAGTATGCGGCGGACTATGGTTATGATGTGGTGATTATTGATACGGCAGGGCGCTTGCACATCGATGAAGCCCTGATGAAAGAATTAGAAAAGATTAAAGGTAAAGTCGAGCCCCAACATATTCTTTTCGTTGCAGATGCAATGACTGGCCAAGAAGCTGTGAATGTCGCCCAAAAATTTAACCAAAGCATTCCTTTAAGCGGAGTCATTTTTACCAAGTTAGATGGAGATGCTCGAGGGGGGGCTGCTCTTTCACTTCGCTATGTTTTAGGTAAACCAATTTATTTTGTGGGCTTGGGTGAGAAGCTGGAAGATTTTGAGCCATTTTATCCCGATCGTATGGCTTCTCGGGTTTTAGGCATGGGCGATGTCTTGGGTTTAATCGAACAGGTTCAAGATAAAATCGATCAAGAAGAAGCTCAAAAGCTTACCGAGAAAATGCTCAAGAAAGGCTTTACCCTTCAAGATTTTGCAGATCAGCTGAAGCAAATGAAAAAACTAGGGCCCCTTGAAAAAGTAGCAGGGATGATTCCAGGGATGGGACAAATCAAGGAAAAGGTTAATTTTGGACAGGTGGAAGGGGAGCTGAAGAAAAAACAGGCGATTATCTCATCGATGACACCGGATGAGAGGTATCACCCCAAAATCCTGAACGGTAGCCGGCGCCTCCGTATTGCCAAAGGGAGTGGTACCCAGGTGTCTGATGTGAATCGCTTGATCAAAGAGTTTGAACAAATGAAGAAAATGATGGATCGCTTAGGTAAATTTGGCCTCAAAGGCCTCAAAAACATGGCAGGAATGCTGGGGGGGATGAGGTGAGGTCGCTAATTTAGCCCTTGATCTTTTCCTGAAAATGGGTTGAATAGCCCCCTTTATCGGTTATAATAGTAGTCCCTGTTTTGGGATTTTTTAAGGAGATATCATGGCAGTTCGAATTCGCATGGCTCGTCACGGCACTAAAAAGAAACCTTTTTACCGTATTGTGGTGACAGATCAAGAAAACAAGCGCGATGGTCGTTTTATTGAAATTCTAGGAACATATGACCCTCGTGATAAAGATAATAAAGTTACTTTAAAACAAGATCGCGTTCAGTATTGGATTTCTAAAGGCGCTCAGCCTTCTGAAACAGTTGGAATTTTGATTAAAAAGGGAGCTGTTGCAGCTTCTGCAAATAACTAGTTTCGTTACCAAGTGAATTGTATTTTTCAATTATTCTATCGGAGGTGAATCATGGAACTTAAAGAACTTATTGGAGAAATAGCAAAGGCTCTTGTTGATAAGCCTGAAGAAGTTAATGTGACTGAAGTTGAAGGTGAACAAACAGCTGTGATTGAATTGAAGGTCGCAAAAGATGATTTGGGAAAAATCATTGGTAAGCAAGGTCGTACCGCTCAAGCCATGAGAACTATTTTAGGTGCAGCTTCTACAAAGATTCGTAAAAGATCCGTACTTGAAATTATTGAGTAGTGAATGTCTTCATATTCTCACAGGTTTTCGCCGAAGATGGATTCATCCTCCGGTGGACATCTAACCCCTGAATATATTGCGATTGGAAAAATAGGAGCTCCCAGGGGTCTTAAAGGAGAAGTGAGGATTCAGCTCTATAATACTCAGTCTCAAATTTTAAAAAAAACCCGCTTTATTTACTTAAAAGCGGGTTTTTCTTTTCAGAAGAAAAAAGTTTTGAGTTTCAATACCCAAGGGAAATTCTTTTTCATGACACTTGAAAATTACTCTTCACCTGAAGATATAAAAACTTTGCAGGGCGAAGAAATTTTTGTTTCTCGCGATCAATTGCCTCTTAAGGAAAAAAATGAATTTTATGTTCATGAGTTGATCGGCATGCAAGTGTGTGATGAACAGGGAGAATATATCGGAGAGGTGAGGGGGATTGAAAATTATGGTTCAGCCGATATTTTAAAGGTATATTCTCAAGTGAGTGAAAATCCAAAAGAATATCTTATACCCTGGATTCCAGACTTGCTAGTTCAGGTAGATGAAGTGGGTCGAAAGATTATTATTCGGAAGATGGAAGGTCTGTTATGATTTCTCGCTTTGATATCCTGACTATTTTCCCCCATTTTTTTGATTCTTACCTTTCTGAGAGTTTGGTTGAAAAAGCGCTCGCTCGAAAGATTTTAGAAGTAAAAGTTCATGATTTGCGAGCCTGGTCTCGCGATAAGCATAAAATTGTAGATGATCTGCCCTATGGGGGAGGGCCTGGTATGGTATTTAGGCCAGAGCCCTTGGTCGAGTCGATCAAAGAAATTAAAGCGAAACATAAAAAAGGAAAAGTCATTTATCTTTCTTGTCAGGGCAGTCTTTTTAATCAAAAAAAAGCAAAGAGTTTGCTGGAAGAATGTGAAGAAATTCTTTTGGTTTGTGGACGCTATGAAGGGATTGATCAACGGGTTCTTGAGATGGATTATCCCCAACAGCCGATAGGCGTTGAGGGGGAGGCTCCAACGGCTTTGCCGGTGGAGGGGGTGAAGCGAGCCCCTCTCATCGATGAAGAAATATCGGTGGGAGACTATATTTTAGCGGGGGGAGAGGTTCCTGCCTTAGTGGTGATGGATGCCTTAATTCGTCTGATTCCGGGTGTCATTGGTAAAGCCGAGTCTCTGAAGGAAGAGTCAATCGAATGGGGTCTTTTGGAATACCCCCACTATACCCGCCCTGAGAGTTTTGAAGGTAAAAAAGTGCCTTCTGTGCTTCTTTCAGGAAATCATGCGGAGATTAGGCGGTGGAGACTTCAAAAAGCGATTGAAACAACTCTACAAAGGCGACCGGACTTGCTTGAAAACAATGAATTTTCTGAAGAAATTCAGCAAGAAATTCAACGAATAAAAAAGTTTTAGGGGAATTGACAAGCCTTCCTGAACCTGTTAACAAAGCCGCCTCTTAAATAAAGCTTTAGATGGAGTAAATTATGAATGCCATTGAAAAAATTTCACGTGCTTCCCTTCCTAAAATTCAAGTTCCCGATTTTAAATCAGGGGATGTGGTGAAGGTTTATTGTAAAATTATAGAAGGTGAAAAAGAACGCATCCAGATTTTTGAAGGAGTTGTCATTAAAAGACAAAACAATGGCATCAGTTCTACTTTTATTGTGAGAAAAGTTTCTTATGGAATTGGAGTGGAAAGAATTTTTTCTCTTTATTCTCCTACCATTGAAAAAATTGAACTGGTGACTTCAGGAAGAGTGAGACGCGCTAAACTTTATTATTTGAGAAATCTTTCTGGTAAAAAGGCACGCATCAGCGAAGCCCAGAAAAAACTTTTGGTTGTTGAAGCTCCTGTCACTGCAGAAGTAGCAGCTCCTGCAAGTCCAGAAGCGCCTGTAGCTTAAATTTCATCGAAAAACTTAATTTTTGATTGCGACTTTTGATTGCCTGTTAGATCCTTCTCCAAATGCAAGGATCTATTTCATTTACTGACATTCCAGATTGTCCACCTCAACAACTTGAAGCCTTTTTGTATAAAAAAGGTTATCGTTTAATTGCAGGTACCGATGAAGTAGGGAGGGGCTGTTTGGCTGGGCCTGTTTTTGCTGCTGCTGTGATTTTACCTCAGGATCATGGGATTGAGGGCATTAAGGATTCCAAAATGCTCAGCTCTCGTCAGCGTGAATTGATTGCCGAAAAAATTAAAGAAAGTGCTATTTCATGGGCTCTTGGCATTGTCGAGCCCAAAGAAATCGATCAAATCAATATTTTTCAGGCCTCATTGAAGGCGATGTGTGTTGCAGTGCAACAGCTTAGTGCCAAACCAGATGTATTGCTTTTGGATGGGAAACATTCCATTCCCATGTTCATTCCTCAAAAACCTACCGTAAAGGGAGATCGCTATTATCAGAGTGTGGGAGCCGCATCCATTATAGCAAAAGTAGCTCGTGACAAGCTGATGGTAGAATTGGAAAAACAATACCCTCATTATAGTTTTTCAGTCCACAAGGGATATCCAACCTTGCAACACCGAAAAGAAATAAAACAATATGGACCGTCATTGATACATCGGATGAGTTTTAAGCTTTTGGGAGAAGAATGAAAGAGTGAAAGTATGTTCCATTCTATTTTACAATTTCTGCCAAAAATTTTTGTCTGTGTAAGCACTTTGCTTGGAATTATTCTGGTTCCTTTAGGTTTGCCAGGGCTTTGGTTAATTGTGGCAACGAGTCTCACTTATTCCTATTTCTATGATTTTGGACCAGGATCGTCAGATTATTGGGTGAATGCCATTCTGTTTTTATTAGCTCTTTTGGCGGAAGTGTTAGAATTTTTAGTGGGCACTTTTGGAAGTAAGGCAATGGTGGAGGTTTCGACAGGAGCGATTATTTCCTCTATTGTAGGTGCTTTGATTGGAGCCATGATTGGAGTGCCTGTTTTTTTGATTGGAGCTTTTTTGGGATTACTTTTGGGAGCTTTTTTAGGGGCTTTCATTTATGAATGGATTGTTCAAAAAGATTTTAGTGTTGCGGTCACTACTGCTGTGGCTGTTTTTCTATCCCGTATGGTGGCTTCTTTCCTGAAAACATGCATTGCCTTAGTCATGGCAACTTATTTGAGTTGGAAATTGTTTTAAGCAATTCTTCTTTGTTTGATTCCCTTTTGTTTTACTTTTGCAAAGTCAGCCCAGATGAAATCAGTAGTTTTCAGACCTAGTAAAAATTCGCCTTCAAATCCAAGTGCAGCCAGAATTTCAGGTCCCGTGAAAATAAGATTTTTATATAAAGTTCGATGTGGAAACGGGAAAAGATCCTGAAACTTTTGAGCTTCCACCTCATAAATTGGATTTTGTGCCGCATTTCTTTTGAAGGTTTCATAATCAGATTCTTCTAAAGGAAAAAGAAGTTCTCCACTAGTTACAGTATCATCTCTAGGAAAAGTGAGTTCTATTTTACCTTCACTAAAGGGCATGAGTTCATGAAGATGTTGTGTGATCTGAGCATGAATAGGGTCAAAGCTTGCGTCATCTTGAGTCAGTGATTCGTAGGGGAGCAAATAAGTTACGATGAGCGTTTTCTTGGGATGATTTTCCTGATGTTCAGGTGGGTAGTAAAAATGTAAATGTAAAAAGTTAGGTCCTACTAGAGCTTGTTTCGGATCTTTCACAAAAAGCACATTGCTTTTCATACCAATAGGAATGACTGAACTTTCGACCTCATATTGAATGCTAAAGCGGGCAAATTTTGGATTAGTTTTTTTAATTTTTCGTAACACCCATCTTGAAAGAATATTAGGTGGAAGCCAAGGTTCGAGAGCAAGAGCACTTTGATTCCAAAGCAAATACTTGCAAGCAATCATTCCTTCAAAGCCCCCCAGTTTAACTCCTTGAACTTTTCTTTTTTCAATAAGAATGTTTTCAATCTTAATGTCATTTTTGACTTTCCCATTGAAAGATTCAATTTTACTCATGAATAATTTTTTAAGCTGACCAATGCCCCCTTTAACATCAAATAATACGCTGTTCTGATTGGCGAGAAGCTTTGCTAAGGGGTAGGAAAATGGCATTTCACAATGCAAGTTGCTGAGAAATTTGATTTGAGCTTCCATGAAAGAAGCAATTTCAGGATCGAGATTTAAAGTTTTGATCCAGTCGGTGATAGTAAGATCGAGATGATTTTCTTTGATGAATTGGTTGAATTTAAAATAGGGCAAAAGTCCACGTGGTAAAATCAAGTCTTGAAAAGAATCATTATCGAGAGCCCGATCTAGTTCATCTAGGCTTAAGTAAAATGAACGAATAGCATCTGCATTGTTGGGAAATTCTCTTTGTAACTCTTTATAAAAACGATCTCGGTGCACAGTGACATCGATTCGGTGTTGGGGAAAAACAACCTGGTAAGGGGTGTCATAGCGATTCACAATGCCTAATTCAGAATCTGCGATTGATAAGCGCCCTAAGATGGTTTTGAAAAGGCGCGAGTCTAGATGAGAGATTAGGTTCGGTTGGATGTTTTTCTTTTGCGCACCTACATCTTGATCGGTATTCAAAACAATAACCGATAGACCACGCTTGGCTAAAAACACTCCGGTGATGAGTCCGGACAGTTCACAGCCTATAATTAAAATGTCGCAAAATTTTTCGCTCATAATTCACTCGGCCTGGTAAATCCAGGCTCTCGCTAAAGTCAGGGGGAGAACTCCATAGCTCCCCCTGACAACCCCCATCGGAGATGAAGGATTTATAGAATTATTTAAAATGATACGTAAAGTTTCCTAAGACCGGTAAAAAGATCATAGCAGAAGACTGGCTATTTCCCCGAATAATCCCGGCTGTTTTGAATTGTACCTCTACACCGAGAGAAAAAGAATCATTTAAATAGAAATCGCTTCCAACTCCTATTTGCGCTGCCATACCAGCGCCCCCTGAATTGTTTGAAATACTTCCACCTGTGATGACTGTGAGACCTAAGCCCGCTCTTAAAAAAGGATCAATACGCTTTTCATCGTTGAGAAGATAGTATTTAAGGTCGATCGAAGGAACGTTTAAAACTAAAATTCCATTATCTCCTCTTTGAGCACCGCTGCCGTTATGATCAAAAACTCCCAGAGAAGTTTGTATCCCCCAATGTTGGTTAAAACGATATTCAAACGCGATGCCGCCTCCAGCGCCAAGATCAAGGTCCGGGAAAGTATCTATGAGATGAAAGTTGCCACCTCCAAAAGCGCTGAGCGCCATGCTGTGTCTTGCAAAAACTGGAGAAGTAAAAATGAAAAAAGAGGTGATAATACTCAAAAGTGAAACAATTTTTTTCATGATTTTTTTCCTCCGAGAAAGAAGCCCCTCAAGATAGCCTCATATTAATGATTTATTGTCCGAAAACAAATTTTTTTTTATGAAATCACAATTTTCCTGTTTCGATCCATTGCAAGACTTGAATATATAGCTTGTGTTCGTGTTGATGCATGCGTTCAGTGATGGATTCGAGTGTGTCATGAGGAAGAAGTTCGAAACTGCTTTGAGCGATAATTGGGCCTGTATCACAGCCTTCATCTACAAAATGAACTGTGCAGCCCATTTTTTTTTCACCTGCCTTCCAGGCTTGTTCGATAGCATGTAAGCCAGGAAATTTGGGAAGCAAAGACGGGTGAATATTGAGGATTTTTTGAGGGAAAGCTTCTAGAAGAATGGAGGAAATAATTCTCATGTATCCAGCGAGAATGATCCATTCAGCCCCAGATTTTTGAAGTTCTGTCAAAATAGCTTTTTCAAAGCTTTCTTTATCTGGAAAGTTTTTTCGTTCGATGATTGTAGCAGGAATATGATGTTTATGAGCTCTTTGGATCACATAAGCATCTGCTTTGTCTGAAACCAGTCTTACAACTTCAGATTTCAATTGATGAGATTGGATCGCGTCTACAATCGCTTGAAAATTGGAACCATTTCCAGATGCGAGAATAGCAAGTTTGAATGGTTTAGCTTCGTTCATACAAACTGAATCGCTTCTTCGTGCTCTTGGCGTTCTGCAATTTCACCTAAAACGAAGGCTTTTTCGCCCATGGCATTTAAACGGGAAACAATTTCATCAGCTTGTGGGGCTTCTACTACCATGACCATGCCGATGCCACAGTTGAAAACCCGAAACATTTCAGTGTCTTCAATATTACCCCATTCTTGAAAAAGCTTGAAAAGGGTTGGAATTTCCCATGCATCAC
Organism: uncultured Pseudomonadota bacterium; assembly: GCA_964470915.1. Taxonomy (GTDB): domain Bacteria; phylum UBA10199; class UBA10199; order JADFYH01; family JADFYH01; genus CAYPXN01. Next base: position 27,001 of record CAYYEM010000010.1, read on the forward strand.
GATGAATGATAGCCTTGCATTGTTTAGGGAAAATTCTGGGAGGATTTTCTAATAAACCTCCCCCTGTAATATGAGCAAGTCCCAAGAGGTTGAATTGTTTTTTTAGATTGAGGATTTGATTGACGTAAATTTGAGTAGGTTTCAATAATAAATTGCCTAAAGGTTCATTGAGGGGAGGATAAATCTTTTGTAGGTCAACTTCTTGATCCTTTAAGACTTTACGTACAAGTGAAAAACCATTGGAATGAAAACCTGAAGAAGCAATTCCAATCACTTTATTACCAATAGAAATGCTTGAACCATCGATGATTTCATCACGGTTGACTATTCCAACAGCAAAACCTGCGAGATCAAAGTCACCCTTATTATAGAGTCCTGGCATTTCAGCTGTTTCTCCTCCCACGAGAGCACAGTGAATTTCTTTCAGACTGTCAGTAATTCCAGCGATCACTTCAGTGGCCACCTCAAGTTCTAGTTTGCCTGTGGCAAAGTAATCTAAAAAGAAAAGAGGTTCTGCTCCTACACATAAAAGATCATTGACGCACATGGCGACTAAATCTTGACCCAGTCCTTTGTATTTTTTGCACTCAAGCCCTAGTTTGAGCTTAGTGCCAACACCATCTGTCGTGCTCACAAGCACAGGATCTGTGTATTTGAGCTTGTTGATTGAAAAGAGTGCCGCAAAACCACCCAAGGGAGAGAGTACTTCAGGACGCTGGGTTTTTTTGATGAGAGGTTTGATGGCTTGAACAAATTGATTGCCGGTATCAATGCTGACGCCAGCTTCTTGGTAAGTGCTAGGCTGTTTCAAGTAATAGACCCTCGTACTTTTAGTTCGGAGATATTGATGATTGATGAAGTTTTTAAAGTCGAATCAACTTTTGTATTTTCTAGCTAACTCAAGCCCAAAGCCCTGTCAACTTGAGAGAAAAATTTTCTCAAATCAAGAAAAATGTATCAATTTAACTATATGAAATTAATCGTTAATATTCAGTGCGTCAAAAAAACCTATAGTTTACTGATGGACACTCTGACACCTGGAAGGTACAATTTAACCCGGGTATTTTTGGTATTATTTTTCGAGGGAATATGTCCAAAAGCAAGCCTAAGAAAGCATCTATAAAAAAGAAACAGGTAGTAAAAAGCTCTTCTGCAGACAATCAATTAGGGCAGCTTAAAGCCTTGTTTGAAATTGTAGAAAGAGCGAAATACATTTGGGAATCGACTTTCGATGCCATTGTAAATCCGGTGATGATTATCGACCGAAACTATCGCATTGAAAGGGCGAATCTTGCTTTATCTCAAGTGATAGGCAGAGATTTAAGAACCTTGATTGGCACCACTTGCTATGAAGTGTTTGGCGGTCGTCAAAGTCCCTGCGTGGGATGTCCTTTGCAAGCGACCTGGAAAAATCAACAAACTCATTCTTGTCGTTTAGAAAAATTTTCGGATGGTCGTGAATATCAAGCCGTCAGTTTTCCGCTTCAGGGAAAACATCGTGATCTTGACTTAAGTATTGTTCAGTATCGAGACATTCGTGAAGAGCGACATTTGCAAGCGCGCTTGATTCAGTCTGAAAAAATGGCTGCTGTGGGTTTGTTAGCAGGTGGTATCGCCCATGAAATTAATAATCCCCTAAGTGGAATTTTAGCCTTTGCTCAACTCGCTCTTGCTCAGGTGAAAGAGGAAGATCAGTTGTATCAAGATATCAAAGAAATCGAAACTTCGGCACTTCGATGTAAGAAAATTGTAGAAAACCTTCTTGAGTTTTCTCGACAGTCTTCCATTGAAGAACGAGGGGAAGTGGATTTGAAAGTTACTTTAGAACGGGTTTTACCTTTAATTAATTTACAAGTGAAAGAGGCGGGCGTTCAACTAGAAGTTCAAATTGAAGAGACTTTGCCGAGTGTTTTGGCGAATGGCAATCAATTAGAACAAGTATTTTTAAACCTTGCGAGCAATGCCTGCCATGCGCTTGCTCGGGGTGGTAAAATTCAAATAGTGGCTAAAGCTTATAGTGCGGGATGGGTTTTGATTGATTTTATAGATAATGGAATGGGGATTCAAAAGGAAGTTTTGCCAAAAATTTTTGATCCTTTCTTTACGACTAAAAAATCGGGGATGGGTACAGGCCTTGGCTTATCGATTATTTATAACATCATTCAAGATCATGCAGGAAAGATTGAAGTGGAAAGCGAAGAGAGTAAGGGAACCATATTTCATATTTATTTACCCAGTGCATCTGCATCTGAACAGAGTTTTTCAAAACCAGCTTATGCTTCATTGAAAGAAGCTTCGTTTTAGTTTGAAAGTTTTTTTTAATATTGGGCATGGGGGCACACAAAATCGAGAGAGGTAGCCTCATGAAACAAAGTATATTGGTCGTCGATGACGAACAACAAATTCTCAAAGCCGTCCAACGCTTCTTAACTGAGAAGGGTTACGACGTAGTGACAAGCGATCACTATGAAGGCGCTTTGATGGCTTTGGCCACCCAACCCTTTGGGGCGGCTCTGATTGATCTCAAATTGGGCGATAAAAGTGGGATTGATTTGATTGCCCAAATAAAAAGGGAGCATCCAGATACTCTCTGCATGATTTTTACGGGTTACGGCACAATTGACTCAGCCATTCAGGCAGTCAAAGCAGGAGCCTATCATTATATTACGAAACCCTTTCAGCTGGATGATTTGGAAAGTCTATTAAGACAAGCTCTCGAGACACGTCGAGTAAAACAGGAAAATCAAATTTTGAAGAAGGAAGTGTCCTCTAAGTTTTGTCTTAAAAATCTAGTCGGTGTTTCAGACGCCATGAAAAGTGTATACGCTCTTATTGATAAAGTCGCTGATACCGATTCGACCATTTTGCTTTTGGGCGAGTCGGGCACAGGTAAAGAGTTGGTTGCCAAGGCTATTCATTATGGAAGTCGTCGCGCAGACAGACCTTTGGTGGCAGTAAACTGTGGCGCGATTCCAGAAGAGTTGTTGGAGTCAGAACTGTTTGGTCATGTCAAAGGAGCTTTTACAGGCGCGGTTTCTACACGACCAGGACGTTTTGAAATGGCGGAAGGCGGGACTATATTTTTAGATGAAATCGGTGACATGTCTCCTCGTTTACAGGTGAAAGTTTTACGCGTGCTACAAGAAAGAAAGTTTGAGCCAGTAGGTTCAAGTAAAACCATGGAAGTCGATGTGCGTATTATTACAGCCACCAATAAAAATCTAGAAAGAGCTGTGAAAGATAATTTGTTTAGAGAAGATTTGTATTATCGCCTCAACGTTATTCCAGTCCGTTTACCACCCCTTCGAGAAAGATTAGAAGATGTGCCTTTGCTGATCGATTATTTTATCAAGCAATATGCTCGAGAAAATGCACGCGATATTCCGCATATTAGTCCGGAAGCGATGTTTGCGCTCATGCGTTATAATTGGCCAGGAAATGTTCGTGAACTTGAAAATATGATGGAACGTTTGATTATTTTAAAACACGAGGGAGAAATTACTTTAGCGGATTTGCCTGAAAGAGTGAAGGCAGGTCATGAAGAAGATCGTGTGGCACATGTTCAAATTCCTGAGAGTGGTTTGAGCTTCAAAGATGTGGTCGATGATTTTGAAAACCAACTTATTTTAAAAGCACTTGAAAAAACAGGGTGGAATAAAAACAAGGCGGCTCAACTTTTGCAACTCAATCGTACCACCTTAGTTGAGAAGATTAAAAAACGACAATTAGAAAAAACGCTGAATGGTTAGGAAGTTATAAAACTGGGAGGATTCAATGATGAATTCGAGGGAGCTTGACCTGTTGATTGTAGATGACGAGCCTAGTGTTACAAAAATTTTTGAACGCTTAGCCAAACAGGAAAAGCTTTCATATGCAATTGCAGAAAATGGTTATGAAGCCTTAGATAAACTGGGAAAGACAGAAGTCAGCGTGGTTGTTTTGGATGTGTGTTTGCCAGGGATGTCGGGTTTTCAAGTTTTGGAATATGTGCATGGTAATTGCCCTCAAAGTGAAAGTATTGTCATGACTGGGAAAGCCAGTGTGGAAGATGCCGTGAAGGCGTTGAAAATGGGCGCCTTTGATTTTATTACGAAGCCTTTTGATAATCTTGAAATAATCATTTCATGTTTGAGACAGGCTTTAGAAAAAGCTCGTCTAAAGCAGAAAATTAAATCCCTTGAAAAAGGAAATTTGCGTTTGGATAGTTTTGAAGGAATTTTGGGAAAATCCAAAGTGATGCAGACTGTTTATGAAACTATCCAAAATGTGAGTGCTTCGAATTCGTCAGTACTGATTTTGGGAGAATCAGGAACCGGCAAAGAATTGGTAGCGCGAGCAATTCATCAGGCGAGTTCTCGAAACAACAAACCTTTTGTGGTGATTAATTGTAGTGCTATTCCTGAAGGCTTGATGGAAAGCGAACTCTTTGGTCATATTCGTGGTTCTTTTACAGGAGCCACTCACGATAAAATAGGTTTATTTGAAGAAGCAAAAGACGGCACTGTTTTTTTGGATGAGATTGGTGAAATTCCTCTGGCGATTCAAGTGAAGCTATTGAGAGTTTTGCAAGAAAGAGAAATTAGAAGAGTAGGGGGAGCTGATGTTCGGCATGTGGATGTTCGTATTATTTCAGCAACCCATCAGGATTTGACCGAATTGATTAAAAAGGGTCTTTTTAGAGAAGATTTATATTATCGTTTGAATGTCATTAGTATACTGATGCCACCCTTGAGAGATCGGGCAGAAGACATCCCTTTATTAGCCTATCATTTTCTTAAAAAATATAATCAGAAAACTGGAAAAAACATCGAAGAAATTTCAGTGGATGCTTTACATATGCTTCAAAGTTATGCCTGGCATGGCAATGTACGAGAACTTGAAAATATTATTGAGCGCTGTGTTGTGCTTTCTGATGGAAACACTGTTCAAGCTAAAGATTTGCCAGCAAAGCTTGTTTCAAAAAACTTTTACCTTCCTAGCCATCATGAAGAAGATTTAAGTCAATTTTCTTACCAAGATGCAAAAGAGAAAGCTTTAGCTGTGTTTAATAAAAATTATTTGAATCATGTTTTAAAAATAGCTCAAGGCAATATCTCTCTAGCAAGTTTGAAAGCAGGAATGGATCGGAGTAATTTTAAAAAAATTATTCGTAAGTACGATATTGATCTTTCAGATTACAAAGGGGATGAATCTTGAAAGAAAAAAATATTAAAGTCGTATTTTATGATGAGAAAAATGAATTTTCTTCCTGGCTTTTGGAAGTCCTTCAGTCAGAGGGGTGCCAGGTAAGTTCTGCAAAATTGAATGATTTGTCTCAGGTGTTTAACCAAGAGACGGCAGACGTAGTGATTTTCAATCTTTCAGGCAATCCCTCCGAAGCCTTGTGCGAAGCTATTGCTGAAATTAAACAAATCGATGAAGAAATCCCTCTGTTTTGTCTGACGCCCCATTGCGAAGTAAATGAAGTAGTTCGCTTAATGAAAATGGGTATTTACGATCTTGTGCTCTTGCCTCTTGAGAAAGAACGATTCATAAATAGTTTGGATCGGGCAATACAGTTGTATCGCTTATCTCAGAGAGTGTTTTATTTGGAGAGACAAAAAAATTGGAAAGGAGATTTTTTTGGCATTGTAGGAAATTCAGCTCAGATGCAGGAAAATTTCAAAACTATTTCTACAGTCGCAAAATCTCATGCCACAGTGATTATCTTGGGAGAATCAGGCACTGGAAAAGAATTGGTGGCGAAGGCCATTCACATGCTTTCGGATCGTTCCAAGAATAAATTTATCGATTTGAATTGTGGCGCCATACCAAAAGAACTTCTTGAAAATGAATTGTTTGGTCATGAGCGCGGTTCTTACACAGGTGCAGATCGTCGTTATATCGGTAGTTTTCAAAGAGCTCACGGTGGAACTCTTTTTTTGGATGAGATTTGTGAGATGGATCTTTCTTTGCAAGTAAAGTTATTGAGAGTGCTGCAAGAAAGAAGTTTGATGAGAATTGGAGGAACTGAAAAAGTAGCCGTCGATGTGAGAATTGTGGCTGCTACCAACCGTGATATTCAGGAGGAAGTAAAGCAAGGTCGTTTTAGGGAGGATTTATTTTATCGATTGAATGTGGTGCCCATCATCATGCCTCCCTTGCGAGATCGATTGGAAGACATCCCTCTCTTAGCGAGACATTTTTTGGAGATTCATTCAGCTAAAAATAACAAGCTCTTTCATGAAATTCATCCGGAAGTGTTAGAGGCTTTTATGGCATATCCTTGGCCTGGCAATGTGAGAGAACTTGAAAATGTGATTGAAAGAATGGTGGTGCTCCATAATGATTCTCAACTCAAACTCAAGTATTTACCCGAACAATTTCAAAAAATATTGAATTCTCGGCATGTTCCCGTTACCACGGTTTGGCAGAACTCTGGCAAAACAACCAAACTTTCTTCATTGAAAGAACTCGAACAAATGGCTATTGAAGAGGCCTTAAAAGTGTATGAGGGAAATATCCCTCAGGTTGCTAAAGCTCTTCAAATGGGCCAGGCAACTTTATATCGTAAACTTCAAAAATATCAGATTAAAAGAATCTGATTTCTTATTTTCCCTGTCTTAAAATGAATTGGGGAAGCTAAAAGGTAGAGAGTTAAAATGAGTTCAAATTATCTAGTAGTGCTAGCGGGAGGAAGCGGAACCCGTCTGTGGCCTCTTTCAAGGAAAGATTATCCAAAACAATTTTTAAAAGTGGGTTCTCCTGAAAGTTTGGTAAGAGAAACAGTGACGCGTCTGAAAGATCTGGTGCCTTTTCAAAATGTGCTTATCGTGTGCGGAAAAGATCATGCAGATTTGATGAAAAAGGAATTCCCAGAATTTTCTACTGACCAGTTTATTTTAGAACCTTGTGGACGGAATACTGCTCCTGCCATCGCATTAGCCTCTCAGGTTTTATTGCGTAAAGATCCTGAAGCGGTAATGGTGGTGTTGCCCGCTGACCATAAAATTCCTTTATCTTCCCAGAAAAAATTTCAGGATATGATTGGAGAAGCTATTCGCTACAGTCGTGAATTGAAAGGTTTGCTTACTTTAGGAGTGCAACCTTCTTATCCTGCTACTGGTTATGGTTATATTCAACAGGGTGAAGAACTGATGCCAGGTTTATTTGCGGTAAAGCAATTTAGGGAAAAACCCGAATTGGAAATTGCCCAGAAATATGTCGAGTCTGGAGACTATTTGTGGAACAGTGGCATGTTTGTATGGAAGGCAGCGGAGTTTTGGAAAAATTATGAAAAATTTCTTCCCCCAGACGCCCAACTGTTATCGAGTTTGAAACAAAATCCTGGAACTACAGAATGGGATCAAAAGCTGGATGAAATATATCCTCGAGTGACTTCGATTTCAGTAGATTATGCAGTCATGGAAAAAGCAAACTCAGTGCAAATGATGCGAGCAAGTTTTGAATGGGATGATGTAGGTTCCTTGCAATCGCTTTTTAAATATTTTCCTCAAGATAAAAATAATAATGCCTATGAAGGTAAAAGTGCCACGCTCAATGCTTCAGGAAATCTTTTAATGAGCGACGAAGGGGTGATTGCATGTTTGGGAGTTAATAATTTGGTGGTTATTCGGAATAAAGATAGTGTGTTAGTGCTACCACTCGAAAGATCTGAGGAAGTTAAACAAGTTTTAGAAGAATTGAAAAAAACAGGAAATGGAAATGTCCTTTAAACTCCAACATCGTGAAGAAAAAGGTATAGTCATTCTCACTCCTCAAGGGCAATTAAATGCTTCTGAGGTAGTTTCTTTTAAGAAAGAAATTGCTCCTTTTTTGCAAAAAGAAGGAGCCGATGTGATCGTAGATTGTTCAGCACTTGAATTTGTAGATTCTACAGGTTTGGGAGCTTTGATTGCCTTGCTTCGAAAGCTAGAAGCTAAAGGGGGTAAACTTTTTTTTGTAGGGCTTGGACCCGAAGTCGCTTCCATTTTTGAAATTACCCGTCTTCATAAATTGTTTCAGATTTATCCTACTTTACAAATTGCCTTAGAAAAAATCCTTGTATCAAAAACTTAGGAGCTAACCTTAAGTTTTGATTTTGAGCGATTCCGCGCAGCTGAGTTAATGGGAGTCGAGGGAGAGTTGAAGGATGAAGCAAAGACAGCAAATTCAGTTTGAAATAAAACATCCTAAAAAAATTCACTCTGTTTTAACTCAGAAAATTCGGGTGTTATCGACTCGTAAAGGTTTTGTAATTCCTTTAAATCTTCAGTCCGATTTTTTTCTTTGTTTATTTGAAGCAATTCAGAATGCTTTTGAACATGCCAAGACCAAAAAAGTAAAAGTGAGAATTGAAAAAACAGGAGATAAGCTCAAGGCAAAGGTTTATGACCAAGGACAAGAAACATCTATTTCATTTCGCAAACAGTTTTCAGCTCGAAAAGAGCGTGGTCGGGGTCTGCAGATTATTCGTCGTTTGATGGATCGAGTTTCTTATGTTCGCGAAGGTGAAAGTAATTGTTTGGTGTTTCAAAAAAAAATTCTTCCGATTTCACGTCGTTTTCAATTGCATGAGTTGTTAAATGAAATTAGTCGCAAGCTCACCGAGGCTCCTAATCTTGAAAAAATATATGAAGTGATTTTAAACAAACTTTTAGAGATATTTAATGCCACTCGGGCTTCGATTATGATGTATGACCCTGCAGAAGCTGTGCTTAAAGTGGTTGCAGCTCGTGGTATTCCAGAAAAAACATTGAAGGAAATAAAAGTAAAAACAGGAGAAGGTATTTCTGGGGATGTGTTTATGAGATCAAAACCTGTTTTGATTAAAAATATTTTGAAAGAAATGAAGAAAACCTCACGAAAAAGAAAGCATTATTCAACTCATTCATTTGTTTCAGCCCCCATGATATTTTCCCCTTATAAAATTGGGGAGGAGACTTTGGGCGTGATTAATCTGACCGATCGTTTGGATGGGTCAGAATTTAATCGTGCTGATTTGAAAATGTTGTCTTTACTGGCTACTCAGGCAGCAGCTTATATTAAAATTGGATTTTTGATTGAGAAATTAAAGAAGGCGTAATGTTGCAGCAGTTTCTGAAAATATCATCCCAAGAATGGCAGACAATGAAGCCAGGTCTTGAAAGAATTCAAGCGGCTTGCAAGGCCTTGGGAAATCCTGAAAAGAAAATTAATACAATTCATGTTGCTGGCACTAACGGCAAAGGCTCTGTAGCTGCGATGTTGCAGTCGATTCTTTTGGAAGCAGGTTTGAAGGTGGGGTTATTCACTTCCCCTCATTTGTTAAAAGTGAATGAAAGATTTAAAATTGGACATCAGGAAATATCAGATGAAGACTTGGAAAAGTTTTTGAACCAAATATTCCTCACCTCTCACCCCTCACTCCTCACTTTCTTCGAACTCTGTACTCTGATCGCCTTTCTCTATTTTGCCGAGCAAAAAGTAGACATCGCAATTTTAGAAACGGGTTTGGGGGGAAGATTAGATGCCACAAATGTGGTGATGCCGATCATTTCTGTGATTACAGAAATAGGATTAGATCATACGGAAATTTTAGGATCGGATATTGCCTCGATTGCTCGAGAGAAAGCGGGGATTATTAAAGAGGAAGTGCCCGTCATTTGTGGAGTGAGTCATTCTGAGGCAAGAAAAGTGATTGAAGAGGTGGCGAGGGAGAGAAATGCACCAATTTTTGTAGGGGCCGACCTGTGTGTCGGCCCTGCAAGAGAGGGCGAACACATGGGTTCGCCCCTACGGGATTTTCCATATGTTTTAAATCTCCAAGGTTTTCACCAAATTCAAAATGCTCAAATTGTTTTGAAGGTACTGAAGGAATTATATCAAAATCCCCCCAACCCCCCTTTGATAAAGGGGGGCAAGGGGGGATTTAAAATCGATGAAACTGCCATCCAAAAAGGTTTCGCGAATATCCGCTGGCCCGG
>CAYYEM010000010.1:37044-45689 GCA_964470915.1 uncultured Pseudomonadota bacterium
GCAGCCTCTGATAAACAAGTGAATGAAATGCTTTCTTGTCTGCAAGAAATTGCGAGTGAAATTGTGATTTGCAAAATGAAAAATTCAAGATCAATCGACCCTGAACAATTTCCTTCCTACAAATCTGCCAACAATTCAGGCAAAGCTTTCCAACAAATAAAAAAATCCCTTCGCGAAGGCGAAGGGATTTTGATCACAGGTTCTTTATATTTTATTGGGGAGATGAAGGGGGCACTGAACGAACTGAATCCCACCAAGCCGTAACTTGACGAAGAAACTCGAAGTCTGTTTTCATTCCCTGACTTTTCTTGCCATCTCCTTCAGCCCATCTTCTTGCGCCCTCAATATCACCTTGATGGATCAGGTCCATACCTGCTCGGAGTTTTGACATGTTTTGAGTCAGTTGGGCTCTTGCCATGATATCTCCTTGCGAAGCCATGCGGTGGAGTTCTTGAAAAATTACCAGTTCTTGAGCCATGAGTTTGTTTTGAATGTCTTGGGTAAAACGAGCTACTTCTTCTTTTTTGTTATCACCAGCATAATCTTTGGAGTCTAATACAGAAGCTCTAAAGAAGACTCGTCGATGGGTTCCGCCACCCTTAGTAAGAAGCTCTCCCCAACTGAGAGGCATAACTTGTTGGGGACCATTCATAGAAAGATTTAAAACCAAAGCATTTGTATCGAGAGCTAAGTGAGCAGTCCCTTTTTTAGCAGGAGAGACTCCGGCTTTAGTGCGAGTACCTCCATGGAATGTTGCAGTAGCCACGCCATAATCTAGCATTCTTCTGCCCGCGCGTTCCATTTGGCGTCTTGATTTCTCAGGATTACCACGTGTAATGAGGTTATGCCGTCCTCCGATAAGAGGTGGAAGTAAAACACCCGTAAATACCAGCTCAAATTTTGCATTGAAGCGTGCTTCAGGTAACAAACTCATGATGCTTGTAATATCGGTCCAGCTCTCATGGGTAGCAGCAATTACAATCGGTCGATTTTCAGTTTTTGCTTTGATTCGAACTTCTTCAATAGTTCGGAGTGTAGCTGCATCTACTTCAGGTCTCCACTGCATAGGCTCCATGATTCTTCTGCCTATCCAAGCAGCGTGAGCTGTATATAAATTCCATTTATTATTAGTTAACAAATCTACCATCGCTTCGCCGAAACCAAGTTGCATACAATGAGCGACAAATCGACTAGCTTGATGATAGGTGCGCGCTAAACTACGGGGCCCACGTTGCACTTCTCCCGCTGCATCAGACACTATGCGAGCTTGATCATTTGCACTTTCTTCCACGACATCGATGCTTCCTCTTCCGCCCCCGGGCAAGGCTCTCGCCAAACGTCGAGTATGTTCACGGATATTTTCTTCTGCTTCGAGGCGTTTTGCCTCTTCTAAGCTTAAGTCAGGATTACGTAAGGCGGCGATCACTCGATCGGCATGAACATCCCCAGGACTTGTAAAAGCAGTTTCTACTTCTTGTAAAAGAAGTTGTTCAGCAGGAGATAATGCTTCGCCTACAGTAGCTCGTGCGAGGGCTAGTTGTAATTGTTGAATGCGTTGATTCAATATTTTTACTAAAGCCTTGGGAGCTAAATCAGAGATTTCTCTTTGAAAAGCTTTGCTTAATTCTAAAGTTTGCCAAACTTTTGTGCTTTGTTCATGATGAGCAGCTGATTCTCTGAGCGCATTCCACTCTCTTTGTTCCATTTCGTTGAGAGGGCGGCCGCGTTCCATTTTCCAAGAAAGCTTGAAGAGATGAGCTTTTCTTCTTTCAATCATGTCTGCAAGTTCAGAAGTTTCATTACGCAGCGAACGTGCATTGTCTAAATTTTGTAATTCAAGCGAAGCACGATCAAGATAAGTTTCAATTAACTGAAGATCGTATCTTTGGCTGGCTCTCAAACTTTCAGCATTCTGAGATGTTTCGGCTTTTTGCCTCAAATCTCGGGCAACTGCTGCATTAGGATAAACTCCATCCATGCCCCCAAACATCTGTTCTAAAGTTTGTTCAACAGAAGCATCGATAGGTTTTTCAAAAGGAGCAAAAATTCTTCGAACTGAAGGGGTAACCGTTCTATATTCTGGAACCGTGGCCATGTTATACCAATGGGTTCTGAGCCAGTTTGCTGCTACTGGTTCTGGGCCATGAGGTATTAAGGAAACAGGTCCATTGCTTTCATGTCCATTTCCATTTGTTCCATTGCCATTTGAATAACGAGCTCCTGATACTGGATTTGCTTCCATGCCCCATCCGAGAGCTTGTGTAGGATGCCATTCGGTGACCGTGGTCATGCGTGTTTTTCGAAGGGGGAGAGGACGATCCGGTTTTGGGTACATGGTGTAGGAGTTCAGCGAAAGTGTGAGTAAAAGATTTTGTGGGCGAGAACTCAAAGCCATGGCTCGATCTGAAATTCTAAAGCTGCGTCCTCCCTGAGGGAGAGAAATAATTTCAGAAGTACCTTCAAAAGGAGAAAAACGATAAGGACTCATCAAATTAATCACTGTCATGGTGAGTTCGTCATAAGCTGCAGTGTTAGAAGGGCGCAGGCTTGCATTCTCTGCATCTCCCGTCACAAGGGCTCTGGCAGCACGGCTTACTGATTTGTCAAATTGTTTGGAAGAATCTCCCACGCCTTCAGTCAACATATCAATGGCACGATTAAAAAGAGGTCCCATGAGTTTACCCAAACCATCTTTGGCCAAAATGAGGGGAGTGTCTACGCTGCTACCCTGAGCTCCTCTTTGAGCAATGCCTGCTCCGGGAGTAGGTCCGGCTGCAAAGTCAGGCCAACCTGCATGCTTGCCTGCAAATTGAGCAGTACTTAATTCAGTAATCGCATCGGTATGTTGATCAACGACAAAAGTATCGCCGCGGCTTCGGGCCATGCCACTTGCCCAAGATGCAAATACATGTTGAAGTGTACTAAAAGAATGCTCTCGTTTCACCGCGTTAATGAGTCGAATGACACGAGGGAGTGTTTGCCAGACTAAAGGTAATCCAACGCGAAGAGATTCGGTAAGAGAGTGATACATTTTTGCTTGAAACTTGGTGACATAGGGCATGGCCAGTGAACTGACAGGCACAAGAGGTGTAGAGAGTGGATCATGGTTACCATTTCTAAAGCGTGCACCTAAAGTTTTTGCGAGGCGAATGATATTGTTTTCGCGTTTTCGAATTTTATTTGCAAATTTGAATAAATCTTGAACTCTTTGAAGCGCTGCTTCTCTTTTTCGATTCAGATCTCGACTATTAATTTTTGTGTCTGCATTGGCAATTCGAAGCGCTTCTATTGCTTCTGCTGCCTTAGTGTTGAGTCTTTGATGTTCTTCGGCGTAGCTTTCATTACGGGAAGTGCCACGATCATAAAAGTCATTACCAATTTTTTGAGATAACAAGCTCATATACGCATTGGCTTGTTCAACTTGGCGTTGCAAATCTCTCAGAATAAGCGGGCGCATTTCTTGGTCAAAAAATTTCCAGAAATTCTGATTTTCCAGTTCAAGAGATGCCAAGCCCTCACGGCTTTCATTCACTATTTTATAATATTCTTGAAAATAGCTGGTTTGGGCTTCTACTGCTTCTTTCAGGGCCGCATCTTCAGTTTTAGGAAGATTCCAAAATGCGGGAGAAGCTTCTTCTACCATGCGGGTGAGAGCCACTTCGTAGCGTCTACGCAGCACTTGAGGAGAAAGAGAATCTTTGTTGAAAAAGCGAAGGGCTGCATAAAAAGACCGAGCAACGAAACCACGTTCTCCCACTAGTTCCAAGCCTTCTGCAGCACCACGAATAGTTTTGGCCAGTTCTGCTTGTGAACCTGAGAGTTGAGCTTCTTGGGCTTTTAAATGGGCTGCCATTTGACGGGGGCTCATGCCTAACACAGCAGTTTTTAGAGAAGTATGGTAAGCGTTTTGGATCAGAAAAATGCGAGCATTGACAGGATCCGACAAGAAAGTACGCATGGCTTCGTTAACTCTTCCTGTCATTTCCCAGTAGCGTTTATTGAAGGGGGCGGCGATACCTTTAATTTCTTTTTCTAATTCAGATCTTCGCTCAACATCGGAAGTGGTAGAAATTTTTGAACGGAGCTCAGCCATGCTTACTTCAGCGGCCTGAAGTTCAACATTGAACTGGTCAAGTTCGCTTTGAAAACGATCATAGGCTTCTCTTAAAATAACAGTTTCAGGTGCATTTCGGAGTGCCTCATGATCGAGTCGTGCGTCTATTTCTCGAGCTGAAAAAGCATGTGCATTTCGACCGATTGAATGAATGGATTCAGGTTCAATACCCATTTCACGCAGTTGAGTCTCTGTGATTTTTGAAAAATCTTCTCGAGTGGTTAATTTAAGTTCTGCAAGTCTAGCTCTTAAGACAAGATGTTCTGCATAATAATGATTTCCTTCAGGAGCAAGCTCCGCTAAACGATTTAGATAATTTCTAGCTCGCTGATTGAGGTTTTCCAAATTAGGTCGTGGCAGATTTGCTACAATGGGCTCCCATAAAGTTCTCAATCTTTGTTGCACATTGAAGAGCTGTCGCATGTCTTGCAAGAAAGCTTGCCGAACTTCTGGTTGGTGACGAAGTTGTGCAGCTCCCCAACGTAGAAACGAAAGCGTTTCTTTGTCATGTCCGGCAATACGAGTACGATTTATTCCTTCTTGAACCGATCGTATAGGTTCTGCGGCTTCACGTGTTGGGACAGGATCTACCTTTCTGTTGGGATTGATGCGGTAGTTAATATCAAAATTAGGAACTAAACCCAGTACGCGATCTGCCAAGCCTCTCCACATTCGGCCTGTTCTTCCAATGCCAGGTCTGATTGAATCTGCTCCGTTTACTTTATTTTCTCCTCTTTCTTGAGAAGACATACTCAGTAATTCAATGTTTCTGGCTCCCAAGGGATGAGAAAACATTCCTGAGCTTTCACGACCTTGAGCTTCCAAGGTAGATAGGCGAGTTTCTAAAGCTCTTTCAGCGATTTGGAAGCGACCGCCTGTGAGAGTTCCAGCGAGTGCTTGTCCTGCGCTGAGCGCAAAAGTGGTGGCTTGTGCTTCAGCCAGTCTTTCAACATAAGAGCGATGATCTTTTTCCATCCAGCCAAAATGAGCTGAGATATCTCGACCCATCACCATGGCGCTACTTTGCGCCACGTTGCTAAGCACTGGATTTCCGCCGAGATGTCCTATTCCTTTCAAAAGAGCGAAATCCATCGCGGAACTTTTCCAGCCATTCGCTTCAAAAGTTTCAGAGAGAGGAGTACCATTGAGTAAGTTGGAAGTGCCCCGGAAGGCTGTGACTTCAACGCCCAGTGCAAAAGTAGAAGCAGCCCCATTGATGAAAAGTTTGGGAGCAAAGCGGCTGATACCTGAGGTAGCAGCACCTTCCAGGAAAGCAAGTTTTCCAAAACGGAAGGCAAATGAGCCTGCGGTCATGGCGATTAAATTAGTAGGGTCAGTGGCTTGATGGGTAAAATTTTTAAGTGTTGCATCTTGAAGGATTTGTCCTTCAGTGAGATTTGATTGATAAGTTCGACGGGTTAAGAAGTTAGAATTTGAAGCATCATTAAAACGTACCATAACCTGGTAATCTCCCTGTTTAAATCCCCAAAAACCTTGGTTTATTAAAAATGACAGAAGTCTAGGTAACCTTTCGGTTATTCATGATAAAAGTTGCCAATTAATTACAAAAAAAATATAAGTATAAATATGAGCCCATTTCCCATACATCGCCCCCGGCGACTTCGAGAAAAAGCATTAGTGCGTTCACTTGTAAGAGAAACTCAATTGGAAGTGACTGACTTGATCTGCCCCCTTTTTCTTCGGCAGGACCTGAAACAGTCTCGTCCGATTCCTTCGATGCCAGGAATTTTGCAACACTCTTTGAAGGAAATTGCAAAAGAAGCCAAGGAAATTTTTAAACGGGGTATTCCTGGAGTGATTTTGTTTGGTATTCCCACTGAAAAGGATTCTTTAGGCAGTAGTGCCTATGAAGAGGAAAACATTGTTGCAGAGGCGATTCATCGCATTAAACAAGCCGTTCCAGATTTGTTGGTCATCGCTGATGTGTGTCTTTGTGAATATACTGATCATGGCCATTGTGGTTTGATTGCTAAAAATGCTGAAGGGAAAAGAATCATTGATAATGATTCTACACTGGAAGTTTTATCTAAGATGGCAGGATCTTATGTTCGGGCTGGAGCTGACATGGTGGCTCCATCTGATATGATGGATGGGCGTATCCAAAAAATTCGAGATGAACTGGATGCGGCAGGCTATAAAGAAACTCCTATTCTTTCATATGCGGTAAAGTATGCCTCTGCCTTTTATGGTCCTTTTCGAGAAGCAGCTAATTCTAAGCCTCAGTTTGGTGACCGTTCTTCTTATCAAATGGATCCGGCCAATTTACGAGAAGCCATTCGGGAAGCTACTTTAGACTTAGAAGAGGGTGCTGATATTCTTATGGTAAAACCAGCACTTGGCTACTTAGATGTCATTAAAACATTAAGGGACCATTTTGAGGTTCCTCTGGCTGCTTTTCAAGTAAGCGGAGAATATTCGATGATAAAAGCCGCTGCTCAAAAAGGCTATATCGATGAAAAAAGACTGGTCCTGGAAAGCCTCACTTGCATTAAAAGAGCTGGGGCGGATTTCATTCTTACCTATTTCGCAAAAGAAGCTTCTAAATATCTGGAATAACAACTCTTCTCGTATTTTAAGCGATAAGGTATAATGGGTAAGGAGTGAGGTGTTAGGCGTGAGGAGTGACTCCTTACCCCTTTCTCCTCATCCCTCACAATTATATGGCCGAATCTAGTCAGGAAAAAACAGAAGATGCGACCCCGAAACGCTTGAGGGAAGCCCGAAAAAAAGGGCAAGTGCCTAAGAGTAGAGATTTGTCTACGATTTTTGTGCTGGTCGCTTTTTTTGTAGCGCTTTGTTTGTCATTTGGTTTCATGGGCGGCGAATTAAAAAAATTGATGGTCATGGTTTTTAATGAAGTGGCTTCTCCTCAGCTCGATGGTTCAAAAATTTATGATTTAGGAAAAGCTTCTCTTTTCACTTTAGCTAAAGTTTGCGCTCCTGCTTTTGTCGCCGGTTTTGCCATAGCGGCTATCGTTGGTTTTTTACAAGTAGGCCCTGTATTTTCCATGGAACCTTTGAAACCTCAGGGCAAAAAACTCAATCCTCTCGAAGGATTGAAAAACATGTTCAAAACACCAACTTTCATTGAACTTATCAAAAATATTTTAAAAATTACTTTAATTTTTTATCTGGCTTATCAAGTGCTTTACGGCAGTTTGTTTGAAGTGCTCCAAACAGTAAGAATTCCTATCATCGACTCTTCCAAGATTGCAGGTGAGTTGATTTTTAAAATCGTTATTCGGGTTTTGATATTATTTATTGCCATTGCTCTCGCTGATTTCATGATTCAGCGTTGGCAGTTCATGAAACAGATGAGAATGTCAAAAGATGAGGTCAAAAGGGAATATAAACAAGACGAAGGAGATCCACACATTAAAAGTCATCGTCGAGCTTTGCATCGTGAATTTGCCTTTGGAGATGTGCAACAAAAAGTAAAAACAGCCGATGCAGTGATTACGAACCCCATTCATGTAGCGGTAGCGATAAAATACAATCGAGAAGAGCAGGGGGCTCCGGAAGTGGTCGCGAAAGGGCAACGCTTATTTGCTGATATGATTCGCAAGGTTGCGGAAGAAAACGGGGTGCCCATGATGCGAAATATACCCCTAGCTTGGTCCTTGCTCGAAGTCGAGGTGGGGCAAGAAATTCCGGAAGAACTCTATTCTGCAGTAGCAGAAATTCTGGCTTTGGTTTATAAAATGAAACAAAGTAGAGAAGTAGGGCGTTCGAATGAAGAGGAGCACCATTATGTTTAAGTTTTTAGGAGATAATATGAAACATAAAACATTTACTTTAAGTTTGCTTTTGGCCCTGAACCTAGTCTTTTTACCGATTTTTTCTTCTCAAGCCGCAGACAAAAATCCTCCTCCTAAATGTGAAAAGTGTTACCGGGGTCCTGATGGGAAGATGAAATGTGAATCAGTGCCTTGTCCAAAGTAATTCTCCAAGTTCCCTCTTCACTGAAGAGGGAGGAGCTAAGAATTATAAGGAGCAATTTGATTGCTCCTTTTTTTTTTTCTGGTAAAAGAAAAAAATCCCCCCAACCCCCCTTTGTCAAAGGGGGGCGAGGGGGGATTTAATTTTTCGGAGGAAATTTCATGAAAAAATTTTTATTGTCACTCATCTTTGTTTTGTTTTTTACCACTTCCCTTCAAGCAGCTTCACGTACTGAAATTATTCTCGATGTGAGTGGTTCTATGAATAAGATGTTGGGTGGAGAAACTCGAATTCAAGCGGCGCGTAAAGCGGTAGCAGCCGCTTTAGCAGGAATTCCGGAGGGAAGCGTTGTGGCTTTCCGCATGTATGGACATCGGGTAGCTCAAACCGATAAAGCAGGAAGTTGCAAAGATTCTCAGTTGGTAATTCCCTTTGGCCCTGTCAATAAAGCTCAAATTCAATCCATGGTAGATGCAGCGGTTCCTTTGGGTCAAACCCCCATTGCCTATTCTTTGGAACAAGCCGCTCTTGATTTTGGTACAACAGGAGATGAACAAGCCGCGATTATTTT
>CAYYEM010000010.1:45789-48062 GCA_964470915.1 uncultured Pseudomonadota bacterium
GGAAAATTAATGCGGCTTGATCATCATCAGCGTAAAAACCAGTTTGATTATTTTGTGGTAGATGTGAAGCCGGGCCAGAAGTTGGTAGCAAGTGTGGAAACGGGTGAAAATGGCGTGAGCATTCAGGGCGGTCAGGCCACAGTCAATGTAAATCCCTATGCAGGAATTTCAGTGCATAGCCCCCAACGTGTGGAAGTTAGGCGTGATGATATTATTGGGACCAGTAATGGAAAAAAATCTATCGCTGTCCCCATCGCTAGTGGTCAAGAAGGGAAATATTATATTCTTGTTGGAAGCATTTATGAAGACCAGAATAAAGATAATCGCTTCAAAGTAGAACTGGTCAGTCAAACAGATGCGAATACCGATCGAGATGCCCCGAGTGAAGATGCCAATGCTCTTGAAATTATGCAGGGCACTTACGATAAAAATTATTTGAGCGGTAATGATGCCATTGATGTTTTCAAGATTAATTTACCTGTAGGAACTTACGATTTGAAAGTGCGTCCTATGGTTCAGAATGCCACTCTCACAGTGACCTTGGTGGATGCTGATGGAGTAGAATTGGCAGGAGGGCGTTCTCCCAATGAAGGTGCGGCAGTAACAGTTCCTTTTTTCACCAAAAAAGCAGGTTATGTATTTATTCGTATTAAGGAACCTTTTTCACCGAGTGGCTTTGATATTCCTTATACACTTTCGATTGGACCTGGAAGTGGTGCAGCTCCTTCTGCAGATCAAACCAGCGTCGTCCCTCCAATTGTGACGACAAATATTCCACCTGCATCAACTAATACTACTACAACAACCTCGAGTGCAGGACTTCCTAGCAAAGTTTCAGGAAGTGATGAAGTGATTGCGATGACTTCTAAAGGTTTTTCATCTTTAGGCGTTTTGCAAAAAATGAAATTCTTATTTATTTATGTGATTGGACCTGCCTTCGGAGTATTCTTGATCGGACTTCTCTGGGGTTACATTTGGGGCAGACGTAGCGGCAAACGTAAAACTTTAGCAAAACTACAGCAAAACTCTTCTCAGAGCAGTGCTAAGTAAGAAATAATTTGCTTAAATTTGTATGATAGTGAAAAAAGCCTCCACCTTGAGTGGGGGCTTTTTTTATTTTATGACGCAATGCGCTTAGAAAAAAACTGTAAAACATAAAAATTACGGCAACTTCTCCTCAACTAAAACGATACAAAAAATATAATCATGCGGGCACACGAAACCTTTCGGGGAGGAAGGGTTTCATGGGTATTTTAGATTTTCTATTTCCAGCGTGTGATCACCGCAATATTTCTCATGAAAATTTGCCTGTATTAGTTCGTCCAACAAATCCTGAAGCTGGGAATTGTGTGAATTGTCATGTGACAGCTCCTGCTTCAAGCACTTGTCCGGCGCAAGCTGCGTGGCCGACAGAACTTTACCGTATTATTCCTGCTATCCAACAACAGCCAGCTCGATATGCCTGGTGGCAACAAAATAATCATGCGGCAACCTGGATAAGACAGCAGGTCGCTCAACAACGTTTGCCTTTGCAGTTGGGAGATGTGCAAGTTCATTTGGAAGTAGCCCCTGATGAACCTCAGTTGGAAGGGTTAGCGAGTTGGATTTTATCTGAAAGCAGTGTGTTGAATGCTAATATCCAAGGACAAGGCGCACGCTTGCTTTTGAATCGGGGAAATCTTGCTGAAGTGAGCGATACCCTTTTAGGTGACTTGGCTGTCCGCTTTGATCGGGGGCTGACCACCAATTCTTGGCTTATTAATTTTTTTAAAGACTTTAATAATAATATTTTGCAAGCGATGCCCGTTGCCTATGATCCCCAAAGTCATCGGCTCTATAGTTTAGGTGAATACATTCAAAATTATTACGATGTGTTCCCTCATGATCCTGACCTACAGAGAGATAATCATAACCAGCCTTTATATTCTCAAAATCCTGATGCGCTTTATTCATCTCTGTCCCCTCGAACACGAGAAGGTTTTCTTCAAATTGTAGAATCAATGCAAGGTGGAGAAGTTTGGGTATTACAAAAAGCCCAAGCACCCCATTTGGAACGTTTTCCTTATTTGTTTGAACTCGCAGTGGATTTAACCACTCGCAGAAATGAACCAGGTGAAATTGATTTGTCGCGTTTGTTTCCGGAATTAGTTCAAGCTTTTCAAATGAGGCCTGCTTCTTCTTCACAAAGTAATTCTCCCTGGTATGCCGGTTTGCGACACATACTAGGAATGACTCGTTATGCTTTTTTAAATGTAGATCTTCATCCTCAAAGA
>CAYYEM010000010.1:48162-50705 GCA_964470915.1 uncultured Pseudomonadota bacterium
GAAGCAGGATTAAGATATCAAAGTGAAGTTTATAATGTTTCTGGTCAGATAGTAGGAGCAGCTCGTTTGGCAGATTTAGAATGGGAAGTAGGAAGAACATTTTTTGAGATTCGAAATTTTACTTTGAGAAAAGCAAACTCAAATCCTCTTTTTGAAAATGCAAGGCTGACAATTACAGATATGCCTGAAAGAATAGGATCAGATCGCCATGGCTTTTTGATAAATCTTGATATTCCTGTTCAGAATTTTCCGCTCTTGGATCATTACCGAAATTTACATTTCCAAACTTTTATTCCAATTTCAACTTACCATGCTCGAGAAGGAAATTGGTCTCACTTTTTTGATGCTTTGGGTGTGAGAAACGGAGCTGGTCATTCTTTAGTATTGGATCGAAGTTTTCCTTTTGAAACTCCCCTCCGTACCTCAGAAAATGGTGCTTTGAGAGTTTTGCCTTTGGACGAAGCAGCAGGTCCTTTTGCCAGTTTTTGGGGTTCACGTGCCGGTGATGCCCAGACCCAGGGTGGAAATTTGTTTGTGAGAATACTACCCGCGGATTCTATGAGCTTTGGGCCGGCAGCTGTTTTGCCGGCTGCTCAAGAAAGCTTGAGCGATGAACGTTACGAATGGAGTAGTTTGATTCGTGAATTCGATTTACCTGTAGACATTCAGATGCAAGGTAGAAATAGCACTCCGAATATTCGTGGAAATATTCATCTCAATAGTCGTCAGCAGAATGCTTGCGCACGTAGTTATGATTTATCTGCGGAATTGAATCAGCTTTCTGCCGTTCTAGGACCCACATTAGATTTAGTATTGAGAGATCTTAAATTCAACATTTCTGCTCGACACACTTTGGAGGCTGGTGCAGTTCAAAATATAGAAATTCCACGTTTGAGTTTAGCAGCCAATCGAAATGGAGCAGCGCGCACAGGCGTATTGCAAGGCGCTGCGAATATTTATCATCAAGGAAATTCAGGACGGCTGCCTATTCGTGTTCGCTATAATCCTCATGCAGGAGATGATGAGCATCCTGAACTTGAACTCAGAGATTTTCGCTTGAGATTTTCTGGAGATCATATTGTTCATCCAGCTATTTTAAATTCTTCTCGCGATCACGAAGGCCATCCTTCTGTAACAGGCTTGGATGTAGGTGGAATTTTAAGAACGGACCGATGGACTCATGATTTAAGTCGAAATAGTGGTTCGGGACTAGTTTGTTTAAGAGGCAGTCCTGCGGGAGATGTGTTTTTGCGTGACTCCCAAAATCAAAGAATTCATCCTCCCTTGCTGGAAGATAGCTTGTGGTGTGCAATGCAGGTGAGTCGATATGATTCTCAACATCAAATTTTATACGGGGCATTTTTGCTTGATTTGGGTATCGACCTCAATGATCTGAGACCCTATGGAATCAACATCAATTCGAGTGGTTCGCTGGGGCTCTACTCTGATAATTTACCTTTGAGTTCTCGAGGCTACGATTGGATTCAAAGAATGTTTTTCAGAAGAGTGGGCGAGCAACGAGCGCGAACATTGTCTAATGGGAATGGAGGGACACCATGAATTGTCCCAATTTTTTACAACTCCATTTAGGAATTCAAATTCCTCGGCCTGTGTCTGATGAAAATTGTCTGACTCTTCGCCGACCTGCTTTTGATCTGAATTTAAATTTGTTAGCTCCTCATTTGACGGCAAGCTCTTCACCCCGTGCAGATACTTTTACTTTAGCTCCTAGAAATTTGGGAGATTATTTCAGAATTCCCGAGAACGCCTGGAGACAAATGCCAGCAGTTGCTTTGACAAGAGTGGATAGAAATAATCCCCCTCAAATTCAGATTCCACACAGTGAAACCCCCGGTTGGGCTCAAGTGATGATGGGAGTTTTGAATTTAATGAATTCTGCGGACATTCGTATTCGGGTCCCCACCAATGCTGAGGTGGATTCTGAGGGAAATATTGTGAGTCGTGAAGCGAGTTGTCGTTATAGAGAATTTGTACCCGTCAACCAGTGTGATCCCGGTTTTCGTTCTTCTTGTTTTGAAAGAAATTCATATACCGATGTTACTATTCCGATACGAACGACTTCCGATACTCATGAAACGATTGTTGCAGGTGTGTTGTTTGCCTTTAATCAGCCAGCACGTATTTTGGCGGGTGGCACTCCGCCACTCTCCAATCTGAGAGTGATTCCTGGTAATGCAGTGGCAATTAATACTTTGGGTTTTAGAGCCATTCCACCTTTTAGAGCAGGAGGAGATGCAGCTCAACGTATGACCCAGATTCAGATGAATTCTGCAGGAACGACTCGGACTGAAAATGACTCGGTGGTGGCTTTGGGGTATCAGATGCCCAGACCTTCCTACAATTATTATGACCTTCAGTATTTTTTCCAGAGTGGTCAGCCCAATGTTCGTGAACTTTTACAGCGAGACTTACGCATGAACCCCGCTCGTTCACTGTTGGATTCCAATGAACTTTCAGAAACTCTATTAAATTTCAGAATTCCGTTGGAAGCAGGAGGCGCTCCCAGTGCTCCCTTGGATCAG
>CAYYEM010000010.1:50805-52727 GCA_964470915.1 uncultured Pseudomonadota bacterium
ATGCATTGTGTAAATCCACAACGCTATAACAGTAGTCAGATGGAAGATCTCAAATTCAGAAGGCCTTTGTTTTCATGGGGAAATATCACAGAAGCCAGCATTGAATCCCTTTTTAATCCTGGCACTTTGCGTTTTCCCGATGGCAGTGGTTTGATTCGATTTGCAAGTCGTGATGAAGTGATTCGTTGGAATCGGCAAAATCCAGATCCCAGAGTAAGACATTGGATTGAACAACATCCTTTTAATCAAGTGAACCGGCTTTCATTTCAAATGAATGATCAGCATGTTCGGCTTCGTGTGAATGGATTTGCAGTAGATGAATTCAACATGAACATCGTTTTGCAACAAGGCAACGATCCGGTGAGTTTACACATGGAACGTGTGACAGCAGATGCTTTTGATTTGGAACTTCCTTCCATGGATGAAATGCGCGCATTGAACTGGAATTTTTCAGAAATTTTAAAACATTCTCAGGTGCACTTACATGGCTTGAGAGTAGGAAACATGAATTTGGGAAATCCCCAATTTCATGTGAACTTCAATTTGCAGAATGCCTACTTCAACCATTTTTGGACCACGACTGAAAGAGCGGGGCAGGGAAGCTCTCTTACATTCCATCAAGATTTGGGTGAGGTTGAATCTGTCGATATAGCCGCGACCGGTTTAGGACGAATCACTACACGCAATGCACGGCTCGAAAACATGCACTATACCCAAGCTCCTGATCGGGCAGAAAGTGGGATTGGAAGTGTGACATGGGCAGGAAGTCTTGCCTTTGCTCAGGACAATGTAAATATTGATATGCAAGGAGGCTCCACTTTAGAAAATCTGAATTTTGCAGTTTCATTGGCAAATAATCGCATGGGAGATGCAACGGTTGACTTTGATGTGAGAGGTGAAGCTTCTTCAGGCAGAATCGACTTGCAGCCTTTGAATCTTGATTTGCGGGAACTTTCTATCCGACGAGGTCATTTCAGTGGAAGCAGTCGACTTCGAGCAGGGAGTGAAGAACGGGATTACACAGCTCATCTCCGAGGAGATGTGGCCTTGCGTTTTGATAGTCACTTTAGAACCAATCTCAATATTCCAGGTTTTAGTCTTGAAGGTGATTTTGAAAATGTATTGCTCAACGGTGGAGCAGATATTCAATTCAATTTGGGTCAGAATTATTCCTGGTCAGTGGATCAATGGGCGGGCTCGACGGAACCTTTAAGTTTTGAAGGTTCTTTAAGAAATGCCGTGGTGATTCAGGATCCTTCGGAGGTGGATGCAGAACTTCGTCAAATTCCTTTTCATCAAGTGGTCAGAACACAGACTCGTATTAATAGTCATTTACGTATAGCAGAAGTAAGACATTGGGCGAGTGTTCCCATTCGTAGTACAGCCGATACAAATTCTTTAGCAAGATCTGCTAATCGTTTGGAACTTGATATGAGTGGTATTCAGGCTTCGGATATTGAAGGCACTGGAGAAGTTTGGGCCGCACTTCCTTTGTTTGGATACATGAGAGCAATTATGGGAATGGGAAATCAAGTTCACTTGCAAAGACAAAATAGCAGACCTCGAGTGAATATGCCTCGTACCGTTTTATGTAGTGCATTGCCCAGCGGGACTCCGCCGAGTATTCCTTTAGGAACCCATAGAGAACCCGGTAATTATATTTACTTGGGTCGTTGGCAAACAGGAGTTCAAGCAGGGGTTTCTGAAATAAGCGATGTGCGTGCCTGTGTTATCGGACAGCCGATTGATATGAGTAATTCCAATCCTTATTTGGCCACTGAAATTCCAACCATGAGAATTTCTCGTCAAAGGCCCTTTGTGGATACCCACGATACGCGCTTGTTTATTGAAGCTGCTTGGCCAGATAATCAGAGGGGGGGATGGCTATACTATAGCTCTGAACACCGCCGTCCCCAGCTTCC
>CAYYEM010000011.1:0-7721 GCA_964470915.1 uncultured Pseudomonadota bacterium
GAGCTTTATCTTTTAGGAATGGGAATCGTGCCCGAAGGAAAAAAACCGGATGCTGTTCAAAGTCCTACCGAACTCAAACCTTCTTTATGGGTCGTCAAAAAAGAAGGAAATGAGTTTATGAAAATTACGGAATTTGATTTTCAAACCCAAGAAATTAGTGCGGGAGGACTTCAACAAAAAAATCTCAAAGGCATCCCACGAATAAAATCTGCCGATTTGATCGATCTGGATGGAAACGGAATGCCTGAAATCCGCGTAAGTTTTGATACAGCGACAGATCTTGCCGAAGCGATCGGATTCCTGCGCTGGAACGGCAGCGAGCTATCTTGGCTCAAAAGCAAAAACAAAAACGGCTCCGAAAAAATCGCTTTATGGCTTTCCGGCGCTTCTTCTGCAGACTCCCAACAAATTGAAGTGAAAAAAGCAGGTAATACTTACGAAATCATCCAAAAATATGGCCAAGCCAACCCTCAACATCCTGAAAAAGGATTTGAATGGAAAACGACGGTTTGGAAGATGAGGGAGGGAATGCTACAAAATATCCCCTGAATCAAGCTGCCCGATTTTCGGACTGGGGTGTCCGGAAATCGGACACTTTTCTTTCATAAAATCAATCAACCCTTGTTTAAATTGATCTGGACCTTGGCATTAGCTTTGCTTTACCCCTTAACATGTCCTTTTCAGATAAACAGGTAAACATTGACTTAAAATCAAATATTGATGTAACATCAAAACTAGATCGAAACCAAGCTCGTAAACTCCTCTCGCGAATCTTGAATGAAAGCTCTGACAGCAGAATTTCTTTTAGTAAGCACTGTCGCGAAGAACTCAAAAATGACTACTTAACTACCGTAGATGTTTTCAATGTGCTCAAAGCCGGCTTTATTAAAATAGATCCCGAAGAAGTAAAGGGAACCTATCGTTATCGAGTGGAAACAGCAAAAATTACAGTGGTGGTTACTTTCCCACAACCTGACTGGATTCGATGCATCACCGCTTGGAGAAAATAAAAATGAACTGTCCAACGTGTAAAAGTAAAATGACAAAAAAAAGTGAAACCTACCACTATACTGATTGTGGTTTAAAAAATATTATCTTAAAAAGAATCGAAGTACTTTCTTGCCCTCATTGTGGCGAAGAAGAAATTGTAATCCCCCACTTGGAACAACTGCATAATCTCATTGCGAAGGTGATCGCCTCCCAAAAATACCGCCTATTACCTGAAGAAATCCGTTTTCTACGCTCTCATTTGGGATGGTCTGGAGTAGACTTTGCTAAAGCGATTGCGGTCACTCCGGAAAGTGTATCGCGATGGGAAACAGGAAAAGAACAAATGTCTCTCACTCTCGAAAGATTTTTAAGAACCCTCACCATTTTTCAATTGGGTCCTTTTCGAAATTATAAAGAAAACCTGACGGCTTATGGCCTTGAAAAACATAAAAAATCATTTAAGAGAGTTTTTGTGGCAAAAAATAGTGAGTGGAAAGAGGCCGCTTAGTTTTACAACAAAACTAATGTCCATTTTCCATCATCATTTTTACCACTAAATCAACCGCTTCTTCTCTCGGCACAGCACATCCGATCATGCATGCCTGAATATCTTCAAAAAATAGTAGAGCGTTATGATCTTTTCTTTTTTGCCATTTAGGTATCATTCCTTCTCCGAGAAATGATTTTAGATGATTAGAATATCTCACTTCAAGATTTCCACCCTTTACTTCAATGACGCCTTCCCGAAAACGACTCAGTAGGTTTTGAGTTTCCGGCCCTAAGCTTTCCACAGGCCTATCCCAGCCCCTTTGAGCCATAATCGCAGAACGGATTTCATTGTTCACAACAGCTCTGAGTTCTGAGTTATCTCCTGCCAACACTTCTGTCATTTGATCATAAAACTTTCTCAGAGAAAGATTGGGCATACCTGTTAAAGGCAAAGTTCCCGATTCTAAAAAGGGGAAAAGTGGGCTAGTAGAATAAATCTCATATTCATTTTCATTAGGAATCTCTCCTGCCCATAATTCAATGACCCTATTTCGAAAACGATTCAGCAAGATTTGAATATGAGGGTGCAGATTGTCTACTGCTTTGTCCCAACCCCGTTGAACACGGATGACAGCAGTCACTTCAAAGGCAAGCTGAGAAGCAAGTAAAGCATTGTCCCTTGCAATCCATCTTATCAGTCGATCATAAAAGGCTCTTAAACCCAACGTGGTATTGTTTTTTGGCAATTCCCCACTATGCAAAAAAACGCCTTCATAACTTTTCCTCCCAAAAAAATCATCCTGACTCCAAGGATCTTCAAATCCATAACGTTCTAAAACAGCTTCTCTAAATCGATTGTGCAAGGCCTGCACCTCTGGCAAAAGTCCTGCTAAAGGCACATTCCATCCCCGTTGTGTTCTCACCGCAGCAGTGATCTCTTCTCTTACAATTCTTCTTTGTTCAACATCCTCTCCTGCAATTCTTGTTTCAAGGTCCGCAAAAAAATCTAACAATTTAAAGTTTCCCGTATTTTTTGAAGGAAGAACTCCTGTTTCTATAAAGTTTCGAAGGGGACCCTGCTCTTTTGTACCGCCTTCCCCTCGAACCGGAATTTCACCTCCCCATTGATCAATCACCGAATCTGTAAAATGAAGATATAAAACTCGAGTCGCCGCGGGGAGAGCGTCTGCGATTTTATCCCAGCCTCTTTGAGTTCTCACCGCCGCTCTAATTTTCTTTTGTGTTTGTGTTCGTAACTCCTGATCTTCGCGAGCCATAATACCCAGCATTTGATTATAAAATGCTCGAAGCGTCAGTTTGCCAGAATTTTTTAATGGTAATTCCCCATTTTCACAAAAACATCTCAACTGACTACTTTTAGTAATATCATCGTAACTAGGACATCCTGCGTATCTCTCAATGAGAGCTTCCCGATAACAATCCAAGAGATCTTGGATGGGGGGAGCTAATCCTGGAACTGGCACATCCCAACCCCGTTCAGCCCGAATGGAATCACTCACTGCTTTTTGTGCACGTTCTCTCAATGAAGGATTTGCAAGTGCAATGGCCGCAATTAACTCATCATAAAATTGTCTAACCGTAATGCGAATATTTTTCTGAAAAGTCTGGCCTGACTCGAGGTAGGTGATAATAGGACTAAATGGCTTCACAGCCATTGCAGAAATATCTCCATCGTAATATCTCCAAAGAGCCCAGCGACTCAGTTCAGCTAGCTCTCTCTCTGCAATAGAAAGATTTTCTCCCAGAGGTTTGGCGACATTCATTTCAGCCACTTTATCCTGGGTCCAAGCATCCGCCAATCTACTTGAATCATTGATTTGCCGAGCAACGTCGAGAAGTCTATTTGAGCTGGATGGAATTTCTACATCATTCCACCATCGAAATAATTCATCGCTCGGCAGTCCCATTCGGTAAGCTAATCTTTTTACAGCCTCTGCAGTGGGTAAAAGATCTCTCAAAGCTCTTGAAAGAAAACTCTCGCTTCGGGTGGCTACAAGCGCACCTAATTCTTCCACTGTCACATCATCTATATCACGGGCTTCTTCTAAAGAATTTCGCTCTCTATCAGGAGCTACTTCCGGAGTTGCCTTTTGATTTTTTTCACCCACGTTATAAATCTCTCGAATGGGAATGCTCAAACGATGGCGCCTTAAATTGCCTCCAAAATCAATCACCCAAGTTGTTTTTCGTTCAGGATGATTTGGATCGAGCCTCAAAGAACGACCCACCATCTGTACTATTCTGGATCTAGAATTGGTGGTAATATCTAAAATGACCGCTTCAGTTCCTGGATCATCGAAACCTTCAGTGGCGATATTCACATTCACCAAGGCATCGTACTCACCACGCTTATAGGCAGCAATCAAATCGCGACGAAGTCGCGAGGCTTTGCTGCCAGAAGCTTCCACTACTTTTCCATCTTCAAGATACCACACGGTGTCTTCTGTAATTCCAAGTGTTCGAACGCCCTCTTTATTGAGATTTTGTGTGTGATGCTTAACACTTCCTATAGAGTCTGTAAAAATGGTGGTCCTTTGGAACTTATCTCTATGATGAAGCCTTTCATAAAAAAACTCGGCCATCCAACGCGACCTATCTTCTATTTTTGCTCTCCGATAGGCTTCAGCAGGATCCTGCACTCCCTCCACTTGAAGCTGCAATTCAACCCCATGGGGTTCGAGCAAATATCCTTTCCCCAACATCCAACTTAAATCCCTTTCAAACAATAATCCTTCCACTCCAAAGGTTGTATTGAGAGGTTTGCCTGTAAGACGATCCGGGGTGGCGGTGAAACCCATCATAAAACGATTCGGGTTCGAAATAATATTGCCCTCTGCATCAAAAAAACCCATTTTGATGAGGGGTTCAAACCAATCATTTCCATGCACATAATGATGCGCTTCATCGAGGACTACCAAACCAAAATCTTCAAGATTTAAACGCCCCTGCAATACACTTTGCACACTGGCTGAGACTACTTCTCTCAGATGAATGTCATGAATGGGACGAGCATCCACATCAAAATTACCTGCTTGATGAATGCCCACTTTATCTTTGCCAAGCTTCTCAGAGAATTCTCTGCCATTTTGGGTGACAATTTCATCTCGGTGGCTCAAGACCAAAACTCGTCTTGAAGGATGGCTCCTTCCTTCGTAGGACCAGTCCTCTCGAAGAAAACGTGAGATAAAATCGGAAGCGATCACCGTTTTTCCCGTACCAGTAGGCAACACGATGAGACCTCTATCTCGACCTTCTTTAAAAGCTGTAACTCCCGCATCGCTTGCCTCTCTTTGATAAGGACGAAGTGACTTCGATGGAGCCACATTACTCATCGAAAGAAGCCCTGGAGAAAAATCAACAGACCTCTCCATCGCAACTCGCTCTAAATTTCTTTCCAAGAATTGAACTCGACCCCCCGTAAATACATGTCCCAAAATCATCCCCACACCCATTTGAAGATTCGTCACTTCAGCCGATAGCATCTGTTTCAAAAATCCATCGTTCGATCGATCTTCCAATCCCACCTGAGAAGCTAAACGATGGCCTGTCACCATTCCCAAATCTTGTGCAGCATGTTGAGCTAAAATATTGCTTCGTCCAAATTGTCCAAAAATTCTGAGGGTACCAAAATTCACAAAAGAATGCCCTAGGCCATGCGAAATGCCACCTTCACCTCTCCAATGAAATAAATTGGAATTTTGGGAATACCCTTGAGTGAGCACAGTAAGCGTTCGACTACTCATTTCAAAACCAAGCACTTCGCTAGCCAAACTTGTGACTTGAGCACCCGCATTGATGAGAAATGAGTTTCTTTGAATGAAAGCAGGAGATAAACTCCGAAAAAGAATATTTCCAAAGCGGGAGGATAAACCACCCACCATCATCGCCATAATTTGTGTGGGTTCTGAAGCCTGATGAGAAAAATGAGTCAGGAGTGCATCGTTGCTCAGTTGAGCTGTAGAAACGCCAGCGCCTAATAGCAAATTTGAAGCATTGAATAACGGGTTTCCGACAATTCTCGACATCTAAAAACATCTCGGGTGCCCGCCCTTTTTGAAGAGTACATTATTCGGTAAAAGCCCATAAATGTTGCTTCTAAACAAAGCTTAATCACTTGTGAAATTTAAGAGAGTTCAATAGAACTCATTTTCACTATGCTCGCCCTCAAAATACAATCTGTCCAAAAATCTTATGGAAGTTTCGTAGCGCTTCAGGGGCTTGATCTTGAAATTCCTCAGGGAGAATTTTTTGGACTGCTTGGACCCAATGGAGCTGGTAAAACTACCCTCATTGGATCCATCATGGGTTTGGTTAAACCCAATTCTGGAAATATTTTTGTATTTGGTAATGCCGTGTGGCCGAATGGTTTGGAAGCCCGGCGCTATTTGGGTTTTTCTCCTCAAGAAATGAATGTAGATCGTTTTTTTAATGTGCAAAAAACTCTCGAGTTCCAAGCAGGCTTTTATGGCTTTGATAAGAAAACGGCCAAAAACCGATGCGAAGAAATGCTCAGCCAATTTAATTTAAAAGATAAAGCCAAAGTTCAATTCTATAAACTCTCTGGAGGAATGCAAAGAAGGCTGCTCATCGCTCGAGCCATGATGAGCCAACCCAAAATTTTAATTCTGGATGAACCTTCTGCAGGCATTGATGTAGAGCAACGCCATGAACTGTGGAATTATTTGAGAAATCTTAATAAAGGCGACACGACTATCATTCTCACTACTCACTATATTGATGAAGCTGAAGCCTTATGTGATCGCGTAGCAGTAATTCATCGTGGTTTAATCATTGAAACCGGCAATCCTCATCAATTAATGAAAAAACATTCAAAGAATTCTTTAGAGGAAGTATTTATCAAACTCACAGGCTCCAAAATTTTTGAAATTGAAAACAAGGATGAATCACAAGGAGCCATTCCATGATAAATAAAAACCGTGGCTTCTATACTTTAATTCAACGGGAATGCTACCGCTTTGCTAGGCTCTCCAAGCAAACGATATTGCCCCCCATTATTACCACTTTGTTGTTCATTTTTATTTTTGGATTTTCTTTAGGTTCACGCATTCATGAAATCGATGGATTCCGTTACATCATCTTTATTTTGCCAGGCTTGGCGACCATGGGAGTTGTGACGAATGCTTACGCTAACACCTCCACTTCTCTCTTCATGGCAAAAATGGATCGTTCCGTAGAAAATATTTTGGCGGCACCCATTTCTTATTATCAAATTGCCACAGCGATGATGATTGGGGGTTTAATTCGAGGTATTTTAATTGGAGTGATCACACTGGGAATTTCGATGTTATGCGTTGACATGCCCCTCGTTCATCCTTTTTGGGCTCTTTTAATTTTAATGCTGAATTCAATTCTCTTTGCTTCGCTGGGAATCATCTCAGGGCTTTGGAGTGAGTCTTGGGATCAAATTGCCACCTTTACCAACTTCATTATTACCCCCTTTGTGTATTTAGGAGGAGTCTTTTACTCCATTCATATGCTACCTCCATTTTGGCAAAAGCTAAGTTTAGCGAATCCAATTTTCTATCTAGTGGATGCCTTACGTTGGTGTGTTTTAGGAAAAGGGGATATTCCCTTTCATTTCTCACTTATTTTTATCTTAAGTGTAAGTGCTATAACTTATTGGATTTGCTTAACATTATTTAAAAATGGCTATAAATTGATACGCTAAAATTTAACAAGCTTAAACATTTAAGGTATTGAAAATAATAGAAAAATCTAGTCTTCGTCCACAACTTCGCGTATTTTTGTACCGATAATGAGAATAGTATGATTCCACGAGTTGAAACAGGTTTAGGGAAGTTAAATACTTGGATGCGTAGTGCTAATCCTATCGGCACAGCTTCGCCCAGCACTCCTGAAGTTGCCAAAAAGTCTATTGGTGAAGTTCCCCCTCAAATTGTCGATGCTGCAAAATACCCTCAACTCTCTGCTCTCCTCACACAATTTGGGATTATCAGTGTTTTGCGCCGAAAGCTTATGACACTTTCGGGTCAAGACGGAAAAATTGTACTCGCAAAAAATACTGTAGGTGCTGCAGACAACAAAGGTTTGGTTTATTTGGGAGTAGAGTTTTTACAAGAGAATATGCAGGATCCTGCTTTCACCTCAATTCTTGCCGGCGTCATGGCTCATGAATGGGGTCACTTAAAGTCTTCTCTCAAAAAATATGGTAATCTCGACAAACTTACTTGGGATGAAAT
>CAYYEM010000011.1:7821-11584 GCA_964470915.1 uncultured Pseudomonadota bacterium
TTTCTTTTCCATAATTCTATTGCCAAACTCTTTAGCCCTATGATAGTCGCGGCCAAGTTTTCACTTTCTTTTTTCTTTTGAAATTTATGAAAAAAACACTTTTTTTACCGCTTGCGGGAACCCTCTTTGTGTCTTCATTACTCGCTGGATGCGGCATTAAACAAACTGCTGTAAATGTGACCGCTCAAGTAATGGTTGCAGGAACTCCTGCTCTTGAAGAAGAAGAGGATGTCGCTTACGCCAATCAAGCCTCTCTCGCTTCTCTCAAAACTTTAGAAGCTATGCAGCGCAGCAATCCCAACGACTCTACAACACTTTTGCTGCTCGCAAGATCTTTTGGTTCTTACACCTTTGGTTTTGTTGAAAATGATATTTTGGAAGGTAAAGGTAATAACGAAGCTTTTGAAAAACTAGCGACCGAAAGAGCAAAGCGCTTTTATGGTCGTGGGAAAAAGTTCGGAATCATGCTGCTTTCCAAAAATGGCTCCTTCAAAAAAGCAGTCAATGGCCCCCTCGATGATTTTAAAAATGCCCTTAATAAGTTTGGCAAAAAAGATGTGCCGGCTCTTTTCTGGACCGCATTCAACTGGGGCAATCTCATCAATTTTTCAAAAGATTCTCCTGAAGCCATCATCGAACTCCCCAAAGTAGAAGCGATCATGCGTCGCGTAATTGAGCTTGATAACACCTACAATTTTTCAGGACCTCATCTTTTCTTGGGAGCTTTTTATGCTTCACGCCCTCCCATGCTGGGTGGACAACCTGAAGAGGCTAAAAAAGAATTTGAAATAGCGATCGAGCAAACAGGTGGAAAATATTACATGTCAAAAGTTTTGTATGCTCAGTTTTATGCTGTGCAAACTCAAAACAAAGGTCTCTTTGAAAGCTTGCTTAAGGAAGTTATCAATGCTGATCCTGCTATCATGCCAAGCCAACGATTAGCGAATGAACTCGCTATTCGCAGGGCACAAATTCTTCTTCAAAAAGAAAAACTGTTTTTTAACTAATTTTTAAAGGGAAACTAATATGAAAAAAATTAAAAAAATATTCTCGTCTACTCTGAGCTTGATTCTTTTGCTTTGTGCAGGATTAGCTCAAGCTGCCGAACATGAAATTAAGTTCTCAGTACTCGCGCCAGAAGGTTCAACTTGGGTTAATATCATGAAGGAGATGGATAAAGAACTTCAAACCGCTTCAGGTGGGAAGTTAGCTCTTAAGATTTATCCAGGGGGTGTTTCAGGGGATGAAAAAGACGTCATTCGTAAGATGAGAATTGGACAAGTCCACGGGGCCGGTTTTACTGGAGTAGGTTTAGGAGATATTGTTCCTTCTGTAAGAGTTTTAGAACTCCCCATGCTCTTCAAAAACTACCAAGAAGTGGATTATGTTCGTAATAAACTCAGTAAAGATTTTGAAGCTCAATTTGACCAAAAAGGTTTCGTGCTTTTAGGTTGGGCTGAAGCAGGTTTCGTAAATATTTTTTCTAATAAACCCATTAAAAGCAAAGCTGACATGCAAGGCACCAAATGGTGGGCATGGGAAGGCGATCCTCTTGTAAAAGTAATGTATGAATCTCTTGGCATTGTTCCTATTCCCTTGGCTTTACCCGATGTATTAACTTCTCTTCAAACCAAGTTAATCGATGCAGTTTATGGTCCTCCTTTGGGTATTGTAGCATTGCAATGGTTCACCAAAACAAAATACATGACAGATCTCAATCTTGCTAATTCAACCGGTGCTATGATTATCACCAAAGCTGAATTTGCTAAACTTCCTGCAGATCAACAAAATCTTCTCAAAACAACCGCTGCAAAATATTCAAACAAGTTAATTCAATCGATTCGTCAAGATAACGCAAAATCAATTGCAACGCTCAAGAGCACTGGTATTCAATCTGTTCAAGTCGCTCCTGCTGATCAGGCTGAATTACAAAAATCTGCAGATGAAGTTCGTCCTAAACTCGTAGGCAAACTTTATTCTCAAGATTTGTTAAATAAGGTACAAAGCTATCTCGATGAATATAGAAAAGCGCATCCTTAATTATTAATTGTTTTAGATCATTTGAGCAATTCATGAATTGCCCCTACCTTTATTTTATGATTATCAAAAAAGTCGACGACACATTATCAAAAATTGAAGGCTATCTACTCACCTCCTTTCTCATGATCATGATCGGCTTGGCTTTTTTGCAAGTCTTACTCCGTAATTTTTTTGATACGGGTGTGAGTTGGGCGGATCCCATCGTGCGCCACTTGGTGTTATGGGTTGGTTTTATCGGAGCGTCAGTCGCCACCAAAGACGATGGCCATTTGGCTATGGATCTGGTCTCAAGATTCTTGCCAGAAAAAATCAAAAAATCTTCGGCTTTTTTTGTACAAGGAGTGTCGGCTCTGGTTTGCGCACTCTTAACTCTTGCTTCCTACAAATTTGTTTTAGGAGAAAAGGAAAGTGGAAGCTTTTTAGTTCCTGGTGTTCCCTCTTATTGGGCAGTGGTGGTAATTCCTTTGGGATTTTACTTCATGAGTTTGCGCTTTGCCAGAAAAGCAGCATTCTGGCTGGCACCTATTGTGGGTGTTCTACTACCTATCTTAGTTTTTGGGCCCCTTGTTCAAAGCTGGAGTTTTCTGCAAACTCTGTTACTCAAAGTTTCAAATTTAGTAAATTTGATTCCTACTGCAGGACCCGGTTTTTTACTGATTTGTATATTGATTGCCGCAGCAGGTTTACTGGGAGCTCCATTATTTGTCATTTTTGGAT
This sequence comes from uncultured Pseudomonadota bacterium, assembly GCA_964470915.1. Classification (GTDB taxonomy): domain Bacteria; phylum UBA10199; class UBA10199; order JADFYH01; family JADFYH01; genus CAYPXN01. Next base: position 10,579 of record CAYYEM010000011.1, read on the forward strand.
CCATCAGTTTGCTTGCTTTCCAAACTGCAGGCATTGATTCTTCCGCCACCATTATTGAAATGTATCGACTCGCTTCAGCTCCCACTTTAGTGGCTATTCCACTTTTTACTTTTGCTGGTTATTTAATGGCTGAAAGTAAAACGCCTGAAAGACTCATCGCTATTGCTAAGCCCCTTTTTGGTTGGATGCCTGGTGGACTCGCAATCATGGCGATTGTCGCTTGCGCTTTCTTTACTGCCTTCACAGGAGCTTCAGGTGTTACCATTATAGCCCTTGGGGGACTGCTCTACCCCATTCTGTTGAAAGAAAAATATCCTGATAATTTTTCGATGGGACTCGTCACTACATGCGGAAGTGTGGGTTTAATGTTCCCTCCTTCTTTGCCTCTTATTTTATTTGGTCTGATTAGCAGTACTAATATCGATCAACTTTTTATCGCAGGCATTGCTCCAGGTTTTTTAATTATTATGCTCTTGGCTGTTTACGGCATCATCGTAAATCGTAAAATCAAGGTTCAAAAACATCCTTTCTCTTTCAAAGAACTTAGTACAGCCATCAAAAAAGCGGGATGGGAAGTCCCACTTCCTTTCATTATTCTTTTTGGAATTTACGGGGGCTTCATCACTGCTTCTGAAGCAGCTGCAGTGACTGCGGCTTATGTCTTTGTCGTGCAAGTCTTCATCTATAAAGACTTAAAACTCAGCACTGACGTCCCCCGCATTGCCAAGCAATCGATGGTACTGGTCGGAAGTATTGTGGTGATTTTTGCAGTGGCTATGGGCTTCACCAGCTATCTGATCGATGAACAAGTTCCCATGAAATTGTTAGACTGGATTCGTAGTTACATCACCAGTCGAGGAATGTTCTTGTTAGTTTTGAACATCTTTCTTTTGATTGTTGGTTCTTTGATGGATATTTTCTCAGCTATTATCGTTGTGGTGCCTCTCATCATTCCTATTGCGAAAGAATTTGGTGTAGACCCTATTCATTTGGGCATCATCTTTCT
>CAYYEM010000011.1:11684-18904 GCA_964470915.1 uncultured Pseudomonadota bacterium
GCCGATAACTAGGGGGATACTTAACGTAGGGCCTTTGCCTAGTATGCACGAACTAGGTTTTTCTTGTTTTTATTCAAGAAAAGAGGTCTCAAATGGAGGCACACGATGGCACCCCCCGTAAAAACTGGCGGCCCAGCGCCCGCATGTCAAGACAACTTAAGCCCAATTGATTTCGCTCCTTTTAATCAGCTCCCCAAATTAGGTGATCTGCATAAGCTGAAACAACGCGACGTATCTGTTAAAACAATTTACAACATGCTGGACGTAGCTCACAAAATGGATCAAGAATTGGGGAACCAAGATGGAAAACTTGATTCAACTGAAGTAGACGCTTTTTTAAAAAAGTTGCCTGAAAATCAAGAGTTCTTTGACACCTGCACTTTTATGGCTCAGTTCCGAAATTTTTCGAGTCATGCTCCAGCATTGAAAGCCGAACTCGAAAAGCCTCTCGATCAAGCATCAGTGGATTTAAACTTTTTTAGGGCATTGCCTTTTCTAGACAAATTTCCAGTATTCGACCCCAAATCAAATGAAATATCCAATCCGATTACTATAAAACAAAAAATTACTGATTCACCACTGCCTGCAAAACTTAAAGAGCTTCTTTTAAAAAATGAAGAGTTAATCTATCTTTACTACACAGCTCAAATTTATTTGACTCATTATTCACACAAAGATCCAAATCTTTTTTCAGTAGAGGATGCTCAGGCAAATTTGTCTAAAATGGGAATTAGCAATGTTGAAGCGGTTGAATTGCTTTACGACGTGAGGTCAGCCGCTCTCCACACTGCCTCCCAAGCTTTTGCTATACGAGATGAGTTAAGCTTAGAAGCCGCTCCAGGCTTACTGGATATAAGCAGTATTATTATTCTGAGTGAATTAGTTCCTCAATTTGCACATGCCAGCCCACTTTTATCGGCTTTCATTTCTTCAGCATTTCCAAACGGTCAACCCGGGCCTGAAGTTCAAGATCGTATTATTACTTTAGAAGAATTTAAAAATTTCCAAGGGATTCAAGAGTATCTTAAATTGAGTGGCAAAAGCCCCGAACAAGCATTTCAATCTCTTCAAGCCATTGGCCCTAACTTAAACCTACCGGTTAGCTTATGGCCCGAGGAGCTGAAAGAAACTTATGGTAAAATGGATCAGGCTTCCCAATCAAAGCTAGACGCACTCATGCAGCTTCCCGTTGAAACCCAACAAATGGATTATATGTTGCGCATGATGGAAGCTGAAAGTCTTTCAAAATACCAACAAGAAAAAATGGATCATTCGGGCAGTGGTCGTTTATTTATTTCAGCAGTCAGCTATGTCGTAACTTTAGGCAATTGGAGTTGGCAGGATTATTTCAAAAACAAGCGTCCTCAAGCTCATAAAGACATGCGCGATTCTGCCATTGGAGAATTTAAAAAAGCCATCCGTGAAAATAATTTTAAGACTTTGGATGAAGCAACTGGATGGTTCGCAAGCAACAAAGCAGATGCGCACCAGGTTTTGATCAATGATTGTCATTATAATAAATGGATGGGTCTTGCTAAAATGACCCAAAACATCGACCGCAACCGAGAATTACTTAAGTTAGCAGAAGAATTCAGAGTGGGAGATTTTAAACTTTGGGAATCTGATCTGTTCCCTTCTCCTCGTCTGGGCAAAGGTGGATGGTGGGATCGAGCCTTCGAATCTAAAAACTGGGTTTGGGGTAAAAGCCCTGAAATTGTAATGGCCCTATCTTTAAATAATTACATTACCGTTGCTACTCCGAATAACTTTGCGGTGTTAAACCATCCTGACTTTAGCTTATTAGCAGCTCAAATTCCTCAAGATAAAAGAGCTGCATTTACAAGTGTTTTAGAAAAAATTTCACAAGGTGAAGAGGTTCAAAACACAGAGATTCAAGCTGCGCTGAATGTGCCAGAACTCAGCCCTGAAGGTCAGGCTGAGCTTATGACCCAGATCCGTACTGAAATAGTTAAAACACAAAACCAAAAGGCAATTCAGAATAATAAATTTCAGGCAGAATATAATAAGCTTTCCCCCGAACAAAAACAAAAAGCAGAACAATTAGTAGGAACCGTCATGCAGCTTTTTGTGGATCCAATGAATCCAATGGATCCTGCAAGAGTCAAAATGGCAGTCGAATCTCTTGATAGCACTCTATCTCAAATAGCAGGGGTGGATATCTCAAAAGAAAAACAACTGGTCATGGGTATTGCAGGAAAAGAATTCCCAGAATCTTTCAAAAAAGTTCTTATTGAATCATTAGGACAAATGAAGCGTGTGGAAGGGAGTCAAAAACCAGCGACTGCTTTAGAAGCTTTATTTAGAGAAGCTCAATTCCAAAATCCTGTCAGAGCACGTGAGTTATTTAACCTTCCACGGCCCACAGAGGAACAACAAGCTGAATTCATTGAGATGCTCAAGGCATCATCATTAAGCAATGAAAACAAACAAACTTTTTTGGCTATTTTAATTACTCAACCTAACTCTCTCATTGCAGAAAAAGCTGAAGAAAACGGTCTGGCAATCATAGGCAGTGTGAAAAATCCTAAAACAGGTGAATACAGCATGCCTATAGATCCGCTAACACATGAATATAATACGAGCTTTAGCGGGAATGTACATTCTGCACAACACACCACTTTAGCGAGAAGCCTTTTTGGAGTAGGAGCTTATGCAGCACCCACATTAGTCGGTGGTAGTGCGGGACATGCCCTGTTCACATCCATTCGAAATTACAGCACTATCCCTCTGGAAGAAATTACAGGAGTTCGGCGTTGGATTATCCCGGGTCGCACCTTTCATCGTCTTGGCAACTCAGGTGCTGGCAGAATACTAGGAAACCCTGTTGCAGGCACGATTATTGGTGGTTTGCTTGGAAGTGCCTTCACCGTATCTCCTTACGGAGAGAGTCTTCGCCAATTTGCTTATGATGGAATTAATTATCCTTATTACCCTTGGTCCGATATGGCTGTCATGAATGCTCCAAGAGAAGGGGTAAATCTCTATCTCAACATGGCAGCTTCCTTGCAAGGCATGGATGCTGTTTTAGGAGGCGCAAAAACTGTTGGCACACTTGAACTAGGCACACGCCTGGGTAATGGTTGGAGAGCTTTAAATGTGGGTGGTCGTTTAGCTCAACGCTTAGAAGGGAAATTACCTCCTAAAATGCTTGAATGGTTACGCGGTGGAACGGGTATCAATACGATTCAATTAGGCTCTGCTTGGAGATCAGCTGGCAATGCTTTCTTAGGTAAAACAGAAGCTCAAATCACAGAAGAAGTTTTAAAAGGGGCTGATGTCGCAGGTGCGAAATGGGCCGCAGATGTTCCTGAGTTAGCAAGTGCTGAACGCGTTTGGGCAAAGCAAGCTTATGGTAAAGCTCAGCAAGATTTAGTAACGACTCGAAATTGGTTTACTTCTCAAAGTCCACAAGCTCAGCGTTTTACCGAAATACAAGATGCTCTCGCTAACCCAGCCTTACAAAGTGCTGAGAGACTCGCCCTTCAAATGGAAATGAGAACCCTGTCTACCCAAATCTCTCCGAATGCATTACAACGGCTTCAAATGGTAGATTCAAGAGTACGTAGCCTTGAAATCTTGGGCAAAGTGGGACGTGATCCTTATTTCTCTTCAAGCATTTTAAAACGAGCTAAAGAATGGATGGAAAAAGGAATTCAAACAGGAGATGTCGCCTTACAGGAAAGAGCTTGGCTTTACTTGCAAAAAGGGGCGGTACAATACGTACAACTCCCCTCATTAGCTATGCATAATAATGGAACGGCTAAATTCATGTTATGGATGCTCTTTAATGAAAAAGGGGATGAGGCGACACGATCTGTGATGCCCATTATAACAAAATTTCCCGAAAATATTGCTCCTGGAGCTATTATTCCTCCTCAGCCCTTAAACATCGGGAACCTCCCTGCTTTAAATAAATACGGGAGAGCTCCTGCTGTAACACCCAAGTAACCTTAAAATTGACTTGGGGGCACACACCCCAATAGAGAGCTCCCGAAGCTTTTTGTTATTTAAAAAAGCTTCGGGGCTTTTTTTATTCAAGAAGCAACTTTTATTTTTTATAGACGATAAAGCTTATTACAGTGGATTGTGATCAGATTTGGCCTATCCGGATTAAGTTCTGCTTACTTTCCACACGACATAAGGGGCACTTTACTCAAACTAACACAGGTGCCTTTTATGACGATTGATCTTCGTGTTACCCGCTATTTACCTCGAGAATTCTTCGAAAACAATCTTGATTGCTTAGCCCTGAATGTTGCCAATGAAGCTGACATCGATGGCAACAATCAACTCAATGTAGTTCGTCTGGGTGAAGGTACCCAACAAATTTCCATCAATGAAGTTGAATATAATTTATTCCGTTTCAATCTTTACAGACAAGCCAGCAGTGAAAATAATGATGAGAGAAGAAACCAAATATTGGCCCTTCTCCAAAACCCGAGAGAATGTTTACAAAATTTTGTCAGACTAAAAAATGCGGGGCAACTCAACGCTCTTGAACGTGAAGCCCAAGCTTGGCTGCCTAGAACTGATTCTGCAGTAGAACAATTCTTAGCCACACAAGTGTTTTCTCTTCGAACTTATCATCAAACTCCTCAAACTTTCAGAGATCATATTGCACCAAATTATTTTAGAAATCTTGCAAGTGTCGCCACTTACAATCGTGATGATAACGAAGAAGTGAGCCTCGAAGAAGTGGCGGGTGCAATCCGACAAGAAACACAAGCCCAACTTCGACAATCCGAGCAAATTATTCAAAATAATTTTAATGAGGCAGATTCAAACCACGATCATAAAATCACTCTCGAAGAACTAAAAGCCACTGAACATATCGATGCCAATGATAGAAACGCTAACGAACGAATTGAAGCTGCCTTTAATCGTTTGGATAGCGATCATAATCATGAACTCGATATCAATGAATTCAGGGCTTCCTCTCCTATTGAAAATCCCAGTGAACAAGATTATCGAACTCTTGCTCAAATACTTCTTTTAAAAGCAAATTCGGAACTCAGACAAGCTCAGGAAAGACTTGCTCGTGACCCTGAAAACTTCAGAGATATTGATCGACTTTCATCTCGCCTCTCTACCTTTGATTTGGAATATCTTCAAAACTTAGACTCTACGACAAAAAATAATAATAATACTTTTCGTTTACTGAGCTGGATGCAAAGCCAAAACGGTGGACAAAACATTCTCACTCATCAAAGAGCGGATGCTTTGTTATCTAGTTCAGCCCTGGATCTTCATCTATTAATAAGCAACCTCTCAGGCTTGTGTGAACTTCTACAAAATAACAATTCAGAAAATGGGAATCCAAATCCTGCTGATGTAGAATTTATTCAGAACTTTATTCGACGTTTTAGAGCTTTTCCTCAGCACATTCTTACTGAAGATGATTTGAGACTTCGTGTTCTATCAAATAGCCCTCTTTCAGTAGGAGAATTAGGGAGAACTCTGCAACGTCTCTTTGGACAACTTGAAAGTCAATTACCTGCTCCTATTTTAGCTCAATTGAGCAGAAACATCCAAAGCTCCCTCGGACCTTTGCTGATGTTGGCCGGTGAAGATGGAATTCTTAATCGCGAAGAAATTGATGCTCTTCTAAACCGTAGAAGACTTTCTATTGTATTTAGAAGTATTCAAAATGAAGTTCATAATCCTGAAATCAACAACATCTTGACACGAAAAAGTGCTGAAATAGAAAGCGGCAGGCTAACAGGCACTGTTGAAGAAATTTTAACTCAAGTTCGACCTGAGTTAAGAAGACAACATATTTCTGACTCTGATATAAATCACCTCTTTGATCAAATCCGAACTCAAATGAGAAGAAGCTCTGATCTTCAAGAACAAGAAAGACCTCATTTTCTAGTTCCTCTCTGGACCCAGTTTGAGGAAACAAAAACACAAAACCAAGAGGCTCAAGTTTATAATCTTACTGTAAGTGAATCTCATCGAAAAATTGATGGCAATCAATTTTTAGCAAGGGCTCTGATTCAATATGCCTACTTGCAACCTTCAAATATTTTACAAACTATTCAACAAACAGAACGTCGTGAATTATTGTATTTGGTTGAAAGAGTAGCTGATGGCATTCACGATCGAGCTCGTTCCCACGCGGGAGATGGTATCCCTGGGGTGCTTCATTACATGACCTATCCCCTACATTGGCTGGGAGGCTATACTTGGCGTGAGCGAGTCGCTCATCATGCCGATGAAGCCCACCAAAAAAGATTGGCCGCGGTCAATGCTTTAAGAGGTGTTTTAGCAAACTCTTCTTATTCCAGCTTAAGAGAAGCCATCTCTCATCTTGAAAATTCTGAGCATCAAAGAATTTTAAGTGAAGAACTCCATGTAAAAGAATTAGAAAGAATTTATTACATCCCTAACTCTCGTGAGCAGGAAGAAGCTTATATTCGCTTTGCTACCCACACCCTTCGGGGTCAGGTAAATCCGGAAAATGGTATTATAGCTGCCTTTCGAAGCCGTTTTGCTATTAATAATATTCACTCTGCAGGAGATTTAGCTCTCAACCATTGGCAGCTTCGTAATGGCCCCGCAGCGGCAACTATTTATGACCGTTTAATCAATTATTCTGAACATGCTCAAATTCATAGTCGTGCCAGCGCGAGCCGATTTGATTTACGAGGCAATGGAGGAGATCTGAATCCCATGCATTGGAGTCAGGATTTTTCTGATGACGAAGCCAGCTTGGATGGGATTTGGGATAGTTTAGGCCAGCAAGTAATGCTTTTTGGAATAGGTTCAGCAATCATCAAAGGTTTAGGTTATGGATTTGGATTAGGGGGTCCTGCAAGCCAGTTGCTTACGGGAGTTGAATTTGCAAGCAGATGGAGAAATCATCCTCACTGGGCCATCCGCTATTTAACTTACTGGCCCGTCCGTACTCTCTCCTGGGCATTGACTTTGCCGATGCATCGCAATCTTTCTGCTGCAGAAGTAGAAATTGTAAACTCCAATGTGCTTCGTTATGCCCAAAGTACACAATGGGGTAGAATACCTTTATTAAGAGCTCTGCCTGGTTTTATTCAAAGTCAAAGAGCTAACCTTGAAGTAGGGCGATTACTCTTTCACCGAAATCCCCAAGAAGCTGCGGCACGCATCTTAAGGCTTACTCAAATTATGTTACGCGAAGCAGAAACTTGTTTTGCTTCTGCACGTACTCTCACCACTGAAGC
>CAYYEM010000011.1:19004-32169 GCA_964470915.1 uncultured Pseudomonadota bacterium
TACGCCACCTTCAAAGCACTCAAAGCGAAATGGAAGGCCTCAACAATTATCAAAGTCATTTGCTCCGACGGGGTGCCTTGGCAGCAGGCGGCCTTTATGGCCTCGCTCAATTGAGTGAAAACACAGCAGCTTCTCAAGTGGCTGCTCGAATGATTAATCCTGCGGCAGTCATCGCTCAAAATCCTCTCATGCAGGGAGGAAGTTGGCAGCTTTATTTCCTGACTTGGCAAATGGCTAATCAAGCTACTCTTAGCGATGAGTATCGAACTAATCCGAGCCTTCAAGAATGGGCTTTGGAAATGGGCATTGCAGGCACTGACATAAGCCCCGATCAATTAATGGGTGCTTATCAAGCACATCAACGCTATCGAGGAAGTCGTGCCATTTATCGAGATGCCTTTTTGAGCCCTGTGCGAGAAAGTAACGAGGCTGAAAGAATTCGCTCTGAAAATTTAAGATTTCCAACAACCACTTCTTCGCAATAATAATATAAATTTTATTGTGGGGGTGGAAGCTTGGGAATAGGCGGATTTTGGCGACTAGGAGTTTGCGAGCCAACTTTATTACCCTTTTTACCAGCTCCTGCAGGACTAAACTTGTCCGCCACCACATCATCTCCGCCACTTCCTGCGGGGACAGCTCGTTCCAGTGAAGAAGACGCAACCGCATCGAAATTTTGTTTCAAAACTGCTGAATAAAATGCAATGGAACGAAAGCCTTCCAAATCTACATTTTGAGGGAAAAACAAATCAAAGGTTTGGCTATAGCCCATTTGCACCCCTGCAGGATATTCTACTAAGTCTTTTACTTTAGGTGGGAGAATGTCCCAGATTTTTGGGTCTCGAATTCTCAAAGACACAATGGCTTTTTGTTTACGACCCCAAGCATCTTCTACCATCCATTGATCGTTATTAGGATCAAGCTTGATCATGTCTACTGACCGATTCGTAATGGCAACGGTTAAAATTTTATAACCAGGAACTACCTCATCGAGTTTTTTGTCATAAGTTGCATCAATCGTAATTCCCCAATTGGGAACATTCAATCGTTGCGAAGAACTGGTTTTAGATTCTTTCTTTGAAGAAGTAACACAAGCAGAAAAAGTAGCGATGAACACAATAAACAAAAAAGATAAAATTTTTCTTTCTTTCATAAAACACCTTTAATCCATTTGAACTTTAGGAATTTTATCAGCCAAGTGGCAAGCAACATAATGTTTCGTCACCGGCTGACCAACACCAAAATTCCCTAACATAGGGATTTTTTCTTTGCAAACCTCTTCCGCAAAAGGACATCGGGGGTGAAAAGCACAGCCAGAAGGGGGATTGATAGGGGATGGCACCTCCCCCTGAAGAATTTTTTTACTCTTTGATTTCGATTGAAGGGGTAAGGCCTCAAGCAAGGCTTGGGTATAGGGATGCCGGCATTCCATCAAATTTTGGGCAGGAAATCTCTCTACAATTCTCCCCAAATACATCACTGCAATTTCATCACTGACATGCTGAACCACCTTGAGATCATGAGAAATAAAAAGGTAGGTGAGAGAAAACTTTTCTTTTAGCTCCAGCAAAAGATTCAAAATCTGAGATTGAATCGACACATCCAAAGCCGAAACAGGTTCATCACATACAATGAGTTTAGGTAACAGACTCAAAGCCCGAGCAATACCAATCCGCTGACGTTGACCTCCCGAAAATTCATGAGGGTATTTAAAGGCGGCTTCCACAGATAGCCCCACCATTTTCAACAAATCAGCCACTCTTTCTTCACGCTCTTCACGATTACCACGCCCAGCGATCACCCAGCTCTCAGATAAAGTAGCTCCAATCGTCATGCGAGGGTTTAGCGAAGAATAAGGATCCTGAAATACAATCTGAATATTTTTTCTTAAGGCCCTCAATTCCTTTGAAGACACTTTGCCTAAATTCTGATTCTGAAATAGCACTTCACCTTCATCGGCTTTGAGTAAATTCAGTATAATTCTTGCCAAAGTGCTCTTGCCACACCCTGATTCTCCGACCAAGCCTAGGACTTTACCTTCTTCTATTTCCAGGTCTACCCCTTGCAAAGCATGCACCTGGGCTTTTACTTTCCCAAAAAAATTTTCCTTAACAGGAAATTTTTTGACCAGATTTTTAATCTCAAGAAGTGGCATATTAATAAATGATACACCTTACTTTTTGTCCTTCACCCACATAGTTAATTCTGGGCAGAGATTCACCACAAGCAATCACTGCCCTGGGGCAACGATTTGAAAAACGGCAACCTGAAGGCAGTTTCATTGGATTTGGTACAGTACCAGGAATGGTGTAAAGCTTTTGCTTCAAGCCCTGGTTAATTTTTGGAATCGATTCTATCAAACCTAAAGTATAGGGATGCTTAGGTCGTCGGAATAAAACTTTTGTAGGAGCTTGTTCAACCACTTTGCCTGCATACATCACCATCACTTCATCACAGTTTTGAGATACTACACCCAAATCATGGGTAATAAGAATCATCGACATGTTCATTTCTTGAATCATCTCAGCCATCAAATCTAAAATTTGGGCCTGAACCGTGACATCCAGCGCTGTGCTTGGCTCATCGGCAATGAGAATTTCTGGGTTGCAAGAAAGAGCCATGGCAATCATCACTCTTTGCCGCATACCTCCAGACATTTGATGAGGATAATCATCGACTCTCTTTTCGGCATCTGAGATCTTCACCTTACGAAGCATTTCTATCGCTTTTTCTTTTGAATCCCTTTTCGACAAACCCTGATGAACCTGAATCGCTTCCATGATTTGATCCCCCACTGTAAAAACAGGGTTCAAACTCGTCATGGGTTCCTGAAAAATCATGGCAATCTTATTGCCACGAATTTTCAACATTTCTTCTTCAGAAATTTTTAAAAGATCAATGGCATCTCCCCTTGCTACAGGATCTTTCACTTCCGCTTCTTTAGCAAAACCTACCTGCAAAACCTCTTGTTTTTCCAAACTCAACAATTTAGGCCATTCTTTTTCAACGGGCTTTTGATAAAACAACACTTTTCCATCCATGATTTTTCCAGGAGGATCAATCAAACGCAAAAGCGAAAGAGCCATCACTGACTTGCCACAACCCGACTCGCCCACAATGCCTAAAACTTTTCCCTTCTCAAGGCTAAATGAAAGCTCATCTACTGCTCGCAAGTTTCCCTCTTCGCTTTCAAATTCTGTCACCAAATTTTGTACTTCAAGCAATTTCATCCTTTTAACCTCGGATCAATTGCATCCCTTAAGCCTTCTCCAACTAAGTTATAAGAAGTAATCGTCAAAAAAATTGCCAAGCCGGGGAAAAGCGTTAACCACCAGGCAATATCAATAAAATCTCGCGATTGAGATAAAATATCTCCCCAACTAGGAGTGGGAGGCTGAACCCCAAAACCTAAAAAGGAAAGAGAAGATTCTACTAAAATAGCGCTCGCAACTCCAAAGGTTGCAGAAACTAAGACAGGAGCCAAGGCATTAGGTAAAATATGGCGGAATATGATTCGATACCACGTGGCACCTTGCACTTTTGCTGCAGCAACATACTCACTTTGTCTGTGTTTTAAAAATTCGCCTCGCACCAAACGTGCAATGCCTGTCCAACCCGTTAAACCGATAATAATCATGATGTTATAAATCGATGGACCCACAAAAGCGAGAACAGCCAAAATTAAAAAGAAGGTAGGAAAACAAATGATGATTTCAATCAGTCGACTAATCAAAATATCTATTTTCCCGCCGAAGTAACCGGCACAAGCTCCAAGAAAAATTCCGATCATCAGATAAATTCCCACCGCCACAAAACCTACCGATAAAGAAATACGAGAACCATAAATCATACGGCTGGCAACATCGCGGCCTTGTTCGTCGGTCCCCATAAGGTGTTCCCAAGAAGGAGGAGATAAAATGGAATCCAAATCATATTGACTAGGAGAATAAGGAATAAGCGCCCAGATAATTTCCACATCTTCACGTTTTGTAAAATCAGGATTTTGAATAGTTTCAGGAGGAAGATCTGGATATTTCACCCAATATTGAGTTGGAAATAAATCTCTTAAAATAGGGAAATAAACTTTATCTCCCACTTTCACATAATAAGGTTCTGAGTTGGCAAGCAAAGGTGCAAAAATTGCTATCGCAAAAGTCATGAGCACCAAAGCAAAACCCAAACGAGCTAACTGATTTTTCCGAAACTCCTTCCAAGCCAATCGCCAAAAGGAAGGTGATTTTTTCTTAAATCGGATTTTGGTTTCAGTATTTTGAATTTCTAAAGGCATATTCAATATAAAAACGACTTTGTTCCTACTCCATCACTTTTTCGAAACTAATTCTCGGATCTATCCACACATAAAGTAAATCAGATAAAAGCAAAGAAAGTAAAGTTAAGATGGCCTCAATAGATGCAATGGCCATAATAGTGGGGTAATCTCTTGCCAAAACTGATTCAAATCCCAACTTTCCCATTCCTGGAATTGAAAAAATTTGCTCAATAATGACACTTCCACCTAACAAAGCAGGCAATAAAGTTCCCATTAAAGTAACGAGGGGGATAAGCGAATTTCGGAACGCATGCTTCCAAATCACTGTCTTACGCGAAAGGCCTTTAGCCCTCGCTGTTCGAATGTAATCTTGCCGAATTACTTCTAACATGCTTGACCGTGAAAAACGGGATAGAAATGCAAAGCTCCCATAAACCATACAAGTAATTGGTAAGACTAAATGCCAACCCACATCCAACAACCATCGATACCACACAAAATTTTCTGCTCCATCTGAACTAAAACCTACCATCGGAAACCAATTTAAGCCGTCTGCACTTGAAAACAACATCATTAGAATTGTCGCCACCCAAAAAGTAGGTAGTGAATAGAGAATAAATAAATTGAGCATTACAAACTTATCTAATTTTGAATCTCTGCGAAGTGCAGAATAAACCCCTAAAGGAATAGAGATGAGATACACGATTAAAATCTCGATCAGATTTAAAGTAAGGGTAATAGGCAGGGCTTCCTTGATTTTTTCAATAACAGGCCTGTGATCTTTGAAGCTTTCTCCAAAATCAAACTTTAGAAAACGTTTGAGCCATTGCCAATATTGAATACTATTTTTCCCAACTGCTTCTGCACTTTTCCTAAACCAGTTTTGTGTTTCGACATCTGTAATCCCAAAAAAATTTGCATTGGTAGAATGGATAAAATGCTCATACCAAGCCGGAAGGGGGGTATCGAGGCCATAGAGTTTATTAAGCTGATCCAAAGCTTCCTTAGAAATTGATTGGGCCTTCAGGCCTTCGGCAGCTTGTAATTTAACCGACAAAGGGCTGCCTGGCGCAAAACGGATAATAAAATAAGTCATGAGTGTAATTCCCAGAAAAGTGGGAATAAGAAGCAGTAATCTTTTTAAAAGATAGGTTTTCATATGCCTTTAATACCGTTCGTCCTGAGCCCGTCGAAGGACACAGCGAAAATCTATTTTGTTCATGGTTCGAGAGTCTCACCACGAACGACTCTTTCACTCGCTCACTTTCCACTCCAGCACATCTAATCCACCCCGATATACAACTACATTTTTAAAACGTTTATTACGCGCGACTAAAGCTTCACCCGTATATAAAAAGGTGTAAGGCTGTTCATCCGCTACAATTTCATGAAAATGATGATAAAGTTCTGTTCTTTTTTCTTTATCGAAAGTCACCCGTGCTTCTTCCATAATTTTATCTGCTTCAGGATTATCAAAACCCACAAAGTTAGACCCTTCCTTGATTTGCGAGGAGTGCCAAACCTGATAAGGATCTTCATCAAAACCAAATGCCCAACCTAAGGAAGTGGCATCAAAATCCCGTTTATTCACTCGACCAATAAAAGCCGCCCATTCCATGGTCTGAATATTAATCTCAATACCAGCCTTGGCAAAATCTTCTTTCATGATGCTGGAAAGTCTCTCATAAAAACGAGCTCCCGAGGGAATTAAAAAGTTAAACTTGAAAGGAACTCGAACTTTTACGACTTTTTCACCCTCTTTTTCTTCGATCTCTTTATCCCTCAAGCCATCCCCATCACTATCCACCCAGCCTGCCTCATCGAGCATTTTTTTAGCTGCTTCAGGATCAAAAGGTAAGGGAACAATTTTCTGGTTATATTCGTAGGCTTGAAAGAAAAACGGGCCACTAATCACTTTGCCTAATCCAAATTCGAGCTTTTTCACAATCGCTTGGCGATTCACCAGCATGGTTAAGGCTTGTCGCACTTTTTTATCTTGAAAATACGGACGACGTAAATTCCAGCCAATAAAACGATAGCCTGGGGTGTAATATTCATGACGGATAAAATTTTCTTGAAAACTTTTGGTATTACTTTGCTTCATCCATTGAATAGGTCGAAGAGAAGCAAGATCTATTTCACCTTTTTTCAGTTCTTGAAGGGCAACCGCATCATCACTAATAATTTTAAATTGAATCCCCTTAATTTCTGGAATGCGATTTTTATCCCAATAACTCTCATTACGTTCCAATACAATTTTTTTGCCCGTATCCCATTTTATAAATTTATATGGCCCTGTACCAATCGGATGACGGCCTGCTGGATTGGTATTAAAGTTTTGCCCGTCGTCGTAAATATGTTTTGCGACAATTGGAATGCCTCCACAAAACTCTAAGGCTTTGAAATAAGGCCGCGCATAAGTAAATCGGATAGTGTAATCATCCAACTTTTCAACTTTTTTAATATCTTTGTAATACACCCTTAAATGAGGAGCATCCACTTTTGGATCTTGAATGCGATCATAGGTGTAAAGTACATCTTCTGCTGTGAAGGGAACTCCATCGTGCCACTTTACATCCTGGCGAAGATGAAAGGTAAAAATAAGCTTATCTTCTGAAATGTCCCAGGAAGTTGCAAGACGAGGAATAAGTTCTAGCGTTTTATTATCACGATCAATCAAGCTGTCGTAAACGAAACCATTAATTCGGCTTTCATAAGCATCAGTCGCGATCACTCGATTGAGAGTATCCGGCTCAGCTCCCAAATGCCATATCAACCAGGCAGGATCCTTGGGATCTCGAACCGAACAAGAGGATACAACTAAAACAATAAGAAATAGTAAAAAGTACCCACAAATTTTCTTTTTACTTTCAAGGAAGTGCATTCAACCTTTTTGCATCCGGCAAAGGATTAAATTGGATTGTCAATGGAACCAACATCGGTCCGATTCCAAGAGTCAAATCCTTATAATTTATTTCAATTTCATTTTTGGTTTTTAAATCTTTTAACTTTACATGCGAAGGGACATTAACATCCGTCTCTTTTGTAGGATTTAATGTTTGCGGATGAAACCGCCCTCCCTCGTATTCGAAAGCAAGACTAGCACCTTCTCCCTTTAAGGCCAAGTGTACAATCGCATTCTGGGATAAGTCCCAAATAATTTCACCTCGTGGAATCCGGATGATATATTGAGATGAATCACTATTTTTGAATACTTTGGCTTCTTTTAAATCGAGTGGGGGGATTTTACCCACAAAAAGCCCCAAGGTTTCTTCTAAATCAGAGGCTAAGGGAATAAATTTTCGAATGCTCTTTTCATTCAACTCCCCTTCCCAATATTCTTTACGAATAAAATCTTGCCAAAATAGACTTGAGCCATCCGACATTAATTGAAAACTTGTATTGGCTAAATCATCGAGGGTTTCAAAATAAAATGAAAAAGGAAATTGTATTTTAATCACCTCATCGAAGTTGATTTTTTGTCCTCTTACTTTTAATCGCACTTTTGCATAGGCCTTCACACCTTTAATTTTCTGCAAAGATTGGATGTATCTCTCCACTGTCTTCAAAAGGTTTTGTTGTTCATTTTCAGGCAGGGCAATTCGAGGGGGTGTTTTTGCCGTACAGGCAAAAAATAAACATAATAGTAAAAAGGGAAAAAAATTAGCCTTTCGACTCATTATTTACTCATATTCTTTGAGTAAAAGAATATCAATTTATTAAACGAGGGTTTGTTGAAATCGGATATGAAAGTCTGTTTTACTTCATGCCTACTTTTTCAAAGAGTTTTTTTCGGAGGCGGGCTAAATCTTCATTATCTTTTTTGCTTTTCTTACTTTGAGTAACTAAAGCATCTACAGCTTTTTGATAATACATTTCTGCTTTTGCAACACTTCCCTTTTTAAAAAAAACATCACCTAAATGTTCAAGAATGCTCGCTTCCTGAGGGCTTAATTCATCAGCCTTTAATAAATAATATACTGCTTTATTCAAATCGCCCCTTTTAAAGTAAACCCAACCTAAACTATCTGCAATATAGCCATCTTTTGGTTTTATCTGAAAAGCCTTACTCAGCATTTCTAAAGACTCATCTAACTTAACTCCTTGATCAGCATAGGAATAACCAATGTAATTGAGAGCTGCTGCATGATTCGGGTTGATTTCAAGAACTTCCTTCATGCTTTTAATCGCATTTTCCGTATCCCCTTGCTTGTCGTAGGAAATCCCTAAGGCAAAATACAGTTTTTCATCCTTAGGATATTTGGCAATGGCTTCTTTTAAGATCAAAATTGCTTTTTCATGATTTTCCAAATCTGTAAAAAGGGTCGCCAGCACATCATAAAATTCTGTAATATCATTTCTCTTTTGAATCGCTGCTTGCACCACTTCTAAAGCCTGTTGAAGCTTGTTATCTTCCTGCAAGATAATAACCGAGCGAATGACAGCTTCTTTAAAAAAACTAGATTCAGGTACAATTTGCTGAAAATATTGAAGGGCTTCCGTATCTTTCTTTTGAATTTGACTCACCACTCCCAAGTAATACTGAATGCGATCTGAATTAGGGTTGGCTTCCAAAATTTTCTGAAATCTTTCTGAAGCTTCATTATAGTTTTTCATTTCATAGAGCAACAAACCCAACCTCAGTTGCGTGGCAATATCTTCAGGCATAGCCTTTTCAAGCAACTGATACATTTTTAAGGCTTCAGGCAAATTATTCATTTCAAGATAGATTTGCCCCAAAGATTGCTTAGCTCTGATTTCGTCGGGATTATCCTGCAAAATCTGTTTAAAAACGCTGATCGCTTTGGGATAATTTTTCTTAAAGCTCGAGTAAATACTCCCCAAATAATAATCCCCCGCTAAAGAATCAGGCTGAGTCTTTTTCATACGGACGATAGTCGCAATCGCAGCGTCCATATCTTTTCGGAGAACATACTCTCTTGCAATAGCCAGGTAAGCTTCTTCAGATTTTGGGTTAATCTTTAAAAGTTCCTGATATTGAGCCATCGCTTCATTTGTCATTTTTTTGGCTGAATATAGCTTTCCTAACAACAATAAAGCTTCCTGGTTTTTTGGATTTAAATCGACTGCTCGCTGAGCCGAGGCCATCGCTTGATCAATACGATTTGCTTCAATGCTTTCACGAGCTTTTTCCTCTTCTAGAAAAGCAGAAGACTTATCTTGCTCAATGGCTTTATCTATAAAATACAAAGAGCCTTCAGAGTTACCTTCATAGGCACCCAATTTAGCGAGGACAAAATAATAATAAGCATTTCCCTCTGGAGCTTTTTTTACATTATTAAATTTTTCTTCGGGATCTGGAAAACTGGCTTTGGCACGCTTCGCTGCATTTGATTTATTGATGCCAGGACCTTGAGCTGAATGAGAAGAGGCGCAAGCTGCCAATGTAGGCAAAACAAGCATTAGAGCTAATTTTGACGCGCCAAACAGCTTCATTACTGCATCCTCTCTTTTTTATTGTAGCATACCTTTTTAAAATTTTAGATAATTTTTATACTTTTTTAAGCAATACAAAATATTCCTGATTTCCATCTGCTCCCGGAAGCTTTGAAGGGTAAAGTCCAATGATTTCAATAGCTAAGCTCTTTAAAGCCTGCAAGGTTCTGGCTACAATTTCTTCTCTTTGCGCCTCATTTTTAAACACACCGCCTCTTGGAACTTCTCCCTTATTTGCTTCAAATTGAGGTTTAATGAGGGCAAGAACGTAAGCAGAAGAATTTAGGATTTCTAAAATAACCGGAATCACCTTTAGAAGTGAAATAAAAGAAACATCAATCACCACGAGTTGAAGTGCTTCAGAAAAGTCTTTTTTAAGGATTTCTTTGATATGAGTTTTTTCGCGGACAATCACCCGAGGATCTTGCCTAATCTTCCATGCGAGTTGTCCATATCCTACATCGACCGCATAAACTTTCGCTGCTCCCTTTTGAAGCAAACAATCCGTAAAACCTCCCGTAGAGGCGCCAACATCCAAACACACAAAGCCAGACACATCTAAGTGAAAATCTTTCAAGGCACCTTCAAGCTTCACTCCTCCCCTCGAAACATAGGGATGATCTTGCCCTTTAATTTCAATCAACACTTCAGGCAGAAACATTTCAGAAGCTTTTAGAACAGGCTTCCCCTCAACAAAAACAATCCCTGCCATAATATAAGATTGAGCACGTTCTCGCGAAGGAGCTAATTGTTTTTGAACAAGAAGCTGATCAATGCGTTGCTTGCCTGATTTCATAGTTACCATTTTAGGAGACAGGCCCCGTGTCTGCTCCAAAACTGAGGAATAAAGCCAAAGACAAATCTTTCATGATTAAGCCTGCCCTACGAAAATGCCTTCAAGGCTAATGCTAGTGCCTCATGTGTTTGAGCATAATCATGGAGTGAAGTTTTTTTCTGAATCGCTTCCCAGGCTTCATGCAAACTTAAGGCGCCTGCTTTGGGCCCCTGAGGGTGACCAAAAACGCCTCGACCTGAAATAAAACCAAAATCAGGATGACCTATCTTTTGATAAACAGTGGGTAGACTGCCTGCCCAATCACTCCCTCCTGGGATAGGCAATACTGGAGCAATATTCTCCCAGCTCTCCAAACAGGCCTTCACATTTTGTAAAACCTCTTCATCCGAGTTATGCATACGTTCACCAAAACCAGCCAAACCTATCATGTCAGCGCCTGCTAAACGTTGAAGTTTGGTAAACACCAGGGAACTAATGCCAAAATTAGCAAGACGTGAAAAAGCCGCAGTACCTGTAAAATGGCTCATCACAGGCACTTTGCTTTGCTTGCTCAAAGCACGCAGGGCCGACACACCGGTAAAAATTCCATTCACCATTACACTGTTAGCCCCATTTGCAACTGCTACATCATGTAGATTCTTGATCTGGTCTACTTCATCTGTAATGCTAGCTAAATAAATTTTATTTTGTTTCGTCTCTTGCTCCGCTTTTAAACGCATTTGGGTACAAAACTTTGCTCGTTCCGCCAAAGGAGACCAATCAATATCTCCCAACATTTCATCGTCTTTAGCGATATCCAAACCTCCCAACCAGCTTTGATATGCAATTTCTGCGAACTGAAAGGGACTTAAACCAATGTTAGGTTTCACGACACCAATGAATAAAGGTCTATCTTGAACACCCAATAAATCTCTCAAAGCTTTTAATCCAAACTGCGGGCCCTCAAAAAGCTTCAAATAACTTTTTGGAAGATGAATATCTGTCCATTTAATTGTTTCGATTCCAGGACAATAGAAAGGGCCTTCTCCTGCAGCAGCAGAGAGAAGATTGGGAATTCGAGGGCCAAAATTAATCCAAGGATGGGCAATCACCGCTTTCCATTTTCCGCTAGCTTCCTCCTTTAAACTTATACATTTTGCGCCATGAACATGTCGAAAATCCTCAATAATTCCAGGACGTTGCCACTGAGCCGTTGACTGTTCGCAACAGAGATTTGCTGTGGCTAAACGAGGCTTAATCGAGGTTTCAAAACGGTAAGTAAAAAGAAGATTTTTTTCAGGATCAATTTGGTCAGGATTTGCAAAAAATCCATCAATGTCTTTTTCAGAAATCATAAACAATTCGTTTTATTGTAGGGCAATCGATGAGCAATTCAACAGAATCACCGATTTGTTTCTAGCTTCCCATTAAAGTCAAATTCACTTTTCTTGTCTCTCGAGGTCCATCTAACTCAATCAAAAATACGGATTGCCAATCACCCAGTTGCAACTTGGAATCTTTTAACACAAGACTCACTTGGGAATTCATAAAAAGAGAAAGTAAGTGACTATGTGTGTTCGGTCGACCATCTACTGCAACTTTGTTATGCCGATAATCTCCTTGAGGAGCTGCCAAGCGCGTCAAAAAATCGATCATATCTTTTTGCAATTCCGCACATTTTTCATTTATAACCAAAGCCGTGGTTGTGTGCGAAGTAGAAATAATTAACAACGCATCTTTTATTTCTGAATTTTCGGCAAAAGCACGTACTTCATGACTTATATCAATAATCTCTAGCGGTTTTTGAGTTTTTATTTGAAGGAGATGATTCGAGAACTTCATTAGTTTTTCCGGTTTATTACATATCTAGCAATTTCTCTTAAAGGATCTGCTTTTGCGTCAAAACTATCGAGCAATTTCACAGCTTCTTCCATCAAGATTTTCGCTTTTTGCTTTGATTCTTCCAATCCAAGCAAGCTAGGATAAGTTGATTTATGATTAGCCACGTCAGAACCTACATCTTTACCAATTTCTTCTCCCCCTTCAATATCCAGCACATCATCTGCAATTTGAAAGGCAAGACCAATTTTTTCTCCGTAAAGTCCTAACATTTCCACCTGCGCGGGAGTAGCTCCTGCCAGCTTTGCACCCGCTTCAACTGAAACCCGAATTAAACGACCTGTTTTGTGACGATGTAATTGTTCAAGTTTCTCCAAATCAATGGTTTTATCTTCACTCTCCAAATCCACCACTTGCCCACCTGCCATGCCTTTAGATCCCGAAGCTTCAGCAATACTTTCAATCACATCAATTAAAGTAGAGGCTGGCACTTCAGGGTGTCGATAGCGTGTCATAATCCGAAACGCTTCTGTCAGTAAGGCATCTCCCGCTAAAATGGCAACTGCTTCTCCAAACACTTTATGATTGGTAGGTTTGCCGCGTCGCAAAGCATCATCGTCCATTGCTGGCAAATCATCATGAATCAAAGAATAGGTATGGATCATCTCAATGGCAGCTGCGACCGGCAAAACTCTTTCAGAGTCTGCTCCACAAGCCTCGCAAGCCGCAATACTTAAAATAGGTCTTAAGCGTTTACCTCCTGCCCGAATGCTGTAAAGCATCGACTCATGTAAACGGACGGGCCATTCTTTCTCGGAAGGCAA
>CAYYEM010000011.1:32269-33639 GCA_964470915.1 uncultured Pseudomonadota bacterium
AAATCTCCATCTTCCATTTTAGTCACAATTTCTTCCAAATTCTTTAGCGCACTTTCAAATGTAAGCTTTTTTTCAGCCATAAACCCCTCCCTATCTTGTCAGGACTGGATTTGCAACTTTTTTGGCCTCTCAGCTTTTCTTGGGCGAGAAGGTAACCGTAAACACAGGGTTTACTTTAAATGCAGCACTTTACTGACTAATATACCCCTCGATAAATGGGTTTCGATTTCGCTATTTAAAAGTACAGAATCTGCCCTTTTAAGGGGAATGCTTCGCCCGGATTTATCTTGGTAATAAGTAATCGAATAACCTCTTTCAAGAACTGCCAAGGGTGAAAGCGCTTGCAAAGTTTTTTTCAGAGTTTTCACCTCAAGTTTCCAATGTCGCAAACGTGATGCAAAAGCCAATTCCAATCGGTTTTGCCATTCATCCAAACCTTGAGCCAGCTCTTCCAAAAGTTTTTTAGGATGTTTAAGGTGACTTTTAAAAAAATCTAATCTTTCTTGTAAACTCTCTATCTTGCGACGCTGCATTTCCTGAATTCTATTCCTAAAACTTTCCAACATGGTTTTCATTTCTTCTTTCACAGGAACTGCCAACTCCGCAGCAGCAGAAGGCGTGGGGGCTCTTAAATCAGCAACATAATCAGAAATAGTAATATCAATCTCATGACCTACCGCAGAAATCACCGGAATTTTTGACGCGGCAATGGCTCGTGCAACTTCTTCCGTATTAAAAGCCCACAAATCTTCAAGAGACCCTCCACCTCGACCTACGATTAAAAGATCGATATCTGAAAAAGCATTCAATTCTTCTATCGCTGCTACAATGGCAGGGGCTGCTTCAGCTCCTTGAACATTCACGGGTGCCAGCAAAACATCTACATTCGAAAAACGCCTTTTTAAAACATGTAAGATATCTCGAATGGCTGCACCGCTTGGTGAAGTGACTATGCCGATTCTTTTAGGCAAAAGGGGGAGAGGCTTTTTTCGAAGTACATCAAATAATCCTTCCGCTTCCAGTTTCTTCTTGAGCTGTTCAAAAGCTAATTGCAAAGCGCCCAAACCCTGGGGCTCCATATATTCGATGATAATCTGATATGATCCTCGAGGCTCATAAACACTCACACGCCCGTTCACGATCACCTGCAAACCATCTTCTAATTTAAATTTTAAAAGACGATTATTTCCTCTGAACATCACTCCTGAAATCTGGCTATTTTCATCTTTCAATGAAAAATAGTAATGTCCTGAAGAATGGGCCTTGAAGTTGGAAACTTCTCCCGAAATCCAAATGCTCGCAAAATTATCTTCTAGAAGATTTTTTATTCCTCGAGTGATTTCAGAAACACTGAAGATTTTTGGATTCAT
>CAYYEM010000011.1:33739-37745 GCA_964470915.1 uncultured Pseudomonadota bacterium
AAAAAAACCAAGGGGCCCAAGATCTCGCGACCAAGGGCCCCTTGAATGGGAGGAGTTATGAGCTTTTAAAACTATTTCTTTCTTCGGATTGTCACTATTGGCATCAATCCTAGAATCAGCATCCAAAAAGGTGCTAAAGAGGTCAAAGATCCGTTCAGCACGCATCCCCCGCTGCCACCGCCACCTAAGTTAATAGGAGTGGTGTTTGAGTTATCAGGTGTAGTTCCACCTGGAGGAGGAGTGGTGCTGCCACCAGGAGGAGTTACGGTACCACCTGGAGGAGGAGTGCTTGCTACATCACAAGCATGGGTAGTTGCATTACAAGTTCCTGAGTTACCACCGCTTGTACAAGCTGTTCCCGCGGCTTCATAATCACTACAATCTGTTTTACAACATACTCCATCGCAAACTTCTGGAGCTTCTACAGTGCCATTTCCGCAAGTGGGAGTTGCTGTTTCATTCTGACAATTGTTATCACAACCATCACCGGCTGTGGTATTTCCATCGTCACATTGTTCGCCAGTTTCCACAGCACTGTTACCACACACTGGAGGATTAGTCATGTCGCAGGTATGAGCGGCGCTACATGCTCCTGCTTCGCCCCCTGTCGTACAAGGAGTCCCTACAGGAGAATAATGACCGGTGTTATCGCAGCATTCAGAGTTAGGTGGACAGTCTTGAGGAGGAGTAGAGGTTCCGACACATTCGTGTTGAGCATTACAAGTAGAAGTAGCAGTACTCGCATCACCATCATCGCAAGGAGAACTTTCAGGCTTCCAATGACCGGTGTTATCGCAGCACTGGCTATTTGTAGTGGGATCACATTCTGTCGCAGGTTGAGGGGTACAAGTGGTATTGCTGCCACCACAAGTTCCGCTTGCGCCATTGGAATCTGTGCAAGAGCTACCTGCACTTGCATATTGTCCATTAGCATCGCAGCAAGTGGAGTTCGGGTTACAAACAGCACCAATAGGACGGCAATCATTGCCTACGCAAATAGTAACGTTACTTCCACTATTTAATGTGCCGCAAATGGCTTTATTACGTGATTTAGCTTTAATGGTAATGCCTTCGATTTTAACATTTGGATTTTTCACATCGATGACACAATCTTCTGCATTAAAACCTTCTTCTGTAGCATCAATTGTAACTGCAATAGCTTGGCCTTTATTAATGGTTAAATTTGCTCCATCACTAGGATGGTTTGCATCTGTAAATTCAACATCGTTAGCATTTGTAATTCCTAAAGTAGAAGAAGGCTTGATATTGAATGTGCCAGATCCGAAAGTAATTACTTCGGTACAAGAACGATTCTGAGTACGATTATAACCTTGATCTAAATTACGACGAAGAGACCCTAACGAACTATCATCGTTATCATGAGTCACTGTACAAAGAGTGTTGTCTACTAAGGCATGGGTGGCAGGTGAAATCGCCAACAAACATACCAAACTGAAAATGCTTAAAATGAGTTTTTTCATAAATTTCGTGCCCCTGTTTAAGGTTTTATTTCTCTTCATTTTTTATCGTCCTCTCAAATTATTTGTTGCTATCCTTTTGCAAATTGAATCGTCTGAAACCCAACATAATAAAAAGTCCTAGAGAGATTAAAGCCATGAAATAATGGCCTTTATTCTCAAGCAACATTCCACCAAAAGAACAGCCTCCTCCAGAACCACAAACTGATTTTTGTAGAGTTTCACCGTTCCTGGTAACTGTCATCGCATAAGAATTACCGCTGCAATTATTGGTATTTGTTTGATTGTTATCATCTGAATTAGGATCATCTGTATTAGTTGAAGGGCAGCCATGATTTGCAGCAGGGCCTGCTTGATTAGGGCATTGATCTGCATCATTAGCTACGCCATCACTATCACTATCTGTGTTTGGATTAGGGCTTGAGCTTGGGCAGCCATGATTTGTAGCAGGACCTGCTTCTTCAGGGCAGTCATCCACACCATCAATCAAATCATCCCCATCTATATTGGGATTATTGTCATTAGGGTCATCTGCGTTAGCTAAACCATCTCCATCAATATCATTGTCGCAAGCATCACCGATGCCATCATGATCGGCATCCGCTTGATCTTCATTCGCTACATCATCACAGTTATCTGTTGCATCCGGATGAGAGTCTGAATCTGAATTGGTATTTGGAGTTGCAGCTTCACAGGCATCACCGGTGCCATCATGATCGGCATCCGCTTGATCAGGGTTTGCTGTTTGTGGGCAATTATCGCAAACATCTCCCACATGATCATTATCTCCATCGGCCTGATTTGTATTGCTGATTTGTGGACAGTTATCTTCAGAATCTACCACAGTATCATTGTCAGCATCTGCAGGAGGAAGCGCTGTACCTACACACTGATGTTCAGCGTTACAATGGCCTTCCTCTACACCTTCTTGCTCACAAGCTTCACCAGCACTTCTCCAATGACCATTACTGCAACAAGGATCACTACTGTTACATTGATCTTGTGGAGGAGGTGGAGTATTTCCTTGAGCATCTACTACCAAAATCACAAGACCATCTTCGCCATTCACATGATGATTGTTATTCCCATTATCACAAAAAGCTTTGCTGGCATCTCTAACCCGAATAGTCATGCCCTGCCATTTTGAGTTACTGTTTGAGAGTTCAATGGCACATTTATTTTGACCCGTAATTTCTGTGGCATCAATCGTTACATTGGCTCCCTGACCGTCCACTAATAAATTATAGTTATCATCAGGAAAAGGATAACCTGCAATCACATCGGTATCGGTGTCATTGGAGTTAGTAACTTTTAAAGTATCGTGAAGGGTAATATTAAATGTTTGGCCAACATCAAATTTAATAATTTCAGTACAAGCACGATTTTGAGTTCGATTAAAACCGTGTTCAATATTTCTACGCAAACTAAACAAACTATTATCGTCATTCGAATTTTGAACTGGGCAAAGACGGTTATCAACCACAGCCCATGAGGCTTGGCAAAGTCCCAGCAAAAGAACAAATGCAAAGAATATACTTCTGATCACTTGATTATTTTGCATAACAAATATCTCCCTAAAAAAAGTCTCCAATTCTATTTATCGGCCTCTTTCTAGAAAGGTTGTGGGTTAAAAAGGATAGATTTTGCTTTTTGAAAAAAATGTATTCTGAGAAAAATGCTTTGTCAGACGAAACCTTTTCAGCAAGCTACCGATAATTAAAAAAGCGGGGGCACCTCCACGACATGGAGGTCGTCAAATGAGTATTTTTTCAATTTTTAGTTTACAACCCCGAGCAACAACACCCGCACCTACAACAGCCGTTGTTCCTCAACCAACAGCTTCAGCACCACAGGAGCCCTCAAGTGCTCCACAAGCTTCAGCTAGGCCACCAACAGCTTCAAACTGGAATTTCTCGCTCTCAGCAGCCGCTGGATTAAGCATTAGAAACTTCGGTAATAATCTTGAAGACCCTTCTTTAGCTTGGGCTGTACGCCTTTGTGGAGGAGCCAGGCAGCAACTTTCGAGTCGTTTAGCTTGGACTCCAGGCCTTTGCTTTACCCATGAAGGTTTAACAGGAAGACAAAGTGCTTCCGTGGATAGCATTGCGGCTTCTGCTCAACTCAATATTCAAGCCTCTGAGCGATTCAGCATAGACCTTGGGCTTCAATTGGGAGCCAGCCACTTGGGATCGACTGCAAACTTAATGGGAACTGAAGGCTTATTTTATGGAAATAATCCGCTAGCCTACTCTACAGATAATTGGGGTTTCATGGCCGCAGGTCAACTCGGCGCTCAATTCAGGCTTTTAGATAGCTCTTCAGCTCGTTTGTATTTAGGGGCAGCATATACTTTGGGAGCTAATTTTTGGAGATTAACGCCTGATGCTATTGACCGCTCACCCGCAGACACTGCTATTCCTGTAGACTCTGTTTTTCATCAACTCACAGCCGGACTCACTTTATTAATTGGTCCTCGCCCTGCGGCAAGAGCTGCAACTGCTGAAACAAGACCTGCTCAAGTTGCAACG
>CAYYEM010000011.1:37845-50630 GCA_964470915.1 uncultured Pseudomonadota bacterium
TGGAATTCCTACTTTTCGTAGTGGTAGCTTCGATGTTACTCTTCGTAGAAATGATAATGGAACTATCACCGCAAATACTATCTAAGACTTATTTAGAATCAAAAACCCTCCAGAATTTTTGGAGGGTTTTTTTATTTTCCTTAAAATAAAAAATACCTAAATAGTTACAAGCCTTTAAATCATTATTCTCAAGCCTTTGCGGGCTATGCAACTTTTAACTTCTCTTTCAAATCGAAGCTCCATCACGCAACCATTTCTTTCGCCTACCGATAATCTGTTTTGACGAGAGGACACGAGACTTCTCGTGGGGCACACGAAAAAAAGAGGTTCTTCCTCTAAGCAATCCCCACCCGTTTCAAAATCCTCCATAAATTAAAAATCTAAAACCTACGAGGCTCACGATATTCATGAGCCTGACTGTAAAGTTTAAGGAGGATTGAATCATGGCTCCACCAAAAGTAACAGCAACCGCAAAAGTTGAAACAAAACCTGCTGAACCGGTAAAAGCTCCCGAAAAAGCTGAGGCAAAGCCCGCTGAGAAAGCAGCTGAACCTGCAAAAGCAGAAGCAAAACCCGCTGACACCTTTTTCTTGGGTGATATTGGAAATTTCCGAGTAGAAAGCGGACATGGTTATAGTTCAGCAGAGGTTAGCAATGATCATGATCCCTCCCATACAGGTTATGGCACCGATTTACGTGTTGGTTTTGATTTTAACCTATTACAGAGCAATCGTTTACACCTCGGACCCGAATTCATTTACTCAGGTCGTTTTTTAACTATGAGTAGTGGCGATACTACTTCTTATTTAAACAAACATTCATTTTTAGTCGGCGGGAATCTTGCTTACGAAGTAGTTCCTCGTTGGTTACATGTATTTACTGGCTTGGGCTTAGGTTTCACTTCTATTGATTCTGGAGAGGAAACTACAGATGGTGTAACCAAGGGTGGTTTAGTTTATGCCAACAATCCACTAAAATTCAATGTTAAGGATGATAAAGCTTTTGCTCTGCAATGGAGAGTTGGGCTTTCATCGCCAGAGTTAATTGACACCAAGTATTTCGGAGCTGGCTTAAATGCTTATTACCAACTCACGAACAGTGATCATAAATTAACTCCAGACTCTCTGGACCGTTCTCCCACAGATCCTGCAATTCCCGTAAGTGGTTTAGACCATTTCGTGGGAGGTGGTTTGGTGATTCGTTTTGGTGCAAAAGCAAGAAATACTTCACCCATAACTCCAGAAGTAAAAGATAGTCCTGCACCAGCTAAAAAAGAAGAGGTAAAACCTGTAGCTGTAGTTCCCGCAGGCACAAAGCCTGAAGTAAAAGCAGTGGCTGATAAAACTGCTGAAGTAAAAGCAGATATCGCAGCTTCTTTGAATAAAAAGCATGGGGAAGTTATTAAAACTACCGCGGCTGGTATAGACCCAAAAAATGCAAACTCAACTGATAAAAAAGTTACAGCTTATAACTTAGCCGATACTCTCGTGAAAGAATACAAAGCTTCGAAAGCTGAATATGAGGCGGCTGCTGGAAAATTAGCGGAAGCCGAAAAAGCGCTCGCAGATCTTCCAAAAGACATGTCTGAAGCTGATAAAAAACCTGCAATCGATGCCATCGCTTCAGCCAAAGCTGAACTTGAAAAACTAAAAGCGGACGTAGAAGCAAATCAAAAAGTTAGTTTAGAAGCCGTTCAAAAGTTCTACTCAATCAAAGGTCTCTCAAATAATCAAAACTCTTGGGCGACTAAGACGATTGCTGAGCTCGGCGGGAAAAAAGCTCCAGCAAAACCTGCAGCTAAAATCAAGGAAGGCGATGGAAAAACTCCACCCCCTCCTGGAATGAAAGATAGTAAAGCTGCTGGCAAATAAGACTCTAAACTCCTCCGAAAACAAAACCCCGCTCACACCTTGAATGTGAGCGGGGTTTCTTTATTTATCTAAAGTAATTCTATAAAATCTTCTACGCTCAAACCCATATCTGCAATAATTCCTCTCAAAGTTCCCAATTTCATGTCTTGATTATGCATGGGAATCACAATGCGTCTATGGTCTTTTTCCCGATAATAGACGGCATGACTGCCTTTTTGACGATCAAAAATGAACCCTTCTTTTTCAACAATTTTTGCTAATTTTCTGGGT
The DNA here is from genome assembly GCA_964470915.1 of uncultured Pseudomonadota bacterium. Taxonomy (GTDB): domain Bacteria; phylum UBA10199; class UBA10199; order JADFYH01; family JADFYH01; genus CAYPXN01. The sequence continues at coordinate 39,987 of CAYYEM010000011.1, forward strand.
TTAAGGGAGGGGATTTTCGTCACAGCGCAATTTCCATGGGCTTGATCAATAAGTCTTCAGTGGGGGCTTCCTCTCCATGTTCTCTCAAACTTTCTAGGTAAACTTCTATTGCTTCTCGAATATTCAAAAGTGCTTCTTCAACATTATCCGCTTCGGTATGACAACCAGGCAATGCTGGACAAAACACATGATATCCACCCTCTGACTGCTTATCTAAAATAACAGTATAATTATAAACTTTCATTTTTTTAATTTATCACAGGTGTTCGCTATAAACAAGAGTTCACTTCCTCTTCTCTCCCCCTGAAATCACTCGCAGGCGGCGACGCGGAGAATGACCTTCAAGCACTTCCATGATAACCTCATCATCATGAACAGCTTTTTGAATTTTAGCTTCATCGCGAGCGACTACATCACGGGTCATTTCAATTCCATAAGAAGAAAGAATCGCTGAAATTTCATCAAACTTTTCTTCGATGGATTCCCTCACCGATTCAAAACCAAGCTTGGCTGCTTTCGCTCTGTTCCAAAAAGCAAAAGGATTGATATCAAAAAAGGTAAAATCATCTTCCTTGGGTTCAATCAGAATAAGATCTCCCTTAAAGTTTTTGTCATCTCGATAGCGTTGCAAACCATAAATCAAACGGGAGTGGTATAAAGTTCGAAAAACCTGATTAAACACACCAAACACACCGCTATCTGAAATTCGCCGATCATTAGTGACGAAACGATTTCCATCGCGGAGATATTCCAAATTCACAATATTTTTGAAAGGCCTGAAAGGATTATAACAAATAATCAGATCTGCGCCTTTATCCATCGCCAAATCGATATTGGCGGTTTGTCTCACCCCACCATCTAAATAATCAACGCCTTTGATTCGGGCGGGTTTATAAAAACCTGGCATGGCAGTTGAAGCCATGACAGCTTCAGAAATATTGACATCGTTTCTTTCATCCCAACCAAAAATCACACGGTCAGAAGTGTCTAACTCCATCGCGGTGATATACAAATCTTTCCCGCGCATTTTTTTTAGAACTTTAAAATTGTTAGACATGCGGTTTTGCTTGATGTTTTTTCGCAAATATTTCTCGAGGGCTTTATTATCAAAAGCTCCCGAAGGCATAGCTGAAATCACCCCAGGCAAATTTCGATTGGTGTAAAGCGCTCGAGCAAGAGGCCGCAGCATCTGTTCGTAGTTCGAATAATTGGGTTCTTTAAAAAAGCGCGTGATCCCCTGTTTCAAGCGACTTGAAACTTGAGGAAATGCGGAAACAAAATCAACAATCAAACCCGGAAAATAGGTAAAAGTCTTATAAAGATATTTGAGAGGTCGCTCCACAAACTCGACCCAGTTAGGATAATATAAATGAAGCGGAGAAAGTTGTTGAAAGCGCTCACTGGTTCCATCCAAACTTTTTAAAATTTCTTCAGGAGGAATCCCGCCTGCCAAAGGAACTGCCAAAAAACCACCCGCTGAAATCCCTACATAAATATCAAAGTCTGTTACTTTTTTATTCACCAAATAATCATTGAGTGCCTTCAGTCCACCCGCCTTGAAAGCCCCGCCAGACACAGCACCGCCGGCGAGCACAAGTGCTGACTTCGCATGAAGTTTCTTTTTAGAAAGATCGCTTTTTTGAATAATGGTGATTCCCATGAAGCTCCTTTGGTTGAATGGCTCGGTGTGTCAATCATAACGGTATGTTTTTGAATTGCAAAGGGAAATTTTGCGTACATTCTCACCTTCTCCTGGGGGAGAAGGTCCCCGCAGGGGGGGATGAGGGGAGCGTGCACTCGCTTGAACACTCCCCTCACCCCGGCCCTCTCCCCCAGGAGAGGGTGAATAAGAGAAGATTTTTTTGACGCATTTTTTACCAACGTTTATCACGTAATTTTTGAAGTTCTCGAAGGGCGCCTTTGTTATCACCGTATAAATGTAAGGCTTCCTTAAATCGATCATAAGCTTCTTTTTCTTTTCCTTCTCTTAAATCTAAACGTCCTAAATCTGCTACAGCATAAGAAGCCCATTCTGGTGTAGGTTTGCGGGCAATAAATTCTTCGTACCACTTTCGAGCTTCCGCATAATTCCCCGCCATAAAAAATGTTTTGGCTTTAAAAAAACGAGGTAAATTAATATCCGGATACGCAGTTAAAACTGCGTCAAACATTTTATGCGCTTCTACAAAGTTTCTTTGTGACGCATAAATATCACCTAAAATATTTTTAAAAATTACATTGTCCGGATATTTTTTAAGTAGATCATTAAGCAAAACAATTGCTTTGGAATTTTGCCGACCTTCGTAATAACAAAAAGCCAAAGAAGCTTGAGCTAAAGTATTTACGATGCGCCCTTCTTTCATGGCTTTTTCAACTTGGGCAAGCCCTTGAGCTCTTTTGTCGGAGAAAAAAGGGAGAAATTTAAAACGGTTGGTAAAAACACTTCTCCAGTAATCAAACATGCCAAGGCCCAAGTAAACATCGGCAAAATTGGAATCTTTTTGGAGAGTTTTCTCCAACGCTTTACGAGCCGTGTTGGCGTCTCCTAAGGCTTTAAATACCTGATCTTTGCGCATCAAATAAAAACCTCGAATCCCAGCAGAAGCTCCTGCTAAAAATAAATCCCAGGCGGTGGAATCCGGGTTTTTCAAGACTTGGTCTACGATGCCCTTATTTTTTGCTGATAGATCTAAATACTCTTTGTCATATTTAAAATCAAAGTTCTCAAACATTTTTGATTGCCAAACGGCCATCTGCCCAAAAGTACCCAGCGTAGAATCTGGATAGTCGGTTTCGATTTTCTTAAAATGAGTCAAAGCTTCGTCGTACTTTCGACCCATGATCAAATCTCGACCAATCACACCTTGCTTTTCAAGCTCAGTGAGGGCGGGTTGGGATGAGGCTTGAGAGCTAGCTTGGGCATGCAAAGCATTTTGAAAGGAACCCAGAAGGCAAATAATAAAAAACAATTTAAGCACGCGATGCATTTTTTCTTCCTATTTTCATCTCTACAAAATCCATAAATTTTTTCTCGGATTTTATTCCTTGAGTGGCATTTATTTCTCTTAATCCCATAGGAGAAGTCACATTCACCTCGGTTAGTCGTTCTCCAATTAAATCAATGCCCGCAAAATCTACTCCCCATTGCACCAACATACGACCTACATTTTGTGCAATTTCGATTTCTCGTTTACTCAAGGAGCAAGCGCGCAAGCTTCCCCCACTATGTAAATTGGCGCGATGTGATGCGCGAGCAGGAATTCTTGTAAAATAACCTAAAATTCCTCCTCCTAACAACATCACTCGTTTATCGCCTTTTTTAACCGCGGGCAGATATTCTTGGCAAATCACGTATGCGCTTTCTTCACGACTTAAAAGCTCAAAAGCAACCTTCAGATTAGAATCCTTGGTATTAAAATGAAAAACACCTCTTCCTCCAGAGCTGTTTAAGGGTTTGAGTACTACCCCGGTTTTTTGTTTTTGAATAAATGAGGAGGCTTCTTCAAAACGGCGCCCTATCCAAGTAGCTGGTGCATATTGTGGAAAATAAAGTGGTAAAAACTTTTCTGACAGGGCCATCACCCCTACGGGATCATTCATCATGTACACACGCCCTCTGAGGGTAGAAAGCAGATAGAGATGATGTAAATAACTCAAATCAAAGGGGGGGTCCTTTCTTAAAAAGACAGCGGCGGCCTTGGATAACGAAAAGTGCATCTGCCTTTTAACCCGATAAAAATCCTTTTGAGCTCTCGCTGAAACTTGGATTTCAAGCCCTTTTCCCCAAACTTCGGTTCCTAAGAGCTGTTTTGAGCGAGAAGAGGATAAATAAAGGTTTGGCAGCGTCACACAAAAAATGCCATAACCCCGACTTTGAGCTTCCCGCATCATAAAGAGGGAGCTTTCAACTTCTGGGTTAAAATTTTCCAGAGGATCGGTGACGAATACTAAATATTTTTTTTTAAGATTCATATAAATTCATGGTTCGATAAGCTCATTTTGTCCTAGTAAAGAGAAGCTGGGCTTGTCGAAAAATCATGCGAAAATTCAAAGTTAATAAAACACAAAGAATCGATTTGTTTTTAAAAGATGCTACCAAGCTTTCGCGTAAAGAAGCTAAACGCTTGCTGGATGCTGGAAAAATCTTCGTCAATCAGCGCAAAGTGATCATTGCTTCCTGGGAACTTGTAAAAGGAGACGAAGTCAGCATCCAGGATGAAAAGGATAGCACCCCTTTCCGGGAGCTCGCAAAGAATTATTTTTTAAAAGTCGTTTTTGAGGATGATGACTTTATTGTGGTTGAAAAGGATTCCGGGGTTCCCTGCGAGCCCACCCCCACTTCTCTCAAGCCAGATCTCCCGGAAATTGTTTACCAATATATTAAAAGAAGAAACCCACAAATTACGCACCCCCATGTGGTAAAACTTCATCGTCTCGACCAAGCCACCTCAGGGCTCATGGTTTATGGAAAGACAAATAAAGCTCTTCCGCTTTTAGAAGATTTTAAAAGGCATAATATTTATAGAAGCTATTTAGCCTTGGTGGAAGGCCGCGTAAAAGGACAGCAAGGGCGTATTGATGTCCCTCTTTTAAAACTCGCTCAAAAACGCGGTGAAAAAATGAAAGCTGGGAAAATATCAGAAGGAGCCAAACAGGCAATTACCGATTACCAGGTTCTGCAGCGTTACCCTCATCACACTCTGCTGCAAGTCAACTTACAAACGGGGCGAACCCACCAAGTAAGAGCTCATCTTGCTTATGAGGGGCATCCGATTGTAGGAGATTTTGTGTATGGGAAAAACCCTAAAAATAAATCTTTAGGCGCCATTGCTTTACATTCAAACGAACTCGGCTTTGTACATCCCGTGACGCACAAAAAAATGAAATTTAAATCAAGCCCTCCCAAACATTTTCGTAGCTTAGTAAATGCACAAATGAAGAAAATCTAATAAAATAAATTCTCCGACACAGCGGGGGGCTAGCTCAGATTGAGAGCATTAGAAGGGCAATGCAAGAGCTTAAAATGAGGCAGATACTTCTCGAGTCGTGTTTGTAATAATCACCACATTGGGCTGCGTAATAGAAGCGCCTCCCATTTTCACGGTGACATTATAAGTGCCATTAGGCAAGGTTTTCACTTGAGTGGGATGAAAAGAGCTAATTACTTTTCCATCGAGTGTTGCGACTTCGACCGTATCTTTACTTGGATTAGGACTTGTGACTTTCAAATTTCCATAACCCGTGACTTTTACATCTGTACGTTCTGTGGGATGAATTGTGACTTGAGTTTTCCATTCACGATCTTGAAGTTTGACAGTTAAATCATAATCTCCCACTGGGATTTTAATGGTCTCACCAGGTTTAAACTTTTGTTGATAATCAATTCCGGCATCTCTATTTTTATCTTTCGTCATTTTAATTTCACACTCATCACTAGCCAGAGGAGTTTGAACAGCCAATTCTCCGTATTTTCTTTCTGCGCGCGGCGCAACAGGATCTAAGGCCCAAGCATTAGCAGTCGCATAAACAAGCAGTATTAAAGTCATCCAAAAAGTTTTTTTAACTCTCATAAAAACTCCTATACTTTTTCGACCTTATCTTCTTTTTCGATTTTGAGATCTCCATCATTTTGGAAGCCTCGAGTAGGAATTTTTTCAACTCGAACCAAATCTCCCCGTCGTAAATCTTCAAAGGATTGATTGAGTTTACTCTCATTTTTATCCAAACGCGTTAAATGCCAACGACCGGAAGGACCACATAACACAATTTCAGACTTACCCTTGCTCCCCATTAAATTGCTAATTGCTCGGGAGATATGAATTTTGTCTTTTTTCACTGGAGACACATCGACTTCATTCAAATGCTTGAGACAAAAAATCATGTAGGCATATTTGAGATATTCATTATCATTTTTTAAAATCTTATCGAGAGAACCAATGAAATCAGGTTTTTCCCATTCTGAATAAAAATGGCACCAATCCCTAGGTGTGGCCGCTAACATGGGGCAGGGCTTGCTATGCAAACAAGGTGCATAAACAGAAAGCGATTTTCGATGCAAAATAGAATCCCTGACTTCCATCAAATCTCGAGAGCTTCTTTGCAGGGCAGGTTCAATCACCACAAGATATCCATCTGGAGCAAGATGACGTTGATAAATTTTTTCTAAAAATTTCACCTTCTCTTCAGCGGAGGAGCTTTTCCATTCATTTAAAAAATTCGAGATCACAATCAAGTCGTATTGATCGTTCTTTAGGAGTGTATCGGGTTTGCCACGTCTTAAATCAAAAGTTCGAGCTTGATGATTAAGTCGAAAGTTATAGCCCTTTGATTTTAAATTCTTAACGAGCTCTTCATGCAAATTCTGGGCATCTCGAACGATATGATAGTTTTGATCAAGCGACAAAAGATGCACTTCGTGCTTTTCATTTTTATTCGCCCCTTCTCGTCGACTTAGATAATCTAAAAATGCGAGTGAAAAAGTGCCAGGGCCACAACCTAAATCCAACATTTTAATTTTAGATTTTTTAAAGAGAGAACGTGGAAGTCTTTCCAAAACCGCCTGAGCTTTACAAAAGTTTAAGGGGAGAAAATAAAGTAAATAACCTGCTCTTAACCTTTTATCATTCAGGTAATTGACTGAAAGTTCATGCCTTTCACTGGTAAAAAGGTCTGAAAGATCTTTCGCTCCTTCAGCGAAGAATTTAAGATCTTGTGCATTAAACTCTTTATCAATGAATACTTCCCTTTTGGTCGAAGGATAAAAAGTTTGTTTCAGATACTTTTTTAGAATATTTTCAAAATATTTTGGAAAACTTAATCGCATAAAATGACAAATCCCAAGTGAGATCAAATAATTATGCTCATTTAGCCCTCAATTTGCAAGCAAATCTCCAAAAAGATAAATTAGATGAAAATTATCAGATCCACATTTGTTTCAATATTTTAAGCTCTTGAGACCCAATTAACTTTTTACTTGTAATCTAAAACAAGTCTCGATAGACATTTTCTTGAGAGATTTTAAGGGGATAAGTAGTTTTTCGAGAGGAGGGTTCGTTCATGCCTAAAGGAGAGGTTTTTTCAGAAAAACATGAAAAAATAGCTAAAATCCTACTTCCTTTTGATGTGGGTGTCGATGCAAGCGTTCGCTTACTTAAAAAAGTAAATGCTTATGAAACTCTAAAAAACACCCTTTATGAAGGTGGAAAAAGTCTTACTTCTTTTAATTTACGAAAATTTAATCGTTTAAAAGTTTTCGGACTCGAAAATCTTCCTAAAAAGGGGGGCTTTCTTTTGGCGGCTAATCACCAAAGTTGGCTAGATCCTCAAGTTTTAACGGTTAGCATTCCCCGCAAAATTCACTTTTTGATTAAGTCAGAACTCACTCAATGGCCTTTGGTACGTCATTTTGTCCAATTTTCTCATACTATCATTATCCGTCGCCATGGAGATGAAGCGGCACTTGATCAAGCTGCTGAACTCCTTAGAAAAGGTGAAGTGGTCTGTATTTTTCCGGAAGGCACCATCCCTGGGGAAGAAGAAGTGCCTCGTTGGGCTATTAATAAAAAGACTGGTTTGCTAGAAGGCAAAACGGGCATGGTTCGACTAGCGCTTAAAGCAGGAGTGCCGATTGTGCCTCTTGGGATTTCTGGCACAGGCCGATCTTTTCCTCCAGAAGCGTACCCCAGAATGGATATTAATCCTTTTCCCAGACCTCATCCTGTAAAAGTTTGCATCGGAAAAGCTTTTGCACTTCATCATCACATGCGTAAAAATCTGTCTCGCGAACAATTAAGAGATGAAACAAAAAAAATCATGAAAGCTATTTCGGCTTTAGTCGATCACACCCAAAACTATATACCCATGGATATCCCTATGGAAGAACTCCCTCGTTACAATAAAATTGGCGTTTTGCTACTGCATGGCTTTACCTCAGGCAAAAATGCTGTCAGTGGTCTTGTCCCTCACCTTGAAAAACTTAAAATCCCTTATAGCATGCCGGTGTTACGAGGGCATCAAAGTCGATTTCAAGATTTACAGGGTGTCACTTACAAAGACTGGGTAGCAGATGCTGAAAAAGCTTTACTCGAACTCTCTAAAAGCGTTGATAAGGTTGTAGTCGTTGGACTTTCCATGGGAGGGCTCGTCACACTCAAGCTCGCCATGGAGCATGCCGATAAAATTGCAGGTATTGTTACCGTTGCTGCTGCTTTAAAGTTTGCGGACCCTCTGGCTGGCTTCAGTAAGGTCTTAAGCAAAGTGGTCCCTTATTGGCCTGGCCCCAAAACTTTTAATGATAAGAAGCTTGCCAAAAACTGCACAAATTATAAGTGGTTTCCTACCAAAGCCTTTGTATCTCTCTATGATTTTGCCAAGGTAATTGAAGATAATTTGTATAAGGTGAAGGTTCCTATTTTAATCATTCATTCAAAAGAAGATCATGTTATTTCCGCGGCAGCAGCCAATACCATTTATGAGCGGATTTCATCTCCTCATCGGGAAATTAAGTGGTTTTATAAGTCTGGACACGAAATGATGCAGGATATGGAATCAGAAGAAGTATTTCAGGCTATTGATGAGTTTGTTTTAAAATTTCGTAAACAGGCTTCTTCTAATCCAAATTAAATTTAATCGAAATACGAATAGGCTGACTATAATAAGGAAATGGGCTGGCACGTTTCACCGTAGCCAAGGCTTCTTGATCAAGTATATCGGAGTCGCTTGACTTAACTAATGACAAAGCCTCCACGCCTCCCGAAGGGTTAATCGAAAAACTTAAAATGGCGACCCCCTCGATTTTTCGGGCCCGTGCCAAAACCGGGTATCGTTTTGCTTGCTCAATCTTTTTTCGAATCAGCCCTAAAACAGAAGGACTAGCTGAACCCGAACCTGCCCCTTCTCCTGTTCCCAGCCCTGAACCCTGACCCATTCCCTGACCACTTTGCGAAGAACCAGCCCCTGCTGCTTTTTTTTCCTCTCCTGAATTATGCGATCCGTTTTGTTCAGAAGAAACTTTTTTTTCGATATTTTGACGCACTAAAATTGCGTCATTCTTTGGAGTTTTTTTTAATTTTGCTTCAGCTTCATCATTTTTTTTGGGGGAGGATGTAACTACTAAAGAATTGTTTTCGGCAAATCCTTTATTGGCGCTCTCTAAATCAATCCAAACTGCCTCGTTACCTCCTCCACTTTCAAAGTATGAAATTTCTTTGCGCACAAAATAAACTAGAAAAAAAAGCCCTGCAAAAATCAAAAAGTGCGTCAAAAATGAAAGAAGAACAGAAATGCTCAGCTGCTTTTTTTTCAATTAAAGCTCCATTTTAGGCAAATAGTATAACTGCTCTTGCTTTGAAATAATTTCCATGGAAGCACCAAAAACTTCTCGAAGATTTTCTGCATTTAAAACAGCCTTGGTCTCTCCAAATCTAGCTCTCCCTGATTTTTGAAGCAGTAAAACACTTTCACAAGCCTGAGCAGCAAAATTCAAATCGTGAAGAACCATGATGATGGTTAATTGTTTTTCTCGATGTAGTTTTTTGAGTAATTGAAAAATCTCTATCTGGTGTCGAATATCTAAATGAGTCGTGGGCTCATCTAAAAGCATGACTTGTGCTTGTTGAGCCAGGGCACGGGCAAGCAAAACCCTTTCTTTTTCTCCTCCCGAAAGCTCAGTCACGGAGCGATCCTTTAAATCTAAACAATCGGTCAAAGCCATTGCCTCATCAGCAATTTCTAAGTCTTTTTTACTTTCCCATGCGAGAGGTTTTATATGAGCCCAGCGACCCATCAAAACCACTTCTTTCACGCTAAAAGGAAACAAAACATCAAAGTTTTGAGGCACCACTGCAATTTTTTGAGCTTTTTCTCTGGTCGACCAAGTAGATAGTTTTTTGCCTTCAAAGAGAATTTGGCCTTGGTGAGGATTTAAATAGCCAGCCAATAAACGCAAAAGGGTGGTTTTGCCACTGCCATTAGCACCCATAATACCAATGAAGTCTCCAGAATGGATCTCGAGATTGAAGTGATCCAATAGTTTTCCAGAGGAATAAGCAAAAGTTAGATCTTGTGCTTGATACAAAAGACTCATGCGCCCTTCCTTTTTAATAAATAAAAGAAGAAGGGAGCACCCACCAAAGCTGTGATAACACCTACAGGAAGTTGGGTTTGGAATTGTTGAGAGGAAAAGGCCATACGGGCAATCCAATCTGATAAAACAAGAAAAGAAGCCCCACCCAACATCACCGCGGGCAAGACCTTACGATGATCAGTTCCCATACTTAAGCGCATCATATGAGGCACCGCTAAACCTACAAAACCAATGAGCCCCGAAATTGAAACTGTCGCTCCTATCATCAAAGAAGCTGCAAAAAATACTCTCTTTCGCACCCTCTCTACGTCCACTCCCAAAAGTGCAGCTGACTCTTCACCCAAGCTAATCAAATTTAAAGCGGAAGCATCCCAAAAAATCACGGCACTCCCCGCTAATACAAAACAAGCTAAAACCCCAATGCGAGAATATTCCATGGCCTCCAAGGAACCCACCATCAAAAACCAAATTCGATGCAAATCTTCCATCGATACGAGAGAGTTTAAAAAGAGAATCAGAGCAAAAGTGGTCGCATTAAATAAAACACCGACTAGTAAAAG
>CAYYEM010000012.1:0-16014 GCA_964470915.1 uncultured Pseudomonadota bacterium
CCAATAATCTGCGCTCGACCAAGATGCTTGGCCACGGAGGCCAAAATCTCAGTACTTTCAGGCGCTCGACTCTCCACGTGAGTAATCAACCGAGCCAAGGCCCCACGATCTCCCGAAAGCATTTTTTGGACTAAAGGGTGCATAGAATTGTTAAACTTAGCAAAGTAATAAAATACTATCAACGAGAGTTTAAGATATATTAACTTTTTAAGTCGTTGATTCGTAACTACAGACAAGTCAAAATATGATAATTCGACTATGGTATTAGACTCAAAAAAAGATATTTATCTTATCAACCCTCCCACTACTGCCATGGATGCAGAAGTGTTCTTCCCAATGGCTTTAGTTGTTCTCTCTACTTATCTAAAAAATAACGGCTACACTGTGGAAATTATTGATTTTGATTTAATGATAAAAAAAGACTTATCTTTATACAAATGGGATAATTTCATTAAACATGCCATCAAGCATATAGTCAGGCTAAAACCAGCCTTGGTTGGCATATCTACCATTTGTTCCAACTACCCCATCTCTATTATCTTAGCCAAAGAAATTAAAAAGACCCTTCCTGACACAAAAATCATATTGGGTGGCCATCAAGCATCTGCTGTCTATAAAGAAACAATGGAAAAATTTCCATGGATTGATGCAATTGGCATAGGCGAAGGCGAACAAACACTTCTAGAAATCCTTCAATATGAAAACAATTTGAAAAACTGGAATAAAATTTCAGGCCTTATTTATCGTCATAATAATGAAATTCATCAAACAGCTCCTAGAACACTTTTTGAAGATTTAGGCAAACTTCCTTCTCCCGACTTTAGCCAAATTAATATTTTAGATTATGTAAATCCTCGTCAAGAACCCGCCTTTATAGAAGCTGGCAGAGGATGTCCCTTTGTATGTTCTTTTTGTTCTACTGCCATTATGTGGAATAGAAAATATAGAGCAAAACCCCCCAAACAAATTCTAGAAGAAATGACTTATTTAAAAAAAACATACAACTTAGAAAACTGTTATGCACTAACACACGACAACTTCACTACTTATAGACCTTACGTTCTTGAATTTTGTAAATATTTTAAAGAAAATAACACTCAACATTTAACATGGTCAGTAAGCGCGCGCCCTGACACACTCAATGAATCTCTTCTAGAGGAAATGTACTTGGCAGGATGTCGATCTTTATTTTTTGGTGTTGATACAGGCTCTCAAAGAATGCAAAAAATTATTCATAAAAATTTAAAAATCGACCACTATCTTGAAATGCTTAAAAAAAGTACCAAGTTAGGCATCGCCTCCACTTGTTCATTTATTGTGGGTTACCCAGATGAAACTGAAGAAGACCTAAACCAAACACTTTACTTAGCTCTTGTTTCTAAACTTATGGGAGCTACCCAAATTCAACTTCATCACTTATCTCCTTTAGCAAGCACTCCTCTTTACGAAGAAAATAAAATGAAAATGTTTTACAACACTCAAAGCTCAACTGACATTTCAATGGAATCTCTTGAAAATGAAGAAACACGTGATTTAATTAAAAACTATAGTAATTTATTTTCTTCATTCTATACTATCCCCACACCTCATATAAAAAATATTCACATTTCAGATCTCGCGATTTTTTATTATTCTATTATTAATTACTTTGGTGAACTTCTAGCAAAAACATTAGAAAAGAGTCCGTTAACTCCTTTGGAACTTTTCAAACTATGGTCCCAATGGAATCATCAAAACTCTCCAGAATATCGCATCAACTGGAAAATCCCTCTCAACACCTTTGAAAGCTTTCTTTTATCAAAAACAATCTCTCAATCCCCTTCCAAAGGCACATTTTCTTATTTAGCTCGAGAAGTATTATAAAGCTTCTCTTTACAGGCCCTTCCTATAAAGGATATAATCAAATTTTAAATAATTAATTTAGATCAAGTTTATTTAGCAACTTAGTTTATATATAAAAACGATAAAAAAAATTGAGGTCTTTTCAACTTACTTAAGGAGGTAGACTATGTTAGGAGTAGGAGCCGCCGTTGTTGCCATAGCCGCTGCCGCTGTCATTGCGGTAGGGGTTGGTGTTGGAATGGCTGTAGCAGCCAGCGAGGCCGCAGATGCCACAAAATATGCTGCGGATAAAGCTGCAGAAGCTCAAAAATATTCTTCAGAACAACAACGTCTTGCTAGCGATCATGAAGCTGACTTATTATTTAAAACAGAACAGGCAGACCGTGAGCTTTCTGAAAAATGGAATAAAGAAGAACGAAGCGAAGAAGCCCAAATGATGAAAATGTTTGGAATGATCGATGATATTCAGACCGAAGAAACCACCCGTGTAGATCGCAGAGGTAATCGCGCTACAGAAGCTGATCTTTGGGGAGATTATGAATATCCAGAGCCTGTTTCAGATAGTGAAATGAGCTTTTCTTAAGAAATTTACCTAGACCACTTTTTATGAAGTGCCTAAAAATTGCTATCATGCCGATGCTGCTAACTCATGATCGTTCTTCATACCAAGCAGCTTACCAAAGATTCATGATTCCTTTGGGTCCGATTTGTTTAGCTTCTTATATAGATTCACTTAATTTACCCATTAAAATTATTGTTCATGACGACTTAGAAACTGTACTAAAATTTAAGCCAGATATTATTGGCCTGTCTTGTGTTTCAGAAAATTTTGGATTCGCACAAAGAAGCGCTCAAAAGATAAAAGAAAAATCAAAATCCTTTATTATTATTGGGGGCCCTCATTTCACCTCTTTACCTACCTTTTTACCAGATTGCTTCGATGCTGGAGTAATAGGTGAAGGAGAGATTGCCCTAGAACAGATTATTAAAAGCTTCATAGAAAAAGGAGTTTCCAAAGAATCGATCAAAGATATTCCAGGTGTAGTCCTTAAAATAGACAACAATTTAATTTCGAATCCACGCAGTCCTCAAATAAAAAATCTAGACTCACTACCTATTCCAAATAGAAGAAAATGGGCGAAAGAAATTGGCGTTGCTCATATGGTTACAACACGAGGATGCGTATATCGCTGCTTTTTCTGTGCTGAACCTGTCATCTATAGCTCTTTTAGAGCTTTTAGCGCTTCTAGAGTTGTCAAAGAAATTGAAAATATTTTAGAAAATTTTCCTAATGTAAATCATATTCGTTTTTATGATGATATTTTTCCAGTCAACAAAGCTCGAATGAGGGAAATTTGTGATTTAATAGAAAAAAAGCATATCAATAAAAAGATCAGCTTTTCATGTTTTATACATGCAAAATTAGTAGATGAAGAAATTGTCACTTTACTTAAAAAAATGAATTTTTCTTTTGTACAATTTGGAGCTGATTCTGGATCTGCTAACGTTCTGAAAGAAATAAAACCAAACACAACTCTCGAGCTCAATCAAAAAGCGATCGATTTGTTTTATAAACAAAATTTAAAAATTGGTCTCACCTTTATTGTAGGAAATCCTTCTGAAACCGCTGAAGATTTAAATGCGACTTATAATTTTATTGTAAAAAATAAAGAAAAGATTTTTGATGTTGAAGTAAGCCCTGCTGTCACCTTACCAGGAACTGATTTGTGGAAATTTGCGGAAAAAGAAGGATTAATTCCACCCCTCGAAAAAATGAATTGGGATTTTTTTAGAGATTCTGCCAATCTAGTTGACTTTGATTTAAGTAAATATCTTTACATTGCTCTCAAAATCCAACCTGATCACTTCATCTCAATGATCAAAAAGTTAAAAGCCTTAGTAGAAGAAGTTCACCAACTTCATGGAACTTTAAAATTCTACAAAGATAATTATGTTACAATTTACAAGCCTGCTTCATTCAAAGACCTAAATTAAGCCTCTATTCAAAATTGAGGTTAAATTTGACTTTATCACTTATATACTTTAAAATTTTTTAATTATGACAAGCGATCCAATCATTGAAAAAAATAGAAAACTAATGGAAAATATATGGCAACAAATTCCAAAGGAAACCAATTTGCCAGAGGGATTCAAAGGCGAATACATTCATTACATCACAACTGATCCTAAATTTCTATACGAATCAGGATTTGTGGATGAAAAAAAATATACATTAGAAGAATGGGAAGCCGCTTTCATTCCATTCAAACAAGAAGATGGTTCTTATCTTATTTCCAAAGAACAATTTATTACTTTAGGTAAGTATAAATATGTAGGTCATATTAAAAAACCCCTAGATCCAATGAACATACGTGAAGGCTGGTATGACATTATAGGTTGGCGCGAATTTTTTATAAGAAGCGTTTTACCTTCAACAACTCTCACAATTGAAACTTTCGTAAGAGCCGAAAAAATATTAAGAGAAAATGGACTTGTCATTAACGAGCGTGTCAAAGTAGATAAGGCTGTAAAATTTAGAATAAAAGAAATTCTTGATACGAACCCTTCAATTGCTCGAAGAAGAGAGTTGTCCATAGAAAAAGTTCATATTGCTAGGCTAGAAAAAGAAGCTAAGAAAACAGCTAACCCAAGCCAAAAGTCGAATTATGAATATGGGGCAAAGCTTGGAACTCAAGAAAAAAGCGACTTAAGTGAAACTCTGTTAAAAAAATCAAAAATCACCTCAAGTGATAATCCTAAAGAAACAATCTCTTTAAAAGATCTTCGCAAGCAAAGTAAAAAGAAAAAAAATTAGCAGGTTAAAATTTGAAAAAGAAAAAAAAAATTCACTTAATTGATGTAACGCTACGCGAAGGCAATTACGTTATAGGATTTCAATTAAAGTTAAAAGATTTTGCTTTAATTGTTGATCATCTCGACAGTTCTAATATTGAATATATAGAAGCATGTAATCTAGGAATTAAATATCCTCATGGATTGACAGATCTCGACTATTTGAAATGCGCTCGTGATACTGTAAAACGTTCAAAAATTGGTATTCTCCTGACCCCTTCCGCTTCTTCTGCAAGTTTAGAAGATTTTGAACAGATTATACCTCTCATCGATTTTGTAAGAATTGGCTTGAATGTTCACGAAGTGGCTGGAGCAGAATGCTGGATCAAAAAAGCAAAGTCAAAAGGACTACAAGTATTTGTGCAGCTTATGCGTTCTCCCGCCTTTAAAGCTACCCGAGTTGCTTTAGCTGCTCAACGAGCTCAAAAAATGGGGGCAGATGTAGTCTACCTTGTTGACACAATGGGTTGTATGACACCCTCAGACATCAGAGAATATGTAAAAGCCATTCAATCAAAAATCACAATCCCTCTTGGCTTCCATGCTCATAACAACTTAAATTTAGCACTCGCTAACTCTTTAGAGGCTATTGCTCAGGGATGTACTTTTGCAGATGCTAGCCTTTTAGGGGTTGGGAGGCAGGCAGGAAATACTCAACTCGAGGCTCTTGCTCTTTTGTTAAAAAGAGACAATTACAATTTAGATTTAAATATTCCCCTTCTCATGGATACATCAGAGCACTTAGTTGCACCTGTATTTAAAACATACAAAGGAATAGACCCCTACGACCTATGGAGTGCTTTTAATAAATTAGACTTATATCCACCTTGGATTTATCAGCAAATGGCCAATTTAATCGGGATAGATATTAAGTCTTTTATAACAGAAATAAGCAAAATAAAGGATTTTGTGTCACTTACTGACGAACATTTGTTAAACTTGTCAAAACGCTTCAAGGTGCCTTATGACGCGCTGTGTAAAGTTATCCAAACCCCTCCTT
This sequence comes from uncultured Pseudomonadota bacterium, assembly GCA_964470915.1. GTDB lineage: Bacteria > UBA10199 > UBA10199 > JADFYH01 > JADFYH01 > CAYPXN01. The sequence goes on from CAYYEM010000012.1 coordinate 5,696, forward strand.
ATTCTTTCAAATAAAACATCTTCTTACTTCATCTTCATTATTTTTATAGTTATAATTAAGCAAAAGCAACTTACTCAGGGCACTAATTCGATAACAATTAAGTAATAGCCAGTAGAGGCTTAATTTAAGGAGGTTTTATGTCAGTATCTGGTGTGGGTGGATCAAATAGATCTCAAGAACTTGCAGATAGAAATGCTTCAAAATCAGCAGACACTGCAAGTGGTGCTGCTGATAAAATTGGTCAATTAGGAACAGGGTTAGCTAGTCAAGCGACTAGCGCTGTAGGCGGCATGGCAGGAAAAGGTAGTGGTGGATCATCAAACTCAACAACTCCAGCATCAAATGCTGGTAATAATACGCCTATTGCTTAAAAGTTAAAAACGTCTTAAAAAAAAGGCTGTGGATGTAAATATTCACAGCCTTTTTTTTAACATTTCATGAACAATAAACTTCTTGAGAAAAAAATAGAAGAAGTCAAAATCTTTTCAAAGAGTTTATATAATGGATGTGATTATAAAAAACAGTCCCAATATCCTTATCGTCATCTTTCACCTCAAAAAACAAATCGTAAATTATCTAAAAGAACAAGAAATCTCTGTGGCATTACAAGAGTAAGCGACATTACAGGATTAGATCTCATAGGAATACCCACTTATATTGCCATCAGACCTATGGCTTTTAGCGCTAGCCCTCTTAAACAAGGACTTATTTCAGTTTATAACGGTAAAGGGTTCACCAAAATTCAAGCCAAAGTCTCTGCTATCATGGAAGCAATTGAAAGATATTCTGCAGAATCATTTGACAGAGAAATGCTCATCAGCTCACATAAAGAGTTAAAAAATCATACAGAAGCCATTGAGCCAAAGCTATTCAATTCATCAGATGAACAAGTCAATAATGAATGGAATACATCCCTCATCGAATGGTCTCTCGGAATTAACCTCATTTCCAATGAGCCTGTCGCCGCTCCAAGCGTAAATGTTTATTTCCCCTACATAACCCCACTGGGCACCAAAGTGATCAATACATTTCACTCGACCACAGGTCTTGCATCAGGAAACACATTACTCGAAGCAATCATTCATGGGACACTTGAGGTGATAGAAAGGCACTCTATTTCACCTGATCAAAATGATATAGAAAGCTATTCCATAAGTTTAGAAAGTATTAAAGACCGCAGAGCTCTTTCACTCATTAAAAAAATAAAAAAGTCAGGAATCACACCTCAAATTAAATATTTTAAAAATATTTTCAACATTCCTGTCTTTGAAGTTTGGATAAATGACCCTATCACTCAAGATCCGTATTTAATTTGTAATGGTAGTGGCTGTCATCTTATCAAAGAAGTAGCACTCATTCGTGCTCTTAGTGAAGCTATACAAACTCGCCTCACTATTATTAACGGCACACGAGAAGACATAGAATTCAAACAAGAACTCAGGCAAAATGAAGATATCTATAAAAAAATACTCGAAACAACTAACACTAATTATAATAATCTGAGTTCATGCAGTTTTGAATTAATTGATAGTTATACGAACAAAACATTTAAAAAAGATCTAAGCATTATCAAAAGAAAACTTATAAAAAATGGATTCAAAAACCTTATTATTTTCAATCTTACTCATCCACGGCTAAAAATTCCGGTCATCAGAGCATGCATTCCATCTTTACCCATAAAAATAAAAAACCATGATCATGTTAGGGAGATTTTGGGTGAATAACAAAAATAGCAACATTGCTATATTTTTAGGTCCTTCTCTTTCTGTAAAAGATGCCAAAAGAATTCTACAGGCACAGTATTACCCTCCTTTAAAAAGAGGTGATATTTCTCGTGTTATAGAAAAAGGAATAGAGTGTTTAGGGATTATAGATGGTACCTTTTATCATACTCTGTCCGTAAGTTCATTTGAAATTCTGTCTGCTCTTAGAGAAGGAATAAATGTAGTAGGCGCCTCAAGTATGGGTGCTTTAAAAGCTGTGGAATGTTCTCCTTTTGGAATGATCGGAGTAGGCAAAATTTTCGAATGGTATCAAAGCGAAAAAATCGATGCGGAAGATGAAGTGGCAATAACTTATAATTCAAAAACATTCGAAGCCACTTCAGATCCTTTAGTCAATATGAGGTTTGCTTTTAGCAAAGCTGTTGACCTTAAAATCATCTCTCAAAAAGAAAAACAAAACCTCTTGAAGATCGCAAATAAAATCTACTTTCCTCAAAGAAATTATCAAAGCGTATTTAAAGAAGCAGAAAAAAAACTATTTCCCGAACAAAAATTAAAAGCTCTCAAAAAGCTTGTGGTAAAAAATGAATGTAATTTAAAAAGATTGGACGCTATCGCCTGCTTAAAATTCATTAAAAAAATAATAAAAAAATAATCTACTCAATCTTTGGCTCATCGGATTCAAGGGCAGAGGACACAGGGGATGAATGCACCTGCTCCATTTGCTCCCTTCTCTGTGAAGCGTAGATAGCACGGAGTTCTTCAATTTCTCTTTCCAGTTCTCGAATCGTACGGTTTTTGGCTTTGATTTCACGAGAACGATAGAAAACGCTGACAGCCCCAATAAAGGCGGCAAAAATCATTCCTAGGCAAAATGCGGCTAAAAGCAAAAACCCAACAGGAAAACCCACAGATTCAAAAGCCCAAAAGGGAGGAATTTTGAATTGAAAATGAAGCGGGTAACCCAAAGTAGTATTATCAAGATTAGAAATTAAAAAATTTCCAATAATAAAAATAATTACCGCCCCCAGCAAAACTTTAATAAATCTCCAAAACATAATTTACCTTCGCACTTTCTTTTTTGTTTTTAATAAAAACTCAGGTGCCAGTCTATCATAGGTGTCATGCAAATACTCTAACATTACTTTATTATTTGCCAATACCGGCATAAAGTTTGTGTCGCCCATCCAACGGGGCAATAAATGAAAATGAATATGTCCTAAAATTCCAGCTCCCCCTGCTCTTCCTATATTAATCCCCATATTAAAACCTTGAGCCTTAAACTTTTTTTCTAAAATATTTTGAGAAATCACAAGCAATTCCATCATCTCTAAACGGGTGTCGGTATGAAGTTTTTCAAGAGATGAGGTGTGCTTATAAGGAACCACCATCAGATGACCATTGTTGTAAGGGTATTTATTGAGAATGACAAAAGATTTTTTTCCACGAAATAAAATTAGATTATGACGATCTTTTTTTTGCTTTGGAAGCGTACAAAAAACACAGCCTCTCGTTTTAGGCTCGAGTATAAACTGCATTCGCCATGGGGCCCAGAGTTGTTTCATGTATTTTACTATTATGATCGGGGGCTTCCCGATGGTCTTCCCCGTACCCCCGCTTCTTGTTCGTTCAAGTGAAATAAATCCACTTTCACTCACATAGTTTTTTACTTGTTGATTCTTTCGCGTAATTCCTTACCGACTTTAAAAAAAGGAACCCTGCGAGTTTCTACAAACACAGTTTGACCTGTCTTTGGATTTCTACCTTGTCGAGAACGACGCGTACGAAGTTCAAAGCTACCAAAACCACGAATTTCAATTCTTTGACCTTCCGATAAAGCATTGGTCATTTTACTGAAAAGTGCATCGATAATCACATCAATCTCTTTATGTGATAAAGACTTAATTCTTTCTGCGACCTGTTCAACCAAAGTACTTTTATTCATAATCCCCTCGTTATATCAGTAAGACACCCAATACAATGCTTTCGGTGTCAATAAACGCCTCGTTAAAGATTCAATTTTTTCTTCACTCTCTCCACCTAAGAGCACATCCAACCAAAGTGATTTTGGTTTCGTAGGCTTAATCAGTTCGGGCTCACCCTTAATCCCTGCTTCTTTTGCAGCCACATCAATAGCGTCTTGCAAGGTTCCAAACTGATCAATGAGTTTTAATTCTAGAGCTTGCTGACCTGTATACACTCGACCGGTTCCAATTTTTCTCACTTCTTCCAAATCAATCTTTCGTCCTTCAGCAACCGCTTTTAAAAACTGCTCATGCATGTCGTCCAAAAGGCCCTGCAACACAGCACGATCTTCAGGGCTCATCTTTCTTAATGAACTTCCCACATCTTTTAAAGAACCGGCTTTTAATATTTCAGCAGAAACTTTAGCCCACTTTAGAAGCTCATCTATTTCCACATGGTCCATCAAAACACCGATGCTACCTGTGATAGTGCCTGGATTTGCTAAAATTTTGGAGGCGGGAAGTGCGACATAATACCCCCCCGAGGCAGCGACTGCTCCCATTGATACAATCACTTTTTTCTTTTGAGCTAATTTCTTAACTTCAGAATAAATTTCCTGGGAAGCACCTACAGAGCCGCCCGGCGAATCTACTCTTAACACCACTGCCTTCACTGAATCATTTTTACGATATTTTTCGAGTTTTTCATTGATAGGACCCGATTCAAAAATAGGGCCTTTGATCTCAACAATAGCAATATCACCCTTTGGCTCTGGCCAATCATCACTGCCCAGCAAAAGAAGCCAAAAGCTGACAAAGCCCATCCCTCCCAAACAGAGAAAGATGAAAAAAACACCAAAAATGATCCAAGCTGTTTTTTTATTCAAGGGATTATAAAATGCAAAGCCAGCAAACTATTCTTTGTTCATGATATCCGAAAGAGTAGCTCTGCTTTCGCCTTGCTTAGCCTTAAATTCTTCAAAGTCTCTTTTTTGAGCATTCTTATTATATTTTCTGACAGAAAGTAAAATACGACGCTCTTTTTCATCAAAACCAGTGACTTCAGCATCAATCGCATCATCCACTTTTAAAGAATCTCTTTCAAATTCTTTATTAGGTAAAAAGCCTTCCACTTCGACGCCTAAGTCGACGACGACACCATTTGCTTCAACAGCTTTTACTTTTCCTTCTGCGGGTTTCCCAGGAGCAAAAGCGTTGCAAGCTTGAGCAAAAGGATCTTCTTCTAATTGCTTAATACCAAGAGAAATTCTTTCGTTGGCTTTATCGATATTCAAAACAAGTGCTTCCACCTCATCACCCTTTTTATAAACTTCAGAAGGATGTTTGATTTTCTTAGTCCATGAAATATCTGACACATGCACTAATCCATCAATATTTTCATCGATTCCAACAAACAAACCAAAATCGGTAATATTTTTCACTTCACCTTTAATCTTGGTTCCAATGGGGTATTTATCTGCGAGTTCGTCCCAAGGATTGGGCTCGATTTGTTTCATACCTAAAGAAATACGTCGACTAGGAACATCCACATCTAATACAACTGAATCAATGGTATCACCCAAGTTCACTAACTTCGAAGGATGTTTCACTTTTTTGGTCCAGCTCATTTCAGAAATATGAACTAAGCCTTCTACTCCCGCTTCAAGTTCAACGAAAGCGCCGTAATCTGTAATGTTAACTACTTTTCCTTTTACACGAGTACCAGGCAAATATCTTTCTTTCACGGTATCCCAAGGATCTTGGCTAAGCTGCTTCAATCCTAAAGATACTTTTTGGCTGTCTTCATCGTAACGAAGAATGAGCACATTGATTTTAGCATTTACCTGAAGAAGTTCGGAAGGATGACCAATACGGCCCCAGCTGATATCGGTGATATGAAGTAGACCATCTACACCACCCAAATCAATGAAAGCACCGTAGTCTGTGATGTTCTTCACAATTCCTTCCACCACTTGACCTTCTTGTAAATGTGAAAGGAGTTCTTTTTTGGCTTCTTCTCTTTCAACTTCCAATACCGCACGACGAGAAACCACCACATTTCCTTTAGCTCGATTCAATTTCAAAATTCTAAACTTAAATTTTTTGCCAACCAGTTTATCTAAACTTTTAATAGGCTTAAGATCAATTTGCGAACCAGGAAGGAAGGCGCGAACTCCACCCACATTCACAACCATTCCGCCTTTAATTTTATTAATAATGACACCATCAATAGAAATACCTTGTTGTTCGGCTTCTGCTAATTTGTCCCAAGCGGCTAAGGCATCTGCTTTTTCTTTAGAAATCACCACCATGCCATTGTCATCTTCTAGGTTTTCTAAAACCACACTTACGACATCGCCGGCTTGAATCGTAACTTCTCCATCCAAATTTCTAAATTCTTCTATGGGAATTTGACCTTCGGATTTAAATCCAATATCGACCAAAACATAGTCGCGTAAAACTTTTGCGACCGTACCTTTAACGAGCTCCCCAGGTTTGGCCACCTTAAGGCTTTGCTCGAATAACTTTTCGAAATCTTGTGTTGTTACATTCATGTAAATACTTATTCCTCCTTTGTATTGCCCTTCTGGGCAAAGAGGTCGGCAATATAGTCCTTTAATTTTTGGATTGTCAAAGGCTTTTTTGTATACAAATCAACTATTTCGACATTGGACACCGAGCGTCATAAGACTATGCCAAAAAGAAGGAAAAGAGGTGTTTACGCATTCAATGTCTTGTATCTCAATGGGACCCTCTGCCACCAAAGCCGCTACAGCCATGCTCATGGCCATGCGGTGATCTCCGCAACTTTGTACTTTTGCCGCCTGAAAAGCTTTTCCTGCCCTGCCTTCAATCAATAATCCATCTTGCTTCTCGCTGACGGTCACACCGATTTGGGTGAGCAAATGGGCTAAAACTTTAATTCGATCACTTTCCTTTACTCTTAATTCCTCGGCATCAGATATTTCACTACTTCCCTTTGCAAAGGAAGCGGCTACCCCTAAAATAGGAATTTCATCAATGAGACGTGGGATAATATCTCCCTGAATCTTAATTCTTTTGAGATTTGAAAAATGAACTTTTATATCCCCTACTTTTTCTCCTGCCCTATTTTGTTCATTTTCAATTTGAAGAGAAGCCCCCATCGATTGAAGTGCATCAAGAATGCCTGAACGAGTCGGATTTAATCCTACATGACGAAGAATTAAATGAGACTCCGGCACCAAAAGCGCAGCCACTAGAAAAAAAGCTGCTGATGAGATATCTCCAGGAACTGTAAATTCCTCAGGAAATAAAATTTTGGAAGGCGCTTTCAAGGCTACAGCATTCAAGGATTGCTTCAAGGACACCCCAGCACCTAAAAGCATTTGTTCTGAATGATCTCTCGATAAAGTAGGCTCTTCTACAATGGTTTCACCATTTGCCCAAAGCCCTGCCAATAAAATAGCTGACTTGACTTGAGCAGAGGCCACAGGGCTTTTGTAATGAATCCCTTTTAAATTTCCGCCCTTCACATGCACAATGCGTTGATCTGTCCCATCACCTGTAAAAGAAAAATGGGCGCCCATTTGCGTGAGTGGATCTGTCACTCGTTTCATAGGACGTTTATTTAAAGAAGCATCTCCAGTTAAAGAACTTTCAAAATCTTGCGCAGCTAAAACTCCAAGCAATAAGCGCATTGCGGTTCCAGAGTTTCCACACCATAAAATTTTTGAAGGCTTCTTTAAACCTCGAAGACCCACCCCTTGAACATTCCAAACCTCTCCCTGTTTTTCAATTTTAACTCCCATCTCTCGAAAGCAATCAATCGTGCACAGCACATCTTCTGCTTCAAGCAGATGATGGATACGGCTATGCCCTTCTGCTAAAGAAGCAAAAATAATCGCTCGATGTGAAATTGATTTGTCTCCTGGAATTTCAAGACTTCCTTGCAAAGGATGATGCTGTGGTTCAACAATCATTGATTTCATTTTTTCTTCTCTAATTCCTGACGAAAGCGTCGACCCTGTTCTAGAAGAGCCATCAGTTTTTTTGGATTTTTCTGATCCACCGCTTTTTTAAAATCTCCAAGAGTTTTTTGCATAGCAGACAAAGCTTTAGAAATCTCTTTCGCATTACTCAAACAAATATCGCGCCACATTTCAGGAGGACTGGAAGCAACACGAGTCATGCTTTTCAAACTAGAACCCGCAAACTTTAATTTTTGTTTCAGATCTTTATCTCTCTGCACGCCCGCTAATGCATAAGCTAATAAATTTGGCAGATGAGAAACTGAAGCTAAAATCTTATCATGTTCCTCCGCTTTCATTTCAAATACCTCCGCACCCATTCTTTTTAATAATTGTTTCAAAGTGCCTAAAGCAGGGTGTCTGTTCGCAGGAGTTAAAATCCATTTTTTGTTTTGAAAAAGATTCAACTCAGCTGCTTTCATCCCTGATTTTTCAGTGCCTGCAATCGGATGGCCTCCCACAAACTGGAACATTTTCAAGCTTCGTGCACACTGAACAATTTGCAACTTGCTACTTCCCACATCGGTCACAAGAGTCGTCTTGGCAAGAAAGGGTTTGATTTGTTTTAAAATTTTTTGAATTGTTTCTACAGGGGTAGCTAAAAGAATTAAATCTGCGTTTTTGAGAAAGACGCCTACCTGAGTCTGAGCTTCATCAATCGCTTTTTTACGAAGAGCTTCTTGGCGATTTACTGAAGAGCGCGATACACCGATCACTCGAGCTGCTAATTTTCTTTTTTTAAGTTCCAGAGCAAAAGAGCCTCCGATTAAACCGAGGCCAATGACCACCACATTTTGAAAGAGAAACTTGGAATTCTTCATGGGTAGCTAACAATCAGCTCTCGAGTTTTATCCGCAATCACTACTACTTTATTCATCGAAGCCTGAACCCCTTTCGATTTCACTTTTACTTCATAAGAACCCACAGGAATTGTCTTCACTTGATTGACCCCAAATTGGGCCACTTCTTTACCTTGTGAGTTTATCACTTCGACAAAATCTGTTGCGCGTGGACTATTCACAAGTAAATTTCCATAACCCAACACCGCAATTGAAGTATATTCGGTAGGATGAATATTCACTTTTTCATTCCAGCTATACTCTTGCATGCGAATGTTAAGCTGATACTCACCCACAGGCACACTCATCATGGTATTAGGTTGGCAGCTTGTTTTATAAGGAGGGTGAGCTGGGTTCAAACGCAAAAGTTCACATGTATCAGAACTTTGGGGGGTCTCCACCTTAAAAAAACCAAAAGCTCTATCCGCTTTAGGAGCTACAGGATCTAATGCATAAGAAATTAATGGGAGTGAAAAAAAGAGACTATAAAGTAAAAATATAAATTTTTTCATGGCTACATAAAGCCTAAAATCTGCTAAAAAATCAAGCAATTCCCTCGAAACTTATGATATTTTTTAGACGATAACTTTTTTGAAAGAGGACTCTATTTCCTATGTTTAAACACTTTTTACTCATGGGCTTACTGCTGGCTTCTTCCAGTCAGCCCTATTTTACCTGTAATGGCCCTGGCAGCAGCTCTAACTCAGCAATATCAGGGGCTGAAATTGTGCCCGCAAGCAGCCTGCCCCCTGAAAGCATCCTGGCTTTAGATAGTAATTTAAAACCTAACTCTGAGGAGCTGGGCCTCCTGAATATCTGGTCCGTTCAAAACAATGGGGGCAACTTAAAAGCCCTCGCTTATCAAGATCGATTTACAAGTTTCAAACCCCAAATCTCACCCGATAAAAGCAAAATCCTTTTTTGGGCTAACCGTCCCCTAGGAAACAGCAATGAAGCTGGCCCAAACAATTTATGGTTGATGAGTATCGACGGTAGTAACCTCCAGGCTCTTACTCAGTCTAAGGTACAAGAAACTTTCTCTCATTGGGAAACAGCCCAATATTCTCCAGATGGCAGAAAAATTATTTTTCTATCTTCTCGAAATTTGAATGGATCCAATCAAGATCCTGAAAATCCAAGTTTAAATCTTTGGATCATGAATAGTGACGGCGGTGATTTGCATCCCCTCACCCGTTTTGAAACTCGCACCACTCTTACTCAAGCCCAATGGTCTCCCGATGGAAATAAAATCGCCTTTTTGTCGAATATAAATCCAAGCATTGAAAATTTACGTCAGGGAAATATTTTGAATATTTGGATGATAGATCCTGATGGCACTCATCTGCAGGCAGTTACCCGTTTTCAAAGAGCCAGCGTTTCAGACTATGACTGGTCAAGTAATAGCCTCAAATTTGTCTTCACTTCTAATTTACCCCGAGACGGAAATGATTTATTACCTGCACGCAACAATCAAAAACTCTGGACCCTCACTACAAATTCCAGCCAACTCACTTTGCTAACCGCCCTTGATAACAGCACAAACTATCATCCACTTTGGTCTCCCAATGGAAAACAAATTGTTTATATTTCAAATCGAAAACCTGATGGTAGCGATGTAAGTATTCCCGCTTATAATTTATGGCTATATAATGTAGAAGACAACTCACATGCGCCTGTCACAAAGCTGCTCAGTGAAACCATCCAACATTTTCCTTATGAATGGTCGAAGGAGTCGAATAAAATTCTCTTTCTATCTAACCGCCATAGCGACAAATCCGATAA
>CAYYEM010000012.1:16114-47608 GCA_964470915.1 uncultured Pseudomonadota bacterium
GGCACCACTCCATAATTGGCTTTTCCCAAACTCACTTCCTGAAAAACTTTAGCTAAACTTGTTTGAGGAACAAATTCTGCCGAAAGACCAAAGCGTTTCACCCCTGCCAAATGAGTAAAAGTAGCTTCTGGACCTAAAAATGCTACTTTTAAAGGAGACTCTAAAGCTAAAGAAGCTGAGAGAATTTCTCGATAAATCGTTTCTATTGCTTCATTAGTATAGGGGCCTCGGTTAGCTTTTTTTAAGGCTTCAAGTAGCTTACTTTCTCGCTCGGGAACATGAAAGTTAGAGCCTTGGCTTTGCTTGATCTTGCCAATCTTCACCACCTGCTTGCCACGTTCGGAAAGAAGCTTGAGTATCTGTTGGTCTATTTGATCAATTTTATTACGTAAAGGGATAAGGGCTCTTAAGTTCATTTTTGCATCCTACTCAAGTTTGAAATGAAATCCAGATTTTTTTAATTTCTTGTCTAGAGAAATATCCTTGTGTAAGCTCCCCCCCATGCAAACACGAAAAATTAATCTGCTTATTTTTTTCTCACTCATTGGTTTAGGGATTTCCCTCTACTTAACTGTTCATCATTTTAAAATCCTTACCCAAGGTTTTACAGCCCCTAGTTTTTGTTCGATGGGTGGAAAGTTTGACTGCGATATCGTCAATATGAGTAGCTTTTCAAAATTAGGGCCTTTTCCTGTCGCAGGTCTAGGATTAATCTATTTTTTATATCTTTGTCTGGCTTCGATTTATGCGCGCATTGTAACTGAGTCAAGCAAAGCAAGTCTCGCTTTACCTTTCTTTATGACCATTCCTGCCTTCTTCTTTTCGATCTATCTGGCAGGTGTCAGTTCTTTCATCTTAGGAACCTGGTGCATTCTTTGTGTTTCTCTTTATTTAATCAGTATTGGAAATTTAATACTTCTCTACAAAATTCTAGGAATTTCATTTTTACAAACAGGAAACTTTATCATGAACTACTTAAAGAAAATCTTTGGCAAATCAAATACCTTAAATTTCGAACCTAATTTTTTCTCTCAAATTTTATTTGCGTTTGTGATTATCGGACTCAGTTCATTTATCCTTTATTCGAAGGAACATAAATATGCCGCCGACTTAGAAGATTTCGATCGTAAAGCTTATCTCGATTTTTTCTACGCACAAAAACCGCTTCCAACTCTAGACTTAAAAGGTAAAGCATTCTGGGGTACACAAGGTGCACCTGTTACCATTGTAGAATTCAGTGATTTTGAATGCCCTTTCTGTAAAAAAGCGGCTCTCAATTTAAAACCCCGATTGAAAGAATTTGAAAAAGATGTCGCTTTATACTTTATAAATTACCCCCTCGATAAAAATTGTAACCCCTACATGCAACGTGATTTGCATGAACATGCTTGCGATGCCGCAAAAGCAAGTTTGTGTGCGCAAAATCAAGGCAAGTTTTGGCCCTATCATGATTTGCTTTTTGAAAACCAAGGCAAATTTAGCATGGACCAATTAAAAGGATATGCGCAAAGAGCTGGCATCAACGTTCAAAAATTTGATGAATGCTTCAACTCTGAAGAAACAAAAGCTAAAATTTTAGCTGATATTGAAGCCGGCAAAAGTGTAGGCCTTCAGGGCACACCCATGGTGATTCTCAATGGCAGAGTCTTTAAGGATTGGTATAATCCTGTGGTACTTAAACTGCTCATTGAAGAAGAAATCAAGCGAGCCAAATCTTCTCGATAGCAAAACTCCAGCAAGCAACTCTTATCAAACATAGCCGATAAAGTTTTTTATCAAAGGGCACACTTTTTATCTTGGAGCTTATAGAGATGAATCCGCCCTTTCGTGTATCGTCAAATCCTTTTCAATTACCTTACCATCGATTTGAAATTGCTGCAGGAGGAGTGTTCAGCCCTGGACAGTCTTTTGAGGCACAAGCCCAATTCAGTTGGCGCATGCACCCCCATCTGATTGCAGGAAGCAATATACAATCCAATTTTAGCGATCGATTTAGCCTAAACCTAAACTTCGGATATCGATTACAAGTTACTGATTTTTTAAGCCTTGATTTTAGGGCAACTGGGGGTCTGGGTTGGCTCTTTGACCAAAATAGAACTCAAGGAGCACTTCAAGAAAATCTAAGGCTGAATGGGACCACCGCTCAAGCGGGAGCCACCATTTATTTGAATGCAAATCTTTTCTCTGGTTTAGGTTTTTTCACAGCTCTTTCTTATCAACATGAGTTTTGTGCAGATGTGAGAGTTTCTCCAGATCGACTCCCACATTCACGAAATGCAGCGGTTTGCGATGACAGCGATCTGGTGGCTCTTTCAGCAGGAGTAATCTGGGGTTTCTATACACCCAATGTAACAGATAATGAAAATGATTCTGAAAGTCCCCAAACACCCACAATACCTGCACCTAATTTAAGTAATGATACGCCTATGGCCAGACCCCGATTAAGAGACGTGGCCGACATAGAAGTCATTTCTTATATTGAAAACCTTGATCAAATTACCAATCGAAATGTTTATCATCGAATTGAAGAAGTGGCCCAGGAAACAGATTTTTCCAACTTGTCCTTTCCTCTTCAAAAAATGTTAATTTTAAAAGCAATTGAAGGCAGTAGCGCAAACAATTTGATTCTTCTTTGCCAACAATTATTAGAAATACAAAGACGGGTTTTAAGAGAACGGAATCCTGCTGCCATAGAAAATTATTTACGAGAGATTGAAAATCTTTTCACTATGTCATTACATCCCATCACCCATCAGGAGATCACCCGATTAAATAATCAAAATCTTCGGAATGGCTCTACTCCTTATTCAGCCTATATCAGAGGCACTGAAAGCCTTGCCGTTGCCTATCTTCATATTGTTTTAAATCCTCGTGCCCAAAACCGAGTAAAAAACCTTATTCAGAATGAAGCGATGAGATGGGGAATACACACTGAAGGTCTTCAAAATTTCAGACCTGAACTGGTTACAGTTGCCGATGATCGACTTGCCATACTCTGCCATACTCGAGACCCCTTATTAGGATGCGCCAATGTTTTTGATCGCATAGAGTTACGCAAAGCTTTTATTGCCATTGATCGCAATAGCCCTCATCTGGCTTATGAAACAATTGTGCATGAAAACATGCACTTGTTTTCGACGCGCATGCGAGAGCTGAGTGGTTGTACTCCTGCCAATCGATTTTCGAATCGTGGTAGGTTTCAATATTTTACGGACTGGTTAGAAGAAGCCATCAATGAAGAAGAAAGCAGTGATATTTATAGGAGCCAGTCTCTAGTCTATAGAGATATTGAAGCGTTTTCATCTGGACGAGAAGCATTACAAGTTATCCAAAGCAATCAAAACGTCTCGATGAGATCACTCTGGAGATCACTCCACTTGTTTTGTCGGGGAGATGATGCTCGCCAGCAAATAGGTGATGTAATGTTTAGACAACTCACTGAAGGATACCGTCAGGGCGACTTCGATGGCGGCCTTGCGCTCAGACGTGTCAGAGCATTTTATTCTCACTAAAGATGCTGAGAAATTTCATCATATTTTTGTTTAGATTTATCAAAAATATCTTTGTGAAGCGAATGTCCATGACTATCCATCGTCACCACGACAGGAAAATCGATCACCTGTAATTCCCAAATAGCTTCCGGGCTTCCAAATTTTTCTAACATGTGAACATTCAATACCTTGTTCACACAGTCACCCAAGACCTGAGCAGCGCCTCCAATCGCATGAAAATAGACCGCTCCAAATTTTTTGAGTGCTTCGAGAGTTTTTGGACCCATTCCCCCTTTACCAATCACTCCCCGAATTCCAAATTTTTCGATAATTTCCGCCTGATAAGGTTCTTCACGACTTGAAGTGGTAGGGCCAGCGCCTTTCACTACCCATTGATCTTTTTCTTTCACTACGACAGGACCACAATGATAAATAATTTGATCCCTCAAAGAAATTGGAAGAGTGCCACCATCATGAAGATACTTATGAACCGCATCACGACCGGTGTATAAAACTCCGTTCAACAAAACCATGTCTCCCACTTTGAGAGAGCGAATTTTATCTTCTGTAAAAGGCGCTTCTAAACGAATGCTCATATTTAATCCTCTGTGAAGAAAAACAGTTAACTTTTCTTCCTATTTTTTTAATACAGCCATTTTTTAATCTTACCCGTATTCACTAATACAAAACCCTGTCTGCGAAAAGCCCAACACATATAAGAAACCGTCACAAAATATGAAGCAGGCAAACGATTCAGCACAGTCGCTTTACAGGCAAGTAAAGTCGTTTTTCCACCAAAGCCCATGGGACCAATTCCCAATTGGTTTGCCTTTTTCAACATTTCATCTTCCAGGCGAGCTAATACAGAATTTGGATTTACATCTGTCAGAGAACGTAAAAATTGTTCTTTTGAATACGCATAGCCAGTCGAGCGATCTCCTCCTATAGCAACGCCTAAGATGCCAGGCCCACAACCTTTTCCTTGAGCCTGCAAAACTGCATCCAGAATACATTTCTTCACCCCTTCAAGATCTCTGTCTGCTTGTAAACGAGCATCGGGCAAAGAATATTGCGCGCCCACATTCTCACAACCTCCCCCTTTCAATACTAATTTTACGCTCACATCTTTGCGAGTCGCCTGATGAAAATGAAAAACAGGAGTTCCGGGGCCTAAGTTGTTTCCTGAATTATGACCCGTAATCGAATCTACAGAATTTTGGCGAAGGTAACCTTTTTTAGTTGCCATGACGACGGCCTTACGAGCTTCACGCTCAAAAACGATTTGATCAAACCCTTTAGGTGCCTCCACATAAAAAAGAATTGCTCCTGTATCCTGACAAAGAGGCTGAGAGTGACCTTGAGCTAAGTCAATGTTCTTACGAATAATTTCCAGGGCATGATAAGCTTGAGAACCAGGAGTTTCCTTGCTCATGCCTTGCTCAATAGCTCTTGTAATATCTGCGGGAAGCTCCGTGGAGGTCTTACGAATGAGTTCCAATAAGTTTTCCTTTAAATTCTTCATATTCAGCCTTTCCCATCCAGTTCTATTTTCTCATAAATTAAAATGAAATATGAGACTTCTGTTTAACAAGATCATTTTAAAAGTCAAAGTTCTTCAACTCTCACCTGAGCGGGTAATAAAGACCTCAAGCGCTGTCAAAAAACCATGACTCACATCCTCACTTTAGATCACTAAAGCAGTGTTTTGGCGATAAAATTGTTAAGACCTGTTAAGACATGTTTATACAAAGTTATTAATTTTTTAGTGGCATTTTATTTGCTTATAAAAATGATATGGCTCACTTGAAAGCAAAAATTTTTGGATTTCTTCTAATTCTCGCTTTCATCACTCCCCTACAAGCCCAAGAAAATCAAAGTCAAAAAGCTCACAATGAACAAAAACACAGCCATCTCAAATCCCCAACAGCAGGCATAAACCTAAGCGCTATTAAGCTTAAAGAAAGCCTGGGCTACAAAATAGACCCTAATACCCATATTGGTATTGGTAATGGATTTAAGTTCGGGTTGAAAATTAGCTTTTAGTGAAACATCTCTTTAGAACAGGCCAGCCTGAAAGGTTCAATAATTGCATCAAAAGCTTCCCCACTTTCACTGACCATTTGATAAGTACCTTCCATGCTCCCCACTGAAGTATTCAAAGGACAAAAACTACTATATTCATAGGAATCACCTGGCTCGATAACAGGTTGTTCACCAATGACTCCTGCACCTTTCACTTCTTCTACAATCCCGTTTGCATTGGTAATAATCCAGTGACGAGAGAGGAGCTGAACCGATTCCTCTCCATCATTTGTTATAGTGACATGATAAGCAAAAAAATAATAACTTCTCTCAATATCTGAACGATCTGTAAGATATTCGCTTTCCACTTCAATTTTTACATTATTTGTAATTGCAGATGACATTTCTTTTCTTGCCTTTCGTCTTTAATGAGCTTCATTCCAGTTCTTCCCTACTCCCACTTCCACCAAAAGAGGAACTTTAAATGATGCAACTTTTTCCATACACTCTTTCACCAAACTTTTCACTACTTCAATTTCACTTTCTTTTACTTCAAATACCAATTCATCGTGAACCTGTAAAAGCATTCGAGAGCTGAGATGACTTTCTGAAATTTTTTGATCAATATGAATCATGGCAAGCTTAATCAAATCTGCCGCCGTTCCTTGAATGACTGTATTAAAAGCAATTCTTTCCGCAAAGGATCGAATATTAGGATTTTTACTGCTCAAATCCGCCACCAAGCGGCGCCTGCCAAATAAGGTTCTCACCTCTCCCTTTTCACGAGCAGCATTTAAGACCTGTTCACGATAAGCCTGAACTTTAGGATATTTTAAAAAATACTGCTCAATATATTCCTTGGCCTTTGCTTGGGGAATGCCTAACTGGCCTGACAATCCAAAAGGGCTTTGACCATAAATCACTCCAAAGTTCACTGTTTTTCCTACACCACGCATTTGAGTAGTGATTTGTTCTTCCGGGAGAGAAAAAATACTGGAAGCAGTCAAACGATGTACATCTAGATTTTTTTCAAAAGCTTCAATCAAAGCGGGATCTTCTGATAAATGTGCTAACACTCTTAATTCGATTTGAGAATAATCTGCTGACAATAATGTGAAACCACTTTCTGCAATAAAAACTTCCCTGATTTTTTTTCCTTCCTCCGTACGAATCGGAATATTTTGCATATTCGGATCTGAGCTCGAAAGTCTTCCGGTTTCAGCAATGGTTTGGTTGAAAGAACTGTGAACTCGATCTGTTTGAGAATCTGCAATTTCCAGTAACGCATCGATGTAGGTTGATTTTAATTTAGTGAGACTTCGATAAGATAATATTTCTTCAGGCAACGGGTGCATCTTCGCAAGTTCAGTGAGAACATCTACATCAGTGGAATAACCTGTTTTGGTTTTGCGTTGAACTGGCAGTTTTAAATCTTCAAACAAAATTTGTCCCAATTGTTTGGGTGAATTAATGTTAAATTCTTTTCCTGCGAGCTCGTAAATCTTCTTTTCTGAAACTTTTAATCTTTGAGCAAAATCACTTTGAAGGTTTTGAAGATACGGTCGGTCAATTTTAATTCCTGTCAACTCCATCCCCGCTAAAATTTTCACCAAGGGCAATTCGATTTCATAAAAAACTTTTTCCAAATCATTTTCTTTGATTTTAGGAATTAGAATTTGTGAAAGTTGAAATGCAGCATCTGCATCTTCTGCAGAATATTCCAAAGCTTTCTGAATGGGTACTTCCGCAAAATTGGCTTCTTTTTTAGCTTCTGTGACTTCTGCAAAAGAAATCATCTTATGATTCAAATAAGTTTGGGACAAATAATCGAGGTTATGACTAGCTGCGGGATCCAGCAAATACGAAGCTAGCATAGTATCCGAGCAAAGACCTTTCACTTCCACACCTGACTGTCTTAAAATTTCATAATCAAATTTAAAGTTTTGAGCAATTTTACCAATTTTTTCGGATTCAAATACTTTTCTCAAATCACTCAGCACTTCATCTTTATTTAATTGAGGAATATTTGGATCATAATGCCCCATGGGAATATAGTAGGCCTTTCCAGGTCCTGAGGAGATTGAAATACCGACCAGCTCAGCTTTACGTACATTGAGAGAAGTCGTTTCAGTGTCGATTGAAATTTGAGTTGCCTCTGCTAATTCCTGAACAAGTTTTTGAAGCAATTCTACGGTGTTCACCAATTGATATTTTGAACGATCTATCGAAGATTCGTGAGAAGAGCTTTTGGAATAATCCAGCAAACGAGTAAACTCGAGTTCTTTAAAAATCGCATTCAACTCATCTTGATTTGGCTCGCTCAAATCAAAATCATCAATTTTGTATTCAATCGGAACATCGCAATGAATGGTCACCAATTTTTTAGATAAAAAAGCAGCCTCTTTATTTTGTTCTAACGTTTCTTTTCTTTTTCCTTTTAATTCATTCAAATGTTCATAAAGATTTTCCACCGAACCATACTGTTGAATCAAAGCAGAAGCTGTTTTTTCACCAATTCCAGGAACTCCTGGGATGTTATCGCTGGTATCTCCCGCCAAACCCAAGACATCGATCACTTTTTCAGGACCCACACCAAAACGCTCAATCACCTGTTCGCGACGAGTCCATTTATCTTTCATAGTATCGAGCAAACACACTTTATTATTCACCAGTTGCATCAAATCTTTGTCACCGGTCACGATGACAATATCGTAACCTTGACCTTCTAAACGTTTCGCGATCGTGCCGATGATGTCATCCGCTTCAAAACCAGCTTTTTCTAAAGTAGGGATTTGCATTGCATTCAGAATTTTCTTAATCCAATCAATTTGCTCCGGAAGATCTTGAGGAATCTCTTCACGCTGTGCCTTGTAAGCTTCAAACTGCTCTTTTCTAAAAGTAGGTTCGGGTCGATCCCACACCGCTACAAAATGAGTCGGTTTTTGTTCCTTAATCAAACGTAAAAGCATCTGAGTAAAGCCGTAGGTGGCATTGGTGGGAATTCCCTTGGAATTCGAAAGGTGACCAATCGCAAAATAGGCGCGAAATAAATAGGAAGAAGCATCGAGCAGAAAAAGACGATGATTTGCAGACATGACTAGGGAATAATGTTTCTTCAGAACCTTGTCAAACGAGACTTATACTTTTCAAGCACTTATAAAAAGTAACCGGTGCTTACTCTTTGAAATAATGCTTTCCAATAAAATCTCGATAGTATTGAGCCAGATTTTTACCTTCTAAAGAAGTTTTTTGAATATTTCTAGAATCACCATTCAATGCTTCCCAACGGCTTTGTTCCAAATAAGCCATCATTTCTGCGACGATCAAAGTCTGGCGATCTCCTGAATTCGGATTTAATGCGCTACTTCTTGATTCTCTGCCTTCAAAGTAACCATTAAAGTGGCTCCAATGCTCGCCTTCATGAATCAAACTGCCCAATCTTTCTCTTACTTCAGCAGTGGCTTTTAAACGAGAGTGAGTATCTCCCAAGTCAAAAGAAGGTAGCTGCCTTAGGACAATCGTTTTATCGGCATGATTGTAATAGGCCTTTACTTGATAAGAAGGGTCCAATGATTCAGGATGAGCCTGTGTTTTTCGAAGCTGAGCACTAAACTCAGTTTCCGATAATATTTTAATTTTAATATGACCTAATTTAGAAGCACGACTCAAGAATTCTGCTCCTGAACTGGAAGAGTAATCTAGAAGTTTAACATAATCCTCTGCTTTCAAATTAACACCTCTCACCACTAGAGTTTCTTCAATCCTTTTATTTAAGGCAAATCTCCTACTTAATTGATCATGAGGATTTTGTTTTACAGCTTCAATATCTTGAAGAACAGAAATCACTTTTCGAGCAAGCCTGATATCGCTCACCCCCCCTGTTGCGACGCTGCCATTAATTTCTTGTGCAAGAGATTCTTCACTCGCTCCTTGATTCAGCCTTTCAGCAAGCACATTCCAAGAAATTGAATTCTGAGCAGAAACCTCAACTGGCTTTGTCTGAACTTCCTCTTGCTTAAGTCTTTCCATTTCCTTGATTTTCTCAAATAAGGGAAAGTGTTCTGGAATCGCTTTGGGATGTGCAGACATATAATCACGAAGAGTGGTGATTCTCTCTCGAATCACATCAATAGCTTGGTGTATTCCAATTGAACTGGGGTCTGTCACCGCTTGAAACTTTCCACTTTGTTGACCCAATCTCAGAGCTTCCATTTTTACAGCTAAAACTTCTTTCGCATTCCAAGTACGTATCAAAAGATAGTTTTCAATCGCTTTACTGACTAAGTCGTATGCACCCGCAAAACCTGAAGGAGCAATTTCCTGAGCAAAAGGATTTTTCAGAGATTGAATCAAAGGATAAGGATCTATCCTTCTCGCTTCCAGAAGAGAGATATCTCCGCTCAAATCTCGAACTTCGTCCTCACGAATTAAATCCGCAGGAAGAGTCGTGAGCACTCTTTGACGAGCTTCCAGCAAACCTTGATATCGACTTAACAAATCATGATGTGTGGAGCTATTGAACAAAGTGGAATCCACTTCGGCCTTACCTAAAAAATCCATATATTCTTTTTGAAGGTCTTCAAAAGATTTTCCTAGGTCACGAAGCTGAGCTGCTCTTTCAGGCCCTAAAATTGATCTCTCAATTTCAAAATTAACAAAACGAGTCACAGGACGCGCAGCCCAAGAACCCATCTTCAAGCCTATTAAAAACAAAGCTTGTTCGCTCAAGTTACCAGCACTCAAAGTAGATCCAAGGGCGGCCAAAGGATCGAAGTGACCCTCCAAAGCTCCACGTGCTGTGGTTTCAAAAGTGTTCCAACCCATTAAAGTAGTGTACTCAACCCCGTATTGTTTGGAGTAAAAAACTAATTTATCTTTCAGACCTGATTCCTTCACATATCTTGCAAACAAAAGATCTTTTTCAGTCTCATTTAAAACTTTGCCTGTTTTTTCAAAATATTTAAGGGCTAATGATTCCTTCACTCCCTTTTGAAAAGCTGACATGCTTTTTCCCAAAGCACCAAACATTCCATAGTTGAAAAGCAAATCCACCCCATGCTCACTCAAATTTTTTATATGTACTTCACGTCCTGTCAGATGTTCATAGCCCATCGTTAACGCTTCGTGAGAAGCATAAAACAAAGTGGCATTACAAAAAAACTCTCCCAATCCCCATTGCATTCCGCGAACTGCAAAAGCAGTACCCAAACCATCTGTCAAAATAGTTGCGCCCACAGCCGCTACCGTAATCAAAGCCAGGGAAACCGTGTAAGACACTTTATTCTTTTCGATTTCAGCATCCACTATTTCTTTGAAACGAAGCGCCAGTTTTTCTCGTAGAGGATTTTTATAATTCTCGATAAAGACGGCTTTCGCTTCAGAATATTTTCCCTGATCATAGAGCTGTTTGGCTTTCGTAAATCCTGCTTCTAATTCAACAAAGCCCCCGATTTTTTCTCCATTTTCAAAAAGTTTCTGGGCCATTTGGTGAGTGATTTCAATTTGTGTATCGATCGGTTGGCGAAGACTAGCACGATCTAATTCTGACTGCACTTGGGTGGAAGAAATCTGATCTCCATAAGAACGTAAACGTGCATAAAGCTCTGGAATCTCATTTTGTGGAAGATGCTCCAGTCCAGCAGATTTCAACTCTCCCACGATTCGCATTTTTAAATGCATCACTTGAGCATGTTTCTGATTCAAAGCCCATTGTTGCAAGTGATCTATAAGACCTGAGTAATTATAATGATCTACTTCGTGTTTGTTTTCTAAAACTTTCGCATCAGATTTGATATTGAGAATATAGGGATTTTCTCTTTCATGAACAAAATCTCCTGGAGCTTTCAGATCTTTTCCTACTGATCCAACAGCATCATCGTTGTTGTATCTTTCTATTGAAGTTTCTGTGTAGGTTTTTTCTGAATACACTGTTTCTTCTTCACCCAACATTTTCAACCATTCAGTATCTTTGAACTCAGGCGCGATCAGATCTTCTTCTTTTAAAATCTTCTGTTGAGTTTGAGCCAGGTCTTCTACCAAAATTTTCAGAATGCCTTCTTTTTGAGTAAAAGACATCTGAGTATCTTTCGATAAATAATCCAAAAGCTTGATGCGATTCTCTGTGTTTTGAATCGCTGTATTCAAGCGATCAATGCCCGCACGATTCTCAAAAGCTTTTCTGACTTCAGGAGGCAATTGTGAAAGTGCAATTTCTCGACGAATATTTTGTACACACAATTGTGTGCTTAAACCCAAAACTCTCACAGCCTGCTCTGTGAAAATCTGGGCTCGATGAAGCAATGTGCTGCCCAATGTTTGACTGCTGTTTAATAATGCTAAGGCTTGTTTTGACTTGTCAGAATCAGACGAGTTGGGAACTGAAGTCCCTGCTTCAGGCGAATTTCCATTACTGGACTTTAAAAGGTCCGTAAAAAAGGAAGTCGCTGAATGCACTAATGAATTTGAAACCTTCGATCCGTTTTGAAGCGGATTTGGAACGGCCATTTTGCCCCCTTCTGCAAAGTCGCCCTATAATGATGCAAGCGCTGTTCCACAGAACTGATTTAATCAAACTTTTACAAAATGTAACTTTTATTAAAATAAATAGGGGTGAAAGCTTCTCATTGAGGCTGAGAACCCCTTAAATGTTGCAGGGCCTGCGTCATGTTTTCTCGAATGTCATCCATAGCCTTTTCTTCGATCCAGTCCTCATTTCCAGATAATTGTTCACGAACTTTAGTCAACACTCTTCTAAATTGGATTACATATTTTTTGATGGCAACAGTTGTTTCTGGTTGAGAATAATCGAGACCTTTCATTAATTTTTCTCCATCGAGCAGAAAACGATCAAAATCAAGCAGTGTCGTTTGAATTCTAGTAGCAAGATCATCACTTGCTGGCGGGAAAAGAGTCATTTCTCGACGAAGTCTGGAGATCATTTCTTTTCCAAGACTTTGCATCTCCTGAACATGGGAACGCTGATTCTTTGCGGTCAATTGATTTAATACGATTGGATGCGTATGATTTTCCATTTCATCAATCAAGTCTCGAGTCACACGAAGTACATGCAATCTTAATCCGCTACTATGCAAGGCTGGCTGACCTCGAGGCTCTATCGCTGGATGTACCCAAGCCAGAGTTTCCTTCACAAATTCAGGCCGACTTCCCCATCTTGCTTCTGCATTGGGTAATCCATTAATGCCTTCGGTCGTAAAATCTCTTTTTGGGCGCTCTACCAACATCCCTTTACGAACTAATTCAAGATAAATAGGCTCCAGCAATCCATAAGCAAAGTTAGTACTTGAGGCAAGCGAGCGAACTCGAGCCGTGAGTTCACTCAAACGCCTTTCGAAGGTGAGTCCTCTTGCCTCGAGCAAATCACCCACAATCCTCATATACACATCCATATCTCGAATACGGGTACAACCCAACAAATCTTCCGTAGCCGTCACACGATCTCTATATTTAGTAAGACGATTGCGTACTTTATCTGTCCATTCTCGAGATTGTCTTCTTTCAGAAGATTCTTCTCCTGAGCTTGAAGCGTCCATTGCTGCTACCACTTTATCCATCTCTCGATGAATCGCGGCCGCTTCAAAGTGATTGAAAATTCTTTCTGAGAGCTCCACTGCTTCTGCTTGTAAATCAGCCAACTTACTTCTCATCATCGTTGAAGTCACATGAGGAAGATTTTGAACATAATAATCCATCAGACGATAGCCCACCCAAGGCGAAATAAAGTTTTTAATAAAACCACCGTAGGCTCCTTTAAAAACCAACACTCCTGCATCAATTCTTTTATTATTACTCGTTAAGGTTCTTTTTTGTGGACTCGATGTAGCAATTTCCGCCCGGTCTCCAATCAATGTTTTAGAAGCCCTTACAGCCGCTTCTACTGTCATAGCATCTACTGCAAGGTTCACGGGAGCATCGGGAGCTAGTCTACCAAACATTTCCTTAGGAAAACCCAAACCCGATTGGAAAGCAGCATTCAGCATTAAATCAAAGCGACCCAAACGGGCCAATCTTTCCATCACGTATCCAGGAATACTTTCTCCACGATCCAACACTGATTTAATGGCAAAAATAAACTGAGTGCGTGAATCCATATTTCTGATCACTTCATCACTCAATTCCTTTTTAAGTTCTGTAGAGGGCAAAGTCACAATCACTGTTTCAGCAAGAGCTAGATATGCTTTATTTTGACGAGGGTGTGCGGCTCGTAAAGCCAACCTACCGGGCTCATTGATAGGAATTCCCGAAAGTTGTTTTTCATTACTGCCATCCATGTTGAGTTCGTAGGTAAAATCAGGACGATGCCCTAACATGATAGGAATCACATATTTTCCATCAATCATTTCTCCACGTCCAGCTGCCTGACGAATCCAATCTCCCAAAGCGAGTCCATGACGGCCTGCACCCCAAACAGTCACCAATCTTACATTTTCCTCATCCAAGAGTCTGCGTACTGTTTGCAATCGTTCTTGCAAACTCTTTCCATCATGCACTTCAATCAAATCTCCTTTTTCATTTGTAGGAAGAGCTTGAAGAGCAATTTCAAGAACACGATGAGGCCTTCCTTCATTCACACGAGTGCCAAAATCTATTCCTCCACGATCTTCAATGGGATAACGTGCTAAATATCTTCCAAATAATGCAAGAGTTTGCTCTACATTTTCTGCACCGACCTGATTTAAAACTTTTCTCCATGCTGATCTCGCAGGATTTGTTTCTTTCGTTTTTATCGAATGACTTATACCAACATCATGTTTTTCAACCATCTCTTCCAGTGCATAACGACTTTTATATTCATAGCTCGATACACCCTGGGTAGATTTAAGTTTTCGAAGCACTAAATTTAAAAAATCTCGACGCGAAGGCGTTGCATCACCTATTTCAGATTCAGCTGCTTGGAGAGCTCGTAAAAGCCTCGATGCTTCGGGATTAGATTTTAAATAAGCTTCCCCTGCCTCTCCCCTATTCAACTGGTTCGACCAAAATTCATTGATAGCGGCTTCTCTTAATGTTTCAAAAGCAGGAGTGATACCCTCCTCTGTTGCCCCCATTCTCCAAAGAGCAGGAGCAGGTAAAAAAGTTTTTTCATATCCAGAAATTGAAGGCCGAGCAGAGAGAACCTCAGCTCTCAAATCTAAACTTTTTTCGATCACCTGCAAACGATGTCCGGTCAAACGTCCCATCAAGGCCGTACCAGCACCTAAAGCAATATTCGTTCTTTCTGCCTCCATCATTTGCTCGAAAAAACTACCGTGAGGGCGCGCCGTTAAATGCATGGCGTAAGTGAGTTGACTTCCCCCTACCATCCCGAGCGATTGAACCGTATGAGAAAAAAATACATTTTTTCCCCGAACAAAATATGAAGCACCTTTCAGAGCACCGAAGTGAGTAAAAGTGGTCACCCAGCCTCGCCCATCAAACACATTTTCTGCAGGAGTAAGTCCTCTTGCTTCAGCAAGTAAATTACTGCTTCCTCGATAGACTGTTGCTTCCACCCCTAAAGCCAACACACTCGAGGCGTGTTTGAATAAACCCAAAGATCCCAAGCCTGTTTGAGTAAACTTAAATGCTAACGAACCTGTGGTCATGGCCACTAAGTTAGAAATATCAGAAGCTTCTTCGGTAAAATGTCGCAGATTGGCATCCATGCGTACTTGGGTTTCTGTTAAACCCAATGAGGATGAAGAGTATGCACTTCGGCGTGTAAGAAAATTCGATGAAAAGTCAGCACGCATGCTAAGACAGGCCTTTCGTATACTTAAAATAGTTTATATTTTATTGTCGGAAGAATACAAAAAAAGTTGCTAGACTTAGATTGGATGAAAAGCTTGATATTAATAGGTTTTTTCAGGATTTAAATCTTATATTTTGAAGCCAGCTCCGCATAATGAAGTGCGGAGAGTTTGATCATTTGAATTTCTTTTTCAGTGAGATCACGCTTCACTTTACAAGGTGAACCCAAGGCAAGAGTTCGAGGGGGGATGATTGTATTTTCAGTCACAAGAGAGCCGGCTCCAATGATGGAATCCTCACCTATTTTGGCAGCATTCATAACAATCGACCCCATGCCAATGAGAACTCGATCTGCGATTTCACATCCATGCAAAATCACCCGATGCCCCGCCGTTACATCATCTCCAATTTGACAAGGCCAGCCCCCCGAATCAACATGCACCATGCTTAAATCTTGAATATTCGTGCGTTTGCCAATTTTGATCCAGTTCACATCCCCGCGGACTACGGTATTAAACCAAAGACTAGATTCCTCCCCTATTTCTACATTTCCAATCACATGAGCACCGGGGGCAATCAAAACATCTCTAGCGATTTGGGGAGTATGACTTTGAAAAACGTGTAATGGCGACATAGACAAGAGCTCCGATCATGGCACCCGCCGCATCAGCAATCACATCTTCTATGCTTGCAACGCGTCCAGGAACAAATTTTTGATGAATTTCATCACTCACCCCATAAAAAGTCGAGATGAAAAAACCAAACATCACTATTTTCCATAAATTGGAAGTATGAGCATAGCATGCCCTTGCAAATAAAAAGGCCATCACGGCATAAGCAGCAAAATGAGCAATTTTATCATGAGAAACGCCAGCATTCGGGCGAGCAGAAAAAGTAAAAATAAGCACACAATAGAGGATAGGTGGAAGCCAATAGAAAAGAAACTTTTTCATTATTTCATCTCATCCCAATTTTCCAAGTGGGATCTTGGGGTAAATTTTTTGAAGAATTCACTGCGAAGACTACCGCAGTAAAACAACTATTAATATAAAAGTAGCGTTGAAGTCTTGAAAAAATTTACCCCAAGATCCCACTACCCCTCACCTACATTTTATATTTTCCAAAATCTTCTGGAGAAAGATTCTCGAGAATTTCTGCCCACTTTTGTTTTTTTGAACTATCTTCGTCGCCGGTTTTTGAAAGATCAATACGACGAGATTTTTCCATGACTTTGCTATCCACATAAATGGGCGCATTGGTACGTAACGCCACTGCAATGGCATCTGAAGGACGTGAATCCATTGAAAGTTTCTTCCCCACCCCTTCCAGGTAAATGGTGGAATAAAAAGTATTATCCGCCAAATCATTAATTTCGACTTTGTCTACTTTCACTTCCAACTCATTCAGAATATTTTTTACCAAATCATGAGTCATGGGACGAGCGAGCTGAATTTTTTCAAGCTCAGTTGCAATAGAAGAAGCTTCAATCAATCCAATCCAAATAGGCAAAGCCATTTTTTCTTCCAAATCTTTTAAGATAATAATGGGCATGTTAGTAAAAGGATCTATCGTCAAACCGGTCACCTTCATTTGAATCATCTGAGTTGTAGTCGTCATGAAACTCCCCATAAATGGTTCGACAGGCTCACCACGAACATGAAAAATAACGTTCATCCTGAGCTTGTCGAAGGATCACTTGCTTACTTCCCCTACCAAAGCCATCGGCCCTGCTCGCAGAATTTTTACTTTTAACATTTTGCCCACAAGCGAAGAATCTGTCGAGTTGAAATGAACGATCCGATTGTGGCTTGTGCGACCTTGAAGAGAATCACCTAATTTAGACTTCCCTTCCACTAACACATCATAACATTTTCCCACACATTCTTCATTTTTTGCAAATGTGATTTTTTTTTGTTTATCTTGAAGAACATGCAGACGTTCTTCTTTTAACTTTAGTTCTACATTATCTTCAAAATATCGTGCGGCAGTTGTATGGGGTCTTGGAGAATAACAAAAAGAAAATGCGGCATCGAAATGAACCTCATCCATCAAACTTAATGTTTCAGCAAAATCGGCATCACTTTCTCCAGGAAAACCAACAATCAAATCTGTAGTAATAGCAATATCAGGGCAAGCTTTTCTTAAACCCTCTACCTTTTTTAAATATTCTTCACGAGTATAGGTTCGGTACATTTTCTGAAGCACAGCATTCGAACCTGCTTGCACTGGAAGATGAATATGTTTAGCCAAGCGAGGCAAATCTCGAAAAGCTTCCATTAAATCTTCCC
The DNA here is from genome assembly GCA_964470915.1 of uncultured Pseudomonadota bacterium. Classification (GTDB taxonomy): domain Bacteria; phylum UBA10199; class UBA10199; order JADFYH01; family JADFYH01; genus CAYPXN01. Next base: position 33,663 of record CAYYEM010000012.1, read on the forward strand.
CCACATCTTTAGGATGTGAAGTCGTAAAACGAATTCTTTCTAAGGAACACTCCTCTTCAATTTTACGAAGTAACAAAGCAAAAGCAGGTTCTGCAGAATTTTTACTACCGTAGGAATTTACATTTTGACCAAGCAAGGTCACTTCTTTTACCCCATGTTCGGTCAGCGTTTTAATTTCATCGATAATTTCTTGGCTTGGGCGCGAAACTTCTCTGCCGCGAACAAAAGGAACAATGCAAAATGAACAAAAATTATCACAACCCTTCATAATCGTGACGAAGGCTGAATGCATTGTGTCTTGAGCATCTAAAGCAAGCTCTACGAACTTAAAATCAGAAGTTTTAATTCTTTTAGTTTGATTAACAGAACGCCCTCCTCCTTTTTCAATTTTCTCTACAAGATCGGAAAGCGAGCCAAGCTGATCAGGACCCAACACAAAATCAAGATGATCAAAGCGTTTCAGGATTTTTTCACCTTCTACTTGAGCTTGGCAGCCTGCCAACCCTAAAATTAAAGAAGGTTTTAAAGCTTTCAAAGGATAATAGCGACCTACTGCTGAATGAGCTTTATGAGATGCTTTTTCTCTCACGCTGCATGTATTAATCAAAATCAAGTCCGCATCTTCTGGGCGTTCTGTATATTGATAACCCAAAGGAGCTACTCTTTTTGCCATTCGCAAAGAGTCATCCACGTTCATTTGGCAGCCATGAGTTTCGATGTAAACTTTCTTGGGATGCATAAGGAGGGTAAAACAGCACAAAAAGGAAGCTCTAGGCAAGCCCCTTATCGATGCAGCTAAAAATCTTTATCAACCTTAATACCATCGATCAGACGATCGAGATCTTCCTTATATCCAAGATCTTCCATCACAGAATCAATATCGTCGCGGTGGAAATAACTATGATTTTCAGCAGCGGGTTCGCCAAAGAGGCTATTTTTAGCACCTGATTTATAGTTTTCAGGATTGGTGCGAATAATATTTTCAACGTAATTATTCAGTGTTTTTAAGGCTTTTTTCTTTTTTTCAGATTTGATGGATTTCCAGTTTTTAAGATAGTGTAAACGACAAAAACCATCGGTCGTTTGTTCACTCATGCAGTTGTTTTCTTTGCAAATCTTGATTTTAGGAGACATATCACCTCTATCAAAGGAGCTCTCATCGCCCCCTCTGCTGGTCATACCAACAGAGCCTCCACCTCAGCACCTCAGTAGCGCTGCTGAGTAGCAGGATTGTTAAATCCTCGAATATAATCGAGGTAACATAAGATTTTAGAAGGTTTCAATCAAAAAAGTATTGAAATTACAAAAAGTTATCATTTTCCAGAAAATAATCTTAAGCTTTCCTCAAATTTCTCCTTTTTTCGGATCGCTTCACTTTTTTCAAACTCAAGTTCTTCCTTAAGTTTTTGAGAAATAGCCTCTTTCGTACTTTTTTTAAGATAACGATTTTCTCGAAGTCTTAAAAAAACTAAGAGAGCTAAAAAGCCTAAACATAAAAATGCAAACAACAAGGTTTCTAGCCAAGTCATGCTGTCTCTCCTTCCACCACTTTGAGAAGCTCTGACTGGATTCTTCTTAATTTTTCAGATTGGGTAATTTTTTGACCGAAGATATCTTTTACGTAAAACACATCTGCCACTTGATCCACTTTAGTAGAAATTTTAGAAACATCTACATAAAGACCTAAATTTGATAAAGCCGTGAGAATTTCATACAAAAGACCCATACGGTCATGAGTGTAAATATCGATGACAGTATAATAAGCTGAAACATCATTATCGACTTCCACACTCGAGGGAAAAGTTCGTGCGATGGTCTTTTGCATCCAGGAAGGTTTTTTGCGCGATTCAATTAAACTAGCTACGCGTTCCCGACCTTCCAATACATTTGCAAAATCTTTTTCTAAAGGCCCCCATCGACGAGGTTCACGAATCATTTGGCCTTGGGAATCTGTAAAACGAATAGATAACAATGCCCAACCTGATTTAGACACACTCTGTTTCGCATCTAAAATATTCATATCGTTCGCCGAAAGAATACCCGCTACTTTGGCGAGCAATCCTGGTGTGGAAAGCGTGAAAAGAACCATTTCATTCAGATTATCTTTTTCTAAAATATGAAAACGACATACTAAATGCTGTTCTTGCAGGGCTTCTTCTGCCAATTCAAGATGTTCTGAGATTTCTTGAGGTGAATTTCCAAGAAAATATTTAAGAGGCATATTTTTTAGATATTCATCTCGAATTTGCACGGGCACCTTTTCTTTCACTAGTAAAAGTGCAGATTTTTTTACTTCTTCGGCAATCTGAATCACTCTTTCTTGAGTAAAATTTCCTGATTCTAATACTCGACGAGTCCGATTATAAAGTTCAGATAATAAAGTTCCCTTCCAAGGAGTCCAAACCTCAGGACCCACAGCTCGAATATCCGCCCAGGTAAGAATAAAAAGCATGTTCAAGTTATCCATGTGCTGCATCGACTTTGCAAATTGGATGATTAAGTTGACATCATCGAGGTCGCGTCGCTGGGCAAGATGAGGCATTAACAAATGACTCTTCACCAAAAACTCTACCGTCTCACAATCTTTATCCGAATAAGCCATTCGCTGGGTGGCTCGAAGCGCCATCTCTGCCCCCACAATCGAATGATTTTTTCCTCTACCTTTTCCTACATCATGAAAAAAAACACCCCAGGCGAGCAAATCATGCCTCTTGGTTTCACCAAGGACTTGTTTGAAAAGTGGAAAAGCTTCATCGTATTTACCTTCCTGCAAACGACTTAACTCTTCTACCGCGATGATTGAATGGGTATCGACCGTATAAATATGATAAACGTCGTGTTGAACTCGATACAGAACCTCTCCAAACTCAGGAATAATACGATCCAAAAATCGCAACTCATGCATCAAGTGCAAGATTTTTCCGAGGCCTTTCAATCTCCCAAACATACTCTTCAGCACTTCATTCACTTCGCGACGATGAATAAACTCTTCATTCACCAAATATAAATGTTTGGTAATGCCACGACGGGTTCCCTCTTCAATATCCAAAGATTTCTGCTGGGCCCAATCAAAAACTTTCAAAAGATTAAGTGGTTTTTTTTCAAACAAATCAAGTTGCTTGATAATAATTTGGTCTTCGGCCACTGCAAAATCATCATCCAAATGTTCTGTGATTTTTTTGGAAACGCTTTTGAGTCTTTTTTCGGGAGGCTCAATCATCGCGCTAATCGCAAAGTGCGTAATGCGTTTAATGTTGGCCGCATGCTGATAATAAGTCTGCATAAACTTTTCAACAGCGAGCACGCCCCCCTCATCTTTAAAGCCAAGCTCTTTGGCGATTTCTTCCTGAAATTGGAAAGTTAATTGATCGTTTTTCTTACTGACTCTAAAATGCAAAGCATTACGAACCCGCCAAAGAAAATTTCTCGCATCAACTAATTCTTTAAGTGCTCCTGTTGTTAAAACCTTTTTCTCAACCAAATCTTCCAATTTTGAAACTTGCAAAAGCACTTTAGCAAACCAAAGCAAGGTTTGAAAATCTCGCAAGCCACCTTCGCTTTCTTTTAAATTGGGTTCTAAAATGTAAACTGAACCGCCAAAGCGCTTGAGCCTTTCTTGATTTTCTTTATTTTTTTTCTGATAGAATTCTTGCACTCCACTTTTACTAGAATATTCTCCCCAAACTAATTTTAAGAATTCTTCGGCAATCTGTTTATCTCCCGCTAAATATCGTGCATCTAAATAACTTGTTTGAGTCGCAATATCTTCCTTCATCATTTGTTTGCAGTCTTTGAGACTCCGTGTAGCAGAACCCACTTCTAAGCCAAGATCCCAAAGCACATACAAAATCGCATCGGTGAGGGCAGTGACATAATCTTCAGGCTTATCTTTGTAGACAAACAACAAGTCGATATCCGAACGGATATTCATTTCTCTCCGTCCGTAACCTCCCAAGGCAAACAAAGCACAACGAGTGGACCGATGAGGATGCGATTCTTGAAAAAGCCAATCTGCCCGTTGATAAAGCGTGAGAATTAAATCATCAATATTCAAACTATATAATGATAAGCTTTGATCGCTTGGGAAATGTTCTGAATGGAGTTTTTTTAACTGTTCCCGACATTGTTCAAGATATTGTCGAGCTGATTCAGTGGCTTGATCGCCAATCACAAAAGGAATGCGATAAGGAGCTAAAATAGCCGATGGTTCTTCGAGAATGAGAAGCTTATTTCTTTGAATCGACGAGTTTTTTTTGAAGATCATATAGCACCTGTAGCGCCTCTAATGGAGTCATGCCATTTACATCCAGATCTCGAATGAATTCAAGATGATCTTCATTTTGAGAAGAAAATAATGGAATTTGCTCAGAAGCTTGAAACAGGGTCGGCAAACTACCCTGCAAGTGTTTATTTTGCAGCTCAGATAATATTTCACGGGCTCTCATAATCACTTGTGGATGAATTCCCGCCAAGGAAGCCACCTGAATTCCATAACTTTGACTAATACCTCCCGCCACAATCTTGTATAAAAAGAGGATTTCACCATTCCATTCCTTGACTGCCACACTAAAATTACGAAGTGCTTGCTTTTTTTCAGCTAACTCAATGAGCTCATGATAGTGTGTTGCAAAAATGGTTTTAGCTTTCACTTCATCATGTAAATATTCTGCAATTGCCCAGGCAATGGATAAACCATCATAAGTTGAAGTCCCACGACCAATTTCATCTAAAACAACCAAACTGTTTTTGCTGGCAGACTTGAGAATGTTAGCGGTTTCTTCCATTTCAACCCAGAAAGTGGATTGGTTTTTTGATAAATTATCAGAGGCGCCAATTCGTGTAAAAATCCGATCCAGAGGAGAAATTTTTACTGATTTAGCTGGCACATAAGAACCCATGTGAGCCATTAAAGCAATCAAGGCTACCTGCCGAAGCAGAGTTGACTTCCCCGCCATATTGGGACCTGTCAAAATCATGATTCGACATTCTTCTTCTGATAAATGGGTATCATTGGGTACAAATCGCGAAGATGGAAAAAGTTTTTCTAAAACTGGATGCCGCCCTTCTTCTATGTTTAAGACATTTCCTCCCACAAATTCCGGACAAACATAATTATTCTCCTGTGCCACAATCGCTAAGGACAATAAGGCATCCAGATCAGAGATTTTTCGGGCCATTTTCAAAATTTCAGAAGAATATTCGGCAACCTGTGCTCGCAAATTCGAAAAGATCTCAAATTCAATTTGGCGAATTCTTTCCTCTGCTCCCAACACTTTTTCTTCATAACTTTTGAGTTCAGGAGTAATAAATCGCTCTGCATTCACAAGGGTTTGTTTACGAATAAAATCTGTTGGTACTTTATCACTTTTAGATTGAGGGACCTCGATATAATAGCCGAATACCCTATTGTAGCGCACTTTGAGTGTGGAGATTCCTGTACGTTTTTTTTCTTCTTCCTCCATGCGAAGCAGCATTGATTTTCCATCTAACAAAACAGTTCTCAACTCATCCAATTCTTCATGTACACCGTCCTGAATTAAGCCACCTTCTTTAATACTCAAGGGCAGTTCATCTTTTAAAGTATTCAGGACGCTCATGCTTAAAGAAGAAAGATCATTCCAGTTTTCACGCAGGCTCTGGAAAAAAGGCGAAACTAATTTTTCCAAACAATCTTTCAAGGCTGGAATTTGTTTTAAGGAATTTCCTAGAAGAAAAAGCTCACGAGCATTCGCGACTCCGGTTGAAACTCGACTATTCAAACGTTCTAAATCTGCTATGCCCGATAAAAGTTGGGAAATTTGTCTTGTTACCTGAAAATTTTCCAACAATTGAGCAATGGCTTGTTGACGAGCACGGATTTGAGCTTCGTTTTCAAGAGGATATAAAACCCAAAGCTTTAGCTTGCGAGCCCCCATCGAGGTTTTAGTTTTATCGAGCACATCGAGTAGAGTACCCCACACTCGACCATCTTGAAGATTACGCACCAGCTCTAAATTGCGTACTGTGGCAGCATCTAATACTAAAAATGAAGACTCTGTACTCCAATGAATTTCTGACAAATGATGCACATTCGATTTCAAAGTAGAATGCACATAATCTAAAAGTCTTAACGCAGCTCTTTCAGCCAAAGGCGCTAACTGTGACAATGCAAGCTTGTTCCAAGCTTGTCGAAAAGTTTCTGAAAAAGCAGAAAGGATTTCTTCTTTATTTTCATCGGACTCATAAGTTTGATGTAAAGCCCCTGGATAATGCCGGCGAATTTTTAAAATCAAAGGATGACTTTGATCTTTAGAGGAAATCAAAAACTCTCGAGCTTCACGCCGATCCAACTCTGAAAAAAGAGCTGCTTCATCATGAAATACTGATAGACCCATTTCCCCCGTTGAAATATCGATGTAAGCCAGAGCCACAGCATCATGATGTAAGCTTAGAGAAGCTAAATAATTATGAGTTTTAGCATTGAGAGATTCTGTTTCTAAAACCAAACCGGGTGTGATCACTCTCACGACTTCGCGTTTCACAATTCCTTTGGCAGTCGCAGGATCTTCCACTTGTTCACAAATCGCAACCTTATGGCCCGATTGAATCAAGCGGGCGATATAAGCAGTCGCTGAATGATGAGGAACTCCACAAAATGGAATGGAATTTTCTTCGCCCTTATTGCGACTCGTCAGTGCAATTTCAAGAATACCCGAAGCTGTCGTGGCATCCTCAAAAAACATCTCGTAAAAATCTCCCATGCGAAAAAATAAAATAGCATCCTGATAATTTTTTTTAATATCCAGGTATTGCCGAATCATGGGAGTGAGGTTGGGCAAATTTTGGGGCATTATGAGAAAATCGAATAGAAGGTCTATGAAGTCAATGAGAAATTCATCTTATTCTAAAAGTTCTTCTACCAAGAACTTGGTTTTAGGGGGAATTTGCTGATGAGGATAATACTTCTCAATCAGTTTGAATACTTGTTCTGGCTTTTTAAGTTTTAGGTGTTTTATCAGGAAGTCAACGTCCTCACGATCGTGGGTATCAAATCGGGCGGAGATGCATTTCATGGCTAGCATGTAATCCGCTCGTGGAGCCCAAATACGCAAATTAGTAAATTCTAAAACCTCTTCTCGAGGGGGTTCTATTTCGAAAAAACCCTTCGCAGCATCATTGAGCCAATTTTCATTCAATCCAAAAACTTGGGCCACTTTTTTACTCGCTTTTCTGATTTCCTGCGTTGGTTCAAAAATGGCATCGATATCTTTGGTAGCCTTTCGAGCTTGAAACACAAGACACATCACTGCGCCACCGCAAAGCCCTATTTCTCCTTTTGCATTCATTTTCTTCAATTCCTCATTCAAGGCTTTGAAAAGTTTTTTAATTTCGTTTGCATTAAACATTTAGACACGCTCCAAAAAGTTTTCGAAAACAAATAAGTTACGCTTCCGAAAAACGGCAGGACTTTCCAACAAAGCGATCGCCTTCAAACTTTCTGTCTCCGACAAAAACCAGGGTTCGCTCAAAGATGAAATACTTTGGCACCAGGAAGGAATTTCCAACTCAAATTTCACACAAAGAGCTTCTACAGTCGAAGCGAAAAGAGCTTTTAATTTCAAAGAAAGTTCAGGTGCCGGAGAAAACTCCACATAAGACTTCTGATTTTTAGCAATGGAGAAAGCATCCACAAAATTAAAAAAATGAATCTTCCAGGAATCTTCGCCGTCCTCGAGAATTTTTTCAGAAACATTGCAAATAGATTCGGGAGGAGATTTGAAAATTCGATGGAGTTGCGTTTCTAAAATATGAGGGGGATAACCTAATGCCTTCAGAATTTTCCCGAGAGTAGAAAGGGTAAGATTTTGCTCACCGGCTTCGGCGAGCTGCAGTGTTCTAAAAGAAACGCCAGCCAAATCGGCTAAACGCCTTTGAGAGATATTTTTATCTTCACGAAGAGATCGAAAGGGAAACATAGACCCTTACTTTATATGACATATTATAGTATGTCAATATAACCATCCCTATCTGATTGAAATTTATTAAAAATTAGTAATACTTTCCAAATCCGTCTAGTGGAAATTCGAACCATTCAATAGATTCTGCAGAATTATCACCATCCAAACTTAAAACAGCAAAGGCGATGTCCTTCACTTCAGGATGTTTTTGTGAATACAACAAGGCACAACGAAGCATCTTTTGCTGTTTGGAAAAAGTGATAGCCTCCACCCCTTTACCATAAGCTGCACTGGAGCGACTTTTCACTTCCACAAAAATAACTTTTTCTCCCTGCTTCATGATGAGATCGATCTCACCCCATCGACAGGTCCAGTTTCTCTCAATAATCTTCAAACCTTTTTTTTCAAGAAAATGACTGGCTGTCAGCTCGGCGGCTTTTCCTTTTTCCCTGTTTTGCATGGAGTATTGTTAGAAAAAAACAAAATTGAATTCAAGAAGCGTTTTTTATCTATTTATTGACATAGCCCAACTCTTTGAGTTGGAAATCACTTTTGGTCCAGTCCTTCACTACTTTCACGAATAAAGTTAAGAAAACCTTTTTGCCAGCAAGCTTTTCAATCTCCTTGCGGGCTTGCACCCCTACTTTCTTAAGCATGGAACCGCCTTTTCCAATCACGATGGGCTTCTGGGAATCTTTTTCGACGTAGATCGTCGCACTGATGCGATCGAGCTTTTCTTCTTCTTTATATTCATCAATCACCACTGCAATGGAATAGGGAATTTCCTCATGGGTGAGTTCGAAAAGCTTTTCACGGATGAGTTCTGAGCTTAAATAGCGCATATCCCGGTTAGTCATCTCATCATTCGGATAAAAGGCAGGGCCTTCTTTCATATAATGAAAAGTTTTATCGATGAGATCTTCCACACCATCTTCACGTAAAGCAGAAACCAAAAATATTTCTTTCCAATTTGAAAGATCTTTCCAAACATCTAAAAGAGGTAAAAGAGTTTCTTTCACACTCTGATCCACTTTGTTAATGACTAAAAAACAAGGCTTTTTACTTTTTTTGATTAATTGGATGATTTCTTCGTCTGCTGCATCCGGCTTTTTAGCTTCAATCACATAATAGATAATATCTGCCTCATCTACAGAGCTACGTGCTTCATCGACCATGTGTTCATTCAAGGCCTTATGTGGCTTATGTAAACCGGGCGTATCTAAAAACAAAAGTTGGCCTTTGGAGGTATTACAAATTCCTAAAAATTTTTGGCGAGTAGTTTGAGGTTTTGCAGAAACTATAGAAAGTTTTTCACCCAAAATTGCATTGAGTAAGGTTGATTTCCCTACATTGGGCTTTCCTAATATTGCGATATAACCAGATTTGAAGGACATGTTATCGTAGGGCGATGCACGCGTCGCCCCTACCCCACTTTCTCTATTTTTTCTAAAGCTTCTCGAGCCGCATTTTGCTCTGCTTCTTTCTTACTTTTTCCACTGCCCGTACCGTAAACTTCGCCATTGATCAAAATATTCACCTGAAAAGTTTTATTATGGTCCGGCCCCGATTCATCGGTCATACGATATTTAGGAACCATTTTAAAAAGAGTCTGTGCAGTTTCTTGCAAATGCGTTTTGTAATCTTTGTAAAAACCTTCGTTATTCACCTGCTCTAATAGAAGCAGAGCATGTTTTTTTACCACTTTAAATGTCTTACGAAAACCACGATCGAGATAAATCGCACCCAAAACAGCCTCATATGCATCTGCCAAAAGAGAAGGCTTTTCACGACCCTGACCTATTTCTTCTCCCTTACCCAAATAAAGTAACTCTCCTATCCCCAAAGACTTTGCCATCCAGGCTAAAGTTTTTTCGTTTACCATGGCAGCTCGTAACTTGGAAAGTTCGCCTTCAGGGTATTCTGAGTATTGGTCCATGAGAGTATGCGAAACTACTAGTTCAAGCACCGCGTCTCCCAAAAACTCCAAACGTTCATTGTGTAAGTAAGAAGGAATTTTTCTTTCGTTGGCAAAAGACTTATGGGTTAAAGCGGATTTCAGCAAATCCCGATTCCAAAAGCTTACCCCCAGATTTTTTTCGAGTTTTTTTAAACGCTTTTTTTCATCCCTCAAAAGTTTTCCCAAAAACATGGTCACCATCGTAGCGAGTGATCTCGCAATGTACAAGTTTTCCTTTTAGGTTTTTGTCAGAAATAAACTGCACCGGCAAATAATTTCGACTCATCCCTCGATAAAGTCCCCCTAAGTTCTGATGAAAATCTTCTACCACAAGTTCCAGTTTTCTTCCTACAAAACTTTGATAAAATTTTTGCCTAAGCTGTTGAGAATAATCCGTCAGCTTCTCTACACGCCTTCGTTTATCACGTGGCGACACTTGATTCAAAAACTTTTCTGCCCGGGTTTTCTTCTTAGGAGCAAAAGGGAAAACATGCAAATAATCGAGTGAGGATTCCTGAATTAAGTTAAAACTTGATTCAAAACGCTCTTCATCTTCGTAAGGAAAGCCCACCATTACATCAGTTCCCAGACAAATATCGGGAATCTTTTCCTTCAGTTTCCAGCTTAAATCTCGAAATTCTTCGGCCAGATAACGGCGCCGCATGAGCTGTAAAATCGTATTATCACCACTTTGCAGAGGGATATGTAAATGTTCACAAAATACTTTAGAAGTACTTAAAAAATCAATGATTTCTTCACTTACCTCTTCTGGGTCAATGGAAGAAATTCTCACGCGAGGAATAGGCTTATCTCTTTCAATCATTTGCATTAAATTGAATAAAGATTTGGCGGGCTTTAAATCATAGCCATAAGTTCCAATATGAATTCCTGTTAACACTGCTTCCTGAAATCCTTTGTCTGATAGAAGATGTAATTCCTCAATGACTTTTTCAGGGCTCAAGCTCCTGTTTTTACCCCGCGCAAAAGGAATCACACAATAGCTGCACATCTGATTGCAACCATCCTGAATTTTCATGAAAGCCCGAGTGTTTTTAGAATAAGAAGTAAAGCTCGAAGTAAACAGTTCTTCTTCCTGAAAAATATCATCTACTACAATTTGAGGCACTAAAGGCTTCGCTTGTTTCAAATAATCTAAAATCGAAGCTTTTTGACTGTTGCCCAATATAAAAGAAACCCCTTCTACTTGAGCCAAGGCTTGCGGATCTGTTTGGGCAGAGCAACCCGTCACTAAAATTGACGCTTCGGGATTTTTTCGATGGGCTTTTCGAATGAGATAACGTGCTTCTTTATCTGCTTCATTAGTCACGGTACAGGTATTCACGATATAGGCATCGGCTGGAGAAGAATAATCCACTAAATTCCAACCTTCATTCGCAAGCATTCCCTCGATCACTGCCGAATCATATTGGTTGGCTTTGCAACCCATGGAAGCTATGGCGACTGTCTTTTTCTGCATAATTCTTAGTTAAAAATCACCTTCTCCCTTTGGGGAGAGGGTAAAAGGCTACAAGGGTTTATCAATCCACGCCCCACCCAACACTTCGTCTCCTTGATAGAAAACAATGGCTTGTCCGGGGCTGATCGCACGTTGCTCTTCTGAAAATCTTACTTCGACTTTTCCCTCTTCAAGCACTTTAACATGACAAGCTTCCGCTGTAGTTCGATATCGAATTTTTGCCTGAACTATTTCATTTTCCAAAGGTTGATAGCCCACCCAACTGACTTGTGAAGCAAGAAGTGCATCATGATATAAAGCCGAATCTTCCGTTAAAGTAATTTGGTTTAATTGTGGATCAATTTTACTGACATAATATCTAGAACCCATTGCCACTTGAATACCGCGACGTTGTCCAATGGTGTAATGATGAATACCTCGATGCTGACCTAGGACTTTGCCATTAAGGTCTACAAAATCACCACGATTTTGTAGGGGAGATTCATGAATCGCCCCTACATACTGCTCGATAAAAGCACCCGGATCATCATTCGGAACAAAACAAATTTCCTGACTTTCGGGTTTATCTTTTGTTTTTAAATTATATTTTTTAGCTAAATCTCGAACTTCTGGTTTTGTAAGATCTCCCACAGGAAATAAAATTTTAGCCAAATCTTTCTGCTTGAGTGAAAATAAAAAATAACTTTGATCTTTATTCGGATCTTTACCTCTCAAAAGTTGTAATCGCCCCTCAGATGTTTTTGCAATACGTGCATAATGTCCTGTGGCAACATAATCGGCTCCTAACTCTTCTGCCTTTGCCAAGAACGCATCAAACTTGATATCTTGATTGCAAAGCACACAGGGATTGGGGGTTCTCCCCATTAAATATTCTCTCACAAAGGTGTTCATGACCTTTTCTTTAAACTCTTCTTTTAAATTCATGGAATAAAAAGGAATATCGAGAGACGAGCAAATGGAACGTGCATCGTTGAAATCTTTTACCGAGCAACAACCCGATACTTTTGCTTCAGCATCGGCAGGAGGCTCCGCGAGCTTCATTGAAATGCCAATCACATCGTAACCCTGTTCTTTCAAAAGAACAGCGGTTACAGATGAATCCACTCCTCCACTCATGGCACACACAACTCGTTTCATAAAATAATCACTCTTCAAAGTATTTCACCTTCTCCCTTTGGGGAGAAGGCCGGGATGAGGGGGAGGGTTTCACTCGAGTGCACGCCCCCCTCTCCCTACCCTCTCCCCAAAAGGGAGAGGGTGTTAAATTAAAACTTCCGAATCCTCTCTACAATCTTAGGCAATATTTCTAAAAGTCTCTCTACTTCTTTTTCAGTATTATATTTCGACAAACTCAAGCGTAGCGAAGCTTTTGCTTCTCGTGAAGTGCGCCCCATCGCCAGCAACACATGCGAAGGGTCAATCGAGCCGGACTCACAAGCCGCACCCGTAGAAGCCGCTATTCCCTGTAAATCTAAATTAAAAAGCAGACTTTCTCCATCCACACCCTTCACAGTGAAATTAGAAGTATTATATAATCGACTTTGAGGATCGCCATTTAATTCAACACCCTCAATGTTAGAAATAATTCCTTCTTCTAATTTCTGACGTAAAGCAGAAATATGAGATTCAGAATCCTCCAAATCTTGCATACAAACTTCAAAAGCTTTGGTCATTCCACAAATGCCACTTAAATTTTGTGTTCCACCGCGCAGTGATCTTTCTTGAGTGCCTCCAAGATGCAAGGGAGCAATTTTGATTCCGTTCCTAATGTAAAGAAGACCCACTCCCTTCGGGCCATGAAATTTATGAGCAGAAATCGACAGTAGATCGATAGGTATATTCTTCAAATCAATTTTGATTTTCCCAGCAGCTTGCACGGCATCACAATGAAACAAAACTTTTTTCTCGCGACATAATTTTCCAATTTTATCTACAGGATAAGTATTACCAATCTCATTATTGGCCCACATCAAAGAAACGAGAAGAGTTTTATCACTTAACTTCTCACTCAATTCATCCAAAGAAATTCGCCCTTGTTGATCTACTTTTAAATAATGAATGACAAAATTTTTGGATTTCAAAAAGTCAAGGCTGCGAAGCGTTGCGTGATGTTCTATCGGAGAACTAATGATTTCCCTTTTCTCACCTTGAGCAAGTTCAGCAAGTCCTAAAATCGCCGTATTAATACTTTCCGTTCCACCACTCGTAAAAATAATTTCTTGTTCTTCGCAATTCAACAAATGAGCGAGTTGATCTCGAGAGTGATTCAAAATTTTTCGCGCTTCTTGGCCCGCCCAATGAATACTCGAGGGATTTCCAAAGTGTTCCTCCCCTTCACGCAACAAAGCTTTCACTTCAGGAGCTAGCGGAGACGTCGCATTATTGTCGAAATAGATTTTTTGCATAATATGCCGAAATTTCAGGAACTTATACAAGCAAAGCCATAGATGTCAAGAGAGTGAAAAAACTGCCCATTCATTCATAGAGTGAGTAAAAAAAAATATCATTTTTTTGACATTACGTGGGTAAAAAAAAAATTATTAATCTCCGATTCCACTGACAATCATTAACAAAC
>CAYYEM010000013.1:0-27243 GCA_964470915.1 uncultured Pseudomonadota bacterium
CAGGGGAATAATTTCCATCGGAGGCGGTGCTGTGGGTGTGCAAGTCAATGATCATGAGTTTGCCCTTCGAGAGCCTCAGGGCGAACGGTATTTTGATTTAATCGTTCGTGGTGAGGTTCTCGAACCATAGAATGGTTAAAAACTTTTCAGGAATTCACAAAGCGTGCGAACCATTACTCCTGTGCCACCTTTAGGGCAATAGGCTTGTGGCTTGTTGGCCCAACTGGGTCCTGCGATATCGATGTGAACCCAGGGAATTTTTTCATCAACAAATTCTTGGAGGAATAGCCCGCCATTGATGGTGCCACCATAAGATCCACCTATATTTTGGATATCGGCGACCGTGCTTTTAATTTCTTCTTTATATTCTTCGACTAAAGGAAGTTCCCAAATATTTTCACCACAATATTTGCCTGCCTCGATGAGTTTCTGGATGAGTTCTTTATGGGTTCCCATGATTGCACTGTATTGATCTCCGAGGGCGACCAAACAAGCTCCGGTGAGAGTTGCCATATCAATGAGATAATCAGGTTTTGCTTTACAGGCGTAGGCGAGGGCATCTCCTAAAATGAGTCTACCTTCGGCATCGGTGTTGAGTACTTCTACGGTTTTACCATTATACATTTTAAGAACATCACCGGGCCTCATGGCATTGCTGTCGGGCATATTTTCTGCTGAGGGGATGTAGGCGTGTACCTCTACATTGGGTTTGAGTTCGCGAATTGTTTTCATGAGACCGATGAGGGCAGCTGCTGCAGCCATATCATCTTTCATGGTTTCCATGCTTTTGGGAGGTTTTAGCGAAAGACCTCCGGAATCAAACGTTACTCCCTTGCCAACCAAGGCAACTTTCTTTTTTGCTTTGCCACTGGGTTTATAAATCATTTCAATGAGAACAGGTGGGTGTTTCGAGCCTTGTCCTACTCCAATGATTCCTCCCATCCCCATGCGTTTGAGATCAGGAAGTTTGAAAACCCTCGTTCGGATTCCTGGAATTTTTTGGGCATGTTTCCCAAGAATCTCAGGGGGTTTATCATGAGAAGGGGTATTGACCAAATCACGTGCAAAAAGAGTAGCGCTTGCAATGCTATGTGCCAGTTGAATACTTTTTTTGCAATTTGCGGCAAATTTGGAATGGGGAAGAGGGTAGTTTACTTCTTGAAAAAAAGTCGAAGAATTTTTTTTGGATTTATAAGAAGTGAATTTATAGGAAGCGAGCACCAATCCTTCAGTAGCGGCCGCCACTGCTTCTTCCGGGCTGCATAAATCTTCACAAGCTTCTACTACAGGATAAATTAAGCTTTTGGCTTTGAGCTGTTCTCCTAAAGCTGCAATTTTTCCACTGGCTTTGCGAATTTTTTCCACCTCAAACTTTTTCATTTCACCCATGCCAATAATAGCGACATATTTTGCTTTGAGTTTATGATGGGAGTGGAAAACTTTAACTTCCCCTAAAGCGCCTTTAAAATCTTCTTGTTTCAGAGTTTGGGAAATAAGGCCTGCGAGTTGTTTGTCGAGCCTGTCGAGGCTTGAACCTTTTTCAATTTTTCCATCAAATAGAAGTAGAGCAATGAGATCAGTTTTAATTTTTTCAGCGGATTCATGTTTAGCGATAAATTGAGTCATGGGGTCCTTTGTGGTTTTTGAATTTTCTCTGATCTGAAGCCGCCTCAGGTCATAGAAACTTCAAAGCTGTTTTTTGTGTTAGTTAAGAATCCTTGCAAGTCTTACTTAAAATTTATACCAAGGAAACATAATGTCAAAGGAGAAACGAGTGGTGACTAGAGTAAAATCTCAAACCCCCTATAAATGTCTTAATCTAAGCTACTATCATGCTGTTGCAGAAATATGTTTGAATCGACCTGAGGTTATGAATGCTTTTAGTATTGAGTTGGCAACTGAGCTAGGTAGAGCTCTGAAGCAGGTAGCTCAAGATAAAAATGTGAGAGCAGTGGTGATCAGAGGGGCTGGCAAAGCTTTTTCAGCAGGAGGAGATCTTAAAAATTTTTACGCAGCGCTACCCAAAGTGTCCCCCTTATTTACTAAAGTAAGTGCTTTATTAAATACTGCGATTCAGACCATTCGTAATATGTCTAAACCTGTGATTGCCGGAGTACATGGACCTGCCTTTGCTGCAGCCTTTGGTTTAACTTTAGCTTGCGATGTTATTTTGGCGAGTGAGTCCGCAAAATTTTCAGCGTCTTATAGTAATATTGCACTTTGTCCTAATGCTTCGGCGAGTATTTATTTGCCACGCATTGTAGGTTTTCATCGTGCTAACGAATTATTTTTTACAGGGCGTGAGCTGAGTGGTCGGGAAGCTTATGAGTGGGGCATTGTAAATAGAATAGTAAAAGATGAAGACTTTGAAGTGGCCTTGCAAAATTTTGCAGAAGAATTATCAAAGCGTGCTACTCGAACATTGGGACGTACAAAATTATTATTGAACAAATCTTTGGGCTTTCGTTTTGAGCTGCAGTTGAATTCCGAAAAAGAAGCGATTGCGTGGTCATCGACGTCACCCGATTTTAAAGAAGGTGTGACGGCTTTTGTGGAAAAGAGAAAAGCTGTTTTTACTGGAGCTTGATTTTTTTTCTCAGCATCAAGAAACCTATTGCCCATAACCAGTATCCATTCCAAATAGAGGCTTGATTTAAGTTTTGATTACTTAAACTGCAACCTCCTTGAACACGAGATTCAATGGCTTGGCTTCCAGTCCCTCCCGATCCTTCTGAACTAGAACCCTCTGATTCAACTTGAACCTCGATTTCAAGACTTCCAGAACGTATCACTTGAGTGTTCAAGGTTACTTGCGTGCTTTGTCCGGCGCTGAGAGTTCCTAAAGAACAAGAGACGATTTGATTTTGTGCGCTACAACTTGATTGAGTGCTCAGTGCAATGAGGGATGTTTCAATATTATCTGCAATTTCTGCAGAAATAAATTCAAGTGAATCTGGAAGAGTAATCTGCAGAAGGGTATTTTCAGCATCTCCATTACCTGTATTTGAAACGGTGATGATATATGTTGCAGAATCTCCAATGTCTGGATTGTTTTCAGGGCCTTGGATTTCAAGCTCAAGAGAAGGAGTCCCGGAATCATCCCCACCACCATTGTCTCCACCCCCTCCACCGCTACTGTCGTTGTCTGTATTTGTCACAGAAACAGATTCAGCAAGATTGTCATAAAAATTATCTGAGCTGGAAGTCGTGATATTAATGGTAAAGGTTGTATCACCATCATCAGAACTATCATCGACACCAGTGATCGTCACTGTTTGAGGAATATTCCAGTCGGAAATAGGAAAAATAAGTATGCTGGGTTCTACAGTTCCTTCGGAAGTGTTTGAACTGGAAAGAGTAACCGTGACAGGTGCTGAGGGCTGAGTTTGAAGGGCAAGGGTAAAGGTAGTGGTTCCACCAGATTCGGTTGTTACCAGACCGGAAGTTGGAGAAATATCTAAATCAGGATTTAGTGAGGTGTAAGGGGTGCAATTCTCTGTAACAGTTGACCCATTCGATTGAAGCTGAGCCTCACTAAAATTATTTAAAGTATCATAATAAAGTGCAATGTATCCTGCCCCTCCTGCTCCGCCATAACCATTTCCACTCACACCATTTGAATACATATATCCATAGCCTGAAATTGTAGATCCATTGATCCAAATAGAACCCCCAGAACCCCCACCTTGAGCATAGCCCGCAGAGCCTGCACTTGCATTGATGCTGCCTTCAAGTGTCAAATCTCCTGTTATCGAGATCCGTACTGTACCTCCACCGTATCCAATTCCACCTCCATAGTAGGTGACTCCTGCGCCCCCTGAACCAGGGAGAAAAGGCGCGATATAGTTGTCATAAGTGCCTGAAGCAGGGCCGTAAGAAGCTGTACCAGCTGAGCAATGACCAGCACCTCCATATTTTCCACGACCTGCACCTTCGACTCCAGTCGTGCCCCCTGCGGCACAGGCATAATTGCTGTCCAGTAGATTAGGACCGTGGCCTTCTAGATAAGGATTGTCATTAGCCCCGCTACAACCTTTTCCTGAAGCATTAATGCTAGAGTCTTCGTCGATGCTTAGAGAAGCGATGCCTATCCACGAAACACTGCTGTTGATATTTGAATTAATCAGAGAAATGTTGATGGGATCATCAATGAATAATACTCCCCCCTGATAAGATTCAGAACCTGCTGTGGGGCCACTATAATTAAAATTAGTGAGAGTGATGTCATTCGATATGTTCCAGTTTGCCTGTGCGCCCGCTTGGCTTAAAGTGTAAACACTTGTTCCTGAAATATTGAGAGTAGGGGCTGTAAGATTGAAATGGTCAGTTGCAGAGAAATTCCAATTCATGTCTGTAACATTAAGACTAGTGCCGACCGTTAAATTGACTGTAGTGATATTGGAAGAGCAGGTCCATGAGCTGCCCAAATCGGTGTAGCTCCCTGTCGTGGAAATATTCAAAGTTGTTTGGTCTTCGCATTGTAAGTAGGCGTCACCGTATATATAAAAACTAGTTCGTGTGTAATCATCCCCGTCGAGGAATTTTAAGCCTGATGTGATGGTAAGGGTTCCAGAACCATCATCTGTTTGACGGTCTAGAAGGAAGGTCGTGCCTTTTTCGGAAGAAATCCATCCTCCTGTTCCTCCATTTGCACTTACTTGTGAAAGATCAAAGTTAGAGAGAGTATTATAGTAGATTGCAATTCTTCCGCCACCACCCCCTCCGCCATACCCATCACCATTTCCTCCATTTGCAGTGACTGAGCCACTTCCTGCTAAGGTATTTGTATAGATAAGGATGGAACCACCCGATCCGCCCGATTGACTGCCTCCACCATTTTGACCATCTGCATCTAAATTACCATTTAAAGTAAGAGTGCCTGAGATATTCAAAGTAGCAAGTCCACCTCCGTAGCCTGCTCCAGCGGGAGCTCCTCCACCTCCCGAACCTAACATCGCAGGTGTTGTTTGGCTGTCATAGGTTTGTGGAGTGTACACTGCGATCGTGCTGCCGCCCAGACCTCCATGATTACCCCCTCCATATTGATAACCTCCAGCCCCTGTTGCTCTGTAGACACAAGTGTTTCCACTATTAGGGTCTGGACCCATTGCATAAAATCCATCTCCATTATCTGAGCCTCGACAACCTTTGCCCTCCAAGTTGATACTTCCACCATTATTGACAGTAATATTTGTCGCTGTGAGCTGAAGGCCAATAGGGTTTTCAGTTTCATGGGTCAGTGTTCCATTGATGTTAACATTTCCATTTACAGTCACTGCATCACTTAAGGTGAGGGTCGTATCAGCATTAATCGTGAGGCCAGTTAGAGATCCACCTGCGCAAGTTTCGAGTTCAGCTTGAGTGTAAGTGCCCGTGATGAGTTCATTACTGCCAGGTGAAATCAATACTATTGTACAAGTTCCCGCCCAGACATTGGAAAAAATAGAAAAAAGAAATACGAATAGGAATGAAAAAAATATTTTTTTGGTCATTTGAATCTCAACGAGAATTTTAAAAGAAAAGTTGTTGTGAAGTAAATAGGCCTGATTTTTGAAACGTAAGGATTGATCACTCTTGTTAAGAGTTGAAAATGGAAAATAGTAATTATTTTATCTCTTCCACTTTATCGAACATCCTAACGAAGGCATTTGAGCGGGAGCAGGCGATTTGTCAGCCAGTAAAGCATCAAGCGCTTCGCGTAGTTCGTGTTGGGTCACTTTGAAAGCATCTTTCCAATTATCATCTATGCGGCCATGGTAGGCGAGTTTACGGTTTTGATCGTATACGTAAATATCTGGCGTGCAAACCGCGTGATAAGCTTTGGCAACTTCTTGGGTTTCATCGATCAAACAAGGGAATCCGTAACTTTTTTCTAAAGCGTGTTTTTTGATATTTTCCGGCCGATCTTCCGGATAATCGGTGGGATCATTAGCGCAGATGCCGACGAGTTGGACACCTTTGTTTTCATAATCTTTTCTGATTTGAATCAGTCGATCTTCCACCGCTCTTACATAAGGGCAATGTACGCAGATAAACATCACGATCAAAATCTTTTTATCAGCAAAGCTTTCGAGGGAATATTTTTTTCCATCGATCACATTGGTTAAATTAAAATCCGGGGCGGGATTTCCGAGTTTGATATTTTCAGAGTTGAGGAGGACCATAAATTAATTTTTTTTTCTTCGAAGTTCTTTTAAAATTCTGAGCACTGCTTTACACTTTTGCCAAATATTTCCCGTATAATTTTTAGACAAAAATTTCAAAGTTTCATATAGTTCTCCATCGTAGCCAAACCACCAAAAATCCTTGAATCGAGAAATTTTATTTTCATGAATATGTAAGGTGTGTACCAATTCATGTAATCCAATTTTACCATGAGTTCTGCCAAAACCACTTTGCTTGAGGCCTCCCCAGGGAGTTTGGCAAAGGGCATAGGTATAAGTACATTCATTGATAGTGACAGTACCCGCTCTGATTTGTTGGGCGATTTCTCTTCCACGTTTTAAATCACGAGTCCATACAGAAGCTGTCAGGCCATATTCAGAATTGTTTGCAAGATTAATGGCTTCTTCTTCATGACGGAAAGTCATGATGGGTAAAATGGGGCCAAAAGTTTCTTCCTTAACACATTTAAAACTGTGATCCACTCCAGTGATGATAGTGGGAAGGTAGAAATATCCCTTTTGATTTTCTGGTTTTTTACCTCCTGTGACAATGCGGGCGCCTCGTTCACGTGCTTCTGCTACGTGAGATTCTACAATTTTGAGTTGAGCTTCTGTGGTGAGAGGACCTAAGTCGTTATTGGTTTGAGTGCTGGGTCCAGTTTTGAGCATTTTTGTTTTTTCAACGACCAAGCGAGTGAACTCGGTTGCCACTTCTTGATCGACGTAAAGTCTTTCGACTGAAGCGCATACTTGTCCCGCATTTGAAAAAGCTCCCCATACTGCAGCAGAAGCGGCATTTTCAAGATTGGCATCACGGCAAACAATCATTGGATCTTTTCCGCCAAGTTCCAATGTGCAGGGGATGAGTTTTTCCGCACATTTTTGCATCACTCGTTTTCCCACTTTTACACTGCCGGTAAAAACTACTTTGTCTAGGGGAAGATCGAGCAAAGCTTCTCCTGTAGAAGCGTCGCCGGGCAGGTGAGTAAAAACTCCCTTGGGTAAACCTGCTGCCTGAAAAATTTCTTCTATTTTAATTCCAACCATGGCTGTGGCATCAGCGGGTTTTAGCAAAACACAATTTCCTGCCATGAGAGCCATCACCACGCCGCTCATGGGAATGGAAAAAGGAAAATTCCACGGAGAAATAATTCCCACAATTCCTAAAGGTTGATAATAGAGAGTAGAGTGTCTTCCCAATAAACTCATTAGCCCGATTGAGATTTTTTCAGGCTTTAAAATTTTTTGTGTGTTTTGAGCAAAATATTCAATGAGCTCACAAATAGGAAAAACATCAGAAGAAATGGCCTCTACTCTGGGTTTGCCATTATCCTGACTGATGACTTGGGCAATGTCATCCAAGTGTTCCAGAATATATTCTTTTGCTTTGAGCAAGTATTGAGCACGTTCAGAATAAGATAATTGTGACCAAGTATGAAAAGCTTTTTTAGCATCCTGAAATTTCTTTTGTACCCAATCAGCATCACAGGCTTCGATTTTTCCTAAGGGCTGTAAAGTGGCGGGGTTGCGAGTCACAATAAACGTGGGTCCAGGTTTTTCAGGAGGAGATGAAGTAGTTAACTCAGGTTTTTCCATGATAGAATTTTCTTTAGCTTCACTAGGCATAGGAATTTCCTCCTGCTTTTGTTCTTGGGTCGAAAAATCAATGGGCAATTGTTTCAAAGTAGCCTCCAAATGGAAACATAATATAAATAAAATTCATCTGGAAAGAAGAAATCTTTTAGGCTAGCCTACCAAATCCTATGGTTTTAAAAACAGATACCCCAACTGAATATATTGATGATAGCAATTTGCCTGGTTTTGACTACCAGATTGCCTATCATCCCAAGAGAGTTCAACTTTATATCAAAGTATTGCATCAAAAAAAGGCAATCACCGGATTTGAACGTTTTGGCATTGATGTGCTTCGCTTACAAGATCGTTATTCTGGAAATGTTGAACTAGATCCTGCTCATCGTCATTTTGTTCAAAACTTGCTTCGTTTTGCCCATCGAGATGCTGCAGAAGGTTTTTTTGTGGTGCCTCATCAGCACGTTGCTTTTTTTCTTTCACGTCTTTGCAAATTTAAAAAAGTGGGATCTTTAGATTTAAAACAAAAATGGGGTTTTGCTTCTACAGTGTTAATTCCTGTCTTAGAACTTACGCAGGCTTCATTGAGCCCGATTCAACTCCGATGTAGTTTTCAGAGAGAAGATAATAAAAAAGCTTTTCCTTATTCTGAGGTGAAGGTGTTTACCGGAAATAAAAGCTGGGTACTTCACGGAAATAATTTTTATTCTATTAAGGTGACCGAAGCGAATTCAATTTTGGGAGAATTTGCAGGAGATGGCAATTTGGCTTTGCGTGGCAAGATGGCGGTTGAGTTTGTGGAGGAAATTTTGCCTTCAATGGCCAAACGTGGCGAAATGAAGATTCCCGCAAATTTTGAAGTTCCTGAACTCATTCGTCCAGAACCTAAAACCGTTTATCAGTTTTCAGAAGACCCCCAAACGGAGCGCTTGGTGCTGACTTTGCGTTTTTCTTATGGGGAGCATTCTTTACCTCCTTCAGAAAATGATGATGATTTGCTTGCAGAAGTTTCTTCCTCTGTTTCTGGAGAAGAGGGCGCAGGGAGTGGTAAACAAGCGAACTTCATTATTTGTCGTGATCTGGCTTTTGAAAAGGGAGTGTTAGAAAAGTTTTATAAAGAAGGTTTCAAACGGACTGGGCCCGATCGTTTTGAAATTTTAGGAGAAGACGCCCTCGATTTCGTAGCAGAAGAATTGCCTGAACTTAAAAATAATCCTTCTTATCAGTTTCTGAATTCTGTGAATCATTTTCAGGTGTTTGGTCAAGTGGGCCGTGAAGATATAAAAGCGAAAGCTCACGCAGTTAATAATGAATGGTTTTGGCTCGATATAGGTTTTGATTTTGAGGGAGTAAAAGTTCCTTTTGATTTAGTGAAGTCTTTGGTGTCGGAAGGACGCAATTATATTCCGGTGCCCGGAAAAGGTTATGTAAAAGTAAAACGCGATGAAATTTTATCGCTTGCAGATAAGCTTTCTGAACTAGAGGCCGAAATTGATGAACAAGGGCGCATGAAGCTGCGTCGTTTTCATGCTCCCTATTTAGATGGTTTGTTGAATATTGATTGGAGCGAACAACAGTCGTTGAGCGAAGCCATTGGTGCCTTAAAGCAAACAGGAATTTTACCGCATCACTCTTTGCCACCTCATTTGCAATCTATTTTGCGTGGTTACCAACAACATGGTTATGATTGGTTACATTTTTTACATCAACACCATTTTCATGGAATTTTAGCAGATGACATGGGTCTTGGAAAAACTTTGCAGATGCTTTCTTTTTTACAAGATCAATATGACAAACACGGACGAAAGCCTAATCTTGTGGTGGCACCTACTTCGGTAGTGTTTAACTGGCAACGAGAGGCCGAAAAATTCACACCAGATCTAAAAGTTTTAGTTCATTCAGGTTCTTCAAGAGCGAAAGATATAAAAAATGTAGAAGAACTTGATATCGTGCTCACCAGCTATGCCTTGTTTCGACGAGATGCTGAAATGCTCAATAAAAAATCTTGGCGTTGCGTAGTGCTTGATGAAGCTCAAAATATTAAAAACTATCGAAGTAAAACTGCCCAATTAGTGAAGGAAGTACAAGCAGATCAGCGTTGGGCTCTGACAGGTACGCCGCTTGAAAATCGTTTGTCAGAATTGTGGTCGATTTTTTCTTTTCTCATGCCTGGGTTTTTAGGGAACTACAATCATTTCAAAAATGTTTATCAGCAGCCCATTGAAATTGTACAGGATGAAGAAGTGTTGGAGCGCTTGAGAAAAAGAATTTTTCCTTTTGTGATGCGACGTTTGAAAGAAGAAGTAGCGCGCGAATTGCCACCCAAAACAGAAATCACACAGTATTGTGAAATGACGCCGGAACAAAAGAAGCTTTATCAGCAAATGCTTTTAGCTTGCCGTGAGGAAGTGTTTGAAGAGGTGGAGAAAAAAGGAATTGAGAAAAGTCAGGTTTCTATTTTTACCGCACTCCTGCGATTGCGACAAATCTGTTGTCATCCTGCTTTGATCGGAAAGAAAAAAGGGTATGAATCAGGGAAAATGATGGAGTTTGAAGACTTGCTCCTCGAAATCTTGAGTGAAAATCATAGAGTCCTGGTTTTTAGCCAATTTGTAGAAATGTTAACCTTGCTTAAAGGAATGCTCGAAAAAAATAAAATTGAATATGAATATTTGGATGGACGAACTCGTCATCGTGAAAAGCACATTAATAATTTTCAGAAAAATGAAAATGTGAAAGTGTTTTTGATTAGTCTTCGTGCCGGTGGAACCGGAATTAACCTCACAGCAGCGGATTATGTGATACATTATGATCCTTGGTGGAATCCAGCAGTAGAAGATCAAGCTACCGATCGCGTACATCGCTTAGGTCAAACTCGGCACGTTTTTGCCTATAAAATGATTACCAAAGATAGTGTGGAAGAAAAAATTCTAGGACTTCAAGAAAAGAAAAAAAATCTGGCTCGTGGAATCCTCTCCACTGATTCAGCGATGGGTAAGAAGTTTAATATGGAAGATTTGGAATTTTTATTTTCTTAATTGAGAAGGTTTTTCATGTCCCAACCTATTGAGTATTTAAATCGGAATTTTGAAAAAATTCTCGATGAACTTAAAGATTATTCGCGAATTCAAAGCGTGAGTTTTGAAGGATATCCAACACACACCTTAGATGAATCCGCTGAATGGACTCTTCAGAAAATGAAAGCCATTGGTTTGGAGAATGTTCAAACGATTAAAATCCCCCATGCCCATCCTTATGTTTATGGAGAGTGGTTACATGCACCTGGAAAACCGACTGTGCTTTTGTATGGTCATCATGATGTGCAGCCACCAGGTCGACATGAATTATGGGAGTCTCCTTGTTTTGAACCCACTTTGCGCGAAGACGGAAGGTTGTATGGTCGTGGTGTGGCCGATGATAAAGCGGGCGTGATGATGCATTTAGCAGCCATTGAAGCTTATTTGAAAACCCAAGGAACTTTGCCTTTGAATGTGAAAGTGATTGTAGAAGGGGAAGAGGAAACAGGCTCCGAGCATCTCGAAGCATTTCTAAATAAATATAAAAATTTATTGAAAGCCGATGTATTGGTTTTAACGGACACCGCAAATTTGGAAGAAGGCCTTCCTTCGATTACTTACAACTTACGTGGAATTGTAGATTGCCTGGTGGAAGTCCGAACATTAAGTCATCCTGTTCACAGTGGCATGTGGGGTGGGCCAGCGGTTGATGCCATTTCAGTTCTTTCAAAGCTGATCGCAAAGCTGACCGATGAAAATGGAAAAATCGCTATTCCTGGTTTTTACGACGACGTGCCTGCAATCTCGCCTTTTGAAAAAGAAAAAATCAATCAACTGCCTTTCAATGAAAAGAAATTCAGGGAAGAATTGGCTTGTGTGAATTCTTTTCAAATGGGTGGAGAAAAAGAATTCTCAGTATTGGAGCGCATTTGGTATCGACCTTCCATGGCTGTTTTGGGCTTCGATTCTCAGGATGTTGCAACAGGAAGTAACAAAATTGTGGAATGGGCGCGTGCCAAAATTTCTTTTCGCATTGTCGCTGGACAAGATCCTCATCGTTTGATGACTTTGCTGACAAGTTTTTTAAAACAAAACATTCCAAATGGAGCGGAAGTAAAAGTACTGCCTGGGGTTGCTAATCCTGGATGGCGTTGTGATCCGACGGGTCCTGCTTTTGAAGCTGCGGCAAAAGCTCTGGAAAAAGGTTATGAAACTCCTGCCGTTTTTATTGGCTGTGGCGCCTCGATTCCATTTGTGAAACCAATTAGCGAAGTTTTTGGAAATATTCCTGCCTTATTGATTGGAATTGAAGACCCTCTTACCAATGCTCATGGAGAAAATGAGAGCTTATCACTTTCAGATTGGAAAAAAGGGATGAAATCTGCAGTATATTTGTATGAAGAATTGGCGAATCTAAAATAAAAAAACCTCCACGGATGGGAGGTTTTTTTGGGGGGGATAGTCATTTGCTATCCATTAATTTGAATTTCTCTTGCTTTTGCTTCAGGTTTTTTCTCGATACTTAACTCAAGAACCCCGTCTTGCATATTTGCTTTGATTTTTTCTGGATCTACTGTGTTTGGAAGCGAAAAAGATCTAGCAAACTTTCCATATCGTCTTTCAAAGCGATAGTAATTTTCCTTTTTCTTTTCTTCTTCAAATTTACGTTCACCTTGTAGAGTTAAAATACCATCTTGATAATTGACTTTAATGTCATCTTTTTTCACTCCAGGTAAATCTGCATGTATCAGAATGGCTTTGTCATTTTCTTTGACGTCGACAGCAGGAAGCCAGGAGTGCTGTGCTTCTACCTCTTCTCCTGCTTTGGTAAGTCCCCAAAACAGACGACCCACTTCATCTTCCAGATTCCAAAGATCTGTAAAAGGTTTATATTTTTGTAAGTTACTCATAATTAAATCCCTCCAATGTAATTAAATATTGGTTGAGGATTCCGGAATCACCTAACCTGCAAAATAAATAAGCTCAAAATTAGTAGAGTCAAGGGGGGCTTAATTTTTTTTTAAGCAAGGCAATTGGCTGAGTTCAGAAAAATCATGAATGAGATAGTCTGGCTGGCAGGCGATCAGTTCTTCTGCTTCACGAAATCCATAAGTGACTCCACAGGTAAGAATACCGGCGGCTTTGCCACAATCCACATCGATTTGGGAGTCACCTACAATGAGACTTTTGGGTTTGCGCCCCAGATCTTCAAAGATGGGATCCAACATTTTAGGAGAAGGTTTTTGATGAGCTAAACTGTCACCGCCAATCAGCCATCTGAAATGATGCTGAATGTTTAAACCTTCTAAAATCTTTTTTGAAAATGCATAAGGTTTGTTAGTGACCACGGCTTTTTCAATGTGTGGGAACTCTTTTAAAAATTCTAAAACGCCTGGATACATTTTGGTCTGATCAAGTAAATGATCCATGTAATGGTTCCAGAAATTTTGTGCTACTTTTTTAGCTTGTTCTTCGGTGGGTTCTCCAATCACATCTCGAATCAGATACATCATGCCACGCCCCACAAAACCTTCGATGGTTTTTTGAGGCAGAGTAGGGAAGCCTTCTTCTGTTAAAGCAGCATTTACTGAATTGGCAATATCTGCTTTGGAATCAATGAGAGTGCCGTCTAAATCAAAAATAAGCAGTTCAATCATGCTTCTTTCCAAACATGATCTGGCCTTACTTGCAAGGTATATTGAAGTTAAGTAAGAGGTAGTTCAAAGGGCGAGTTTAAAATGTTTAAAATCGGAGTGCGTTCAACAGGCGTAAGAGTGTGTAAATTTCTCATCACGATTCGTCTTAGTTCTGATAAATCTTGTTGAATTTGATGAAAATCATAAGTTGCACTTTTACCATGGGCATCTCCACGAATAGATCCTTGGTAGGCATGAGTAAGCTCTCGTTCAGCTCGAATTAAACTTTTAGATACATCCATTAAAATAGCTCTTGGATCTGCTCCATCGAGAGGAAGAATTTGAAGAGTGGCTTTTGCATTATCAAGATGAATGCCAGCATTATAAAGGGCTTGATGTCGAATGTTGCTCGCGACATAAAGTTCTGGGTGAAGCTTTGGAGAATTTGAAACAAATTGATCTCTTTTAGCAATTGATGGAGTTCTCGTTCCTGTTGCTCTTGTTTCAGATGAAGGAATGGGGGGGCGGGCTTGAATTCTGCCGCTGCCTCCTGAACCTTCTAGTCCTCGTCTTAAAATCATAAAGTAATCCCTCTCCCGAATTTTTTATTTTAAACGAAAAGCTTGTCGAGAACCTAGAAAGAAAAATGGTAAGAGCTAAGATTTGTTAAAGGGAGTTAAGATCAGTAATAAAATAGCTAGATTTTCTTGCGCTTTATTTGGGTTATTTTTCTACAGAGTAGAACTGCCAAAATCTATATATGATTTTTGAAAATTTATCTTGTGATAGCGACAGGAAAATCACCTGAGAAAAAAGGTGTTTCCATAAATTCATCTCTTTTGAATTTGAGATCAATTTTAGCTAATAGATGTTGGTGGTAAGCACTAAAGTCTGCAATTGGACGCTGTGCAACACCTGAATCCATGGCAGCTTTTGCGACTGCAGGGGCTACATATAATAAAACTCGTGGGTCGAGCGGTTTTGGAATAATGTAGTCAGGGCCAAAATTAAGTTCTTTAAGTTCATAAGCCTGACAAACTGAAAGAGGTACTTTTTCTCGAGCGAGTTTTGCCAATGCCTGGGCAGCTGCTAACTTCATTGCTTCGTTCACACGTTTTGCACCCACATCGAGTGCTCCTCTAAAAATAAATGGGAAACCTAAAACATTGTTTACTTGGTTGGGGTAGTCTGATCGGCCAGTTGCCATGATAATGTCTTGTCTTACAGAAGTGGCTTCATGATATCCAATTTCAGGTTCAGGATTTGCCATCGCAAAAACGATGGGGTTTTTGGCCATGCTGGAAACCATTTCTTTTGAAACGAGACCTTTATCAGATACTCCAACAAACACATCAGCGCCATCCAAGGCATCTGCTAGCGTTCTTTTAGTAGTTTTTTGGGCAAAAAAAGCACGGTTTGCCTCAAGATCAGGGCGATCGCTTGTGACGATTCCTTTGCGATCGCAAAGAAAAACGTTTTCCTTTTGCACACCAATTTTTAAAAACATTTTGGCGCAGGCAATACCAGCAGCACCAGCCCCTGAAAAAACAACTTTCACATCTTCAGCTTTTTTTCCTGCGAGTTCCAAAGCATTGATCATGGCTGCAGTTGAGATAATTGCAGTGCCATGCTGATCGTCATGAAATACAGGAATATCGAGTTCTTCATCCAATCGACGTTCGATTTCAAAACATTCAGGAGCCTTAATATCTTCAAGGTTAATTCCACCGAAGGTGGGTTCTAAGGATTTAACGATCTGAATAAATTTTTCAGGGTCTGATTCATTGATCTCAAGATCAAAGACATCAATGTCAGCGAATTCTTTGAAGAGAACTGCTTTGCCTTCCATCACCGGTTTGGCTGCATGGGGGCCGATATTTCCGAGGCCCAATACGGCAGTACCATTCGTGATGACAGCTACCAAATTGCCACGTGAAGTATATGAGTAGCTGTCTTCTTGATTGTCTTTTATTTTCAAACAGGGTTCAGCTACTCCAGGGGTATAAGCCAAAGAAAGTTCATATTGGGTCGTACAAGGTTTTGTGGGAGAAATTTGAACTTTTCCAGGTCTTCCCTCAGAGTGATAATCTAAAGCCGCTTTTTTAAAAGGCATAAAACAAAAACTCCTTATAGGGGGTTTTCGACCCATCAAGCTTTTTGTTGCTGAATTTAAGGCCTCTAGCGAAGGGTAAACAGAGTGTCAACGAGTATTGAATCTTACAGATGAACCCTAAAAACCCCTTGTTTAGGCAATAAAATGGCGGAGAGAGTGGGATTCGAACCCACGATACCCGTGAAGGTATGCCGGTTTTCAAGACCGGTGCCATCAACCGCTCGGCCATCTCTCCATTATATCAGGGAATCCAGTAAACCGGATATCCCCGTACCCCTCTTCTCCAAGCTCAGCTCAGCAAAGCCAAACTGCGCTAAAGTCGGGGGCAGCATTTCATAGTTCCACCTGACTCCCCCCCATCGAATCAATCTGTTTGTATAAGAAGATAGAAAGAGGGTCTATTGTATGCTTTTAGATGTTCTTGTGCCAAAGGTTCAAGGAAAAAGCGCTTTATCATATAGATTCATTATGTTTAAAATGTTTTCTTGAATTTGTTTTGCTTTTACGATTAGAAGACTTCTCTTTCTCTTCAAGGCGATAGCTATTCAGAGAAAGACTCTTCTTGCTTTGCCAGAAGAGGGGGCTCATGGAGCCCTGGTGATTGGGAGGAGTGACCGAGAGGCCGAAGGTAGCGGTTTGCTAAACCGTCGTAGGGACAAAATCCTTACCGGGGGTTCGAATCCCCCCTCCTCCGCAGTAAGTTAAAAACCCTCAGTGCGCCCATAGCTCAGTTGGATAGAGCGTCGGTCTACGAAACCGAAGGTCGTATGTTCGAATCATACTGGGCGCGCTGAGGGTTTTTATTTTATAGGCGATAGCCTTCAACTTATTCCACTTGATCATGCCCTAAAAAACGATCAAAACAGTATCTCATTTCCCATGATCCAGATCTGAAAAAAATCTCAAATGTTTTGGCTTGCCCGTGGGGTGAAGCCATGGATCGTATTGAGAAGGATCCGTAAATCAGAAAGCCCAGGGTATTGGTGGTGGTATTCTTACTTTGCCTTATCTTGATCTGTTCCTGGCCCTTGGAAAGAAGGCTTCTGTCTCACTTCTGATGTCAGCAGCAAAATGACGAGCTGCCGCCGCAGGTCCCAAGACCGCTCTAGTTGTGTTTTCTGTTGGGTAATAGACTATGATGTGTGATGGTATCCGATCAAGAGGAACCCAATTGGGTGTACCATTCAATGTATTACGCATTTCTGTTGCGTTTCCACCCATTGCTTCCTGAAATTGGCAAAATTGCTCAGGACTCCATCCATGTTGTTTACACCAATTACGCACACTTTCGCCAAGTGTCGCTGACGCGTTACTTTGTGAGGGAACCTCTACTCTTGTAGCGGCCTGTTCACGAGATAGATGACTCTCCCTTAATTTTTGTGCAACTACATTATTATCACCTGGAAACATTGAACGTCTCGACTCCACGCGGGCTGGTTCATTGATTCTTTCGGTAAAGGATTGCAGTGATCTTGAAATAGGAAGCGCAGGACGATAGTTTGTATACTGAGGTGAACTGCGACCTGTTGATCTTTGAAGTAATGCCAAACGTTCTTGAGGAGTACCTAATTCTTGATACCGATCACTTTGAAGAAATTCTTGAACTGAGACATTTCCTTCCATCAAACATCGTCCATCAGAAGTGATGTGTCGAATGTGGACTTGATCTCGTCCATCGATGGTTTTTTGAGAAGTGGCATTCCATTTATCAATAAAACTGATTTCCGTACGTGTGCTGGTATTATTTAAAGAGTCCATATTTTCCCCTTCTAAAAAATGTTTATCAAGCCTTGCGCTTTAAGAAAGGGAATGCGTTGCGTGTGCCCCCTTCATGCTGCGCGAAGTTTAAACAAAGCAAAGGCTGTGCCAGAATTTGAAAATGACTTAAGTGTTGAGGATTATGGCTTTCTCAAGAACTAGACAGGTCATCCACTGGGGTTCTCTCTCTCTGTTAAAAGATGTTAAGAGATATATAAAGTGAATGGGTAGGATGCTCACCAGAGGGAATTTGATTTTGCCGTGTCTTTTTTTCATTTTATGTAGTTAAAGAAAGCGCCTGTGATCACATTTGAGAACTTTGGCAAGCTTTTGGGCAACCTTCACTCCGATAGATCTTTTATTTTTTTCCATTTCAGAAAGATGACTTTGTCGAATTCCTGCTTTTTTGGCTAAAGCATGTTGAGTGAATCCTTCTCTTGAACGATAAGCTTTAACAGCTCCACCTGGAGTTCCAATGAGAGGATCTTTCTTTTTAAGAATGCTTCTCATCTCAGAAGCTGGCATATAATCTTCTGAAGCGGAGATGATTTTTTTCAACGCACGTTCAATCTTTAGAATTTTGGCATGAGAAATATGAGAAGGAACGAAACTGATTTTCCCTGCTTCTCCTTCAATTTTGATAGTTTCCATAATTACCTCCCATATGCATCTTTTCTGTCTGCCACTTTCTCAATGAAAATGGTGATAAGGTTGGATTCGTATTTGTAAATGACTCGATAATCTCGTTTGAGCTTTGCTTTTAAATATCCTTTCCATTCACCGCTTAGGTGACCAATGACCCATCCTTTGGGGAAAGGGCCTTCATTCTCCAAGTCAGTGACCAAAGCATCATAAAGACGAGCCACTTCTTTGGGAAGGCGCTTGAGAACTTTTTCGAGATCGCGAGGGGCTTTTACCGTCCATTTCACCAAGTTAAATTATCCCAAAAATGGGATAAAATGCAAGGGTTAATTTAAAAAGGTATGAGGATGGTTTTTTTGAAAATTTGACACATTAAAAAATTTGCCTTGGGACTTTCGGTGAAAGCTCTTAAAATCTTCCCATGCCCATTGTTTTACTCAGCGATTTTGGAACGAAAGATCCCTATGTGGGGATCATGAAGGGAGTTATTTCTCAGATTGCTCCAAAGGTACCCGTCATCGACCTTACACATGAAATCAGTCCTTTTGACGTCGAAGAAGCAGCTTTTGTCTTGTTTCAAGCTTACTCTTATTTTCCAGCCGGAAGTATTTTTGTCACGGTAGTAGATCCGGGAGTAGGGAGTGCTTGCAGAAGAATTTTAGTTAAAACGAAGAATTATTTTTTTGTCGGACCTGACAATGGTTACTTGAGTTTGCTTCTTTCAAAAGAGAAACCCGAACATGTGATTCATCTTACGCATGAAGCGTATTTTTTAAACCAGGTTTCATCGACCTTTCATGGTCGTGATATTTTTGCCCCCGTAGCAGCACAAATTGCTGAAGGAATTGACTTTAAGGATATGGGTCCTCCTATTTATGATCCTTTCATTTGGGAAGATTTGATTCCTCGGAGAAGGAAAAAAGTGTTGGAGGGAAGTATTCTTTCGATTGATCGCTTTGGAAACGCGATTACCAATTTTCCACGAGCCTGGATTCGGGAGAATTTTGGGAGCAAAAAATTTGAGCTTCGCGTGAAAGGTAAAAAAATTCATCATTTTTTTCATCATTATGCCGAAGCGCCTCTTCGCAAACCTTTTCTTCTTTTTGGCAGTTCAGATTTTCTAGAAATTTCCCTCCGGGAAGCATCTCTGGCTCGGAAATTAAAGCTCAAAAGAGGCGATAAGGTTTTGGTAAATGTTTTCCCAAGTTAGCATCTTTTTTGAGTTTTGGTCGATAAAGAAAAAAGGGGCCATCAGAATTATGAAAGACCTCTTATGATTTTTGCCCAATGTATTCAAGCAAGACAAAACTACGAAAATTATCCGCTTTATACACCACGAGAGTTCGAAGAATTCTTAAATAGAGCTTCCCAAAATCATCTTTTGATCGATCGTTGTGCTTTAAATGCACGACAGGGTCGGATTGGTTTCGACAGTCCAGAATATCAACATGCGATAGAAAATGAATTTCGCTTAGCCAGAAATCGTTTGGAAACCTCTTTTTATTATTCGGATCTTCCTCAACAGGGGAGACTCTTTAGTCAATTGGATGCGATGGGTTTATTAGACGAAAGAGTTCGACAGGGAAAAGATTGTCCTAATCATAATCATAGATTTCGATTCCTTACTTCAGGGCTGGTTTCTCTGGAACATCTTTTAAATCCAACTTTAGTAAAAAGCCCTGCTCAAGAACGGGCTTTGGCCGCCTTGATCGGAGGGGTCGCTGCCGCTATTGGATCAGTGCTGGGACAGATAGCATTAAACGCAGATGGGCGTCATTATGCAGTGTTGGGTGTGCTCAGTGGTGGCGCTGTTGCTTTGGCATTCAGAGGAATTTACGAGGTCATAGAAAATATTACTCTGTATCGCCGTGGCCAACGCTCTGTAGGGGGAGCCTTATCAAATATTGTTCGAGATGTGAGCCTTACCACTTTGGCGGGAACTCTTGGCAGCATGTTGGGATCTATGGTGGGTGAAACAGACTTACCTCCTGCCCTAAGATTTTCTTTGGGAGTTGTGTTGGGGGGCTCCATTGGGGCGGGTATGGGAGATTATTTGGCTGAAAGATTTTATCCTCGTCACCCGTAGTAAATGCTTCATGTCAGCTCGTTCAGCGGGAAACACTTTAGTTCAAAATAACCCATCCCTGTCAAAAAAAAAACACCCTTGTCTCCTCTCTCAAACACTTTTTGCTCTTACAAATTTTAACAATTCTTAACTTTTATAAGTAACTTTTATTGGTGCTTGTTTTGCATATTTGAATGAAGTGCGCTTTCATCTAATAGGCGACTCTATGCAGATACATGTGAAGTATTTATTGCAGACTGTCAAATGTAGCTTATGGGCGATCATATTTACATTTTGTTTTTTTATTTCGACTGCTGATCTTTTTGCTGCTTCTTGTGCTCATGACAAGTGTAGCCAGGGGGTAGCGCTTACGGATGGTTGTGATTCCTGTGTCACTCAAATTTGTTCAGTAGACCCATATTGCTGTACCACTGCTTGGGATGCTAGTTGTGTGGGCGAAGTCAGTACCGTCTGCTCCTATACTTGTAGCGCCACCTGTGGAAACGGCGTAGTGGAGACGGGTGAAGAGTGTGATGATGGCTCTACCAGCGATGGCGATGGATGTTCCTCCACTTGTACCACCGAAAGTGGTTATTCCTGTGTGGGGGACCCCAGTGTTTGTAGCACGACTTGTGGAGATTCGATTCAAGCAGGTACAGAAGAGTGTGATGATGGAAATGTGACAGATGGCGATGGTTGTTCTTCTTCTTGTACGATTGAAACGGGGGGAGCTTGTGCTCACGATAAGTGTGTGATTGGTTCTGCACTGAGCAGTGGTTGTGATTCTGATGCTTGTGTCACTCAAGTTTGTACGGCCGATTCATATTGTTGTTCCGGTTCTTGGGATAGTACTTGTGTGAGCGAAGTGAGTACCGTGTGTGCTTATACTTGTGCGAGCGCCACCTGTGGAAATAGTTTGATTGAATCCGGTGAAGGATGTGACGATGGCAATACCACCTCTGGAGATGGCTGTGATGTAAGTTGTGCTGCAGAAAGCGGCTATTCTTGTAGTGGAACGCCCAGCACTTGTTCTACCATTTGTGGGGATGGGATCGTGGCAGGGACTGAAGAATGCGATGATGGCAATACCACCTCTGGAGATGGCTGTGATTCGAGTTGTTATACTGAAAGTGGTAGTATTTGCGGAGATGGAAACTTGGATAGTGGTGAACAATGTGATGATGGCAATACTAAGTCTGGGGATGGCTGTGATGCGACTTGTAATCTCGAAAGTAGTGGTAGTTGCGGAGATGGAAATTTAGATAGCGGTGAACAATGTGATGATGGCAATACCAGCTCCGGCGATGGTTGTGATGCGAGTTGTAATACCGAAAGTAGTAGCGCCTGTGGAGATGGAACCGTGGATACTGTTGTGGAAGAATGCGACGATGGGGATACGACGTCGGGAGATGGATGTTCCTCTCTTTGTGCTATTGAAAGCGGTTATAGTTGTTCAGGAAGTCCGAGTTCTTGTACTACGACCTGTGGCGATGGAATTGTGGCGGGAGCTGAAGAATGTGATGATGGCAATACCAGCTCCGGCGATGGCTGTGATTCAAGCTGCAATACGGAGAGCAGTAGCACCTGCGGCGATGGCAATGTGGATGATGATGAAGAGTGCGATGATGGCAATACCAGCTCCGGGGATGGCTGCGATGCTACTTGCCAAAGTGAATCTTCTTCGGGAACTTACTTGATTACTCCGAGTCGACCCAACTTTGTGAGAAATTCTGCCGGATTGTATGCGGTATTTCAGGTGACTTTATCTGAGGAAACATCTCAGTCGCTTTCTCATTCTATTTCTTCATTGGGTGATTCAAGCGTGACGGTCAATTATACGACCCAAGATGGTACAGCAAGTTCTGCGGATGGAGATTATGTGGCGACCAGTGGAACCCTTACCTTTACCTCGAGTGATAACATCCTTACCGTCAATGTGATTTGTTATGAAAAGGGGATTGGAAAAAGTTTTAGTTTGGTATTGAGCGGTGCCAGTGGAGCAACCATTACTTCTTCAGAGATGACGGCCGCAATTGAAAGTGCTTCCGGTGAAGTTGTTACCGGGTCCGGGGGTTGTGCTTTTAATTCACAGGAAGATTTCAGTAAGCTCATGGCAATTTTCATCGCTGGGGCGGTTATTCTGTTAGTAAGATCGAGAAAAGTGAGAAATGATTGAGAGGGTAGATTATTGGAGATTCATTAGTGGAAATAGGAATATTTTATGAGGGGCTACTTTTTTAATTTCATAAAATTTTTCCTTTGTTTTTTTATTTTGACATGCGGTTTCCTCGTTGTGAACGAAGTTCGAGCGGATACTTGTAGTCATGATATGTGTACTGCAGGAGCTGCTTTGACGGAAGGTTGTGATGATTACGGATGTACTCCCACCCTTTGCGCCATTGACTCATGGTGTTGTACCAATAGTTGGGATAGCGCTTGTATAAATGAAGTTTACTTTTATTGCGGCTTAACTCTTTGTACGGCTGTTTGTGGAAACTCCTCTGTTGAAACGGGTGAGGGTTGTGATGATGGTAATACTTCGGATGGAGATGGTTGCTCTTCAACCTGCAGCCAGGAAAGTGGTTATTCTTGTTCCGGGGATCCTAGTGTTTGCACTACGACTTGTGGGGATGGTGTTGTGGCGGGAACTGAAGAATGTGATGATGGAAATACAACTTCCGGGGATGGCTGTGATGCCAATTGTAACACAGAAAGTAGTAGTGGTACTTGTGGAGATGGAAATGTGGATAGCGGTGAAGAATGCGACGATGGAAATACAACTTCTGGAGATGGCTGTGATGCCAATTGTAACACGGAAAGTAGTGGTGGTACTTGCGGAGATGGAAATGTGGATAGCGGTGAAGAATGCGACGATGGAAATACAACTTCCGGAGATGGCTGTGATGCCAATTGTCAAAATGAAAATTTTGTCACTACAAGCTTCTTAATTACAGGAAATAATTATAACTATATAAGGAATTCATCAGGGTTATATGCTGTGTTTCAGATAACCTTATCTGAAGTCTCTGAGTCGCTTTCTCATTCTATTTCTTCGTTGGGTGATTCGAGTGTGACAGTGAACTATGCTACGCAGGATGGTAGCGCAAGCGCTACAGGTGTAGACTATGTTGAGACCAGTGGGGCCCTTACCTTTACCGCCAGTGAGAATATTTTTACTGTGAGGGTACTTTGTTATGAACAAGGGATTGGAAAAAGTTTTAGTTTGGTCTTGTTTGATGCCCAGGGTGCCAGTATTGCTTCTTCAGAGATAAGTACAGTCATTACAAGTGGAGTAGGTGAAGTTGTTACCGGGTCCGGGGGTTGTGCTTTTAATTCACAGGAAGATTTCAGTAAGCTCATGGCAATTTTCATCGCTGGGGCGGTTATTCTGTTAGTAAGATCGAGAAAGAGGGAAGCGGATTGATATTATAGAGGGCTTTGCATTCTCAGTTTCATGGCTAAACCATGGGCTTGCAGGCCTTCAAGTTCTGCCAAATGAGCCACGCTAGGTCCAAGTTTTTTGGCAGTTTCTTTTGAACATTCAACAATACTTGAGAATTTTACAAAATCTAATGTGGAAAGAGGTGAGGAAAATCGAGCGGTTCCATTCGTGGGTAAAACGTGATTCGGTCCGGCTAAATAATCTCCAAATGATTCTGTGGTGTAATGTCCTAAGAAAATAGCGCCAGCGTTACGGATTTTTGGCAAAAGTTTACGAGGGTCTTTGACCGATAATTCAAGATGCTCTGGAGCAATTTGATTCACTAAATCTGTTGCTTCATTTTCATTTTTAGTAAGAATTAAAGCTCCATGAGCTTGAAGAGACTTTTTCGCAATCGCTGCCCGGGGAAGTACCTTGAGATATTTTTCGACGGAGCTTTTGACTTGCTCAATAAAGTTAGCATTCCAGGTGAGAAGAATAGCCGAAGCTTTTTCATCATGTTCGGCTTGGCTTAATAGATCGGCAGCAATCCAATCCGGGTTCACTTTTCCATCACACAGTACTGTAACTTCAGAAGGGCCGGCAATCATATCAATGGCAACTTGGCCAAATACCTGGCGTTTGGCCGTAGCGACAAAAATATTTCCAGGTCCTACAATTTTATCGACTTGGGGAATGCTTTTGGTTCCATAAGCTAAAGCTGCAATGGCTTGAGCTCCGCCTACTTTGAAAATTCGGTTTACTCCAGCGAGATCCGCAGCTACCAGCACATGAGGATTCATGATGCCTCTTGGAAAAGGAGTCGTCATGATAATTTCTTCTACTCCTGCAACCGCTGCCGGAATTGCATTCATGAGAACAGTGGAAGGGTAGGAAGCTTTTCCTCCTGGCACATAAATGCCGACTCTTTTTAGAGGAGTGACTCGTTGCCCCAGTGTGACTCCTTCTTTTTTATACTCCCAAGAGTTGAGTTGAATTTGTTCATGAAAAGTTCGAATCCGTGAAGCGGCAAGTTCCAAGGCATCTAAATCACGTTGGGAAATTTGTTGGTAAGCATTTTTGATTTCTTGATTGGTCACTTCAACATTTTTGGAATTCAGAGCAAAAGAATCAAAGCGTCGAGTATAATGAAAAAGAGCAGCATCCCCTTTTTTACGAATATTTTTAATAATCAGTGCGACCGCTTCTTCAACTCCCTTGGAGAGACTTTCAGAACGGAAAATGATTTTATGGAATTTTTTTTGGAAATTTTTGTCGGTGGTTTTGAGAGTTTGCATAGTTTAATATTTTAACTTCACCCTTTTCACTTTTGCACCCAATTTTCTGAATTTTTTTTCAATTTTTTCGTAACCTCGATCGATGTGATAGACGCGAGAAATTTCAGTAATGTCCTGAGCCGCAAGCCCTGCAAGCACTAAACAGGCTGAAGCGCGCAGATCGGTAGCCATGATGGGAGCGCCTGAAAGGTGGGGAACTCCTTTTACGATCGCACGATTTCCTTCAGTTTTAATATCTGCACCCATGCGAATCAACTCTCCTACGTGCATATAGCGATTTTCAAAAATGGTTTCGGTGATCGTCGACACTCCATCCGCTTTTGCCATGAGAGCCATGAACTGGGCCTGAAAATCGGTTGCAAAACCTGGATAGGGGGCAGTGGTAATATCGACACTTCGAATTTTTTTAGGACCTGTGACTTTTACTTTTCCTTTAGGAAGGAGTTCTACTTTAGTGTCTGTTTCTTCTAATTTTTTAATCAGGGCACCTACGTGCTCAGGGTTCATTCCTTCAATGAGAATTTCACCTTGGTTCATAGCGGCACCAATCATGAATGTGCCAGCTTCAATACGATCGGGCATCACGGTATATTCTACTCCATTGAGTTCTTGAACCCCTTCAATTTCAATTCGAGAAGTACCAGCCCCTTTAATTTTAGCGCCCATTTTAATTAAATAATTCGCAAGATCGACCACTTCAGGTTCGCAAGCAGCATTTTCAAGAATGGTAATTCCATCGGCTAAAGTGGCAGCCATCATGACATTCTCAGTGCCGGTGACAGTGACCATGTCAAATACAACATGAGCCCCTTTAAGCTTGTCGCAAACCGCTTCTACATATCCATGTTCAATTTTGATGTTAGCTCCCATGGCTTGCAAAGCTTTGAGATGTTGATCAATAGGACGAGCTCCAATCGCACATCCACCCGGAAGAGAAACTTTAGCTTTTCCAAGTCGTGCCAGCAAGGGGCCTAAAACCACTACAGAAGCACGCATGGTGCGTACTAAATCATAAGGAGCGATATGGTTTTTAAAGCCATTAGTTTGAATTTTGACTTTATTTCCCCATTGGCTGACTTTGATCCCCATGTTTTGCAAGAGCTTGGACATGGTGGTGATGTCACGCAAGTCAGGGACATTCATGATTTCATTTTTTCCATTGGAGAGAATCGAGGCTGCTAAAATAGGCAAAGCAGCATTTTTAGAGCCGGAAATCTTTACTTTGCCTTCTAATTTTTCTCCACCTTTGATGACAATTTTATCCATTTTTCATACTCCTCCCCTTAGATTAAGGGGAGCTTGGGAGGGGATACAAAATTGAGTATCTCCCCCTAACCCCCTCTTAATTTAAGAGGGGGGAAATTTTTTTAATAAAGAAACCACTCTGGGGTGGCCCGCGTAGTCTTTTAGGATACTTATCTTTTGAAATCCAGTATTTGTTGCAAGTTTTTCAAGGCTCATCCCTTGGTCAAAACCTATTTCAAGTAAGACTATTCCACCTTCATTGAGATGTTGAAAAGCCCAAGGAAGAATAATTTGATAAAAATCGAGGCCTTCATTTCCACCATCCAGAGCCGATTTAGGTTCAAATTGGAGTTCGGGAGCTAGTTTGGGGATTTCATCGGTAGCGATATATGGCGGATTCGAGAGAATGAGGTCGAAGTTTTGGTGAGGCGTGAGGAGCGAGGCGTGAGGGGAGGTAAAATCCATTTGAATAAAGTTAATTTGATTTTCTACCGCATGTTTTTTTGCATTTCGTTTGGCAAGTTCCAAGGCAGATGCTGAAATATCAATCGCCGTAATTCTTGCTTCAGGAAGATGTTTTGCCAAACTAACTGCAATGCAGCCTGAGCCAGTGCCGATATCTAAAAGGGAAGAGGGAGAAGTTAGCAAGGAAGAGTGTTTGCGGGCTGTTTCAACAAGCAGTTCTGTTTCTGGACGAGGAATTAGAACATCAGGACTTACTTCAAATTCAAGAGAATAAAATTCTTTTTTACCAAGAATATAAGCAAGAGGTTCTCGTTCCGATCGGCGTTTTAAAAGATCTTTGAAGTTTTGTAGTTCTGTTTCTAGAAGTGGCCGATCGAATTGCATATAAAGCTGCACTCGACTTAAACTTAAAGTTTTAGCAAGTAAGAGCTCAGCATCCAAACGAGGACTTTCAATTCCTTTGTTTTGGAAGTATTGTGTGCTCCATTCGAGGAGTTTTAGGATATTCCAGGAGTTCATAGATGAATTTTTCTGTATCTCCCTCAAAGCAGAAAGAATTGGAAGCCCGATTTGCAAAATTAGGTATTCGAGAAGAAGATTTAGAGGAGAGTTTTGTTCGTTCCTCTGGAGCTGGGGGGCAAAATGTAAATAAGGTATCTACCTGTGTGGTGCTTTTGCATCGGCCTAGCGGTTTGGAGGTTAAATGTCAGAAAACACGTTCCCAGGTTTTGAACCGTTACTATGGCCGAAAAATTCTGTGCGAAAAGTTAGAGGAAAAAATATTGGGTGAAAAGTCAGCTCGTCAGCAAATGATCGAAAAAATTCGTCG
>CAYYEM010000013.1:27343-38127 GCA_964470915.1 uncultured Pseudomonadota bacterium
AACCAATATTTTTGGCTTCAAGCAGGAAATTGGACCGTCGGTTACAAATTACCTTCTTCTATTCAAATTGGAACCACAGCTCCTGTAACGCTAGACTTGGAAACGGATCGTCCTTATACTCAACACTCTTGGATTAAACAAAAATATCAAGTAAAGTAAACAAAGCGGCGCACTTAAAAAGGAGAATCCATGAAAAAGTTTTTACTCTTTTCACTTTTTAGTTTGGCTTTTGTGCCTTTGGCAAATGCTCAACAAACGATTCAATGTCCTGTCGAAACAGTGAGTGCGAATATTACCACAGCAATTCCTTCTCCTTGGTGGTCTACCCCTCAACAAGGAAATTTGGTGGGGACCGAAGTGATTATGATGGGAGGTCAGCCCACTTTGATGTGTAAATATTGGGCTTACGATAAAACCGTTACCATTCAACGCCGAGCGCCCGATGGAGTTAAAAATTGCACAGCGAACGGAAAAGTTTTTCAGTGTATTTAAGTTGAACTCTTAGCAAAATGAAACAGGCAGCTACCTGAATGATAGCTGCCGTTTCTGGCTAAGGGGGTATGGCATAGTTTGTTATTTTCTAAATCTTCTGATCAGCAAGGTTCCAAGTAAACTGAATATCATGAGAATATTTCCAAGACTTCCACCTGCAGTGCTTCCCAAATTACAGCCGCCCGAAGAGTTACTGGTTTCAGAGTTATCGGAGTTGCCCTGTAATCCTGCAGGAGGAGTTGGGGGTGGGTTGATCAAGATTTTTTTACAATTTGCATCACAATCTGTACCACCGTCGCATTCTTCGCCAATATTTGGTTCCACGACTTCATTGCCACAAACATTTTGAACAACAAATTTATCGAGGTCCGGCATTTTGACGACATTAGGATTATCTGGATTCACGTTTAATTTACTAATGTCTATAGGGTTGTTGATAGTTACTTCAGAGGGATGAAGTTGGAAAGTTTCTGCGTAAAGATGAGAGGTAAAAAAATAACCCATCATAACAGTGGTAAGCCAGAAGAACCTTTTTATTTTTTTTTGAAACATCATATATAGCTCCTTTTTTTAGTGGAGCATTTTGAGCTCCATATTCTCATAAAGCAAAGCTAGTACCAAATAAAATATAGTGTGATTTCAATGGGATAGCTTTTACTTCTCAGGAAGATTTGAATTTTTTGAAATTAATGCATTTCAAAAATTTTTTGCAATAATTCAAAAAGGGTCACTTCACAACTCTGTGTATAATCATTTCGATAACTAAGGTAGAATATAGAACGGGGATTTATGTTTTTTAGAGGACATATAAAATTGGGTTTCTTGATTTTACTATTGAGTTTTCTTTCTGCCTGTAATTCACCTGGAGGAGTTGCCACTTCGGATATTGGAAGCGGAGCGAATCCATCAGGTTCAGGTACTAGTGTAGGGGATGTGGCTTCGAACAATGTGAGGCCTTCACCGAGTGGGGTGCCGGAACCAGTTCCAGCTCCACCGCCTCCGGGAAACTTAGATGTGAAAATTATATGTCAATGGACAGAAAGTGCTTCTCCTCAGATTCCTGGATTTGAAAATAAGGGGGATAAGAAAAAAATAGTGAATTATTTCAAAGGAGCCTTGGGTTATCAATTTAACAATGGATGGTTTCCCTGTGAAGCAGCTGGATTCTACGCATGTACAGGTCAAGTAATTCGGATGATTGATTGGGATAAATATCAATATAAGGATATTCCAACGAAAAAAACGGGAAATACCGCAGGTGTTTTTGAAATCTCATTTATTTCTGATTTAACACCTCATGTGGATTTTTATATTGCAGACCAGAATTATGATCCTGCTCTTACAGGGCAATTTGTAGCTTGTGCAGACAAAATATGTTTACCTGCAGATACAATTGTTTGGAAAAAAATTGCACTCCCCGAATGTGTTGCTGAAGCTTCTGGAATACAGCCTTTGAATCTAAACCAGATAAATTTAAAATAATAATTTTAATTTATATATTTCATCAACACCGTTTTCTTTTTAGGAATTCCGAGTTTGTCCATTCGTGTGTAAAGACTTCTTAAACTTATATCCAATTCCTTGGCGACATTCTCTTTGCTGAGTTGATGGCGTTTTAAGGCATCTAGAATAATTTGGCGTTCGGCGGATTCTTCTTCTGCTGCAACCTTTCCTGTTGAGGATGAAGTTTTGATACTTTTTGTGGAAGAGAGTGGGATGCTTTGGAGAGTGCCCAGTTTATCCGGAGTGATGGGATTTCCTTTTGCAAAAAGAAGCGCATTGCGGATCACTCCTTCTAATTCACGAATATTTCCAGGCCAGTTGTATTGAATTAAAATTTGCAAACTCTCGTTTGTTATATCACTCAGAGCTAAATTAAAAGTTTTAGAAATTTTTTGGATGAGATAATTCACGAGTAAGGGGATATCGTCTTTTCTTTCGCGAAGGGGTGGAAGTTTGATCGTGAGGCCATTGATGCGAAAGAAAAGATCTTGCCTGAAACTTCCCTCCTGCACCATGTTTTGTAAATCACGATTTGAAGCGGTAACAAGTCGCACATCAATTTTCACTTTTTTGCTCGAACCCACTGGACGAATTTCATTTTCTTGTAAAACACGCAAAAGCTTTGCCTGCATGGCCAGCGACATGTCCGCAATTTCATCGAGGAAGAGAGTGCCTCCATTTGCTTGTTCAAACAAGCCCACTCGATCACGATCGGCATGAGTGAAGGCCCCTTTTTTGTGACCGAACAATTCACTTTCAAGCAAAGTTTCAGGGATGGCACTTACATTTTCACTCACAAAATTAGCTTCTTTGCGAGGACTGTTGAAGTGCAATGAGCGAGCGATCAGTTCTTTGCCGGTACCGGATTCTCCAAACACCCAAACTGGAATACTTGTTTCGGTGACGTGATCTAAAATCTGGAAAACCTGCATCATGGCGGGAGATTGCCCGATAATTTCATCGTAGCCGTATTTTAGCTCATCGCGCATGCTGGTAATTTTTTCAGAAAGCACTTCAATGCGTTTTGCCTGGCTTTCCACTTTTTCTTCGAGTTGTAGTTTTGCTTTATTTAAGTCTTCCAGCATTTTTATTTTTTGAATGGCCAAAGTCGCCTGACTGGCAAAAGCATTGAGGAGAATTACATCTTCTTCCGAAAAACAGCCTTGTTGATAACGGTGATCCAGATAAATGGCTCCCAGAATTTCTCCCTGAAGTTCAAGAGGTACCACCAAAATTGCTTTGAGATTGTATTGTGAAACACTACC
The DNA here is from genome assembly GCA_964470915.1 of uncultured Pseudomonadota bacterium. Lineage (GTDB taxonomy): Bacteria > UBA10199 > UBA10199 > JADFYH01 > JADFYH01 > CAYPXN01. The sequence continues at coordinate 30,604 of CAYYEM010000013.1, forward strand.
CTTGAGCTGGAATCGGGTATCCATTTGGGCGTTATCTGTGAGTAAATAATTTCCTTGTTCGATGGCTTGTTTGACAGCTGTGCTTGAAAACTGAATTTCGTGTTCGTTGAGAGAGCGATGATTAATGTGCCGGGCGGTGTGAACTGCGTAGCCTGCGAAAGGGCTTTTGGAATCTTCCTCGGTTTTTAAAAGAATAAAACCTCTTTCTGCTCCGGTGATTTCAATGGCGGCATCCATCACTCGTTCAAGGATTTCATTCAGATTGGTTTTTTGTGCGATTTGCCGGTTGATTTCTGCGTATTGCCTGAAACGTTGTTCAGAAATTTGGGCCGATTTTTTTGACGAAAGGCTTTGATTGTTTCTGCTTTCAAGGTTTTCTGATTGAGGCAAGATTTCCTTCAGACTTTCATCAAGAGATGAAATGCTGCGGTTTTTTTCGAAGTCCATTTTATATTCCTCCGGTAAAAGGTTATAAATTTTTTGCAGTTCAATTTTTTGAGATTCCCACAAACGTTGGGCAAGATTTGAGAGCCGATTTCGTTGAAAGAAGAGCGCAAGAATCGAATATTGATCAATTCTGACAAAAGGGTTTTCTATGTTCGAAATAGTTTTTAGAAGATGTAGACATTCTCTCTCTCTGAATGCTTTGATATTTCCTGGAGAGCTGAGGGATAAAATTATTTTCCAGGCTTCAAAAGGTGGAGAAGAAAGAGGATGTAACAATTCAAGGGCTTTTTCTTTTTCATTTCCTAATTCAATTCCAAGATGAAATTTCGAGCGGATCATTCCTAGCAAAGAGGTCAAATAATAGATTTGCGGCAAGGCTTGCTCTGCACAATTTTCAAAACATTCAAGAGATTGAGAATATTTTTTTTGAATATAGGAGGATTCAGCCTGAAGAAGATTGAGATGAATTTTCCAGTCAGAATGTTTGTTGAAGAGATCTATGTTTTTTTCTAGCAATCGATCATATTTAGAGAAATTTCCGAGTTGAAGTGCAAAATTTGAATGATGCAAGGTGAGAAGTAGCTGATCATTCTCGTCTCCATATTGTTCAAGAACATCTTGGCTATTTTCAAAATGCTCTTTGGCTTCTGAAATGAAGCCTTGGTCTAGTTTTATTAAAGCCAGATTTTCTTCATATCGGGCTTGTTGAAGAATTTCGCCGCCTCTTCGTGAAAGGTCCAAAGCCTGCTGGCTTTTTTGGCTTGCCAAAAAAAGATTGGAAGAGTCTCTCATGAGCATTGCCAGACAGTTTGCAGCGATGGCTTCTGCTTGAGCAGAACGAGAATTTTTAAAATATTGTTCTGCATTCTGAAAATAAAATTTTGCTTCTTCAAACTGGAGAGACGCTTGGGAAAGATCTCCCAGTTGTTGTTCGATTTCTCCCAGTAGTAAATTATCTCCTTTTGCGAGCTTAAGCGCTTCTTGCAGATGATGTTTTGCTTTTGGGATGTCTTGTCTTTTTTGAGCCAGGGAGGCAAGCAAACTGTGGGCGCGAGTGAGATAAGTGAGATGAATTGGCTCTTCAATATTTCCGATTTTGATGCAAGCCCGAAGTTTTTGTTCTGCTTTATCTGTTTGATTGGCGCTAAATGATACAAGTCCTGTGTAAAAAAAATGTTTTACGCTTTGAACATCTCCTGGCTTCTTTTCGCGGTATTTAAACCATAAGTCATAAGCCTTTTCGGCAGATTCATAATTTGCAAGACGGTAATAAATGGGAGCTTCATAAGCATAGAGCCAGGAAAAATCTTGCGATGTTTTGAGGAAGGGTTCCAGTTGAAGACATAATTCTAGGGCTTGAAGGTCCTTTCTATTTTGGTAGAACCATTCAATGGCTTTAAATCCCCAGGAAATAGCGAGCTCCGTTTTTTTCAAGGCAAGGGCGTGAATACTGATCAGCCATGCATTTATAGACACTGTTGGACTTGTAGATTTATTTAATAAGAAGTCGAGCCACTTCTGATGTGTTTTTATTTTGAGAGGGGCAGGGATATTTTCTTCATAAATCCTTTTGAGTCCAGCCTGTTTGAGTAAAAGACTTTTCGAAAAAAGAGGCGAATCTAGAAGTAGACCTTTTTGCTCCAGCTCATGCAGAGCCTTTTCATAAAGTTCCAAATTATTACTAAATATTTGTGAAGCTTCGAAATTAGAAATATCCATGGGCGATAGAACGATTATGGAAAGCAGTATGAGGGCAGCTTCTGATAAATTAGCGATTTTATTTTTGGCGCTCTCTTCAAATCCTTTTAAAGGTCCGATATTTGTGAAGTTATAAACTTCTTCACCCTTTTGAAAATATTCGCGCAGAATTTCGAGAGCGAGTGATATTCTTCCGCCTGATAATTGGGTGATTTTAGTAGTATTTTCAGAAGTTAAAGAAGAATCCTTAAAATTTTGAGAGATCATTTGACTTATTTCATTGAGAGAAAAATCGCTCAGGGCAAGCACATGAGAATTATTCGAAGATTGAATATATTCCAGAAGCTGTTTTAATTTTTCAGAAACCTGATCTGAAGAATATTCAAATATACAAATAGTTTTTGGAGAAAAGCGAAAAAGCATTCTTAAGAAAAGTTGAAGATCATCTAAAGCTTGCTCGCTCCAAAGATGTAAGTCGCTGAATGTGAAAATTCGATTTGAAATTTGATTGAATTGAAGAACTTGCTTGATAATTTCGAGGGTGGTTTCACTTTTTGAAAACAAAGCGCTCCCAAGCTGTTTTGCAAGAGAAGATAAAAAATCATGAGACTTCTGCGCAGAAATTGAAAGAAAAGTCATTCCCTCTAATTGTAATTTCCATTTTATTTCTTCCAAAAATCGACTTCTTCCCACCCCCGTGGGTCCTGAAATTTGAATGAATAGAGGAGAGGAAAAATTGGAATGAAGTGTCTGAAGAATTTCTACACTTTCTTTTTCTCGATTAAACCAAGGAGGTTTTTGGAGAAGATCTGCGAGAATATCTTCTTGTAAGATTTCGTAGGGGCTTTCGATATGCTCATTGATATATTTGATCGCAACTAAAGCTGAGCCGGGCCTTTGTGAGGGATTCAATTCGATGAGTTGATCAATGAGATTACACAAAAATTCTGGTAAATAATTTTGAAAACTTTTGAGAGCTTTTGGATGCTCAATATTTTGAAGTTGTGAAAGTGGTTTGACATAGGGCAATTTTCCTGTGATGAGTTCATAAAAAATCACCCCTACTGAAAATAGATCACTTTGGTAAGAAAATTCTCCGCTATAAGCTTCGGGAGCCAAATAAGCCCAGGTGCCTTTTGCGAGATCAGAATTTTTATCTTCCAAACTTTGAGCGAGTCCGAAGTCTAAAATCTTGATCTGATTATTTTCATCGAGAATCAGATTTTCAGGTTTTAAATCGTGATGGAGAATTTTTCGTGCGTGGAGATAAGAGATGCCTTGAAGAACTTGAACTAAAAGATCTACGATAATCTTTTCAGAAATATTGTGTTTGAGATTCTTAAGTGACTGACCTTTCACATATTCCATGGTGAAAAATCCAGGAGCTTCTTCAAAATAATCATAAATTTGTATAAGAACAGGATGGTTCAATTGAGAAAGAAGTTTTACCTCATTTTTAAGGAGCCTTTTCAGTTGAGGGGAATGTATTGTTTTAAGTGCGATTTCTTTCTGGTTTTCAAGGTCTAAAGCAAGAAAAACCTGCCCCAGGTTTCCTTCTCCTAAAAGTTTGATAGGCTTAAATCGTTTTGCAAGCAGATCATTTTTTTGATGCATGATGTTTTTGAGAATTTTGAATCTATAAAGCTAATATAAGATTATATATCTTTTAAAAATTTCAAACAAATCTAAATTTTCAAATTATATTTAAGTTGCAAAAAATGCTAAAAGTACATCTTTTAAAAATGGAGTATTTTAAATATTCAATTAAAATCAGATGCTTAGTGAGTTTTTGTATGATGGTCTAGTTTGCAGTTTCTTGTTTCAAAGCTTCACTTTGATAGTGTGTGCGGAGAGCTTGAATTACTTCATCTAAACTACCATTCATCACAGCATCTAATTGATGGAGAGTCAGGCCGATACGATGGTCGGTCACTCGGCTTTGCGGAAAGTTGTAGGTGCGAACTTTTTCGCTGCGATCGCCGCTGCCTATTTGAGAGCGGCGGGAGTCTGAAATTTCTTTATCTCTTTTTTCTCTTTCAACCTCAAACAGGCGTGCTTTCAAAACATTCATCGCTCTGGCTTTATTTTTATGTTGAGATTTTTGATCTTTACAAATGACCACAGTGTTGGTGGGTAAGTGAGTGATTCGGACCGCAGAGTCTGTGGTATTAACACTTTGTCCACCGGGGCCTGAGGCGCGCATCACATCGATCCGTAAATCTTTTTCTTGAATATTGATTTCCACGTCATCCACTTCCGGTAAAACTGCCACGGTGACCGCAGAGGTGTGAATGCGTCCTTGGGCTTCTGTTTTAGGAACCCGTTGCACTCGATGAACACCGCTTTCATATTTTAAATCACTATAAACATTCTCACCCGAAATTTGTGCGACGACTTCTTTGATTCCCCCTACACCCGTATCGCTCATATCGATAATTTCGACACGCCAACCTTTTCTTTCAGCGTAGCGGCTGTACATGCGAAAGAGTTCTGCAGCAAAAAGACCGGCTTCATCTCCGCCAGTGCCAGCACGAATTTCAAGAAAGATATTTTTGTCATCGTTGGGATCTTTGGGAAGCAGATGAATTTTGAGAGCTTGTTCAATTTTTGTTTTTTCAGCTTCCCAACGGGTCAGTTCTTCTTTGGCCATGCTACGCATTTCTTCGTCATTTTCATTTAAGAGTGCCTTATTGTCTTCCACTTGTTTGGAAGCATTTTTATAAGAGCGATAACATTCGATGAGAGGTGAGAGGGCCGCATGTTCCTTTGCGAGCACTTGGAATTCTTTGGGATTTTGCATCACCGTAGGATCGGAGAGCTTGGCTGTAAGATCTTCAAATTTTTTTTCGACGGTATCGAGTTTAGTGAACATAAAAAAACCCGTCGGGCGAATATTGGCACGACAGGTTTTGAAATTTTAAAAACGCTAGTTTTTTTTCTTTTTAGCGGCTTGAGCTGCTGCAGCTTTTTCGTATTTTTTATTGAAGCGTTCAATGCGTCCTTCGGTGTCGAGCAATTTGTGTTTGCCCGTAAAGAAAGGATGGCATTTAGAACAAATGTCTACGGTAATGGAGGCTTGGGTAGAAATAGTTTTGAAGGTATTTCCGCAGGCGCAGACCACATTGATTTCGTGAATTTGAGGATGAATATTGGCTTTCATAAGTAAATCCTTTTTAAATGAATTTGGGCTTATAGCTAAGGGCTTGTTTTATGGCAAGATTTATTTCTTCTTCCCTGAGTAGAGCCCTTGGTCCGGACTTGAGGGTCGATCTAGTACATCTTCAAGCACTTTTGATAAATCTTCTGCACTCGCTTGAGGTTTAGTGGGCTGTGTTTTGGATTGAAAATCTTTTAATTCTTTTTGGGTGTCCATACCCACGAATCCTCCCCTCCCATTGTTAAATTTAGAAGGAGTTCGAGTTTCTTCTTTGTGGGAATTGACCCACTTTTTAAATTTAGGGCCAAATCTCTCTTGGAAAGATTTCCATTTTACTTTTAAATGATCTAAAAAACGCATCATAACATTATATAATAATATCAACTGCTTGTGAAATATTCTTCAGGGCTATAAATTCTAAATGCCCTTTGCTTTTAGGAGCTTTGGCTTTTTCAGAGTAAAAGACTTTGGAAAAGCCTAAACGCTCAATTTCAGCGAGTCGAAGATCCATCTGACTTGCAGGTCTAACCTCACCAGAAAGACCTACTTCTCCAATGAAAACACTGCCTTTGGGAATAGGTTTGGAGCGATGGGAAGATGCCAGAGCTGCAATTAATCCCAAGTCAGCTCCAGGTTCGGTGAGTTTGAGTCCTCCAACAACATTCACAAAAATATCCTGACCAGCAAAGGACAGTCCCACAATCTTCTCCAGAATAGCAACTAATAAAGCAAGTCGGTTAGGATCAATTCCTAAAGAAACACGGCGTGGATTTCCAAAATTAGAGGCGGTCACTAAGACCTGAACTTCAACTAAAAAGGGTCGTGTGCCTTCGAGAGAAGAGACCACGACCGAACCTGCAGCGCTTTCGGCATTGTCTGATAGAAAAAGAGCGGATGGGTTTTTGACTGGCAATAAACCTTCAGCGGCCATTTCAAATACACCGACTTCATTCGTAGAACCAAAGCGATTTTTATAGGTGCGGAGTAGGCGAAAGGCTTGTCCCTTTTCTCCTTCAAAGTAAAGGACGGTGTCTACCAAATGCTCTAATACTTTGGGTCCAGCGATCATGCCTTCTTTGGTCATGTGTCCTACAAGCCAAGTCGATATGTTTCGACTTTTGGTGAGGTATAAAAGTTTGCCAGTACATTCTCTTACCTGAGTGAGAGAGCCAGGGGCGGATTCAAACTCAGGGAGGAAAACAGTTTGGATTGAATCAACAATGATGAGTTTAGGTTTAAGTTTGTCAACGGCTTGTAAGGCTTTCTGTAAATTGTTTTCTGAAATCACATAAAGATTTTCAGACCGAATCGCTAAGCGATCAGCACGTAATTTGATTTGGGCTGCGGATTCTTCACCTGAAATATAGAGGACGGGACCTTTTTGCGAAACTGCTCCAAGCATTTGTAGCATCAGAGTGGATTTGCCGACGCCAGGATCTCCTCCTAACAAGGTCAAAGAACCTGGAACGATGCCTCCACCCAGCAATCGGTCGAGCTCTTCATTGCCCGATTCAAAACGAATGACACTTTGTTCTTTAATTTCATGAAGAGGGGTGGCTTCACCACTCAGTGTATAAAAAGTGTCTCCTGAATAACGATCGGCTACTTTGGGATTTGAATTAAAGGTCTCTTCAGCAAAAGTATTCCATTGATTGCAGTCTGGACATTTGCCCAGCCACTTCGCTGATTGATAGCCACAATTTTGACAAGCAAAAATGCTTTTGGATTTTGACATGGAGTAATGCTGTTATACCCAAAAGATGTTGGAGATCTCAATTTAAATCCCATTGAAATCCTTATCACTTCGTTTTAAGCCTCTCTTCATGAAGAAAACAAAAGATAATCGGCCTTTATTTATCCGTGCCTGTTTTGGAGAAAAAACAGAAAGAGCTCCTGTTTGGATTATGCGTCAGGCAGGAAGATATTTACCGGAATACCGGGCTGTTCGAGCGACAACCACTTTTTTAGGACTTTGTAAAACTCCAGAGCTTGCTGCCGAAGTCACTTTGCAACCCGTAGATTTAGTGGGTGTGGATGCTGCTATCATTTTTTCGGATATTCTCATTGTGCCCGAAGCGATGGGACAAACTCTCACGGTGGAAGAAAAACAAGGACCCCGTCTTTTTCCTATCATTCAGACGGCAGCAGATGTGAGGAAACTCAAAAAACCAAAACCTGAAAAAGCTTATGCCTTTTTAGGAAAAGCCTTGAAGTTGGTACGA
>CAYYEM010000014.1:0-23023 GCA_964470915.1 uncultured Pseudomonadota bacterium
TTCCTGAGGGAGGCTGAGGTAATACAGAAGTAGAAACCGCGATGATATCTTCCCAAGTATCCGCATTTTTATCGGCCACCTGAATATAGGCTGGGCTGATAGGAAAACTTGGACTCGAATAAGGAATACCCGTCGGATCTGTTACAAAAGCCTTCAATCCAGGATAAACCCGGATCTGACCTGCTCCATAATTAGCGACAGCCACATCAAAATTACCATCTTTATTGAAATCTCCCACGGCAGAAGAGTAAGGATATACCAAAGCATTTTTAATATCGAAGCGATGATTAAAGTTTTTTGTAGTAGCAAAATCGTTCTGCAGAAGTTGAACAACACCTAAACTAATCGAAGATGCATTTCTTGAATCATAACAGGTTAGAACCAAATCCGGATCGCTATCTTTATCAAGATCAAAACTCAACAAACCCGTGGGAGTATAACAAAGAGATCCTTTTACTTCATATTTGAAATCAGCTGCAGAAGCAGGAGCATCAAAAGAAGCTCCATTATTTAAATAAACATAAATACGTACTACTGGAGAAGTGCTGTAGACTCGACTCGCAACCGCAATATCAATTTTTCCATCGGAATTATAATCCCCTAAAGCCAAAGAAAAAGGAGCTCCTTCAGGAATTTTTTGATCAAAATATGCAGCTTTAATTTCACCGGTGGCATCCGTTTCATGAACTCTCAAATAACCATCATTTCCCCCACTCTGGCTAATCACGGCAATCGTATCACTTTTGTCTTTCAATTTTCCTACGGCAGCATGCCAGTTAGAACCTAGAGTTGAAAGCATCGGTGCCGAAAACCCAGGACAAGTAGTTCCACTATAATCCTTACAAACATGAAGCGTTCTTGGACTGACCACCAAAAGATCAGAAGGTTTTCCCCCATCTTTCTTAAAATCCCCTTCAATCAGTTGAATAGGTGTAATACCATCTCTTTTATAAGGATGAATATCGTAATAGGTATTATCAGTAATAGATGCCCATTTATCCTTATTATCCAAACCTACAATGGATGTATAAGTTTTATTTGGCACTACGGCATCTAACCGATTGTTTCCCATAAAATGAAAAACTGCAAAATCACCTAAAGTGATAAGCTCGGAGTTATACGTGAGCTTCGGCCCTTCAAAAGAAACAGGTGCTGCCGAAACAGTAAAAGATGTGAATAGTAAAATTGAACTTAATAAAATGAGAAAAAATGATTTTTTTAACTTCACGAATGCCCCCTTCGAAAGTTTGTAAAAACTTAATTATAAGGGAGCATATCAAGTTTGTATAGCTTAAGATGATGCTATACAAGGCCCCCTATGCGCGAAGTATCGTGAAGAAGCCATGATGAAGTTGTTGAATTAAATTTAAAAAAATGAAGTATTATTCCACTTTTATATAAGATTTAACTCTTTCAAATTTCTTTTTCTTTATCCCTTTTACTCGCATGAGATCTTCAATTTTAGCAAATCTTCCCAAGTCTTGACGATTCTTAACAATAGCTTCAGCGAGTTTAGGTCCCACTTCTGGCAAGGCTTCCAGATCTGTGACTGAGGCACGATTTAAATCAATTTTTTGTTCTAAAACCAAAAGGCTCGCCGCAGGCAAACTTTCAGCGGGAGAAATAGCACTTAATTCGGATTGAAAATGAGAAGATAAAAATGATGCCCTACTCTTATTTTGTGGAGCAGGCAGATCAAAAGAATGGAAAAGAAAAAAGGCCCCCGCTAATACAAGCGAAACAAGACACAGCAATAAAATATTCTTTTCATTTTTGCGTGCTTTTGTTTTCAAGATCTTTCATCAATTTGTAATCGATACTATCGACCAGTGCCATCCAGGAAGCCTGAATAATATTTTCAGAAACTCCAACTGTGCCCCACTTATCTTCTCCATCAGAAGATTCAATCAAAACACGCACCTGCGACCCAGTACCTTTACGTGAAGATAAAACTCTCACTTTATAATCAATGAGTTTCACATTTTTAAGTTGAGGATAAAATCTTTCGAGAGCCTTACGCAAAGCCTTGTCCAAAGCATTTACAGGCCCATCCCCTTCTGCCGAACTTTTTTCTTTTTGCTTTCCTACTTTTAATTCAATATTTGCTTTGGAATGAGGCGCTTTATCAGTCGCCGTTTTTTCGTCTACAACTTTAAAACTCACCAAATCAAAAAAGTTTTTATGAGTTTTTAATGCCTTCTTCATTAAGATTTCAAAAGAAGCCTCAGCGCCTTCAAACTGGTAACCTTGACTTTCAAGCTCTTTCAAATCTTTCACAAGTTTTTTCACCAAAGGACTATCCGACTTCAGTGCTACGCCCATTTCTTTTGCCTTATAAAGAATATTGGAAGCTCCTGACAAGTCTGACAACAAAACTCGTCGATGATTTCCCACGAGTTCAGGCTCGATATGTTCATAAGTTTTTGCATTTTTCAGAACGGCATTCACATGCACTCCGCCCTTATGCGCAAAAGCTGAGTTTCCCACAAAGGCCTGATGAGTATTAGGTTTTAAATTTGCGAGTTCATCTACAAAATGAGAAAGTTCACGCAAGTGCTTGAGCTGATGATCGTTCACCGAAGGAATTTGAAGTTTTAACTTTAAATTTGCCATCACCGAAATAAGATTGGCATTTCCGCAGCGTTCTCCAAAACCATTGATGGTGCCGTGTACTTGAGTTGCCCCTGCCCTCACTGCCTCTAAAGAATTTGCAACCGCTACTTCGCCATCGTTGTGGCAATGAATTCCCAAAGGAGCTTTGAATAATTTCTTTATTTTTTGGGTAATTTCAAAAATTTCATAAGGAAGCGAACCACCATTGGTGTCGCACAAAATAATCCAATTTGCGCCTGCTTCTTCAGCTGCTTTTAATGTTTTAAGTGCATATTCGGAGTTAGCTTTGTATCCATCAAAAAAATGCTCAGCATCATAAATCACTTCATCTACATTTTTTTTAAGATAAGCGACTGAATCGGCAATCAACTCCAAATTTTCTTCAAGAGAAATTTTCAGAGCATCACTGGCATGAAAATCCCAACTCTTTCCAAAAATGGTAACCACCGGCGTTTTGGCCTGCAGCAATGATTTTAAATTGCTATCTTGTTCGGGTTTTACTTTGGCTTTACGGGTGGAACCAAAAGCTGTAATTTTTGCATTCTTTAAATGAAGCTTGTGACAAACTTTAAAAAACTCCATGTCCTTAGGATTAGATCCCGGCCACCCTGCTTCGATATAATGGATTCCAGTTTCGTCAAGTTTTTCAGCAATACGAAGCTTGTCTTCTACGCTGAAATTAATATCTTCAGCCTGAGTTCCATCTCGCAAAGTTGTATCGTAAAGTTTTACAGTCATTCAATCACCAAAAATAAACCGTTCGTGCTGAGGCTCTCGAAGCACAAATAATATATTTACCCATTTTTCACCCTTCGAGATCCTCAGGGCGAACGGAAAATAAATATTACTTCTTCTTATCTAGCTCAAAAGCATCGTGCAGAGCTCTCACCGCCAGCTCAGTATATTTTTCATCGATCACAAGAGAAATTTTAATTTCTGAAGTGGAAATCATCTGAATATTAATGCCTTCTTTGGAAAGAATTTGAAATGTTTTGGCAGCTACTCCAGCGTGAGAACGCATTCCAATTCCAATGATAGAAACTTTTGAAATCTTTTCATCTGAATCAATTTTTTTCGCGCCAATTTCTTTGGCTACTTCTTCCACAATCTTGAGAGCCTTTTTAAGATCTGCTTTTGGCAATGTGAAAGTAAGATCAGTTGTTCCCTCAGCACTCACGTTTTGAACAATCATATCCACATTGATATTTGCCGCCGCAATGGGTTGAAAAAGTTTGAGAGCAATTCCAGGCTTATCGGGAACCTGTCTTAAGGCAATTTTTGCTTCATTTTTATCGTAAGCAACCGCAGTCACTACTACCTGTTCCATGGAATTATCCTCCTTACAAACCAGCGTTCCGGGATTATGATTAAAAGACGAACGCACATGAATGGGCACATCATACTTGGCACCAAATTCTACCGAGCGAATTTGCAAAACTTTTGCACCGACTGAAGCCATTTCCAGCATTTCTTCATAAGAAATTTTATCAATCTTACGAGCATTTGAACAAATATTTGGATCGGTTGTATAAACGCCATCCACATCTGTATAGATTTCGCAAGTATCTGCTTTGAGAGCAGCCGCCAAGGCGACCGCTGTGGTATCAGAACCACCTCGACCCAATGTGGTGACGTGGCCCTCTGAAGTAACGCCCTGAAAACCCGCCACCACCACTACTTTACCTGCTTTCAATTCTTTGGAAATATTTTGAGAATCAATTGAAACTATGCGAGCTTTTCCATGCGCATCATCAGTGACGATTTTAACTTGAGAACCTAAAAAAGAAATCGCCTTGCCACCTAATTGTTGAATGCAAAGCGCGAGCAGTCCGATGGTGACCTGTTCACCTGTAGAAACCACCATGTCGTATTCACGTTCGCTGGGGAATTCAGCAGCTTCGTTTACGAAACCCACTAAACGATTCGTTTCTCCAGACATCGCACTAACTACGACAACAATATCATGACCCGCTTTTTGAGTTTCTAGCACCCGCTTGGCCACATTTTTAATCTTCTCCATGTTGCCTACCGAAGTACCACCATATTTTTGAACGATTAAGGACATAACAATAAACTAATTCCCTATTCAATGGGGGTAGTCAGGGGGAGAAAGAATTCTTCCCCTGACTTTAGCTCAGATCAGTTTTGCTGATCTGAGCGAATAAACACCACCCTGTTTTTGAACGATTAATGACATAAGTCCTGCTTATTTATAGGGGGAAAGGCAGGGTGTCAAGGTTGAGATCTATTGAGAGAGGCGATCTCGTCTTGCTTGAACCCAATGAATGACTGTCTGATCCATATGAGGAGTTTGCAAAATAGAATCTAAGAATTTTGCATAAGCTTGTTGAGCCACAGCAGATGTTGGAATATTCAGATCAAAAACTTCCAAAACAGGAACATTTCTGAGCCGTGTCATGGCTGGATCAGACATCCAGGCTGCATTCAAAATTTCCCATTCGGCATCGTTGATTTTTCCTTTACGATAAAGCTCATTAATTTGAATACCAAGCCGAGTAAAAATAACAGGGTGTTGAATGGAATCAATTTTATTAGGAGCGATCCGTCTCAAAACATGTGCTAAGGCCCATAAAGGATAAACGACTTTATCATCTTTATAAATCCAACCTCGAGCCTTACGTCCTCCATAAGTGGCATTATCAATATACTCATAAGATCTTGAAAAACGTAAGGACTGCATCGCAGCACTCGATCCTGCCCAAGCACGACGTATCATACTAAATAACACGGGAGCTGTTTGAACACTTCTGACACGGGCTGCAACATAAGATGAAAAACTTCGATCTGAAAAACGAACATCATAAAGATTCACAAGAGAAATTTCTTGAGGAGAAATTTCAACTCCATCATCTGTCACTTTTAACTCATTTTTATATCTTTCGGCAAAACGTTGAATAGCACCCAACAAAATAGGTCCCGCTTCTTTAGAACGTTTGTTAAACAGTTTTGTCCCCTTGCTCCATTCCCAAAATCGATAAGCTTCAATATCGTAAGAAAATTGGTAGAACCAACGACCCAAATCAGCGCCACTGAAACTGGGTCTAAAAAAGCGAATAGGATGTCGTAAGGCCGCCAAGAAACTCGCTTTGAGATTATAAGCAAAATCCATCATGCGATCTTGCACTCCTTTAATATGATTTTCCAAGTCTCTGGCGCCACGAGCCTCTAATTGGCTGCCATTGCTTCCTTCATCAATATATAAGAGCCGATTTCGGGGGTCGCTTGCTTCTGCAAAAATGGCATCCTTCACACGAAATTGGGCAAAATGAAGTGCTGGCTTTCCATCCACTGAAGAATAAAAATGGGCTCTATCCACTACCGTCAATTTGAAGCCTGCCAATCCTGAACCTTTAAGCAACATATCTGGATTTGGACAATAAACACCCCCCCTGCGAGCTACCGACAAAAGGCCTTCTCTCTGAGCAGAATCAAAGCCCCATAGTTCACTTAAATGTCCTAAAGCGCCTTCAAAGGTGTTTACCACTACTACCAAATCAATTTTATTATCAATTTCTCGACTCCGGACTGAAGCTTCCGGCTTGAAGCCATCAAAACCTGAACCATAGCCAATCACGGCATGAACATTTGCTTTACCCAACATTCCAAAAACACCATGCTCCAAAATAGCATTTACCAATCCACGATTATTCGTAACTCGCGGAGTAGACTCTGGAGTATACAAGTTCGTTCCATCCTTCACACCCACCCATCGTGCTGAAAACTCTTGTGGCCAGTTAGCTGGAATCCTTCGATTTGCAAGCTGGGCCTGTCCTTCGCTCGCCATCACAGGCATCAACGACTCTCGTCCACTGCGTAGTTCCACTGGAGTCGCTTTAATGCTTCTCACTTCGCTCAATAAGTCTAATCTTCTTTCAGCCATGGCTACTCTACCGCCCGTCATCATTCCGAAAGCAGCCTGTCCCATACCCAGAGCCAAGTTATCAGCTTCAGCGTGAGCTAGTTGTTCCAAAATAGTTCCATGAGGTGCAGTAGTAATTCCTAAACCATAAGCCAAATTATGACTTCCCACCATCGCACCCGAAGTGAAGGCATGAGATAAAAATATGTTTTGCTTTCGAGAGATATAACCAGCACCTTTCAAACTTCCCAAGGTGATAAAAGTAGTCGCCAAGCCACGAAGATCTAGCACTTCTTCCTGAGGAGTTTGCCCTCGTAACTGGTTAACCAAGTTCGAGGATCCACGAAAAGCTATAGTTTCAGCGCCCAAAGCACCTACTGTAGCAAAAGATTTTGCGAGTCCTAAGCTTTGCATCCCTAAACGCGTAAAGCGAAATGCAAAGGCCCCACCGGTCATTGCAAGCAGATTGCCGACATCACTCGCTTGATGTGTAAAGCTTGCCTGAATGTTATCCATTGTAATCTGATTGTCAGTTAATGAAGATTGAGGATTGTTTAAAGCTCTACGAGTTAAAAAATTAAGCTGAGCAGAGTTTTCTGAAACTCGAACCATAGAGAGGCCTCCCAAATAAAATAGATAGTATCAGGATAATGTTATTTGAGAGCTTATCGAAATCAGGTTTAGCAAGTTGCTAAAATTATTCGGATTAATTTAAAATGGGACGAGCTGGATCGTTTCCAGGATCAAATTGAGAATTTTGGCTTCTTTGAGAGGGGTAATGCATATTTTCTACCCAAGCAAAGGGCACTTCCCAAAAATGGACTTCCAATCCATTTTGCTGAGAAAAATTTCTAATTCTATTTCTTACCTCTACCAAAACCCGATGATTCAAATCAAATGGAGCCTTCGAATTTCGAACACCTGTATAAATGTTGAGATGTCTACGCCCCTCTTCTTCTCGAATAGTAAAAATCGATCCACCTTGAGCGTGACTTACTGAATAAGCTAATGGTTTTTGATGTTGCAAAATTTCTTGCTGCTGAATCATCGAGTATAAATCTCCGCTACCAGTTCCCTCAATATGAGAAGAAGGATAAATCTCATTAAAGTCACTCTTCCCATGCGAAGGATGAGTATGATGAATCATTAAATATTCTGCGGCCTCTGAAATTCCAAACTCTTCGATAAAACCTAGAGGCACAGCAACGGTATTGTGATTACCTAAAACAAATAAAACTTCGTCTTCATCTCGAATTTCTGGGTTTTTAGAGGCAATGCCTGTTTCAGACTCGAGACCTTGAGACGCTAAATTACGCAAACGCAGAGCCTCTCGCCCTCGTAATTTCCAATAAGCACGAGACCCCACACAAATTTGCAAAATGAGCAGCCGTTCTTCCATATTAGCTTGATTCCACCAGGTTTGTGCTACAGCTCGATCTCCATTGGCTTGAGAAGTAAAACGTGCACGCATTGAATTTTGCAAATTCCAAAAATCTTCCAAGCCATTCATCGTCGAAATTCTTGTACCCATTTCTGACCAGCCTTGAGGAATTTGTAAAACAGAAAGACGGTCCCGTAAAACTTTCATCTGAGCTGAATAACGTTGTTCTTCCCAATTTCTAATCCATGATAAAGAAGACAGATTTCCCTTAACGCGTCTTTTTTCGAATTCTTCCACCCAACGTAAATTAGTCAAAAAATCTTTGGAAAAATCAGATGAAATGTTGTTTAAAACTTTTACGCCTTCCGGTTCTGTTACTTCTTGCAAGATTGAAACTAAACGTCGATGAGCAACGAGACTCAATCCAAAAACATTGTGGGCTAAATAGCGCCCTAATATTCTAGCTTCTTCTAAACGTCCCTCATTGATTTGATTTTCTCGTCGTGTGATTTGAAGTCGATCACAAATCTGATCGAGCATTCCTTGAACTCTCTCCACTGATGCCACCGGATGAAAATCTAGAGTAGCGGTATAACGAGCCAATTCAAGCAACTCAGGGCGATCTAAATAAGCAAGGGAAGGATTGAAATATTGATAGGCTACATCACCCAGTCTTGGAAATGGTGCAAGAACGGATTTTGAGATGACCTTCATGATATTCAAGCGAACAGCAGGAGAGCTCTGGAGATGAGGAAAAATATCTCCAAGGGTTCTCATTAAGAAAGTTTGAAAAGGGCTATTTGGAAATGACCGCAAACAAGTTTCCGCACAACGTTGAGCAGAATCATCATTCAGATGCGGATACGAACGTTTGAGCGCTTCAACTAAGAAATTTGCCTGAGACTCCGAAGTGGAATGATGGTTTAATGATGTCAGCAAAGCATTTACTTGTTGGCAGCGGATCCTTTGAGTTTGTTGTTTTAACTTTCTTTCAAAATTCCAAAGTCGTGCCGCTCTTATCCATCGAGCTACAAAGGAAAGACCTCTGCTCTCAAAATATTCCACTGCGCGAGAAGGCCTTGTCATCTCTACTAAAGGAGCCATTTCATGGCTAGCCATTACAGAAATTGGATTTTGCAATCCTCCAGAACTTCTTGCAGAAATAATATTTTCTCGAAGTTGAAGTGTTCTTTGCAATTGATTCAAACGAAGCATGCCCAAGCGATTACCTAAGGCTGCGCTTGTTTCCATTTGTAGATTCACTATTTCAGCATCAAGAAGCTCTCTAAAAATATTAGATTCATGAGAGGCAGGAATTAAACCAATAGCGGAAGCTAAACGATGTAATCCTACTGTTCCTGCACTCTGTAATAGATGACGAAGGGGAGCTGAAAAAGAGGCACCTAAAACTCCAATGCCTTTGAGTCCTCCTATATCTAATAGTGTGGAATAAAAGGAACGATAAGCGCTCGAATGTTCAGTAGCAAGACTAGTTCCTGACAAATGATGGGTAGCATGGATGCTTGCAACCTCAAGATGCAAACCTACCATAGGCGCTAGAACTCGAGGAAGAATTCTAAATGAAGAATTTGAAAACAAAGCCCATGTGGCGGTGCGGCCTACTTGATAAGATAAACCGGCACCTAACAAAGTAAGGGCAGCTGTAGGACTGGAAGCTTCTCTTGCAAAGGATTGTTGATGAGCACTGGAACTAAGTTGCGAGGAAGTATAAGCCTCATCTTGTGGATGCAAACTAGGCTGAAAATTGGAATTGGCACCATTCAATCGCATGAAAATCCCATGGTGCCCCGGGGTTTATAACACTTCTGCAAACAAATAAATGATGCTCTATTTATCGGAAATCAGAAGAAAAAGTTGCTTATTTGCGTTTATTACATACACGCATTCAGAAGATAAGCGATTAACCTTTCAGGCAAAATCTTTTACGATACTATAGTACTATGAAATCATTATCTGGAAAATTTGCACTCAGAATCCCCCCACCTCTCCATAAAAGTTTAAATATCGAATCCAAAAAAAGGCCTTTCACTTAATCAGTATTGTTGTGAAATTCTTGAATCAAGATTTAGTGGAAAGCCAAACGACTTCTCTCTACTTTTACCTCATGCCAAAAAGAATATCTAAAAATTGAAACAAAAACTGAATGATTCATTTTTAGGAATGATCGTTTTCGGATCTCGCTCTTTAGGTGAACACAGTGAAAATTCAGACTTAGACCTTTTGATCATACTCGATCAATCCCATTGTTAAACCGTGGCCATTATCGTTGGTGGGATGAACAAAATTTTAATCTCAGCTATCCTGTCAATCCACACTTTGTTTTTTTTCCGGATCAAGCAGAAGGTGTGAGCAGCCTCTAGCTTGAAGCAGCCACTTCAGGAAAATTGATTCTAGACACAAACAATAAAATATCTTTATGCACCCAAAAACTATGTGATGCCATTGATCAAGGCCTGGCACAACGTTCTTGGTCACACGGTCATCCTTATTGAGTCTGGAAAACAAATGAAAAATAAATCTCTCATTAAAGATTATCTAACCCGCGCAACACACCGCTTAGCAGCAGTGGAGTTGTTAATGACTCGAGAAAGTTATCCTAATGTGGTTCGAGAATCTCAAGAGCTGGTAGCAGCTTTGTATGAAAGCTATTTTGAAAGCAAACAACATTGAAGTGCCACAATTACATGATGTCAGCTCTTTACTTCTTGAGGCAAGAGATAAAACAAATCCCTCTATCAAGCCTCATGTAGATCAATTAGCAAAAATTTCCAGGCATCTTTGTCGCGATCGAGAACTCGCCTTTTATGGATCTGAAGATCTAACCCCTTCTGATTTCTACCGCGAAGAAGATGCAAAAGAAGCATTTGAATTTGCAAAGTGGGTAGTGTCTGTTTGTTAGCCCCTTTTGAAATAATCTATCAAAAACTGTTTCAATAAGGAACACTCTGCAGACCCTAAACCTTAAAATTTCTAAAATAATTCGACCACACTTTTCAAATGATCTCCCTAAGTACTTTGAATCTTTTCTAATTCTCTATTTTCTAAGCCCCTTTACAAAAGTGGCATCCTCCTTGCTTTAGGGAATCCCTAGAGATTTTTTAAGAAAGGATTCCTTATGCCTAAAGTTTCTGGAACTAGCTGTGGCCTTAAGTTAGAACAAACTGAACAAAAGAAACCAAACTTTCGCCCTGGGGATGGCATCCATAAAAATTACGCCCTCATTATCAATGATGATACCGAGCCAAGACATCAAAAAAATGTAGAACAAGCGATACATGCGCTTCGAAAAGAAGGAAAATTTGAAATTTCCGTAGCGAGCCCCTCACTTCCCCTTGAAAAATCTGACCATTATCAAATGTCTAATTCAAAAGGAGTAGAACGTTTGATTCAAGGCTTGCAAAGCAAAATGGATAATGATGACCGACTTATACTTTATGTCACCGGACATGGTGATAAAGGCGATCAAGCTGAAGGATGTGTGAATCTCGACTCCGGATGCTTTTCTTTTCGTCAACTCAAACAATTGCTCGACAAAGTAGCCTATGGTAACCGCTTTGTTTACCTTGATACTTGTCAGTCTGGAAACGCTCTACAGCTTTTTCAAAATAATCGAACACAAGTACTTACCGTGGGTTCATCTGGAGAAGATGTAGCCTGTCATCTTTTTAGCCCCTATTTCTGGTCCACGCAGGTTACCGATTCAAACCAAGATGGCATCGTCACCATTACTGAGCGTCATGCCTTTGCAATGGAGCAAGGCAGCATTAACACCTATCCACAATTGGATAATCGAGGTGAACAAATTTCTCTCAGTGGGAAAAAAGAACTAAAGAAGCCTTTCTCTTCCAAAGTAATTACGATTCATTCAAAAGAAGAAATGGACATTCAGTTGAATAAACTTCAAGTGGGTCAATATGCCCTCGTTACTTTTTCGGCAGATTGGTGCGGACCTTGTAAACAATATGCTCCTGTATTCGATAAATTAGCAAAAGAATATAAGGGACAATTCCTGATGATTCGCCTGGAGGGGAAAGAGGGTTCAGAAAATAATTGGGCTGATGTCTACGGAATAGAAGCCTTTCCTACTGTCGCTTTCATCGATCACAAAGGTCAAATCACAAAGGTAGAAAATCGAATGGACCCTGTCGCCTCTTTTGATCAAGTCAGTTTGCACACGGATGAAGATAAGGCAAAATATTATCTCCAGCAACTCCGCAGCCCCGATACGAGAACAATTTTACGGGCCGCCTCCAATTTGGGAAAATTAGGGCCTGCTGCTAAATCTATATTGCCACAACTGGAAGAAATGTTAACACAAAAAAATCAAAACACTTATAACGCCGCCGTTATCGCCTTGGTATGCATGGGAGAATTTCCGCGACTGGAAGCACAAGATCTTTTTGAAACTTCACTTGCTTATCCGCAAATCGCAAGAATTTTATCAGAAGTTTATCCAAAGCTCGAACCCAAAGACTCTCTAGATTTTTTGGCAAGCCAATTAGAATCAGAAGATCCTATTAAGAAGACATTCTCACTTTCAGCTCTATCTTATTTCGATACATTGCCTGATAAAATTTCTGAACAGCTTTATCTTATGGTTGAAAAAAATAATATCAGCCACGCAGAAGCTGCTACAATAGTATTATTAAGCAAAACAGATATTCAGAAAAAACTACCTCGTCTCCTAGAAGCCTACATGAAAAGAAGCAGCACAGATGATCCATTTAATAAATTAATCATAGATAATATGAGGGAGCTCAAGAATATCCAGGGTAGCATACAACAAGAAAAATCGATACGAAGTGTTTTACAGCCTTACCTAGATTCAAATCAGGACCCTCAAAAACATCTATTTGCGCTCCAAATACTTAAACTACTTCCCATACAAAATGAAGAGGTTAAAAAAGAAGAGGGCGCTCCTCATCGCTGGACATTAGGCGCTTCACTGAGCGAGAGTTTACCAAGAAGAAAAGGAGGAGAGGATCTAGGTTTTAGTATTTACAGTCGTCTCTGGTTCTCAGAATATTTCACCCTCAATGGAAAAGCTTCAATATTAGGAAATATCCAAGAAAAAAATAATGGCCAATTTAAAGAAAAATTCGTGGTACCAGCAGCGAATCTTAGCTTGAGCGCATCGCTTTTTCTTCCTATTTTTGATCAAGGAAATATCCATTTAGATTTTTTTGAAACAGGATTGGGCTTTGACTCAATCGAAGGCACTAAAATCACTGAAACTCCGATAGGCATGGGAACACAATGGAAGTTCGATGCCAGCAAAAGGCTCGATTTCTTTTTAAAGCTCAGGGCAGACAGTGAAAAACCCTTACAAGCTCAATTTGGGTTTGGAATGGAATTCGATTTGTAATGAATACCGCTCTCGCACTATTGGGTGCGAGCTTCATCCCTAGAAAAACTCTAAATTTTGGATTCTTTTTCTAGGGATCAGGAAGGATTACAGCCCAAAGCTCGAGAAATCACAATGCGCTGTACTTCACTGGTGCCCTCACCTATTTCGAGAAGTTTTTGATCGCGGTAGAATTTTGCCACTGGATACTCTTCCATTAATCCGTAGCCACCATGCAACTGGACTGCATGATTTGCAACACGATGCATCACTTCAGAAGTATATAGTTTAGACATCGCAGCTTCTTTAGCAAAAGGTCGACCTTGATCTTTCAGCCAAGCTGCTTTGTAAAGTAAAGTACGAGCGGCTTCGATTTCCATAGCACAATCTGCAAGCTTGAAAGCATTCACTTGAAAATCACAAAGTCTTTTTCCAAATGCTTTTCTTTCCTGAGAATATTTTAATGCTGCTTCAAAAGCTCCTTGCGCACCGCCCAAACCCATCGCAGCAATTCCTAAGCGACCATGATCCAAAGTTTGAAGCATCATTTTAAAACCTTCCCCTCTTTTTCCAAGGAGATTTCCTTCAGGCACTTTCACCTCTTCAAAATAAAGTTCTGCGGTATTTGAAGAACGCCATACCATTTTGTTATGCATTTCACGCGCAGTAAAACCAGGGGTGCCTTGTTCTACAATAATACAGCTGATTTCTTTTTTACCGTTCTTCTCACCAGAAATCGCTTGAACGGTTACACCTGCTGTCATTGCATTCGCAGCATTCGTAATAAAAATTTTGGAACCATTAATAATCCATTGCCCATTTTTGAGTTCGGCTTTTGTTTTGGAATTGCCAGCATCTGATCCCGCATCAGCTTCAGTTAAACCAAAACCCCATAGTTTTTTTCCGGAACACAAATCAGGCAGATATTTTTGTTTTTGTTCTTCTGTTCCCCACCAGTTAATAGGACAAATTCCTAAAGTATTTTCAGCCGCAACAGTTGCCGCCTGGCACCCATCGACACGCGCCAACTCTTCCACACAAATTACATAAGAAAGATAATCCAGACCTTGCCCACCATATTCAGGAGAAACCGTCACACCAAACAAGCCCAGCTCTCCCATTTTACGAGTCAGATCGAGTGAAAACTCTTCTTTTTCATCTAGCTTTTGTCTGACAGGTAAAATTTCCTTTTCTGCGAAATCACGAATAGATTTACGAAGCATTTCTTGTTCGGAAGTTAAATCAAACGAAAGTGACATAAATTTCTCCTAATATGTGCCCTCTAGCAAAGCCAGAGGCTTGGAAATATAAGTCCTCAAAGAGCTTTTAAAAACCACCTTCTCCTCGGGGAGAAGGTGCCCGAAGGGCGGATGAGGGGAGAGTTCACTTTAGGCATCTTACTTGAATCCTCCCCTTACCCTACCCTCTCCCCAAGGAGAGGGTGAAAAAATTGAATTATCAAACTCTAGGAGTCTCCCGGCAAAACCGGAGTCTTTATCTAAAGACAATTAAAGAAGTCTGCTACCTTTGTAGTCGGAATTAGCTCTCAAATCAACAAATTCTGCAGACCTTTTTCGGTCAGATATTTTGGGTATAAATCATAGGCAGGTTTGATCACTGGTAAAAGTTTAAGCACTTTAGGAATGGGACCTTTGGCTACCATTTCCCGACGAGTAATCGCCGCGAGTAAATTCACTTTTCCAAACCAAAAACGATGGGCCACATCGGCCTTCATGCTCATTTCTACCTCAGACTTCAAAGCTGAATCATTGAATAAAAGCTCTATGGGATTTTTAGTGCAATCAATCGTGATACTTAAAGCAGGTTCAGCATAGATAAACTTAATCACCATCTTTGATGCTTGAAGCTTAGGGCCTATTGAGGGGTCATCCACTAACTTTCTAAAAAAACCACCTAAGATTTCCTGAAGTTTTTCGCTACTTTCAAAATAAGCCATTGTGTTTAGTTGCTAGATGTGAGCGATTAGTTGTTAGCAAAAAAATACTAACAACTAACAACTGATAACTAACAACTCCTTTAAAATGCTTGTTTTAAACTTTCTAATACCAACTCCGTGACTACTTCCTTCGGATTATAAAAACTCGAACCATCCGCCACAGCGAGTTCTGCAATCGCGGGAAGGTCATTTTGTGCTACACCTGCTTCCTTAAGACAATCTGATAAGCCACAAGTTTTTTTAAGATTGGATCTCATTTTTTTAATTTCATCAATTACTTTTCTTGCTACATTTTCACTGAGGTCATTCTCATCCAAAATCCCAAAAGACTTTGCCAACTCCGCATATTGCTTGAAAGTAACTTCAAAGTTATATTCCATCCCGTATGGCAATAAAATGCTATTTGCCAACCCATGTGGCACATGTGAAATAGCTCCGACGGCATGACTCATGGAATGCACCACTCCTACCATCGAATGATCAAAAGCAACCCCTGCCAAATTACTCGCCACCATCATGGCGGCTCTGGCCTCAAGATTTGATCCCTCTTCCACTGCTTTTTGCAAATTTTGATAAATGAGCTCAATAGCCCTTAAACTTAATGCTTGAGCAAAAGCATTTTGTTCAAGAGAGGTATACGCTTCTATTGCATGAGTTAAAGCATCCATACCCGTCATCGCTGTGAGTTTGGGAGGCATACTCAAAGTAAGTTCCGGATCTAAAATTGCGATTGTGGGGTACAAGTAACGATCCACAAAAGAAAGTTTTGCAGAATTTTCTTCATCTAAGATGACCGCGGCTTTTGTCACTTCACTGCCTGTGCCAGAAGTGGTTGGAATTGCAATCAAAGGCTTTAAAGGCGAAGGAATGGTTTGCGCTCCTGAATAATCATTGAGCAAATCGCCCCCATGCGTCAGGAGAATATTAGACGCTTTTGCAGTATCGAGAACGCTACCTCCTCCCAGTGCAATAATGGCGTCGGCACTCATTTTACTTCCAATTTCCGCAACCTTCTTCACTATCTTCACTTCAGAGTTTGGAGGAATATCTGAATAAATCTCAACTTGTTCAATACCAGCATTTTTTAATCCATCCAAAATAGCTTGGGTTTGTGATTGATTCACCCAATATGAATCCGTTAAAAAAAGAATCCTCTTTAACTTTAACTCGGAAAGCTCATTTGAAAAATCTTTGGAAATGCCAGCTTGAAATAATACTTTACTAGGAAGATAGAATTGAAAAAAATCAGGAATCATTCTGTTTTTCCTCTCAGAAATTAACTAGTCAGCACTTTTAAAAATTGGGGGAAGTGCCGAGTCGCAAAAACTAATAATGTTTAAACACATCCTAGTTAACTTAGAAAACTTACTCGTCTTTCCACAATTCAATCTGCTTTAATTCAGGATGATCAATCAAAGGCACAGGAAATTTACCTGTAAAACAGGCATCACAGAAACCACCTGGCTTCCCACCTTGAAACCAGTACAGACTCTTAGGAGATAAATAAGCCAAACTATCACAGGTGGTATATTTTACAATTTCTTCAATACTATGATTAGCAGCAATCAGTTCACTCCGATTGGGAGTATCAATTCCATAAAAACAAGGCCATACCGTAGGAGGAGATGAGATACGAAAATGTACTTCTTTGGCACCTGCTTCTTTAATCATCTTGATAATTTTTCGTGATGTTGTGCCGCGCACAATTGAATCATCGATTAGCACCACGCGTTTCCCTTTTAAAACTTCGCGAACTGCATTGAGTTTTATTTTTACCCCAAAGTGACGAATATTATCCTCTGGTTCAATGAAAGTTCTACCGACGTAATGATTTCGGATAAGACCCATTTGAAAAGGAAGACCCGAAGCCTCTGCATATCCAATTGCAGCGGGCACACCAGAATCAGGAACAGGAACAACAATATCTGCTTCTACCGGATGCTCTCTCGCAAGTTCTGCTCCAAAACCTTTTCGCATCTCATACACACTCAACTCATTAATTTTGGAATCAGGCCGTGAAAAATAAATATATTCAAAAATGCATTTAGCGTTCTTAGTCGCTTTAAAAGGCTTGAAAGAGTGAATCCCTTGCTTGTCACATACCACGATTTCACCCGGCTCAATATCTCGAACATATTTGGCTTCGATCAAATCTAAAGCACAAGATTCAGAAGCAATCACAGGGGAACCATTTAAATCTCCCAAAACCAATGGGCGAAATCCATGTGGATCTCGTGCAGCAATCATTCGTGTTTCAGTGAGAAACAAAAGAGAATAAGAACCTTTAATACGCTGTAAGGCATAAGTAATACGATCAAGCAGCGAATTTTGATGAGAAGAGGCCAAAAGGTGGACAATAATTTCAGTGTCCATCGTGGATTGAAAAATAGAACCATGCGCTTCAAACTCCGAACGCAAGGTCATTGCATTCACCAAATTTCCATTATGAGCTACCGCAATTCCACCCCGCGCATAATCTACGACGAAAGGTTGACAATTTTTCAAATCAGACGAGCCTGCCGTAGAATAGCGCACATGTCCAATCGCTGAATTTCCTGCAATTTTCTTGAAGATTTCTTCTGAAAAAATATCTGCAACCAACCCCATTTGTCGATAAGCATGCAATTGTTTTCCATCACTGGAAACAATGCCTGCTGATTCTTGCCCACGATGCTGCAAGGCATAGAGCCCCAAGTAAGCTAGCTTCGCGGATTCAGGATGATTATAGATACCGACAATTCCACACATTTTAGATTCCTAAGTTTTTTTCAAGGCCTTCTTCCCACAATTGTTTGATTCGAGCAAGGTCCAGCTTCAAATAATCTGAAATAATTAGCTGAGAACCTTCTACCTGCCCTATTTCCTCACAGACAACTCCCTGCTTCTTTGCCTTCTCTGTTACAAGGCTCACATTTTCTGGCTTTACTGAGATCAGGATACGACTTTGTGATTCGCTAAACAAGAGGGCATCTTGACGAATATTCTGGGTCAGCTTGCAAGAAGCACCTCTAGCTTTGGGGCCTGAGATGCAAGATTCTGTTATAGCAACCGCAAGCCCTCCCTCTGATAGATCATGAGCACTTTGTAATAAAGATTTCTGAACAAGTTCCAAGACCAATGTCTGTAATTTTTTCTCACGATTCCAATCGAGTTGGGGAATCGGACCTTCATTTCTTTGATGAATCTCTCGCAAGTATTCGCTTCCACCCAACTCTTCAAAAGTTTCACCCAAAAGCAAAATCACATCTCCGTCATTTTTAAAATATTGAGAGCAGTGATGCTCAACATTTTCTAAAACTCCTACCATTCCAATCGTGGGAGTTGGATAAATTGCTTCGCCTTTGGTTTCATTATATAAACTTACGTTTCCGCCTGTTACAGGGGTGTCGAGTTCGCGACAAGCTTCTGCAATTCCTTCCACTGCTTCTTTAAATTGCCACATAACTTCTGGCTTTTCAGGATTTCCAAAATTCAGACAATCGGTAATAGCTAAAGGCACTGCTCCTGAACAAACCAGATTTCGAGCCGCCTCTGCTACAGCAATTTTTCCACCCAATCGCGGATTCAGATAACAATAATTCGAATTACAATCAGTGGAAATTGCCACTCCTCGTTGCGTCCCTTTAATTCTTAGCACTGCTGCATCAGAGCCTGGCAACTCAACCGTATTCGTCATGACCATGTGATCATATTGTTCCCAAACCCAACGTTTGGAACAAAGATTGGGAGAAGAAATCAATTTTTCCAAAACTTCATTAAAATTTTTAGGAATTTGGATTTGATCTAAATTGAGTTTATTTTTTTCCTGATAATAAAGTGGTTCTTTCATTGGACGTTCATACAAAGGTGCACTTGCCACTAAAGGAGCGATTTCTAAATCAACCACCTTCTCACCCCGATGCACAATTCTCATCATCCCATCACTTGTCACTTTTCCGATCACTGCAGCGTCTAAATCCCATTTTTTAAAAATATCGATGGTTTCCTGCTCATAACCTTTTTCCACCACACAAAGCATGCGCTCTTGAGATTCAGAAAGCATAAACTCATAAGCACTCATCCCTGCTTCGCGCGCTGGAACATCATCCAAATTCATTTCGATTCCTGTGCCCGCACGTGATGCCATTTCAAACGAAGAAGAAGTAAGACCCGCTGCGCCCATATCTTGAATCCCAACAAGAAATTTTTTCTGCATGAGCTCTTGGCAGGCTTCGAGAAGAAGTTTTTCAGTAAAAGGATCCCCTACTTGCACAGTAGGTCGCTTTTCATCGCTTTTATCATCAAACTCTGCACTCGACATAATAGCGCCATGAATTCCATCTCTACCGGTTTTCGATCCTACATAAATCACAGGGTTTCCAACTCCAGATGCAATTCCTTTAAAAATCATATTCTTATCAACTAAACCTACACACATTGCATTCACTAAAATATTCTGATTATAAGACGCATTAAAATAGGTTTCTCCCCCTACCGTAGGAATGCCCATGCAATTTCCATAACCTGCAATTCCTGCCACTACACCTTTCACTAAAAATTTTGATTTGGGATGATCCGGCTCTCCAAAGCGAAGCGAATCAAGCAAGGCAATAGGGCGAGCTCCCATCGTAAAAACATCTCGCAAAATTCCACCAACGCCTGTCGCTGCACCTTGATAAGGCTCAATGAAGGAAGGATGGTTATGCGATTCCATTTTAAAAACAAGCGCCTGACCTTCCCCAATATCAATTACTCCTGCATTTTCACCGGGACCTTGAATAATTCTTTTTCCGGTCGTGGGAAATTTTTTGAGATGAATTTTTGACGATTTATAAGAGCAATGTTCAGACCACATGGCTCCAAAAATACCTAACTCAACAAAAGTAGGTTCTCTGCCGAGTAGAGAAAGTATTTTTTGATACTCTTCATTGCTCAGACCATGTTGCGAAATCATTTCAGGGGTAATTTTTATTGAACGCATAAATTTTATAATAAAGACTCGAACAAGACTTTTCCGTCTAATCCACCCAAAAGCACTTCTGCTACTCTTTCAGGATGAGGCATTAAACCCAAAACATTTCCTTTTTGATTACATATACCCGCAATATTTTCTACAGCACCATTTGGATTCGATTCATCTGATACTTTTCCATTTTCATCAGAATACCTGAAAATAATTTGGGAATTATCACGAAGTTCTTTTAAACCTTCTTCTTGAATAAAATAATTTCCTTCCATATGAGCGATAGGCATTTTCAAAACTTCACCCGCTTTAATTTTTTGAGTGAAAGGAATTTTTCTCTCCCCAGCTTTTAAATAAACATTTTTACAGATAAAATTAAGATTTTTATTTCGAAGAAGAACACCAGGCAACAAATGAGCTTCGGTGAGAATCTGAAAGCCGTTGCAAATTCCGATTACCTTTCCCCCGTTATTGGCAAATTTCACCACCTCTTTCATGATAGGTGAAAAACGGGCAATCGCGCCACATCGCAAATAATCTCCATAAGAAAAGCCTCCAGGCAAAATCACACAATCTGTTTTAGGAAGCTCTGAAGATTTATGCCAAACAAAATCAGCTTTTTGACCTAGCACATGATTCACAACATGATAACAGTCATGATCACAATTTGAGCCTGGAAATACGATAATGGAAAAATGCATAAAATTTTCTAGATTTCTATTTTATAATTTTCGATAACAGTATTTGCGAGTAACTTCTCTCCCATTTCTTCAAGCTGCTTTTTCGCTTGCTCGCTACTGGCATCTATTTCGATTTCAAAGTACTTTCCTACTCTCACATCCTTTACATTCTTATGGCCCATACTTTCTAAAGCATGAGCTACGGCTTTCCCTTGTGGATCTAAAACACCATTTTTTAAAGTGACATAAACCTTTGCTTTCATTTTTTAAACACCCTTTCAAAAATCATATCCACGTTTTTCAAGTGATATTGCAAATCAAAAAACTCATCGAGTTCTTCTTTTTTGAAATTCTTTTGAATATCAGCATCTGACCATAACTCTTCTTTAAATTCGTTACGAGACTTCCAAGTTCTCATCGCGTTTCTTTGCACAATCGCATAAGCCTCTTCTCGAGATAGGCCTTTATTCACCAACTCCAACAAGATTTGCTGAGCAAAGATTAATCCCTTCATTTTATTTAGATTTTCCATCATGTTATTGGGATAGACGATAAGCTTTTCCAAAAGACCCGTTAAGCGATAAAGCATAAAATCCATGAGAATAGTGGAGTCAGGCCCAATCACTCTTTCAACAGAAGAGTGTGAAATATCCCGTTCATGCCACAAAGCTACATTTTCCAATGAAGCAAAGGCATTGGTTCTTACCAGTCTTGCAAGACCACACAAATTTTCTGAAAGAATTGGATTACGCTTATGAGGCATTGCTGATGAACCTTTTTGGCCCTCACTAAAAAACTCTTCTGCTTCTAGCACTTCGGTTCTTTGCAAATGACGAATTTCAGTTGCAATTTTTTCAATTGAGGCTGCAATCAAAGCCAATGTGGTAAAATAATGGGCATGGCGATCTCTTTGTACAATTTGCGTTGAAATAGGATCTGGCTTCAAAGCCATTTTTTTACAAATATAGGCTTCTACTTCGGGAGGGATGTTCGCAAAAGTACCAACCGCTCCAGAGATTTTTCCATAAGAAATATCTTCAACAGCGGCATCAAAACGAATCAGATGTCGTTTAAATTCTTCATACCAAAGGGCAAATTTCAATCCAAAAGTAATGGGTTCAGCATGAATTCCATGTGATCTCCCCATTTGTGGCACATCTTTAAATTCGTAAGCTCTCTTTTTTAAAACTTCCAAAAGATTTAACAAATCTTTTCGAATTAAGGACGAAGCGTCTTTCAGTTGCGCTGCCAAACCTGTATCTACCACATCAGAAGACGTGAGGCCTAAATGAATATAGCGACCTTCCTCTCCCACGTTTTCAGCGACCGCACTCACAAAAGCAATCACATCATGCTTGGTAGTTTTTTCAATTTCCAAAACTCTTTCGGTTTTAAATTTTGATTTTTGTTGAATGACTTTCAAAGCTTCTACAGGAATTTTTCCTAGCTGAGCCCAGGCTTCACAGGCTGCCAGTTCAATTTCAAGCCATTTTTGAAATCGAGCATCATCGGTCCAGAGAGCCGACATTTCGGGTCTTGAATAACGGGGAATCATGCCATGAGCCTTTCTGCGATACTTTTATAACGAAATAAAGTTTCTTCAATAACCTTTTCAGGTAATGCAGGTGGAGTACTTTTACGATCCCAATCGCTCTTCAAAAGATAATCTCTCACCAATTGTTTGTCCCAGGGATTCAAAGGCTTGCCAGGTTGATATTCTGATGCCAACCAATAGCGAGAAGCATCTTGAGTGAGAAGTTCGTCAATCAGATGAAGCTTATCCTCTAAAATTCCGAATTCCATTTTAGTATCCACTAAAATCAAACCCTTACTTTTTGCCTTCTCGGATGCGATTTTAAAAATCTTGAGCGCTGCTTCTTTAACCAACAAAGCATGTTCTTTGCCTAACAAATCTTCAGTTTGAGCATAAGTCAGCGGCGCATCATGATCTCCCACTTCTGCTTTAGTCGTAGGAGTATATAAAGGTTCTGGCAAAGCATCTCCATCTTTCAGTCCGGCTGGAAGCTTAATACCATTTACAATCCCAGTTTTTACATAATCTTTATAAGCAGATCCTGTAATATAACCTCGAACAATCGCCTCCACATCCAATCGTTTTGCTTTTTTAACCACCATCGTTCTACCTTCGAGCATTTCTTTTTCTTCAGAATTCGCTACATAAGGAGAAACATCCATAGAAATAAG
>CAYYEM010000014.1:23123-36919 GCA_964470915.1 uncultured Pseudomonadota bacterium
TCCCCCTTCATGGAAATTTCTCCTTGAGACTCAGAAAATCTCTCTCCATTCAGAGAGACCCCCCCTTGGGCAATCAAACGACGTGCTTCTGAATTACTGGAGGCCATCCCTAATTCAGCAATGAGTTGAGCTAAACTTTTTTTAGATTCTCCTGCTGCAAGAGTCGCTTCTTCAATTTCATCCGGAATTTCCTTCTTCTTGAACAGCTTATCAAACTCATCTGCGGCCTCTTCAGCAGCCTGTGCAGAATGAAAACGAGTGACCATTTCTTTACCTAAATTGATCTTTACTTGTTTGGGGTGGACTTCATTATTAGAAACTTGGGTTTTTAGTTTTGCTATTTCGCCTAAGGATAAATCACTCAACAATTCATAATAATTCCACATTAAATCATCAGAAATTGCCATGAGTTTGCCAAACATATCCCGCGGCGCCTCATTGACTCCTACATAATTATTGTAAGACTTACTCATTTTCTGCTGTCCATCAGTGCCGACCAGCAAGGGCATAGTTAAAATCACCTGAGGTTTTTGATCGTATCTTTTTTGAATGGTACGTCCCAAGAGCAAATTAAATTTTTGATCATTTCCACCCAATTCTACATCTGCTTTCAAAATGACAGAGTCATATGCCTGCAACAATGGATAGGTGAATTCAGACAAGGCAATATCTTTATTTTCGCGCATCCTTTTTTCAAAATCATCTCGCTCTAACATTCGAGCTGCCGTAAACTTCGAGTTGAGTTGAATAAAATCCATGGCGGTCATTTTTTTAAGCCATTCACTATTATATCTGACTTCTGTTTTTTTACGGTCGAGTATTTTAAAGACTTGATCTTGATAGGTTTGCGCATTTTTATTTACTTCTTCTTCACTCAACATAGGACGAGTCTCAGAACGACCAGAAGGATCTCCAATCATCGCCGTATAATCCCCGATCAAAAACACTACTTGATGTCCAAGTTCTTGAAACTGTCTCAATTTATGAATAAGCACGGTGTGTCCTAAATGCAAATCAGCAGCGGTTGGATCAAAACCCGCCTTTATTCTTAAAGGACGACCTTCCTTTATTTTTTCGATTAATTCGTTTTCAGAAATGAGGTCTGTGCAACCTCTTTTAATCTCTTGAATTTGTATCTCAAGCGCTTTCATTGACTCGCTCCTGAATTCGTAAAATCGAATTTGCTTTTCCACTGCTTTCTTCGACATCAACAAGCACCGCGCAAAACTTTACATCTTCTGTAGCCGGTTCATAAGGGCTTCGAATACCTGTTCTAAATTTTTTAAGAGGACCTTCCACTTTCATTCCGATCACAGAACGATAAGGGCCTGTCATTCCTGTATCTGTAATATAAGCGGTTCCTTGGGGCAATACTTCTTCATCGGCAGTTTGCACATGAGTGTGAGAACCTAAGACTGCAGCCACTTTACCATTTAAATGCCAACCCATTGCACGTGTTTCACTGGTTGCTTCCGCATGCATATCTACAACCGTAATTTCTGCCTGCCCTTTTGTTTCTTCTAATATTTTATCTACAGCTGCAAATGGGCAATTGGCAGGCTCCATATGAATTCTTCCTGCCAGATTAATCACGCAAATATGTACTCCTGAATATACTTCGCAAATTACATAACCTTTAGAGGGGCTTAAATGACTGTAATTGGCTGGATGTAAAAATTTTGGCTGCTTTTTATAAAGTTCAATACTGTCAAACTGATCAAAAGCATGATTTCCTGAAGTAATGACATCCACTCCAGAAGAAAAAAGCTCTTCGACTTCACGCACTTTAATTCCTTTACCTCTATAAACATTCTCTCCATTGGCGATTACAAAATCAACTCGATGCTTTGAACGATATTCAGGAACTTTTTGTAGAACTGCATTTTTTCCTGCTTCACCAAAAATATCGCCAATAAATAATATTTTCATTATTTCCTCTAACTACTTCTTCTCGGAGAGAAGGTGCTCGCAGGGTGGATGAGGGGAGCATGCACTTGAGTAAACTTTCCCCTCACCCCAGTCCTCTCCCTAAGGAGAGGGTGAAAGAGTTTACTTTGCATAATCCACCGCTCGGAGCTCACGAATGACGGTTACTTTAATTTGTCCTGGATAAGTGAGTTCGTCTTCAATTTTACGAGCAATATCCTTACAAAGCACTAAAGCTTGCTCATCTTTAATGGAATCATTTTCAACCATGACTCTCACCTCTCGACCGGCTTGAATTGCGAAAGCTTTTCCAACTCCTTGGAAGGAAGTCGCAATTTTTTCGAGATCTTCAACTCTCTTCACATATGATTCCAAAACTTCACTACGAGCACCAGGTCGAGCGCCTGACAAAGCATCTGCCGCATCTACTAAATGAGCTAAAGCTGTTTCTTGAGGAACGTCTTCGTGGTGAGCTGCAATGGCATGCACCACCCGAGGATCTTCACCATATTTCTTTGCAAGATCAGCACCAATGATCGCATGAGAACCTTCCACTTCATGACTTACTGCTTTACCAATATCATGAAGCAAGCCAGCACGACGGGCTAACTTTTCATTCACACCTAATTCTGCAGCCATAATCCCGCAAAGATAACCTACTTCCATAGAATGAGTAAGTACGTTTTGAGCATAACTGGTTCTGAATTTAAGCATGCCTAAAAGTTTAACCAACTCAGGATGCATGCCGTGGACTCCAAGTTCAAAAGCTGCTGCCTCACCTGCTTCTTTAATTTGTTGATCCATCTCACGAGTGACTTTTTCGACCATTTCCTCAATCCGAGTGGGATGAATACGGCCATCTTGGATAAGACCTTCTAAAACCAAACGAGCAATTTCACGTCGAACAGGATTGTAAGCTGAAAGCACCACTGCATTAGGAGTATCGTCTACAATCAAATCAACACCGGTCATTTGCTCAATTGTGCGAATGTTTCTTCCTTCACGACCAATAATACGACCCTTCATTTCATCATTTGGCAAATTCACAACAGTAATAGTTCGTTCTGCTACATATTCTCCGGCCAAACGTTCTAGCGCCAAACTTAAAATTCTACGAATTTTTTTGTCGGATTCATTTTTAATTTCTTCTTCATATTGTTTTATTTTTCTAGCCACATCTGCCTTCGCATCACCCATCATACTCTCTGCTAACTTGTTTTTAGCTTCTTCTGCACTCAGCCCTGCAATTTGCTCAAGCTTTTTACGCTCTTCTTCCACCATCTTTTTAAATTTTTCTTCCAAAGCCTCACATTCTTTCTCTTTGCTATCGAGCGCTTTACTTCTTCTAGAAATTTCTTGTTCTTTGTAATCTAAGTTCTCAGATTTTTTATCTAGACTTTCTTCTTTGGTAATTAATCGCTTTTCTAAATTATTAATTTCCTGTTTTCTGGAACGAATTTCTTCGTCTAGTTGAGTTTTTGTCTGAATTTTCTGATCTTTAATCTCAAGTTCAGCCTCTTTTTTCATCGACTCCATCTTACGTTTGGCGTCTTCTAAAATTGACTGTGCTTGAATTTCGGAAGATCGGATTCTTCCTTCGACAATCTTTTTTCGAACAATCACTCCCCCGGTTCCACCTAAAACAAGTGCTCCCAAGGCAATCAAGATACTCTCAATCACGGCAACCTCCTAAAAATTAAGGGACTCTTCAGTACAAATCCATTCATTCTCTGTCGCTATCCAAGACACTCGTTCATCCCATGTGTCGTGTGGCAAATGCTTGAGGATTTGAAAAGAATAAGCGAGTCCCAAACGTTGACCTAAAAAACCTTTTAAACTCCTATCGTAAAAACCTTTCCCTCTTCCTAAACGATAACCCAAACGATCAAATGCCAAAGCTGGCACAAACATCAGATCAATTTCTTCAAGAGAAACCCTTTGAGCTCCACGACTCTCATCAGGCTCTAAAATCCCCCATTTAGATTTTTGAAGTTGACCCAAAGTATCCACCCAAAAAAAAGCAAGAGCTTCCCCTTCCTTTTCTACTTTAGGAAAAGCCGTTTGTTTTTTTAAATTTTTAGATTTTTCAAAAAGAAGATGGATCTCTACTTCATTCGCAAAGGGATAATAAAAGGCTATGTTTTTAGAATTGAAAAACGGTTCGGAATCTAAAACATTTTTTTGAATAGAAATATTCCATTGTTTTAGATTTTCTTGAGAACAATGAAGCAGTTGAGCGTTCATTTGTTCTCTTAAAGATTTCTTTTTAGAAAAAAGAGCCGATTTCAAAATAAAAGATGAGAAACTCGAACAAAAGAAGAAGGCTATTTAGTTTGGCAAGACTTAATGAAACTAATTAAATTGAGTTAAGCCCATGCTTAAGCAATGTTCATTTTTTTAACTTGTTTAATCTCTCGCCACATGGATTCTTTGCAATACTCAGAAGAAAATAAAAATTAACAAAAACAATTACTTAAATTAACCTTCTTATTTCTTTATTTAGAGTTCGAAACACCCAAAGTTCTTGAGTTTCTCAACCCTCCATCCAGCATGTTAATATTATTAATACTTTACCAGTTTACAAAATTTTCTGAACAGATCAAACAATAAAATCATAAATACGTGAAAATAGGCAAAAAAAACCCCACCAATAGCCGTGTGAGCTGCTTGATTTGAACCTTTAAAAAGGTGGGCATCGTATTGCTGCTTTAGGCTTCTCGACTCATTTGCATGAGTTAAGCATGCACACCACAGCAAGTCACAATTCCCGAATCAAATCCATAGGTTCTAAAACTGTTGAGCTCAATCGCGAGCCAGGCAGGGAATCTTTAAATCAATTTAAATTTTCAAAAAACCAAATAATATTAAACAGTTAATTAATTTGTCCTTCTATAAAGGACACTAACTCTTTCAACTTTTGCTCCACGCTACTTTGAGACTCCTTACTTTTCTCTCTTATTCTAAAGAAATCATCCGTAACATTCAAGGCCGCAAGTAAAGCTACATTTAAAGTAGAAACACTCTTACTGTTATGCATGATATCATGGAGCTTTTTATTGAGGTAGTCTGCTACTTTTTGAACATAACGCTCATCAGCATCAGATTTTAAAACAAATTTTTGATTAAGAATGGAAACTTCATGTGTTCGTTTCACGGCTGGCACCTTCCTTTGGATTTTTTTCAAAAAAACTATAATCTTCAGATAAAAAAAGTGTCAATGTCTTTTCTGAAAAAAATGCAAAAAACAAACAGAAGACCCTTATGACTCCCTAAAAATAAACCTTGCAGAGCTAAAAAATATTTTTATGAAATTGTTTGTTGTTTCGGAGAAAAGGCAATGAGTGTTCTGGATTGGAAAAGTCCCATCAAGCCAATGTAGAAATAGCCCACTTGAAACAAAAACATAAAAGGAATTGAAATGTAAATTTGCTGCTGAATTACGTAACTTAAAGCAAAAGAAAAATAAACGCCTAACAAAAGCTCTAAAAAGGTAACCCAATTAAACTGATGTAAGTAATTTTTATTTTTCCATTGGTCCTTTTTGCTTTGAATTCCATATTTAGAAGTGCGTTTAAACTCTGTTTTGTGCTTTAGAATAGCTTCCATCACTGCTTTCGCATTGTTGACAGACAGTCCGATTCCCAAAGCTAAATTAAAAGGAATGTATTTTAAACGTTTTTTCCAATCCGGATAAACTTCACGCTGAGCACAAGTATAAAAGAAGGTTACCGAAAAGGTCGCGGATAAAAACAAAGGAAGATCTATATAAAACGAATGCATCCATCCTAATTGATAGCGAAAATAAATCGAAAAAGGCATGAGCATCGAAAGGACAATCATGAGTAAATAGGCAAAATTATTCGTAAGATGAAATAAGGCTTCAATTTTGGCTTTGACAGGAATTTTAGCAGTAATAATTTTAGGTACCAATTTTCGTGCAGATTGAATGGATCCTTTTGCCCAACGATGTTGCTGAGATTTAAAAGCATTCACTTCGACTGGCAACTCTGCAGGCACTACGACTTCGGGCACAAACACAAACTGCCAACCTTTCATCTGAGCACGATAAGAAAGGTCGAGGTCTTCAGTTAAGGTGTCATGTTCCCAACCGCCTGCATCTTCAATACATTTTTTGCGCCACATACCAGCGGTGCCATTGAAATTAAAAAATCTTCCTGAAAAATTACGAGCAGCGTGTTCAATGACAAAATGACCATCCAAAAAAATGGATTGCGCTTTAGTAAGCAAAGAATAATCAGGATTAATATGACCCCAACGCGCCTGCACCATTCCAATTTTTTCACTGCAAGCAAAGTGAGGAACCAGCTTTTTTAAAAAATCAGAATTAGGGATAAAGTCAGCATCAAAAATAGCAATCAGCTCTCCTTTGGCTACTTTCATGCCTTCTTGAAGTGCACCAGCCTTATAACCTTCACGGTTTTTACGGTGGATTAAGGTAATCGGAAATCCTCTGCCTGCATAACTTTGCACGATGCGTCTCGCGACGTCTGTGGTTTCATCGGTAGAATCATCTAAAACTTGTACTTCAAATCTGTTTTTAGGGTAATCAATTTGGGTAACGGCTTGAATTAATCGAGGTAATACATATTTCTCATTATAAACAGGAAGTTGAATCGTCACAAAGGGCACTTCTTTCAACTCTTCAAATCGAGCAGGATTTGTGACTCGGTTTTTTCGATTTCGGTAATATAGATAAGTAAGATGGTAACGATGAATTCCAAAGATCGCTAACACTATTAAAATTAAAAAATAGAGTGCGATGAAAAAAATATAAAATATATCCATAAATTGTGTTTATCTCTTTCAAATTATTAGAATTTTTTGGAGCCTATACACAAAGATTTAAGCCCTGTCAAGACGTGAAAGAATCAAGACAAATCACTTTGAAGCATTTGAAATCATTACGAAATCTATTTGTCGCCGTTCGATATCAACCTTTGCCACTTGCACCCTCACCTGATCCCCTATTTTAAAGGATTTTTTGGAATGACGACCCCTCAGCTCATGGCGTTTATCATCAAATTCATATGATTCTTCCTTTAAGGTGCTTAAATGAACCAAGCCCTCCACAAAATAAGGCTCTAACTCCACAAAAAATCCAAACTTGGTCACACTTGAAATAATGGCATCATATTCCTCTCCGAGCTTATCTTTCATAAAAAGAGCGACATACAAATCTCGTATTTCCCACTCTGCCTGCATGGATTTTCTTTCCATTTGAGAACAATGCTGAGCCATTTCCTTTAATGACTCGAGGTCTGTTTCAGTTTTTTGCGAAGACTTTAAAAGCGCCTTTTCTAATAAACGATGCACAATCAAATCAGGATAGCGACGTATGGGCGAAGTAAAATGGGTATAACAAGTAGAAGCCAAACCAAAATGTCCCAAATTTTCTGTAGAATAAATAGCTTGCTTCAAAGAACGCAGTAACACGGTATTAATCAAGCGTTCTTCAGGTTTCCCTTTTGCTTGCTTCACAATTTCAGCTAATTTTTTGGGCGTGATTTTATCAATAGGCGGAAGTTTATAACCAAAATGATAGGATAAGGCTTTAAAGTCAGCCATTTTTTCTGGATTAGGAGTTTCATGAATGCGGTAAATAGCAGGGAGCTTTTTTCCTTCCATAAATTCTGCCACTGCTTCATTGGCTGCAATCATGAATTCTTCGATCAACATATGTGCTTCAGTTCTTGGAGTTTTTAAAATCGAAGTCGCCATCCCCTCTTCAACATCCAAAATGATTTCGGGTTCTGGCAAATCAAAATCTATACTTCCACGGTTGATGCGTTGTTTTCGAAGAAGTCGAAACAAAGCAAAAGCTTCTTCCAAATGAGGCACCAAATTTGAGTATTGCATCCGCAAGTTCATATCTAGATCAATCATCATTTTCTTGACCAAAGTGTAAGTCAGTCGTGCAGCACTTTTGATAATTCCTTTGTAGAATTTACTCTGAACGCGCTTTCCCTCTTTGTTAAAATCCATTTCTGCTACAAAACACAAACGATCAACTTGGGGCTTTAAGCTGCATAATTCATTCGAAAGTTCTTCTGGAAGCATAGGAATGCAACGATTTGGAAAATAGGTAGAAGTAGATCGACTATAGGCGTCCGTATCTAAAGCTGAAAAAGGTTTTACGTAATGAGATACATCTGCAATGGCTACATATAGTTTGTAAGTTTTCTCGGTTTTTTTCACAAACACTGCATCATCAAAGTCTTTTGCATTTTCACCGTCGATTGTTACGATGGGCAATGCTCTCAAGTCCTCACGACGGGCAAAATCTTTTTCATCCACTTCAACACCCAAACGCCTCGCTTCTTCTAAAGCCTCATCTGAAAATTCAGTGAGCAAATGATGTTTAGCTATGGTTACTTCAACTTCTGTGGCTGGCTCCTCCCTCTTGCCCAAAATACGCAACACATAGCCTTTTAAATCGCGGCATTGCTCGCTGGGATATTCGGTGATTTTTCCAATTAAAGTTTGGCCTTCTATCAAACCTTGTGTTTCGGAAGGATCTAGAAGCATTCGAAATGACTTTTTGTTTTCCTGACAAAAGAGATAAGGTTTTTTAGAAATGATTTCAAATCGACCGACCAACTGACTTTTAGAACGAGTGATTACTTTGGTAATTCTCCCTTCAAATTTTTTACCTTTTTTAGATTTTAGGATCTCAGCTTCCACCTCATCCCCATCCATAGCATTCAGAGTAGCGGGAGGAGGAATAAAAATGTCAGGCTGACTTTTATCTTCCTGAAGCACAAAACCAAAGCCATCCTGATGTAGTTGCAGCTTACCTTTTACTTTTAAATTATTTTTTTTCTTCATCTTTAAGACTTATCGTTTAAAACAACAAATATCCATTGAAAATGCAAAAAATGCGCAATATACAAGAGCAAGAGGAGATGATTATGAGCATCCAAGCAAGAGATGATAACCCCTTCGAAGAATATTGTCCTAGTTGCGGAAAATATACGGGAGGCGAAGGTATTTGTCCAAATTGCGGCAATGAAATTTTTGATGAAGAAGGCATGGATGAATTCGAAGAGGGAGATGAATCTAACGAGAGTGAATATTAATAGACAAAAATGATAGCCGTTGAGGGAGCGACGCAAGCTCCCATAATAGTCTCGCCGTCGTGGTGGAATTGGTAGACACGCTAGATTCAGGGTCTAGTGATCGCAAGGTCATGAGAGTTCGAGTCTCTCCGACGGCACCTTATGACTCAATTACATTTTAGCTGCAAAGTAAAAGCTCCTCTTAAAGAAGTATTTGAATTTGGAACTAACCTCGACAATCTCCCCAAGGTACAACCCGGTTATGTGAAAGTGCTCCAAGGTAAAGGAACTCACCAAAAGGGCTCCCGCTTTACTATTCTATTTTTCCAAGGTCTCTTCCCCACTCTCTGGTTTGGAAAAATATCTGATTTTAAAAACAATTCCCATTTCACCGATATTCAAACATTTGGTCCTTTCAAATATTGGAAACATACCCATTCTTTTAAAGCCATTCCCGGCGGCACACAGATTGATGATGATGTGGAATATGAACTTTGGGGTGGTAAACTGGGCGAATGGTTGAATGAGAAATATGTCAAAGCGTTATTAGAAAAGATGTATCGAGGCCGGCAAGAAAAGGCACTGAAGTATTTTAATTCTTAGCTTTGGGTATCAGACACGTGTCTGACACCCAAAGCTCCTATCGAGGATAATTTTTAGTCCTGGGGAAGAACACCAAACCGAAGCCCGATAATATTGCCGCGGCCACCGGGAGTGTCGAAGCCCCGGCGCGCGGCACGCAGATACCCCGGACCATTGCTGCGCCAGGAACCGCCACGAAACACCCTAGTATCACCGCTCGCTGAGCCTCTCGGATTTAAGATTGCTTCCCCTGCATTAGACTGAGGATAACTTTCATGCCAATCATCTACCCATTCATAAATATTTCCATTCATACCAAGCAGGTCTAATGTATTGGCAGGTTCTTCGAGCACTGAGCGGGTAGCTCTCCGTTCCTCAAAAACTGAACTCCAGATATTGTTTTCCAAATCTCCAGCAAACACTCTCCATGCTCCAAGCACCCCACGCCTTAACCAACTTTGAACTCTTGGATGATTAGGATCTGTGAAAACTCTCCTCCCAAATTCCAGGGTGCTGGAATCCACAATTTCAACAAAATTCTCTCGTCGGGGAATTCTTCCTCGAAAAATCTGGTTATTAATCTGAGGACCCCTTACAAAATTTAAAAACTCACTCACTGGCATATTCATACGCTCTAAATGTCCTCTCGCCCCTGCTTCCCATTCCGCCTCTGTCGGTAAAAAACCTCGCCTGCCATGAAAAAATCTCCCAATCCCATCTGCACCTGCTACCGCCTCCCACCAATCAACCTCAACCACGGGTTGAAAAGAATCTGAAAAACCATTACGATGTTGCGAAGCATTTTCTCGAATGATTTGATGAATGGAACAAGTATCAAAATCAAATACACTCCCCATTTCATCATCGGCTATCACTCTATCACCCGCTCGTTGATTTTCTAACCATGCTTCAAGTTCTGCTCGACTCTCCCCTCGAACCACCACCGTCCAACGACCTCGTTCATTGATGTTCGAATGCTCTTCTGAAAGCCTCCCAATCATTGCCCAAGGTCTATTCTGATACTGGGAAATATAGACATCCCAAATTCGATTCGTCACGGCAGATCTCAGCATAAGAAAAGGAGAAAGGCCCACTCGTCGTAAAGGTAATTCATCTGGAAAACTAATCCCAGGTAGCTCAGCTCCTTGGATAAAATCTTTCCCAGGAACTCTGATTAACTCCTCATCCGGTCTGGCTCTTGTAGAAGTCGGCGAAGAATCATTCACTTGAATCGGCCTTACAGCATTCATCATGCACAAGCTTGCTCCCAACTCAGCCAATCCCGCAGCAGGAAGGACTGCCACTCCAGAAGCAATTGCAGCTGTCGCTGAAGCATGACTCAAGCTCATCTCTCCTGCATTCTGAAAAGTTGTTCTCGCTGCATTGAAAAAATTGCCACCGCCACGAGTAATATTGCGAGCTCCCATCAGCAGCATCCCACCTGCACCTGCTGTTAGCGTTACTTCTCGCGCTACTCGAAAAGAATTCTGATCATTCAAACTCCCATGAGTCCAGCTCGAAACACTGCCCATGAGCATCCCCGCACCTTGAACAATTTCATGAATCATGAAAGATCCCACTGAGGCCACAGTATATTGCCAACCTCTCGGAGAAGCCTCGATCGCAACTCGACCCATATCTCGCAAACCTACAGGAATCCCCCATAATAATTGACCCGCTGACAAAGTAGAACCTGCCAAGCCTTGCAAGCAATTTGGAGCATGAAGTGCTTGCAAATAGCGATCGCTGTTATTCGCTAAAAGATCAAAGGCATCATTTAATGTGTGATCCCGAAAATACTCCCGCGTTGCTCGAGGAACATCCGGTATCCGGGATAAAGAATTTAAAACAGAATCTAAAATGGACATGGGGCAACCTTAAATAAGCTGCCCCATCATTTGAATTATCGGAGAAAAAGAAAAAAAGATTCGGCCTTTGAAGAATTTTAATGAATTTGATTTTCAGGGAGTAAAAAAAAGTAGGTCAGAGAAGACTTCACTTTCGATCCATCCGCTCTGACCTGGGGGCACACGCTTTATATTTTATTTTGCATCGGGACTTTTTATTCCCGAAGGAGCTACATTTTCATGCGCGCTCGTTACTTATATATAGCAAGGGGTGTGCCAACCCAGGTCCTACTGCTAAGAGCATGATTTCATTAGTCTAAGCCAAACAAAATAGCAAGATAATTTTTTTGAAGCTTATTTTTATAGAAAAAATATATCTATATTATTAAATAAATATATTTTTATACTTAGTTTTGTAGATTTTTTTAGGATGAGAGCTTAAATAAATCTGCCTTATAGTCAGATAGCGCTTTAATTTGTGCGCAAAAGCATGACTCCTAACACTCTTTAAGTCCAAACACTTGGCGCTTAGACCTTCTACGAAAATAAAAATGCCGGATAAGCTCTTCATGCATGAGCTGTCCGGCATTTCATTTAAAATAGAAATTTATAAATAGGTTATTCTACCATGCTCAGAAAATACAAAGCATTGGCAGTATCGAGAGCTCCTATTTGAGAAAGAGTATCAATCACGATATCAAACTCAATAGAAGCAATCTCTGTAGATTTAATGGATGCCCATTCAATGATCTTCATCATTGTCTGAAAAAGAGGATATTCATTTTTCTCAAGGTAAGCAGCCACCACTCCCAGCTCTGTATCGCTTTCCTGCTTAATTTCTTCAAAAGCTTGCTGAAGGGTCAAACCATTTTTTCTACTGACTCTTAATTCCAAAGAGTGAATTAAATCTTGAATACG
Organism: uncultured Pseudomonadota bacterium; assembly: GCA_964470915.1. Taxonomy (GTDB): domain Bacteria; phylum UBA10199; class UBA10199; order JADFYH01; family JADFYH01; genus CAYPXN01. The sequence goes on from CAYYEM010000014.1 coordinate 35,473, forward strand.
ACGAATATCTTCTTTGATCTGAGCTTCAGCACTTAAATCAGTGACCTTAGCAAGATCTTCCGCACTGATTTTCTGAGCTAAATCTTGCATCAGCACTTCGTAATCTTGCATCAACACTCGAAGCACTTTCAAACCATCTTCTGCTCGATCGTAGATTTTTTTAAATTCTAATTTTTGTTGAAACTTTTGATTAAAATCGAGAATGACTGCGGGATTTTGTAAAGCAATGTCATGACTTGTAATTTCTTGATTCTCTCTCTCTACTTCTTTCAAAACTAATAATGTGCCCATCGTCTATCTCCTTTTGTTAATGAGCTTAAGCTCATTAAGAGATAAAGCAAGCAGCGTACCAAAATAATAATATGAATAATTTCAATAAGTTATTAAATTATTATGGAATTTTTCTAATAAATTATATTTTATGAATACAATATATGTATATTTAATTTAGATCGGAATGCTTTGATTTAGTGAATAACAACTTAGAAACTCTCTTGTTTTTGATTTCAAGGGCTTTAATTTGGTAAGGAGAAATTTGAATTTCATCACCTTCCTGAGCCAGGCGACCCAATTTCGAAACAAAAAAACCAGCAATCGTTACATTGTTGTCATCATGCAATGCCAAATCAAGTGATTGTTCCACTTCACGTAAAGTAGTTTTGCCATCGATTAAAAAAGAATCTTCCGATTGTTTGGAAATTTTAGGTTGTTCATGATCAAACTCATCTTGAATTTCCCCTACAATTTCTTCCATAACATCTTCTAAAGTGACCAAGCCTGAAGTACTCCCAAACTCATCTACCACAACAGCCATGTGAATTTTTTTAGACTGAAATTCGCGCAATAACTGATCAATAGCTGTTCCTTCAGGCACGAAGAGAATTGGTCTTTTAAGATCATAAAGATTAATTAGATTATCACTATCTTCAATTGCCCAAATTACATCTTTAATATTTACCAAACCCAACACGTGATCCAAATCACCATCACAAATAGGAAAACGAGTATGTCCTGATTCTTTTGCAATCTCGAGATTTTCACGACTCCCTTTAGCTAAAAGCAAATAAACAATTTCTTGTCTGGGCACCATGATATGCCTTGCTTTAATGTCACTAAACTCAAAAATATTCTCAATCATTGAAGCTTTACGAGGAGAAATAGAGCCTTCTTCATATGAGTCTTCAAGAATCAAGCGAATCTCTTCTTCCGAATGCACATTATCTTCTAAACTGCTGCGAATTCTAAAAAACTTTACAATCTTATTAGTAAATCCATTCAAAAACCAAAGTGTAGGATAAAATATCCAATAAAAAACTCTCATGGGCCAAGCCGTAAACAACAAAACTTTTTCAGCTTTTTGAATAGCAAGTTGCTTCGGCACTAATTCCCCAAGAACCAAATGCAAAATTGAAATAATGGCAAATCCACAACCAAAAGAAATCCCTCT
>CAYYEM010000015.1:0-27170 GCA_964470915.1 uncultured Pseudomonadota bacterium
ATACCTTTAATGCCATTGTTAGGAGCCGTGATCAACGGTTTGCTTGCTTTAACGCTTGCGCGCAAAGCAAGCTGCTCAACACATTCAGGGCGATCAACGCCGAAAACCCCTGAAACTTTAGTAAGTGTGATTGGCGTATTATTTCCAGTTGCAGCTTTTGTGTTTGTACTTTTTGCAGTGTGGCCTTTTATTTTTGATCATGTGAGCGAGCCTCGTATTGAAGTTTTATTCCAATGGATGGCATCAGGTAATTTCACATTGGATTTTGCGCTGCGTATGGATCGTCTTTCTTCTCTTATGGCTCTCGTAGTCACAGGAGTGGGCTCTCTTATTCATCTTTATTCTACTGGTTATATGCATGGTGATAAAGGATTTGCGCGTTATTTTGCCTATTTGAATCTCTTTTTATTCTCCATGATTTTGCTTATTTTGGGTGATAACCTTTTGGTTCTTTTTATTGGTTGGGAAGGTGTGGGACTCTGCAGTTATCTTTTGATTGGATTTTGGTTTGAAGATTCCGCAAAAGCTTCCGCAGGGAAAAAAGCTTTTGTTGTGAATCGCATTGGGGATTTTGGTTTTTTACTAGCCTTATTTATTATTGCTGCAATTTTTCTCAAAAATCCTGGCGCCGCTAGTTCCGGTATATTTAGTTTTGCTACCCTTGAAGCCCATAAAGATTTACTAGCTCCCGTTGCAAGTTTGATTTGTCTGCTCTTATTTGTAGGCGCTTGCGGAAAATCCGCGCAGATTCCTCTATATGTTTGGTTACCTGATGCTATGGCGGGCCCAACACCTGTATCAGCTCTTATCCATGCTGCGACGATGGTGACAGCAGGTGTTTATATGGTGGCGCGCCTAAGCTTTTTATATGACTTGGCTCCAATAGCAAGAGAAGTGGTTGCGAGTGTGGGAGCAATTACAGCTTTTTTTGCAGCGACGATGGGTTTAGCTCAGCGTGATATTAAAAAAGTTCTCGCTTACTCTACTGTTTCACAATTGGGCTTCATGTTTTTAGGGGTTGGCATTGGAGCAAATTCCGCAGGAATTTTTCATCTTATGACCCATGCTTTTTTCAAAGCCTGTTTATTTTTAGGCTCTGGTTCTGTGATTTATGCTCTTCATCATGAACAAGATATTTTTAAAATGGGGGGATTGCGCAAACGTCTTCCCGTTACTTTCTGGACCTTTCTCATTTGCACGATTGCGATTGCGGGTATTCCTCCTTTTTCTGGATTTTTTAGTAAGGATGAAATTTTGTGGCAGGCGTATTCCAGAGGATATGTAGTTCAATGGGCTTTAGCTTTTCTTACAGCTGGGATGACTGCTTTCTATATGTTTCGTTTAGTGTCTTTGACTTTCTTGGGAAAAAGCAGAGTGGATCATCACACCCTGGAACATTTTCATAAGCCGACTTGGGCCATGGATTTACCTTTAATATTGTTAGCTATTTTAGCGATGAGTGCTGGTCTTTTAGGCGTACCCGAAGCTCTAGGAGGACATAATTTATTGCATCATTGGTTAGAGCTTGAAGGGGGCACTCTTTCAGAGCACGCCCATGATTATAATTTAGAAAGACTCTTTGCCGCGGGCAGTGTGCTATGGGCTCTTTTCTGGACAGGACTTGCGATTTATCTTTTCACAAAGAAATGGGACTTTGTGGCTCGCTTTGTTGAAAAAATTAAAGGGGTTTATAGCCTAGTTTATCATAAATATTATGTGGATGAAATTTATGAAGCCATCATTGTGAAACCGCTTTATTGGATTTCACGTAATTTTCTTTGGAAAGGAATGGACTCCGGAGTGATTGATGGTATCGGAGTGAATGGCTCTGCGAAGAGCGTGGAATTTTTTGGGAAGATATTAGGATTACTGCAAAATGGAATGGTGAATAGTTATGCTCTTTATTTTCTCATAGGCCTTGTTGGGATGATTTGGTGGGTGATGAAATGAATTTGCTAACAGAAGTAATTTTTCTACCGCTAGCGACCATGATATTGGTGTTGCTAGTGCCTGGGCGTTTTAAGCAATTAATTCGTGGAATTGCTTTGATTTCTGCTTTTGCGAATTTTGTGATCTCTTTAGGTTTATATACAGGCTATCAAAGTCATATTGCGCAGTTTTCTACTGTGGAGGCTGGTTTCGCTTTTGTGCAAAGTATTCCCTGGATAGAGTTTTTGAACACCTATTATAAGGTTGGGATTGATGGAATTAGTTTGCTTCTCATTTTACTGACTACCTTTACTCTTCCTTGGGTGATTATTTTTTCAGCTGGTTCTGTTCACGAAAAAGAAAAAAGCTATTATGTGTGTCTTTTGCTTTTACAGACAGCCATGTTGGGAACCTTTGCTGCCCTCGATATGTTTTTGTTTTATGTTTTTTGGGAAGCCATGCTGATTCCTATGTATTTTCTTATAGGTATTTGGGGCGGCAAGCGTCGTATCTACGCCGCTTTAAAGTTTTTTATCTATACCATGATTGGCTCTGTACTAATGCTGGCCGCTATTATTTATCTTTATTATCAAGCCCAAGGTAGCTTTGATTATGAAATGTGGTGGCAGCAAAGCTTAAAGTTGGCTCCCCATATTCAAATGATTTTATTCGCGGCTTTTGCTCTTTCTTTTGCAATCAAAGTTCCCATGTTTCCTTTTCATACTTGGTTGCCAGATGCCCATGTGGAAGCTCCCACAGCAGGTTCAGTAATCTTGGCCGGGATTTTATTAAAAATGGGAACTTATGGGTTTGTTCGCTTTGCAATGCCTTTCTTTCCAAATGCTGTAGCTCAGGCAGCCCCCTTGATTGCTCTTTTAGCAACAATTGGAATTGTTTATGGCGCCTTGGTGAGTATCGTACAGCAAGATGTCAAAAAGTTAGTCGCTTATTCTTCGGTTTCGCATTTAGGTTTTGTGATGTTGGGTCTTATGGCTTTAACTCAACAATCTGTTGAGGGTGCAGTTTACCAAATGCTTAATCATGGTATTTCAACAGGGGCTTTATTTTTGCTGGTAGGAATGATTTATGATCGTCGCCATACTCGTCAGATTGCAGATTTTGGAGGCATTGCGAAAGTCATGCCTTGGTACACTTTTTTCTTTTTGATTGTGACTTTTTCCTCAATAGCTTTGCCAGGTACCAATGGTTTTGTAGGGGAATTCCTTATATTAATGGGATCCTATCCTGTTTACCCAATTCTCGTAATTGTTTCAGCAAGCGCCGTCATTTTTGCTGCTGTTTATATGTTATGGATGGTCCAACGAGTCTTTTTTGGACCCATTCAAAATCCTGAAAATGAAAAACTCCAAGATTTAAATTGGAGAGAAATTACTGTGTTGCTTCCTCTCGTCGTCATGATTTTTTGGATGGGAATTTATCCCAAGCCTTTTTTTAACTTAATGGCAGGTCCGGTAGGACTTTTTGTGCAACGTGTGACACAAAGCATTCCAACAGGAGTGCAATTGTTGGGGATGAATTAATTTATGCAAATCGATTGGAATAATTTATTTCTGGCATCTCTTCCGATCAATATCATTTTGATTGCAGGGTTTGTTGTTCTTTTTTTGGGATTGTTTGTTCGAGCGAAGTTAGGACTTGGCTTACTTTTATTGTTTAGCCTTTTGGGGATTTCAGGGTCTTTTATTGCTACCCTTTATTTATGGAAGCTCAATTTTACAGCTCAAATATCAATGCTGACGCTCGATTCTTTTGCCTATTTTTTTTATGCACTTCTTTTACTGATTAGCTTTCTAAGTTGTCTTGTTTATTCAGAGTATTTTTTTAAACAAAATAATCTTTATCCAGAAATTTATTCGCTGAGCTTATTTGGACTTTCAGGAATGATGGTGATGGTTTCTACAAGCCATCTGCTTTTGTTTTTTTTGGGATTAGAAGTGATGAGTCTTGCTATTTATGCTTTGGTGGGCATTAAACGCCGAGATCTTCGCTCGAATGAAGCAGCAGTGAAGTATTTTATTTTGGGAGCTATGGTTGCCGGTTTTTTCCTTTTTGGCCTCTCCCTTTTATATGGCACGACTGGCAGTATGGATATGAAGCTAATTGCGACAGCTTATAAAATGCCTTCTCAGCTTATTTTATTTAAAATTGGGATTCTTTTAGTGATGCTGACCTTTGCTTTTAAAATTGCTGCAGTTCCTTTTCATTTTTGGGCCCCAGATGTTTACGAAGGAGCTCCTCTTCCTGTGACGGGTTGGATGTCTACTGCCGTGAAAGTAGCAGCATTTGGGGCTTTTATCCGAATTTTGCATGCACTGAGTGTTCTGCAATCATGGGATCTTGGTATTTTAGTTGCGGTTTTAGCTCTTACAAGCATGGTCGTAGGAAATTTAGTCGCTTTGTATCAGACCAATATAAAAAGAATGCTGGCTTATTCATCTATCGCGCATGCAGGTTATGTGCTGGTAGGTTTAAGTGCGGTGCTTGCTGATGCCAAATTTAATTCAGATGTTTTATCAGCTCCTCTTTTTTACTTGTTTGCATATAGCTTAATTACTTTAGGTGCTTTCACAGTAGCTTCCTCCATTGCCTCTTCTCAGGACGATAAGGCTGAACTAAGCAATTATGTCGGCCTTTCAAAACGTTCACCGTTCTTGGCTTTCACAATGTCAATTTTTATGTTGGCTCTTACAGGAATTCCCCCGACGGTGGGTTTTGCAGGAAAATTTTATCTTTTTCGTGAGGCATTAGATAAAAATCTTTATTCCTTAGTGATTGTAGGGGTCTTGATGAGTGCAATTTCAGCTTATTATTATTTAAGAGTGATTGTTTCGATGTATTTTATTAAAGAACAAGATTCCTTTGCTCAAGTTTTTTCAAAGCAAAAGTCTTGGATTTTAGGTTTTGTTGTTTTGTTTTGTGTAGTTTCCACCTTATATTTTGGCCTTTTACCCTCTTCTTATTTCCAATTTATCAGAGGGTCAGTAAGCCTCTTGCCTTGACCTTCCTAGGGGCCTGAGTAAGAATGTAAAAACATGCTCAAGAACCTTGATGATTTTTTAAGTAGTAGCCTTCAGCAAAACCAAGTGGTGGGAGCTTGGGGTTTTAATTCTAATATGAATTTTACCTCGATGACTCCTGAAGAAACCAATGTGTGGTTTTTTGAACAAGTTTTTAATTTTCTTCGTGCCTTTTTCGGTCTTGTGGTTCCAGATAGTTTAGAAGTGATTACTTATGATGCTACTCAGCATATTCAAAAACAGAAAATGGAACAGCAAACTTTTTTAGATGAACTCATGCTCATCATGAAAAATCTCACCGAACCCATCTGGTGCATTCGCGTGAACTTGAATATTGTGGGGTTTTTAAGAACACGCCACGATCCAGATAATCCCATTCGCTTACAAATTCAGGAACCTTCCACTTTTATAGTGTGGGGTGGGCCAGATGAAACTGGATTCGAAAACGTATCTTTTAGTTATTCCCTTTTTTCAAACACTGTTCTTGATGGTGCCGACCAGGAGCTTTGGTCGCTGAATCAACCTATTTTAGAAAAAGCTCTTCGCAAGTGGGAAGATCAAACCGGTCACATGATCGATATTGTGGAATCGAATGCAGACCTCCCTGTTTATCGCCATGGCTTTTCTCAGCCTGCACAAACTCCTGCAGGAAGATATTAAGCAATCTATAAATTGAATACGTTTGATTTTATTTATTTAGGTCGATTCTTGGAAAAAGAGGAGAAGCATCGCCCAATTGGTGAGTGGAGGGCATGGCAGTCCAAGATTCGCCTTCAGCAAAAGTTTTGTAGGGATTCATTTTTAATTGAGCAAACATTCGTTCACTGGTTTTCGGCATAAAAGGAGTTACCCATAGCGCAATAATTCTTAAACAGTTTACTAAATTATGCAGTACTTGAGAAAGTCGAGCGTCTTGATTGTTCTTTTTCAAAGTCCAGGGCGCAGTGGAATCGATATATTTATCGCAAGCGGCGATGAGTTCCCAAATAGAAGATAGCGCCTGGTGAAAAGCGAGATCGCCGTTTTTGTAATCAAAAGCTTCCCGAACTTTTTTAGAAATTTCGGAAGCTTTATCTTGAAGAGCTTGATCACCTTCTCCGTTTTCACCCACAGCAACTTTTCCATCGAAATATTTTTTAGCCATTCCCAAAGTACGACTGAGAAGATTTCCGATGTCATTGGCAAGATCGCTATTGTAGCGGGTGATGAATTCATCCCAGGTAAAATTACCATCGGAGCCAAAACTAGAGCCTCGTAAAAGATAATAGCGTAATACGTCCGCATCGAATTGATCGATGATATCGAGAGGAGTGACAACGTTTCCTAAAGTTTTACTCATCTTTTCGCCTTTGAGATAAACAAAACCATGTCCAAACACGGTTTCCGGCAAAGGCAAGCCCGCACTCATCAGCATGGCAGGCCAAATGACACAATGAAAACGAGTAATATCTTTTCCCACGACATGAAGTTGAGCGGGCCACCATTTTTTAAATTTTTCTTCGTCTGAAGCATAACCTACAGCAGTCAAATAATTAATGAGAGCATCAAACCAAACATAAATCACATGTTTGGGATTCGGAGGTACCGGAATTCCCCAACTAAAAGTGGAGCGCGAGATGGAAATATCTTGTAAGCCTTCTTTTTTAAGAAGACTTAAAATTTCATTTCTTCGAATATCGGGTAAAATAAAAGTATCATGTGCTTCGATATGTTTAATCAGAGCTTCACGATATTTAGAAAGCTTGAAGAAGTAATTTTTTTCCTTCAACCACTTGGGCTTTTGTTTGTGATTGGGGCATAAGCCTTCGATTAAATCTTTTTCAGTTTGATAAGCTTCACAAGATTCGCAATACCAACCTTCGTATTCGCCTTCGAAAATATCGCCTTTTTGAAAAACAACATCAAAAAACTTTTTTGCGGATTGATGATGACGAGTTTCACTCGTTTGAATAAAGTCATCATTGCTTATATGAAGTTTTTTCCAAATTTCAGTAAATTTTTCGCGCATTCCATCACAATAAACCTTGGGTTCTAGGCCAGCTTCAATCGCAGACTTTTGAACATTCGCGGAATGTTCATCATTTCCCATTTGGAAATGGACCTCATAACCTTCCATTCTCATAAAGCGAGCTAGAGCATCTGCCCCGATTTTTTCATAAGCAGTTCCAATATGGGGTAGAGAATTGACGTAGTCGATGGCTGTAGTGATATAAAATCTTTTAGTCATAGTAAGAGTTCTACAAACTTATGATGTCCTCCTCAGGACACCTAATCTCCAAAGGACATATAAGTCCTCCGGCGAAAGCTTGAAGAAAGTTTAAAGACACAACTTAAGAAAGAGATTCTCAAAGGTCAACTGAGGATTTATATGAGTGTCTTTGAGTTTTTGAGCAGCTTTGTAAATAGCTTCAGTTTTTTTTGCAAATGGCAAGCTGGCATCTGATACAAGGTTTTTGCTCCATTTAATTAATAAAATATTTAAAACATTTTCAGCCAGTTTTTCTTCTTTTGAAAGTTTTTCTGCGACTTCTAATAACTTCATCAAGTCTTTGGGTTGATGATAAATAGCAGGTAAAATGATGTTTTGAACCAAATCAAATGCTTCTTCTGAAAACCGCATATAAAACCCAGGCGATCCTTGAGCCAATGCTATTTTTTCGGAATTAGTACTTTCAGATTTTTCAAGGAGTGGAATCACTTGTTGCATCTCAGACATATTTAAAGGTGAAAACTCAATTTTTTGACACCGAGAAAGAATAGTTTTCGGTAACTTATAAGGAGAAGAGCTCACAAGAATGAGCAAGGTGTTTTCAGGTGGTTCTTCGAGAGTTTTAAGTAAAACATTTGCTGCACTAGTATGTAAGGTTTCAGCATCATCGATGATAGCGACTTTATAAGAAGCTTCTAAGGATTTAAGATGAAGTTTTTGTTTTAAATCGCGCATGACTTCCGTTTTAATTAAATGATCTTGAGGAGAAATAAGAATGTAATCAGGATGTGTGTTTTGCTGTACACGATTACAGTTTTTGCAGGTATTGCAAGCTTGCCCATCCAGTGTTTTTGATTCGCAAAAAAGTATTTGAATTAGATTTTCAGCAACTAATTTTTTCCCTATGCCTTCTGGGCCTGTAAATAGAAGTGCATGCGGCACTTTGTTTTTTTGGATCAATTGTGCGAAATGCAAAATCTGTTTTGTATGGCCGATAATTTTCATGGCAGTCTTGATTCAAGTTCTTTAATAATTTTTTGGTGAATATTTTGAATATCATGATTTCCATCGATGATAATCACTCTTTCCGCTTCTTGTGAGGCGATTTCATGATATTTGTTTTTTACTCGTTGATGAAAATCAAGTTTTTCTCTTTCAAAGCGATCCTGCATGTCATTTTCTACCGATGTTCTCTTAAGGGCTCTTGTCAGCCCAATTTCTATAGGTAAATCTATCAGAAAAGTAAGGTTGGGTTTTAAGCCTTGAGTAGCGAGTTGATTGATTTCAGATACGAGCTTAGAAGGGAGTTGCCTGCCACCTTCTTGATAGGCTGTAGTAGAATCATAAAAACGGTCACACAGAACTATTTTTTTTTCTTTTAAAGCTGGAAGAATAATTTCAGCACAATGTTGTGCACGGTCGGCTGCATATAAAAGAAGTTCACTCAAAGGAACAATATTTGTATTTTCTCGATTCAGTAAAAGAGAACGAATTTGATTCCCTATTAATGTAGCCCCAGGTTCTCGAGTGATCAGATAGCTTTTCTTCTTGGATTCTAAATATTTTGCTAAGAGACTAATCTGGGTAGACTTGCCACAACCCTCTGTGCCTTCAAAAGTAATAAAAATACTCATGGCTCAAATTTGCAGAGCCATACCATGAAGTCAAGTTTACAGTAGGGGTAATCTATGAATTGCTTATAAAAAATAAAAAAGCCTGGTCCAGCAAATGGACCAGGCTTTTTAGCTTACGGAGAGGAAATAAACTAGAAGTTATATGCAAATTCCATTGCGAAGCCATTGGACCAAGAAGTTCCAACGCCTGGCGCTTTACGAGGAGAAAAAACAGTAGGAGAATATTCTACTTTTAGTTTCGCTCCTTCAGTGATTACGTAACCAAAACCTACAGCGCCGTCATAAATGTTCTGACTTAAGAGACCCCCAGTGACAGGGTTAATGGCACCAGTATAGAAACCTGTTTGGTCTTGCATCCAACCAAAACGGCCATAGACTCTCCAGGTACTATTAATATCATAATTGATAAGAGCAAAAGCTGCTAAAGCTCTATCATTACGGCCTGTTAAGGCGTTGTCCTGACGGAAAGTACCTTCACCTGCAAATAAGAAGTTAGGAGTAAATTTTACAGCCCAATCTAAGTCTGCGATATGAGTGAGGTGACGATTGCAACCTGTGGTTCCTGCATTGCAACCAAAACGTTCAGGTCCACCTGCATAAGAAATACCTACTGTGCTCTTTGTATCATCACTTCCCCAGTTGAAACCAAAACGGGTTCCATAAGAAGGAATGGCGCTGTAAAACCCATTGGTGAGTCCACCTGGGTTTGCTCCCGCACCATTTCCAAAAGCAACAGAGTCAGCCAAGTTATTTACTACATAGACGTGCCAATCAAATGTATCATTAAAGGCATAGTAAATCTTTGCTCCTGTCGTGTTGGTAGGAGTCAGATAGTTATAGTTTTGTGAAAATGAAATTGTTGGGTTATCTGCACGGTCTACTACATAATAGCCAATCGGAGTATTAAAGCGACCGATCAAGAATTCTGCACCCCAAAGATTAGCAGTGACATAGCCTTGTTCTAATTCGAAGTTAGATATTCCTGGGCCAAAAGGGGCTGCAGTATTTGTATTACGACCTGAGCCAGAGAGCTGGCGACCGAAGTCTAAATCTGCTCGAATTCTGATGTTTTCCCCGAAAGATTTATTGATGTCTAACTCCACTTGATCAATATAAAAATCGAAGGAATCACGATAGGGGGCTGTAGCACCTCTAAACCAACCGAGTTGACCACCCGCAAAATCTCCAGCGGCATTTTTCCCATCACGTTGCCAACCTGTGACCACGTCGATATTACCTGAAAGCTCTAGGCCTCCTGTTTTCGAATCTCCTGCATGTGCGATAGATAAGCCTGTGAGGCTTGCTATCAAAAATGCAAATAGGATTTTTTTCATCCTGTGCTCCTTTCTTATTTTTTCCCACGAAATGGTATTTTAATTAATAATGATATTTTTATTTCTGCAACTGCTGTGCCACGCTGTGTTATAAAAAACAACTTGAAATTCAATAGCTTCCAAAAAAAATATCTTAAGGAGGGTTTAGAGCCAGTTTATTTTTTAGGCAGTTGCATTAATTTTATTGAATGGAAAATGAGAAAATGAGTTGAGAGATGAAAATTAGGCAAAAAAAAACCTTCTCCGCATGATACGGAGAAGGTTTTTAATTCAGGCAACGTTTCTCTTAGAAGTTGTAAGCAAATTCAAGAGCGAAAGCGTTGTTCCAAGATTTTGCTGAGGCACTGCCTGCTGCGATACCACCGGCAGGAATTAATCCCATATCCAAGCGGTATTCCATCTTCATTTTAGCACCTTCTGTAATTTGGTAAGAAGCACCTAAGCTGAAGTCATGGATTTGTCTGCTGAGTTTTGTAGCAGTAGCAGCCATGTTAGCTGGGTTGATGTAGTTACCACTACGATCATAGAGGTAGTCGTATCGGAAATACATTCCCCAAGTTTCACTGAAGTTATAAGCCAAGAGCAAGTTACCACCGAAAGCACGGCAGTTTCTGGTGTTGACTGCAGCGGAATTAATACCACCAGGTACACAAGCACCACCAATGTTGTCTTGACGGAAAATTCCTTCACCAGCGATGATGAAGTTATCAGTTGCATGGAATGAGAAATCAAGATCTGCAATGTTGGTAAAGTGTCTCATGGCATTGATACCAATTGCACCACCTTCAGGTCCACCGGCATAAGAAAGACCTACGGTGCTTTCTTTACCTTTTTCACCCCAAGTGAAACCAAAACGGGTTCCAAAAGAAGGAATTGGGGTATCAACAGCTGCAGGGGGAACTGCAACAGCGGAAACTCCTGTGCGACCAATTTGATCATAGAGATTATTCACTGCATAAATATGCCAATCAAAGAGATCGTTGAAGGCATAATAAAGTTTCATACCAGTCACGTTGTGAGGACGTACATAACGATAGAGATTGGTATAAGAAAGAGCAATGTTGTTAGCTCTATCAACTGCTTCAAGTCCGATAGGAGCATTAAAGCGACCCACTAAGAATTCCAAGCCATTTCCAACAGGAATATTGGCGGTCACGTAACCTTGTTCGAGGTTGAAGTTTTGTCCACCTGTGTTCCTTTGAGAACCTGACAAGTTACGACCAAAGTCAAGGTCAGCACGGATTCGGATGTTTTCTCCGAAAGTTTTGTTAATATCCAACTCTACTTGGTCGATGTAGAAGTTGAAAGTATCTCGGTAAGCGGCTCCTTGACCGCGGAAGTCACCCAATTGACCTTCACCGAGCAACGTTGCATTGTCTGCATCGTTGATCGAGTTCAAAAGTCCTTGGGAGTTTTTGCTGTCATGTTGCCAACCTGTGACAACATCGACGTTACCGCTGAGCTCAAGGCCGCCCGCGGCACTTCCTTTATCTCCAGCTTGGAGACTACCAGCACCCACAAGGGCGGTGGCGATCACCATCGCTGATAAAGCTAGTTTTTTCATGATTTCCTCTCCTTTTTATATGTAAGGTTATACACCTGTTAAATTTTTAACTTTAATACAATACAATTTAAATTCGATGAAACTTCACTTATTTTAATGATAATTATAGATAATTTCAAGATATTTATGCAAAAGCATATAAATACCTAATAGCTTAAAAAATATAAGTAATTTCTTAACTTTTTTATTCAGGTTTCAAAGACCAAATATAGAGGTCCATAAACAAGGCTGGCTAGTTAGCCCCAAGCCTAAACACTGTCAAGCGGATAATGCAACGCGTTAGATCGCTTGATCCAAGATCTAAAATGTTTTTATGAACGACCCCATTTCCACCAAGAGACACTTCTATATAATGTAAAAAATGAAAGATAAAGTAAAAAATTGTTTGGTGTAAATAGCAATTAAATTACAATAAGTTAATAATAAGGGATTTTATGAATAAACGAAAAATTCTGGTGGTAGACGACGATCCTCAAGTGTATCGGATTGTAAGTCGCTTGCTAGATTCAAATCTTTATGAAGTTTTTGCAGCCTCTCAGGGAAAAGAAGCGCTCGATAAAATTCCTTTATTAAAGCCCGACATCCTTTTGTTGGATCTTATGATGCCAGAAATGAGTGGAGTGGAGGTTTGCGAGAAAGTTAAAAAAAATCCTGAAACTCAAAAAATTGTAGTTTTCATTTTATCTGCAAAAGATGGGCAAGTAGATCGAAGACGCTGTTTTGAAGTGGGAGCGGATGATTATATTTCAAAACCTTTTCATATTGCGTCACTTGCTCGAAAAATAGAATTTACATTTGAGAAGAATAGCCCATTATAAAAGCTGCTCACGAAATGCTCTTACTTTACTTCCAATATCAAATCTATTTCGATCGTGGCAAGCAGGGGAAGATCGGTAACCCCAACGCTTACTCGACTGTGTTTGCCAGCTTCTCCAAAAATTTGAACTAACATTTCGCTGGCAGCATCCATTACTTTTGCTTGATCGGTAAAACCTGGGTAACTATTTACGTAACCCGTCAGACGAACTACTTTTTTAATTTTATCAAGACTACCTAATTCCCATTTGGCAACCGACAAAGCATTGGCCAGGGCTTGTTTGGCAGCCCGCTGCCCATTATCAAGGCTTACTTCTTTTCCGAGACGTCCCTTGAAGGCGAGTTGAGGGCCAATTTTAGGGAGTTGACCACTAATGAAAAGTAGATTTCCAGTCCTGACACAGGGGACATAGCCTCCTTCAGGACTAGCAGGTTCGGTGAGTTGAATTTTAAGAGCTTTCAACTTTGCATCAGCAGAGATGGGAGCATCCATCATTGTCTCCTTTTAAGGCGGATTCCACGGAAAACTAATAAAAGAGGAAAGTCTTTGATTTGGGCAAAGTTTTTATCATTTTTGGCCAAACCTATTAAAGACTTGAGTGCATCATCAGCGCTATATTCTTTGATATCTTCTACGTAAATTTCAGCTTTTTTGAGAGCCATAAAATATTGGTCGAAATGATGTGTAAATCCAGAACTCGGATGAAAGCGATACTCTAAAAAAGGATGGATAAAGGTTAAAATGAGACGCGAACCATCTTTAAGTATTCTGGAGATTTCTTTCATCCAGGCACTTGGGTCTTCTCGGCGTATACCTGCTCCAAGCAGAATAAGATAATCCATGCTTTGATCTGGAAAGGGAGCTGCCAACAAATTACCTTTGATCATTTGTAAATGAGGAGGTTTTTGTGCGGGTGGGGATCCTTCAAAATGTCCCATATCGAGATCGATAATGAGTTCAGCGCCTTTTTGATGAAGGGTTTCCCAAATTCGGTCACTACTCGTAGTTGCTTGAATAACATTTTTGCCAGCTAAATTAGGTATCAGGGGAGCAATTTCTCTTTGTTCAAGGGCTTCTACCCATTTTCTAATCTGATTTTCAGGAGGAAACCCAATGGCAGGCTGTGAATTGGCTATATTTTCCTGTTTGCCAGCAGTGGGCGCACTTTTTTGAGCTGATTTAAGATGGCCTACCTTTTCCACCACCTTTCCTGCTGATTGCATCATTTTTCGAAGAAAATTTTCCATGAATATGAAATTGTATCGAAAATAGTAAGGAGAGGGAAGCGGGAAGTGTAGAAGGAAGAAAGGGGAATTTAAAAGAAATATCCGAAGGTAAAATGAAGCCTTCCTTTGTTTTCTCCTGGGCGTCGATCGAGGATGAAGCCGTATTCAAGACGAAGGGGTCCAACAGGAGTCGCGTATCGAATGCCTGGGCCCGCAGAATGTCTAAAAGAAGATGCGCTGATTTCTGATAGGTTATTGGTTAAGCTAGCAGTATCTAAAAAACCTACGATTTGAAGGCTTTTGAAAATACGAATTTCCATTTCCAAGTTATCGATAATGCCTACTTTACCACCTGCCGGGTTTAAATCTTGGTATTTAAATCCTCGAATCGTATCGTCGCCTCCCAAGAAGTATAGCTCTTGGGTCGGAATCGCTTTGTTGTTCAGTGGAATATCAAAAAGTCCTCTTACCGCATTTGAAAAAGTGAGCCACTCTATAGGCGTATACCACACTCCAAAACGAGTTTGTATTTTATAGAACAGAGAACCTGTATAAAGTTCCTGTCCAAAATCAGTGCGGCCATAAGCATAATAACCTTTACGGGGATCTCCAAAATTGTCACGGCGATCATAGGTCACTGCAAATTGCAACTTGCCAGTAGTGTTGTCTCGAGTGCCAGGGCGAAGTTGAGAAAAATCTGTTTTCTGTTCGACAAAATCAGTTTGTATCATTTCATATTTAGTAAACATCGAAAGTCGCTTGGTGATATTTCTCAGAAAACCAATACCACCGCCTATTTGTAAGTCTTGAAAGAAAGGATCTCGATCGTATTGAACAAAAGTGTTGGCAGACATTTGCCAATCTGAAGCCATAAAGCGAGGGTCGATATAGGCAATTTCTCCACGATTTACACGAAAGCCCGCAATAGTTTTAAAGTCTAGCTCTTTCCCGTAACCACCTAGATTGAGTTTACTGTAAGTAAATTTCCCCTGAAGTTTAAGGTCGGTGTCATAAGAAATGCCAAAGTCGACAACGTTGTCTTTCTTTTCATCCACACGTATTACAATATGAATGATGTTTTCTTTCCCTTGCAAGCCAAGGGTTTCTAAACTCAATGCATCAAAGATACCAAGTTTACGAAGAGTTGTTTGGCTCTCCAGAATTTTTTGGGCACTAAAAGAAGATTTCTCTTTAAATTTGAGAGCGTTCAAAATGGTGTTACGTCGAGTTTTGACATTTCCTACTAGTAATACTTCCCCAATTTTAACTTCAGGTCCTTCAGTAATTTTAAAAACAATATTTACTTTTTGAGCTTCTTTTTCTTCTAGTTCTGTTTTTATTTCAGCATAAGGATGCCCATTGTTGGAAAAGTAGCTCAGCAAGGTTCGAACTTCTAATTCCAGTTGCCCAGGAGAATAAGTAGATCCTTCTTTCATTTTTAAATATTTTCTCAGCTTAGATTCATCGAATTTGGAAAGACCTTCATAGCGGAAAGAATTTACGATGGTTTTTTTTCCTTCGGAAACATCGATTTCAACAATATATTTGTCGCCCGTGGGAATGAGATATCTTTTCCATTCTTTTACCTTGCCATCGAGGTAACCGTTTTCAGTGAAAAAATTATCAATTCTTTCAACATCCTGTTTGAAAACTTCCTCGAGGAAAACCCCACGATGTGTTGGGGATTCTTCTTTAGTTTGCAAAATATCACGGATTTTATTTGAAGAAACATTATCATTTCCTTCAAATTCAATTTTTTTAACAACTCGTCGAGGGCCTTCTTTGATCAAAAATGTAACGAGTATTTTTTCTTTGTTGATTTCCTTTTTTGAAAATTGAACCCCTACATTTTCAAAGCCTAAATTACGATAATGTTGAAGGAGTTGGTTTTTGGAGTTTTCTAATTCAAAGTCATCGTAATCTCCATTTTTTGCCACATCGACAACATTTCGAAGCCGACTCGAAAATTGATGTTCATTGCCTTCAAAATCGACAATCACTTCTTTGCCTTCACGAATATCAATGGTGAGATTAACAGTATTTTTTCTGTCGTTGAATTCTACTTTAGTCAGTTTCACTCTTACTCTTGGATAGTGATGATCTCGGTAAAGTTTTTGAATACTTTCAAGATTAGATTTGATTCGACTAGGTTTATAATCGAGGAAACGATTAATTTTGTTTTCAATTCTTAAATCTTTAAAGATCGAATTTCCGGTGATAAATATTTTATCTATTCTATAGCTTTTCCCATGATCAATATTGATTTTAAGAGTGACCATCCGGTCTTCTTCATTAATGCTTTCACGGATAAAAACCACAGTGTTGCGATAACCTTCCTTTTCATAAAATTCGATGAGGCGTTCTACTTGTTCGTTAAGTTTTTCCTTTTCATAAACATCTCCCGTTGAAAAAAAGATGGCACGACGCACTCTGCTTTCAAGCAAGGGATAGTTACCGTGAATTTCAACGTCGCGAATCAGAAAAGCATCCTCTAGTTGAAAGGTAATATCTACTTTTGAACCTTGTCTTTTGAGTAATACTTCGACATTTTTAAAAATGCCCCATTTGCGAAGATCGTTAATGGCATTTTCAACTTTCTCCATAGAGAGTGTGTCGCCTGTTTTCATTCTAATAATATTGAGTATTTTAGGAATACGTTCAGGTAACTTATTTTCAACCGTAATAGTCTGAATAATTTCAGGGGACTGAGAATCATTGTTTTTTGCAAAAGCGGGCATAGCAAAGCCTAAACAAAGAATGAGAGAAATTCCTTTGCTGAAACGACGCTTTATTTTTTTCAAATTCCAACGCATCAATATCCTTTGAAACGAAAGGTAAAATCCAAACGGTAACGTCCTGAAGAACTCCGGGATGTTTTGAGTAATAAATTATCTAACAAGATGTATTCTGCTTGAATATTAGTAATCGTATCTTGCACATCTAGATCTGTTTTAAATGAAATCGAAAAACGATCCGTAATTTTTTTACCTATCACTAAAGAGCTTAAACTTTTTGAATCGGGATCGGAGGCTTCTAGTCTGAAAATATCAAGATGAGTAAAACCTGTTACAGGTTTTTCGAGCAAGCTTGTCACTTGGCTTGCTAATACAGAGCTCGCAATGTTGGTGCCGGAGATCCCCTGCTGAGCATCTGGCAGATAACCTGTAAACATCAGAGTAAGTATTTCTCTTTTTTCGAGAGGTGGATTGGAGTCGAAGGATAAGTTTAGGTTATCTGTATATCCTTCAATTTTTGCGCTTACTACGATATTGTCGGCTGTTTTATCAAAAGTTTTGTTTGCTGTAATATCTACAAAGGGAATTCCTTTGCTTGGATTTCTGAAATCGATAAAGCCTTTTGCATTTTCAAAAGCGACTTTGAAAAAATTGAATTTACCGTCTAAAACCGATAAAGCACCTTCATAAATAGGCTTAGATTTAGTTCCAGTAACTTTTAAATCGCTTTTGAGATAAATTTCGGCCACGTTATTTTTAATCAGTAACTCGCCTGGGCTTTTGATTCTTAAATCCAATTCTAAATGATCGAAGCCTCCTCCTTTGCCTTCAAGTTGTGGTGTAGAGGCTGGCTTTAGGATGAAGTTACTCAAGTCAAAATTTTTGATGTAGCGTCCTTCGGTAATATCGACAATTCCACTGAGCTTAAGTTTTGGATCCGTTCCGGTGAGATTGAGTTTGCCTGAGAAATACATTTTCAAAGTTCCTGGATCCGTAAAAGCAATTTCTCGAGCATCAATTCTAAGATCAGCTTTGGTGATTTTTTGGAAATTTTCATGTTGTAGATAACCTGTAAATTGAAGATCTCCTTCCATCACAGAGCCTTGAAAACTTTCGAAGAGAAGCTTGTTTGGTTCAAGAATGATTTTTCCTTTTAGATCTTCTACCGTGTTTCCTAAGAGGCGAGGAGTTACGCTTGCATTTTGAAAGTCAATGTTACCCAAGATGTTGGGATCTTTAAGAGTTCCAATGGCTTTCAAGTTTACTTTTGCAAAGCCACTTCCATCACGGAAATGGGTTTTTAAGTTTTTGAGAAGGGAGAGATCCACTTCACCATTCAATTGAGCATTGATAGGCCCTTCCGGATCTATAGAGCCGAGAAGTCGCAAGCTTCTTTCATTAAAGCGCAAGTTTACGTCATCAAAATGGAAAGCGCCGGATCGAAAAGTGATTTTAAGAGGGCTTTCATGAGAAAGAATACTTTCGCCCAAGGGAAAATAAAAACGAGTAAACTCAGCTTGAATGACTGACGCATCAAAGTTTGCAATGTTCATTAAAAAATTAGCTCGAGCATCAAAGTGTCCTTCTTTGGGTTCATAATCAAGAGCTGCTAACAGCGGTCCTATTCCGCAATGGTTGCAATTGACTTTTGCATTTACAATTTTAGGGGCGGAGTAGTTGACATTGCCATCTATTTGCATGCCCTGGAGAAGAGGGCCTTTGAAGGTGAATCCTGCTTCTGAAAATTGCAACACGATTTCACTTGGGATTTTTAGAATTTCAGTTTTGGGAGGATGAAAAGAAACATTTGGTAAACGAAAAAGATTTTTCGAGACAATTCCTTCGGCGTCTACATCTCCAAGATTAAAATAATAAAAATGAAAATCCTTTACCTTAGCATTCATTTTGCCACTTATTTGTTCGTTTGCGATTTGCATTTCATAAGTGCCAGTAATTTTTCCAGTCATATCTGGATTTTCAAGAAGCTTTGCTACTTCAATTTGGTCGAAGCTTGTTTTGAGTGAGGTTCGGCGAGAGGGCTTGAAAATTTCCTGAGTTGTAATTTCAACATTTCCTGAATAGCCTGCATCTGTGCCGGGTTTTCCTCGGTAGTGAAGGTCGCCATTCAGAATATCAAACTCTCCTTCATTGCTGGCAAAGCGCATGAATTTGTAACCGGTTTCTTTAGCCTTGGCTTTGAATTTGAAATCAGGTCTTTTTAAATCACCCTGAATACTTCCTTCAAAATCAACATAACCGATGAGTTCTAAATCTGAGAAAAAAGAGATGAGCGTGAATAAATCTAACTCAGTGCCAGTGACGGTCGTATTAAGTTTCATCTGGTTAAGATCAACAAAGCCTTTAGCACTGAGTTTTGTTTTTTCAGTCTGGATAGAAAAATTTTCCAGATCAAAACGACCTTGCTTAATACGAGCGCTGCTCATGAGATGAGCTGAAGGCACTTTAGGGTTGATGAGATTGCCTTGCGCTTTTAGATTTACACTCACAGAACCTTCCATTTCTTTGAATACAAAACCTGTAATATCAAAATCTAAAGAAAGATTCAGTTTGTCAAAAATCCGAGCGACTCTTTTTTTGAAACCGGGGACGTCTTCCCATTCTACAAAACCAGCACTCGAAAAATTTCCAGAAGCATGTTGATCAAAAGGAGCTAGTTTGAGCTTGAGAAAATATTTCGCTTGTCCGATTGATATTTCAATACCTTTGAAATCAATCACATCTCCATTAAAATTTGCTTGGGTGCTAATATCTGAAACATTCCAGGTATCGATTTGAATACCAGCAAGTTTGAATTTGCCTGTAGCTTCTCGGAAGAGAAAAACTTCTTTTACTACATCGGGTACTGAAAAATCTCCATCGTAGGCAATGTTTTGAATAGAAAAAGGAAGATTGGCAACGGTGCCTTGGCTATTTTCAAAATAAAATCTCAAAATATTTTTTCCAACGAGACTGGGTTGGTAAGTTAAATGGCCCACAGGAAGTGTGAGATTACCGTTTTTTAAAATGATATTAATCGTTTCAAAGCTGGATTTTTCAATTGCAAGTCTTCGAGTTAAAGACCTCATAAGAGGTGAGAGATTGGGTTTTTCTTTTCGGGGAGGGAGGCCAGAAACATCAACGGTTAAGTCTTTCACCTGCAAATCACTTAACATTACCCGAGTTCTTAAAATGGAAGACCAACGGATTTTACCAAAGAGATAACCTAGCCTTACCACTTTTTGCCCAGCGGGGAGTGTGTATTCAAAATTCTTGATCTCAATAGTTCGAGCCGTGAAATTGAGGTAGAGCCCTTCCCATTTTATTTCACCCGGTATCAATTTGAGCAGTTTTGCCCAGGTGAATTGAATGCCTTTTTGAGAATGAGTGCTCCAGTGTAAAAAGGCCAGGAATGATGTCATTCCCACAAGTAAAAGTATCCAGGTTTTTATTTTTTGGCGTGTTCGCTTTTGCAAAATTGTTCGGTCTCCCAAATTTAGTCGGATAAGACCAAACTATTAGATTTTTCGCAAGAAAAGGGTTTTATGAAATAATTAGCAGGCGATAGCCGTTGAGGGGGAGGCTCTTCTCGCTTTGCTAGAAGAGGGGGCGACGCAAGCCCCTATAAAAGACTTTTTCGCAAGAAAAGGTTTAGCGGAGCTGATCAAGTAATTTTTGATGAATTCCCCCAAATCCTCCATTACTCATCACAAGTAAAACATCACCGGATTTGGCCTTTTGTTTAAGGAAAGAAACAATTTCATCAACTTCAAGATTAGCGCTTGTTGGAATGCCAGATTTTTGAACATCTTCGGCGACTTTCAGAACATCTAGAACTTTTCCTTCTTTTACTTTTTCAGGCATAAAAACTTTAGCCAGGATTATTTCATCCGCATGAGCCAAGGCTTTGGGAAAGTCATGTTGAAATATATCTCTTTTGCTGGAATTGGAACGGGGTTCAAAAATTCCCCAGACTTTCTGGCCGGGATATTTAGCCTTAATAGCATCAATGGTTTCGGCAATCGCGGTGGGATGATGGGCGAAGTCATCGATGATCGTAATATTATTTACCACTCCTCGCACTTCTTGCCGGCGTTTGACGCTTTTGAATTTTGAAACGGATTTTTGTAATTCTTGTAGGGGCGCAGCATGCTGCGCCCCTACGAAGTCGGGCAAATTCAGCATCAAAGCCAGCACCCCCAGCAAATTTTGTAAATTATGTCTTCCTGGAAGGGGAGAATGGAAACGAGTGAGTAAATCTGCGTTTCGATAAAGATCAAAGTCTACTCCCTCGGGTCCAAAGTCAATTTTTTCGGCGCGAAATTCACAGTTGGAACCAAATCCATAAGAAACTTTTCGTCCTTTGCAAAAAGCGGAGAGTTCTGCAGCAATCGGGTTATCGCCTGAATAATAAAGTGCGCCATCAGAGGGAATCAGTTCCACAAATTTTTTAAAAGCTGATTTGAGATGTTCGATGTCACGATAAATATCGGCATGATCAAACTCCACCCCGGTGAGAATCGCTTGATAAGGTCGATAGTGCCAAAACTTTGGTCCTTTATCGAAAAAGGCCGTGTCGTATTCGTCACCTTCAATGGCAAAATAATTTCCTTTTCCCAAACGAAAGGAAGAATCAAAATTTTGAGGGATGCCTCCCACCAAAAAACTGGGATCCAGTCCACAATCAAAAAGTACCCAAGATAAAAGAGAGGTGGTTGTTGTTTTTCCATGTGTGCCGCAACAGACGAGGGATTTTTTTTCCTCTAGGAAAAATCTTCCTAGAGCTTGTGGAAGAGAAATATATTCGATGTTTGATTCTAAAAGAGCTGCGACTTCTGGGTTTGTTTTAGAAACGGCATTTCCGACGATGACCAAATCTGGCTTTGGATTTAAATTTTCTGCTTTAAAACCTTTTTGAATTTCAATGCCCCATTTTTCAAGTTGAGTGCTCATGGGTGGATAAACATTATCGTCACTGCCGGACACTATATATCCTTTGGCTTTGAGCATGCCAGCCAAGGTTCCCATGGCAGTTCCACAAATAGCGATGAGATGAATGTGGGAGGTCATAATTATCTTACTAATCTTAAACTTTGAATAATCAAGTCTTGAATCATGGGTCTGAATTTTTTAATTCCTTCATTGTATCGATAAGGATGAACCCGATTCGTGAGCACAATAATGTAAAACTCTCGTTCTAAATCCAGCCAAATTGAACAACCTGTGTAACCCAAATGTCCAATTCCTGATTTTGGAAATAATTCTCCGGCTTGAGAAAGATCTTCGGCAGGTTTGTCCCATCCTAAAGGAGGTCGGGCATGGGTGAAGAGTTGAAGGGTTTCCTTTTTTAAGAACTTGCTTTTGCCTTCATTAATTTTGATCAACTCATCAGCCCATTTCATAAGGTCAGGTAAGGTTGAGAAAAGTCCTGCATGGCCTGCTACGCCGTTTAGCAACCACGCATGTTCATCTTCTACTTCTCCAGCCAAAATTTTTCGACGCAGTGAAGATTTGGAAGTAGAAACAAAATCAGTTCTTGGCAATTTTGTTTTTGCATTCAAAGGAATGAAAAAGGTTTCATTGAGTTTTAAAGGCCTTGCGACCAGTTCGAGAAAAAGTTTGTCCAAAGATTTTTGAGTCACTTGCTCTAAAATATCTCCCATTAATATATAACCAAGATCGCTGTAGAGACGGGTGGAACCCACTCGAACTTCTTCTTCCAAAGATTCACTTAAGATATATTTGAAAAGTTCTTTTTTGATATCTTCGAGAGATTCGCCTTTCAACACCATGTCAGATAATCTTTCGTAATATGGCTTGTAAGCAGGGAGTCCCGAAGTATGTTGTAATAAGTGTTTTACCAAAACCTTACTGTAAGCTTCTTTTTTGAAACGACGAAAATAAGTTCCAACAGGCTCTTCCAAATTTAATTTACCTTGTTCAACCAATACCATCGAGACCATGGCCGTACATAAGGGCTTGGTGATCGAAGCGATATCAAAATAGTTTTTAAAGGTAAGTTTTCGTTCAACCGGAATTTTTTCCGCCAAACCATAACAAGTTTTTTCTAAAACTTTTCCCGCTTTTACGACAGCAAGAGCAGCTCCTGGAAAAATTCCGTCTGCAATAGCTTTGGTGAAAGCTTCATCGATTTTTTTGTTACTCATTAGCTTAAAGCCCTTTCCACAAACTCAATAGAATGTTTGGCCGAATTTAATTTTACTTTTACTCCTAGAGGAATCGTTACGGCATCTTCAAGATGACCCGAGGGAAAACCAAAAGCGATGGGCACGTCGATGCCTTTTAAAACATCGAGAATGACAGCAATAATTTCATCGTCTTTTTCTCCGCTGTTTTGAAAGGGACCGAAAATAAAGCCTTTGATTTTATCAAACTTGCCAGCCAACTTCAGATGGGTGAGCATCCGATCGATGGCATAGGGCTTTTCATTAATATCTTCGATGAACAAAATTTTTCCATCGCAATTGAGTTCGTATGAACTTTTTAAATTGCTAATGAGAAGAGATAAGCATCCCCCCACAAGAGGAGCTTCAACTTCTCCTTCGTGAATGAAGCGAATCTGTTTGTCTTCAATTTTTCCAAGTGGATTTGTTTCAGTGAGAGCACGAAGCAAAGATTCTTTTCCTCGACTGCCGAATGTATTTCCCATTCCTTTGGCAACGACAGGACCGTGAAAGGTCACCCAAGAAAATTTTTCATATAAGTAGATCAGTAAAGTGCTGATATCGGAGTATCCCAAGATGATTTTAGGGTTATTTTTTATTTTATTTTCATTGAGTAAAGGGATGATTCTTTGGCAGCCATAACCCCCTCGAGCAAAAAAGATGGCTTTCACTTGGGGATTGCATAGGTGTTCCATCAACTCTGAAGCCCTTCTTTCGTCTGAGCCTGCCAAGTAGCCTTTCTTAGAGAAAATATCTTCCCGGTATATTACATTAAATCCAAGTGATTTCAAAATCTTAACTCCATTTTCAAACTCTAAAGTGTCAAAAGGGCTTGCCGGCGCAGCGATGGCAATTGTGTCCCCTTTTTGAAGTTTTTCAGGCTTAATTAAGCTCACAATGATCCCTTCATTATATAAGTGTGAGAAAATAAGCGATATTTGCGCTAGACGCAAATTTTTTGTTTAAAGCGAGTTTAACGCACTGCGCGATAAATTTTTGAATGATTTCAATAATTTTTGTCTGTTTCTTTGTAAAAATTTGTTAGAATTTGATCATGCAAATCGGTGCATCCCTCATAATCGAGATGTATCGAAGCCTCCAACGCACCCGCGTTTTGGAAGATCAGATCTATTATCTCTATCACAGTCAAAATCCTGAAAAACCTCTCATCATTGGGAAGGGTTATCTTTCTACCGGACAAGAAGCGATCTCGGTTGGATCCGCTTTTAGTTTGCAACAAGAAGATTGGGTGGCGCCTTCGCATCGTGACATGGCTTTACATTTAGTTCGTGGAGTGAGCCCCAAAGAAATCTTTGCCCAATACTTTAATCGTGAAAGTGGAATGACTCATGGCAGAGATTCTAACATTCACTTTTCTTATGAGAAAAAAAATATTCTTGGTTTTGTGAGTCACATGGGAGCCAATCTTCCAGTAGCGAATGGTCTTGCCTGGGCAGCTCGTTACAAAAATGAAAAAACAATCGTGATGGCGCTTTTTGGAGATGGGGCTTCCAGTCAAGGTTGTGTACATGAAGCAATGAATTACGCAGCGGTGTTCAAATTGCCTGTGGTATTTGTTTTGAACAACAATGGTTGGGCGATTTCTACTCCTGTCCGTGAGCAAACAGCCCTCGAAAATTTAGCGGATCGTGCAAAAGCTTATGGTTTTGAAGGAAAAGTATGTGATGGAAATGATGTTGTCGCTGTTTATGAAACGGTAAAACCAGCAGTCGACAAAGCTCGTGAAGGGGGCGGACCTACTTTAATTGAGTGTAAAAGTTTTCGAGCAGCGGGGCATGGCAGTCATGACCCAGCAAATTATATTCCCCAAGAAGAAAAAGATTTTTGGAAAAAGAAAGATCCCATCCTGGTGATGCGAAAACGTTTGGAAGAGATGAAACTATGGGATGAGAAAAAAGAAAAAATTTTGCAGGAAGAATTAAAAAAAGAAATGAATGAAGCTATTAGCTGGGCGGCTTCACAGCCTTTACCCAAGGCAGAAGATTTGTTGAAAGGGGTTTATACGAGTTAGTTCTTGTGGTTCGACAAGCTCACCCTGAACGGTTCATAAATATACCGTTCGCCCTGAGCTTGTCGAAGGGGAATTTATGTTAATGACTTACGGAGAAGCCATTCGTGATGCCCTTGCGACCGAAATGCGCAAAGATGAGCGCGTGTATCTTTTTGGTGAAGATGTGGCGGCTTATGGTGGAGTATTTGGAATTACAAAAGGTTTACTCGAAGAGTTTGGAGCGAAGCGGGTTCGAAACACTCCGATTTCAGAAGCGGCTATTCTAGGAGAAGCGATTGGAGCGTCAATTCGAGGTTTACGCCCCGTACCCGAAATTCAATTTTCAGATTTTATGACCACAGGCTTTAGCCAAATTGTGGATTATGCCGCAAATTATAAATATCGTTTTGATGTTTCTCTTCCTTTGACGATTCGTGCGCCGCATGGTGGAGGGATGCGTATCGGAAATTTTCATTCAAAATGTGATGAGGCTTGGTATTTTCATGTTCCTGGTTTGAAAATTGTCTGCCCTTCCACTCCCGCAGAGGCAAAGGGATTACTGATTGCTGCGATTCGAGATCCAGATCCTGTGATTTATTTTGAAGAGAAAAAACTTTATTGGGAAATTAAAGGCGAAGTGCCCGAAGGCGATTATGTGATTCCTTTGGGTAAAGCGGATATTAAAAAAGAAGGAAAAGATATTACGATCGTCACTTACGGAAGCATGGTGCATCTGGCTTTGAGAGCGGCAAAAGAATTGGAAAAAGAAAATATTTCACTCGAAGTGCTAGATTTAAGATCTCTCACTCCGCTCGATGAAGAAACAATGCTTCAATCTTTTCGAAAAACCAACCGTGCGATTGTTTTGCACGAAGCGGTGAAGCGCGGAGGCATTGGCGGAGAACTCGTTAGTATTATTTGCGAAAAAGCCTTTGATTGTTTGGCGGCTCCACCTCTTCGGATTGGTGCTCAATTTTGTCCAGTGCCGACCGCTCCTGTTTTGGAAGATGCTTATCTCCCCAGCCTAAAAGATATTCTGGACGCAGCAAATAAATTGATGGAATATTGAGTGCATCTATAAAGATTCCGGGATAATTTCGAAAAACTTTAAGGCGGCTCTATTTGGAAAGAGAAGCGTTTGATTAAAAATGTAGCGTCTTGAAGTTTTGAGAAACTTATTCTGGAATCTTTATGAAAAATTAATGAGCGAGGTGCTATGCAGATTTATTTGACGATGCCAAAACCTGGCGAAACGATTCATGAAGGTGTGATCGTAAAATGGCAAAAAAAAGCAGGCGATCTCGTTGAAGAAAAAGAAGCTTTGGTCGAACTTGAAACTGAAAAAGCTGTTTTTACCTACGAATCTCCCTTCAAAGGAAAAATCGAAAAAATTTTAGCGGAAGAAAATGCATCGATACCAGTGGGTTCTCCGATTGCCCTCTTTGATGTTTCGGAAGAAGATGGCCAAAGATATTTAATGTTGGGTGTGGGTCTGCCGGTGGATAAATCTGAGAAATCTAATGTGGTGGCGCCGCTTGCCGCACCTACATCTGTAAAGGGTTCAACATCCTTCGACGTTGCTCAGGACAGGCGCAGAACCCCTACAACAACAAAACAGTCTACGAGCTATTCTCCTCTGATCCGTTCTCTGGCGAAAGAACAGGGTCTTTCAAATGAAGAACTAGATCAGATTCCACGTTCAGATCCGCGAGGAAGACTGAATAAAGAAGATGTTTTGAATTATTTGAAAAATAAAACTTCGGTTCAAAAAAGCACAACCCCTACCGTAAAATTACAAGCGGGTGATGAAAAAGTTCCTCTTTCTGTGATTCGTCAACGTATTGCTCAACACATGACAAAAAGTGCTGCGCAAATTCCTAAAGCAGGAAGCGGTGTCGATGTGGATGCGAGTGAAATTTGGGAATATTGCAAAACCCATCAAGTGGAATTTCAAAATAAGTATCAAGTGAGTCTCAAACCTTTTCATTTCTTTTTGTATGCGGTGAGAGAAGCCTTGAAAAAATTCCCAAAATTTAATGCAAGTTATATGGAGGAAGAAGGAAAGAGTTTTCTAATCAAGCATGCTTCCATTCATCTGGGTTTTGCCGTAGCAACTTTGCAAGGACTATTCACTCCTGTAGTGAAGAATGCGCAGGATAAAAAGTTTTCTGATTTGTGTAAAACCCTGGTCGATTTAGAGAAAAAAGCAAAAGAAGGAAAATTATCGGTGGATGAGCTTACGGGTGCTACTTTTGTGGTGAATAATCCAGGTGCGGTGGGTGGTTCGCGTTGTGATCAAGTGATACCTTTGCCAACGGTTGCGATTATTGCATTGAATCGAATTCAAAAAAGGCCTTGGGTGCTGGGAGATGAAATTAAAGTTCGTCATGTCGTAGGGGTTGATTTGGCTTTTGATCATCGGCCTTTGGATGGTGCTGATGCGATTCAATTTGTGGAGGAAGTAAAAAAGATTTTGGAGCATTTTCCTTTT
>CAYYEM010000015.1:27270-32159 GCA_964470915.1 uncultured Pseudomonadota bacterium
CTTGGTTAAAAGCAAAAATTCCTTCTGGAAAAACTTATCACGAAGTAAAGGAACTGCTTCGTAGCTCTGGCTTGCACACTGTTTGTGAAGAAGCGCAGTGTCCTAATCTGGGGGAATGCTGGAATAAACGCTCTGCTACCATCATGATTTTGGGAGATACTTGTACGCGTTCCTGCGGATTTTGTGCGGTAAAAACGGGAAAACCTAAAATCACCGATTGGCAAGAACCAGAGCGGGTTGCAGCGGCGGTAGCAAAGTTGGGTTTAAGACATATCGTGATTACTTCTGTCGATCGTGATGATTTGCCTGATGGCGGTTCTGAAATTTTTGCTCGAACGATCGAAGGTGTAAAAAAACAAGACCCAGAATTGGTTCTTGAGGTGTTGATTCCGGATTTCAAGGGAGATTTGAATTCACTTCGACGCGTGTTTGAAGCAGGTCCTGATATTTTAAATCATAATTTAGAAACGGTGCCTCGTTTGCAAAAAACGGTTCGTCCTCAAGCTAACTACGAGAGATCGTTATTAGTGCTGAGCGAAGCGAAAAAATTTGGTCTGCAAAATAAATCAGGAATCATGGTGGGTTTGGGTGAAGAATGGGATGAAATTTTCCAGACTTTAAGAGATCTCCGAGAAAAAACGGATTGCGATATTCTCACGGTGGGCCAATATCTTTCGCCAAGTTCCGCTCATTTACCTGTAAAGAAATTTTATACGCCGGAAGAGTTTGAAGAAATTGGAAAATTTGCCAAGTCGCTTGGCTTTCTGCATGTAGCTTCAGGGCCCTTTGTTCGTTCCTCTTATTTTGCGGAAGAACAGGTGAAAGAAAGTTTGTTTAAAAGAGTTTCCTCAGAGGATTCACTTCAAATTTCCCATTAAAAGCGTCCACGCATTATTCGCAAAATGAGCGATAATGGGCAGCCATAAAGAATTTTTCCATCTTAAAAGCCAGCCTAAATAGAATCCCAAAATAAAATAGAAATGAAAATAAAGCAGATTGCCATGAGCGATCGCAAAAGCAAGGCTGGTAAACACATTTCCTAAAACCCATCCAAATTTTTTCGACCAACTGGGCAACAAAAGTCCTCGAAAGAAAATTTCTTCACAAAGTGCTGGTGTGATAGCGAGGGCTATTACTTTCACAATTCCCTCTTTCCAGGAACGAATAGCGGTGAGCTCTTCAAAGAACATTTCAATTTGGGGTGGGGGAGGGAAATATTTGTCTTGAAGGAGGATGAGTTGATCGATCGCTAGAGATAAAACACAAATTCCAAGTAAGCTTATGAGTATCGCCTTTAGCCCTGGGTTTTTCCATGCAGGCCAATGCAGCAAATCCACTCCCTTCATATATGAAACTAAGGCAACCGGAGTTCCCACGAGTAAAATTTGATTGAGAAAAATTCCGAGTAGTCCCAAACTGGTTTGAATAAAAGCTCCAGCGATGAAATAGATGAGCATGACACTAGCAAAAAAGAAAAAGCTTGTTTTGGCTGAAACTTCCAGAGAAGTTTTAGAATTCATGAAAGAATATCTATCGTAAGGCCTTAGAAATGAAAACTAAACTTATTCAATTATTATTTTTTGTATTTTTGTTGAGTCTCCCCGAAACGTTATTTGCCGTGAGTTCCTCTCTTTTTCCAAAAGAGGGAAAGAAAATAGAAGATTTTGTGCCAGCCGGATGGTTTATCTTGAAGCAAGCAAATGGAGATTTGAATCAAGATGGCAATGCTGATGTGGCCTTGATTTTAGCGAGTGAGAAAGAAAAATCGATAAAACCAAGTGAAATTGCGCCGGATCGTTATTTGTTGATTCTTTTTCAAAACACTCAAGGTTATGAGTTGTCTGTTTCGAGTCTCGATGTTGTATTACATAAGGATGACGGAGGTGTGTGGGGAGATCCATTGGATAATTTACAAATTAAAAAGGGAGCCGTTGTTTTGAGTTTTTATGGGGGAAGTCGTGATCGTTGGGGAGAAATTTACCGATTTCGTTTTCAAAATGGCGATTGGTATATCATCGGAAGAACTACGTTTGCACATGATTCTATGTCCAAAGAAGCAAAGGAAACGGATATCAATTATAGTACGGGAGTAAAAGTGATCTCTGTCACGACTGACTCGGGAGTAAAAAAGAGTAAAAAGGAAAAATTGAACTTGCAGACTCTCAAGAAACTTTCCGAAGTGAATCAAAATAATCGTTGGAAAAACGATTAAACAAGGAAAAAAAATTCTTTGCAAAAGCTCTAGAGCTATGATCTTTAAGGTTTTCTTTGAATTTTTAGAAAGGTTTCTATGGCAAATGTATTAAAATTAGGACTCCCCAAAGGCTCACTTCAAGATTCTACTTTCCGTCTTTTCAAGAAGGCAGGTTGGTCAATTAATATTGGTTCTAGAGCTTATGTGCCTTCGATTGATGATCCTGAACTTTCTGGATTACTCATCCGCTCTCAAGAAATGAGCCGCTATGTGGAACAAGGTGTTTTAGATGTCGGTTTATGCGGTCGTGATTGGGTGATGGAAAATAATTCAGATGTGCATGAAGTTTGTGAATTGAAATATTCCAAAGCGACTTTGAATCCCATTCGCTGGGTGATTGCGGTTCCTAACGATTCGAAAATTGCTTCTTCCAAAGATTTAAATGGCAAACGTGTTTCGACTGAACTGGTTCAATACACCAAGCGCTATCTTCAAGAAAAAGGGGTAAAAGCAGAGGTGGAATTTTCTTGGGGTGCTACCGAAGTAAAGCCACCTGTTTTGGCGGATGCCATTGTCGAATTGACAGAAACCGGCTCTTCGTTACGCGCGAATAATCTCAAAATCATCGAATCGATTTTAGAATCCGTCACCGTTCTCATCGCGAATAAAAAATCTTGGCAAGATCCCTGGAAAAAACAAAAAATTGAAAACATTGCCTTGATGTTAAATGGCGCCCTCATCGCCGAAACTAAAGTCGGTTTGAAAATGAATGTTCCGAAAAATAAATTAGAAGAAATTATCAAAACCCTGCCTGCTTTACACACTCCCACTATTTCAGAACAAGGTGACTCCACTTGGGTTTCGGTTGAAATTATTGTGGATGAAAAGAAAGTCCGCGAAATTATTCCAAGCCTCAAACGTGCGGGTGCCGAAGGCATTGTGGAATATCCTTTGAATAAGGTTATTTATTAAACTTCAAAATTTCATCTGTAAAAATATCGGGTGCTTCTAACATCGCGCAGTGGCCGACTTTCGGTAGAATCACGAGCTTGGAGTTTTCTATTTGTGTTGCCATTTCCCTTTCTTCTTCTAAAGGAACAATCCAATCTTTTTCAGCGGCGAGAATGAGCGTTTTATTTTCAATTCGATAAATTTGATTGCTTAAATCGAATTTATCTAAAGCCCTTACTTGGGCGGCATAACTTTCTAGGCTTTGAGGAAAAGGATTTTCCAAAATTCTTTTCTTTTCTTTTTCTATATTTCCAGCTTGCGCTAAATAGTCCTTTGAAAAAAGCCAAGGTAAAATATTGTCGAGGCAAACATCGATCGCTGTGTTTGATTCAAGCAGTTTTACCTGATGATAAAAAGTATCTTTCACGTCTTCACTGAATCGACTCGCTCCGCAACAAAGCGCGAGTTTCTTTACTTTTTTCGGATGATCAAGTGCCAAACTCATCGCAATCGAAGCGCCCATCGAATGTCCTACGATATTCGCTTGAGAAATGTGCAGAGCGTCCAAAAGTGCCGCGGCATCCTTGGCCAGGTCTTCTATGGTGAAAGGTTTTGAAGTAATTTCACTTTGGCCGATTTCCCGGTTGTCAAAAGAGATCACTGTGAAATCTTTCGCAAAACTTTCTTTGATTTCATTCCACATGCTGTGGTCACAAGCTAAGCCTGCAATTAAGAGAAGGGCAGGCCCTTCGCCCAGGGTTTCATAATAAAGTTTTATCTTGTTGGCTTGAATGAAAGACATAGGGCTTGATTTTAACCTGTAGATGGGTTTGAGGGAAGGATAGAATATGAGCGATAGTTTTAAAATTTTAGCCTGCAGATCCTGCCTTCGCGATAATCCTGGTGAGGGTGTTTTTGCTTCGCCTGAAAATTGCGAAAAAGAATATAAAGCAAAATTAAAAGAAGGTTTGTTTAAAAAAACCGCCCATTTTGAATTGCAAAGTTGTTTTGCAGAGTGTGAACATTTTCATTGTGTGCGTGTGATGAAAGGAAAAGTGGGTGTTCATCTGAAACAGATTTCAAGTCCTGAAAAAATTGATGAAGTGATTGAGTGGGTCAGGCTTGCCAAACAAACAAATTCTTTCGAAGTGCCGGATCATTTAAAAGGTCATTTTTTGTATGATCTAAAAGAATAAAAAGGAAAAATTTCTATGCCCACCTTTATTTCAAAAGCCACTCAAATTGAAGCTGCAGGCAACAAGCCAAAAATTATTCGAGAATATATTGGGCGTGTGAATTCTAAAAACCAAGATTTAAGCGTTGCTCACATGACCAGCCCTGGTGGATGGGAAGAGCCAGGACAAACACCGGAGTTTGATGAATACACTTTAGTGTTCAAAGGTTTGCTGCAAGTGAAACATAAAGATGGCATTTTAGAAGTGGGCCCTGGCCAAGCTGTGATTACTCATAAGGGCGAATGGGTTCAATACTCCACGCCTCATCCTGAAGGCGCCGATTACATTGCGATTTGCTTACCTGCTTTTTCTTTGGAAACGGTGCATCGGGATTGAGAAGTTGATAAAAAGAATTTATTTTTCAGCATCTTGTGAGCGTGTCTGACACGTGTCAGACACCAAGATGATATTTAAGGTGTCTCACATCATGTCAGAAAGAAGCCCATTGCAAGTCCAAGCTCTCCATGCCAAGAAAAAGTATGTCCGTATTGAATCCCTGCATTCGAATC
>CAYYEM010000016.1:0-1682 GCA_964470915.1 uncultured Pseudomonadota bacterium
CTGACTTTAGCGAGGTTTGGCTTTGCTGAGCCGAGCGAATGATCGAGCACGATAAGTTATTTAACCCCCATGCGAGAGTGTAAATATGAAAGATAAAAATGTAGAAATTTTACTTCAAACTCCTCTGTTAGTGATTACAAGTCGTGAGGAAATTCGTGAAAAGCCTGTTTTGGAAAATATTCTTAGGGTTTTGGGAAAAGTGATAGATGACAGCGATGCTGGCATCCAAGTAGCGGTTAAATCGATAGGCTCGGAGCGTTTTATCGAGAAAAACCCCCATTTTTCAGAGATTTTTATCCCTTATCATAAAATAGACCATATTATTATTTCTTAATAGAGCCCCACAACTTTTTACAGCTTAGGTCGATAATCTCTTTCAGATAGCGTAAATTGAAGGGGGACACGATTTGGGCGCGCCAAAGCCTTTTGGGGCTGACACAAAAAATAATATTTTTTCTTCAGTGGCTCTTTTGGATCCAGTGCTTGATCAACTTACAAGCAAGGGGAAGAGCGACTCCTTTGAGCTTGATGTTGGCTCTCCTGAAGCAGGCTATTCCATTGAAACCAATGGATCAAAAGCCAAAGTCACCTTTTCTTATAGTGTCGATAATGATGATGATGCCAAAAATGGTCGTTTGATTCTCAAAGATTCTTTTGAGATCGATCTCAATGATAAAAGTTTAAAAGGTTTTCAAAGGGTGATCGAAGGGGGCGGGACGGATGCTCGTTTTATTGATACAGCAAATCGTTTGAGAGAAACAAAACAATTTACGGCCCGTAGTCGGGAAGTCCGAGATTTTTTTAGTAAAGTAGTTTTAAAACTCGAACTTCCAAAAGCAGCCCCTGATATTGAATTAGGATCTGATGATGAAGAAGTAAAAAAACCAGTCTTGGGAGAGAAAAAAAGCAAAGAACACCTTTTTTTAAGTGATCTTGATAAAAGATTTAATCTTTATGATCCGAAAAATTTTACTCATCCAAAACCTGTTGCTCATTCAGATAATATTCTGAATCGCCGTCTTAGTCTGAAAGAGAACCTGTCTTTAACATCATCTCAGCAGATGATGGATGCCCAAATACGTTTTTTCGTTGAAAATGCCACAAGCCCTGAAATGATCGGAGCCCTTTTTTGTGGATCTACCGCTTTTCATTTGGGGAGAGCCTTGGGTGGAAGTTTGATGATTGAATCAGTGGCTCTTTCACGTTTGGTTTCGACAGGATTAGGATTGGCTTTTGAAGTGCCAACTTTTGAAATAGCAGGTCGCGGGATTCGTGGATTCCAAACAGGTTATTTTGATTGGAAAAATCTTGGAAGTTCACTCTTTAAAAATTATTTTACCTTTGCTGCTTTTAGAGGTGCGAATAGTGTGAGTCGTTCTCCTTTGGTATCTTTTGGAGCGCTTCATGGAATGAATGAATTGGAAAGATCTCACGCTGCTCCGTCGGAAGCCAAAGAAGATTATATTCATCGCTTGATGCAAGATGCCGTATTATTTACTCAGCTTTCTTTTAGTAGTCATATCGCTGAAAGTACTTTGGGAAGAAGTTTTGGAATCAAAGCCATAGTTCCTGAAAAAGTTTATGAAATCGAGTTGGATGTCCTTCGAGAAATCAAGTCGAAGGGTGTGCGCTATGAACTTTATGAAGACTTACCCTATCATCCAGCACCCATTGAAGGTTTT
>CAYYEM010000016.1:1782-4237 GCA_964470915.1 uncultured Pseudomonadota bacterium
AAAAAAGGCTCATTATTAGTTTTAGGTTCGGATGGTCTTTGGGAGAATTTTTTAAGAACCCGATATTTTTTGGATTTAATTAAGGATTGTCATACGCCCGAAGCAGTGGTGACTGTTGCTACTCAAGAAGCGCATCAGCGAATGGAAATTTTGGATAGGATTAAACACCCTCAAAATTATCCGGAGGCCTTGGTTGAAAGTGCCATAAATAAACGTTATGTTTTTATCAAAGATGGCAAGAAAATCTTTGTGGATATCAGTGGAAAAGTTTATGGCAGCGCTGAGCCTGATGCACCCGTGATTGACCATTATAAAAGAGATAATTTTAGCATGATGGCTTATTTGCATGAGCCTTTAGAAGGGAGTGAAACTGCGCAAACTGTAGATAGTAGAGATCCTGTTTTGGCAGGACCTCAGGTTTTAGCAGATGTTCAGCAAAAAGAGGGTGCCGTTGCACAACCTGCTGAGGAGAGTTCTGACCCGATTAAAGTAGAAGTTGATGACCCCGCTCCCGCTTCGGTTAGAGATACAGATCCTAATATTCAATTGCCAGCTCCTAGAAATTTAACTCCTCCAGCGCCACGACCCGCAGCAACAGTTCCAGAAGTGAAGCTTGGGGACAATGGGTTACCTTTGCCGAATCCTCCTCCTCAACGGAGAGCTACGCCTCTGCCACCACCTCCGCCTTCAGCACCAGTTCAAGATTTTCATGGTACACGACATTCAGAGATGGTCGATCCAAACACTTTAGATCTTCAATTGCCTCCAGGTGCAATAGGTTTCGCACGGCATCGTTCGAGTCCGCCACTGCCTCCAGCTCCTCAACGGAGAGCTACGCCTTTGCCACCACCACCTCCACCACCACGACCTGCAGCAACAGTTCCAGAAGTGCGCTTTGGTACAAGCAGATTACCTATTCCGACGCCTCCTCCAGTTAGAATTACGCCTCCTCCACCTTCTTCACCTCGAACTAGAGCTACGCCTTTGCCACCACCTTCTCAGCCTCCCGTTTTAACTCCACCCCCTCGACGTTCTTCATCATCTCAACCTCCCACTTCGCCAGCAGGAACTTTACCTCCACTCAATCCTCCTGCGAGAAGAGCTGAGGGAGAAAAGAAACCAGCAGACGTGGATGCGGATGATGCTACGGATGTAGTTTTCCCCTTGTTGACAGATGCGGCAAAAAAAGCATTTCAACCTCAAGTACCGCTTCCTAGTGAAGTGAAAAGAGCAAGATTTGCAGCGCGAGTGGAGGAAAGATTTAGATTAATTGAAGCTCTCGATGAAAAAAGACCAGATAGAGTGGCAGCTCCACTTCCACCTCCACGTTCAAAGTGGTCTACACGGCCTTATCCAATCAGGGTTGCTGGGGCTACGGCAGCGCCTAAAAAAGGGCCAATTCCCTCAATCAGAAAAGTAACAGATCAAGATTCTGGTAATAATGGATCGCCCCGCTTGATTAAAATGAGAGAAGACTTAAGAGCTCGAGAAGTTTCATCAGCAACGGCACTTCCTGTATTTCTACGTCCTGATAAGGTTCTAGATACAAGTGGACTTCCTCCAGAATCACAAGCTCCTGCACCAGGATCTGGTTCTGCTGTGACGGTGGTCGCTAATCCTTTCGATGCTACAACAGTAGTAGTACCACAAATGGCTGCATTAGCTCCAAGAAAAGGACCTCCACCTTTACCTGCAGCAGCGAAAGAAGGGGCAGTAATAGAAGTAGACTTGAACGATCCAGATATTGAAGTAGTCAAAGAGAAACACCAAGCTCCAAGAAAAAGACCTCCACCTTTACCTGCAGAAGCGCAGAGATCAAGGCCAGCTTCTGATCTGCGTGCTACCCAAATTGGTGATTCACGGGCTCTTGCAACTACGGTGATCGATGAAGGAGCCTCTCTTCCAAATCCTGAAGCTGATAATCCATACGTAGATGTATTTGACGGTCTGACCTTGGATCTGAACCCTAATAAGTAACAGGAAGTCAAATTTAAGCCTTATCCTTCATGGGAATTCTTCTCAAATTGAGAAGAGGTGTCAAAATACCCATCGCTTTGTTAAACATCGTTAAGAAGCGTCTAAAGGAATATCTTTGTTTTTCAATATGTTATAAAATTTATAGAGACTGGCATAACGATTGCTTTCGTTAAGGATAGAGACTTTTAGAAAGAAAAGGAGCTTTTTATGGCCAGTTTAAAACATCCTCGACAACAAGAATTTGTGCCAGGTACCTATCAAATTAAAATTACTAAAATGGATGAGAGTGGCCGGCAAAAATCAATGACGGCTTATGTGCCTATGAGTAAGCATGGCAAGGAAGAGTTAGTACGTAGGCATTTTGAAGGTCATCCTCATAAAAAGCCGGAATATTTTGTAAAATAAAACTCTCCTGATGGATGTGTGCAATGAAAAGGGCGTTTGCATATGCAGGCGCCTTTTTTATTTTGTGTGTCGA
>CAYYEM010000016.1:4337-10797 GCA_964470915.1 uncultured Pseudomonadota bacterium
CTATCAAAGGTTTCTGTTTCCCTGATAATTCCAAAAACTTTGCATTACCTTCATCACATAATTATAAGTTTCTTTATAAGGGATTTGTTCAATAAATTCATCACAAGCTTGATTTTGTCTTTGTGTGGACCATCGTTCTACCGCTAAAGGCCCGGCATTATAAGCTGCAATGGTTTGAATCATATTTCCAGAAAATTGGTGTGAAAGTTTGGAAAGATAATGAGATCCAAAACGCAGATTGATGAGAGGTTTTAATAAATCTTCGGTCGCATAAGTGCTTAAGTTTAAATCTTGAGCAATTTCGTAACCTGTTTGAGGGATGATTTGCATGAGCCCCATGGCACCTACAGGTGAAAGTGCTTTAGAATTAAAATGACTTTCTTCTTTCATGATCGCCCAAATAAGTTCTGGAGGAATTTGTTCTACATAGGCAAAAAATTCAATCCAATTGCCTAATTGATCTTTCAGCAAATCGCCCTGGGAGTTTTGTTGTCCGTAATAGTCTAGAAAATCCTCCCATAAACCTAGGAGCAGAAGTTCTTGGAGTGTTTTTTCACGTTCGGAATTGATAGGCAAGGGAGGTGCTGAATCTTTTTTGCTTAAAATTTTAAAAGGGTTTACTTGAGGACATTGATGTGGCTGGTTTTGTCTGACTAAATTGTCCCATTTCGCATAGAAACCAGAAGATTGGTCATATACATTTTCTTTGGCGGCTTTGAGTTGATCTTTTTGCCCTGAAGCTTCAAGCCAGCGCATTTTCCAGTAAGCGACTTTTTTGGGATAGGCTTTTTCTAGGCCTTCTAACTCACGAATAGATTCATCATATTTTTTGAGTTGAGCTAAACACCAAGCCTTACGCCAGCGAGCTTCTTCATTTTTAGAACTTGAAGGATAGTTTTGCAGAAAATCATCAAAAGCACTGATGGCCTTTTCACATTGACCAGCATCGTAGTACAGAAAGGCAATTTTCCAGGCAATTTTAGAAGAGTCTCCAGGTAATTGATTGGCAATTTCTTTT
Source organism: uncultured Pseudomonadota bacterium (assembly GCA_964470915.1). Classification (GTDB taxonomy): domain Bacteria; phylum UBA10199; class UBA10199; order JADFYH01; family JADFYH01; genus CAYPXN01. The sequence continues at coordinate 5,356 of CAYYEM010000016.1, forward strand.
TGTGTGCTGATCGCTTTTTCAAATTGATTGGAGCGGGCATAAGCTGAAGCGAGTTTTTCAAGATATTCCATTTTTAAATTAACATCTGAACTGCTTTGTACCAGTTCAGCGTAACGTTCGGCAGAATCTTTATAGTAGCGTGCTTTAAAAAAAGTTTCAGCAGCATCACTCAAGCGAGCTTGTTGAGAAGAAGCATCGAGTCGTGGCCAGAGGCTTTTATAGCTGTTGGCTGCATCCACAAAACGTTCCTGACTTTTAAGCTGACTGATGCGGGTTAAAGAATCATCATTAGAAAACTGAGCAGGTACTTGAGAATTTTTTTGATGAATATCTTTGAGGATTTTTTCAAGATAGCTTTCAGCGATTCCTCCTTGAGCTTGGAGGTAACTGTTTCGGAGTTGTTCGTAAGCTTCGGTGGTTTTTCCATTGTTTTTCAAACATTCCACCCAATCAAGTCTGGCATATTCACGATCAAGTTCTCTTTTTTGATTGAGAATGAGTTCCTCAAAAAAACTTTTGGCCTTATCGTAATCTCCTGAAGCGCAAATTGAAGCTGCATATTCTCGAAGCGCTCTCGCTGAAACGTCAGAGTTTGCATTACAAGTGCCCCCACAAATTTTTTCGAGGCTTTTGAGAGCATCGCTTGATTTACCAGATAATCGTTGAGCACGCGCTTGCCAGTAAGGAAGGATAGGAGACATTTCTTTATATTTACCCTGTAAACCTGAGAAAATTTGATTGGCCTGATCTGCATTGCCCTGCATCAAAGCTACATAGCCTTGAATAAATTGGAAACGTTCCTTAGATTTTTCATCGAATTTAAGTTTGCTGCCTTCTAATATAAGCTGCAGAGCTTCTTGCTGTCGGCCTGACATGAGCAAGTTGCCCAAATAAATAAGTTTTTGATTGGTCTTGAGATCTTTATAAGAAAAATCAGCAGCCTCTTTTTTTTTCTTAGCGAAGCTTGGGAGAGGAAGAAAAAAGAGAAAAAAGAGAAATAAAAACAGAATTTTTTTCATATAATCCTTAGACAAGCTCAGGATGAACGGCATGTTTTGGATTGGAAATTAGATGGACCGTTCGTGGTGAGCTTGTCGAACCACAAGTGTACTAAAAAGAAGTTCCCAATTCTAAAATCACAGTTCCATTTTTAATACTTGCTTTCGTAAGGGGATCCGTGAGGCCACCCAGATATTCTCGACCTTTTACAATAATGCCGTAACCTAAGCGTCCTGTGATGGGTAAACCGTAGGCAATGACAAAATTGCCGCGTAGTTCTGCTCCTACACCGAGAAGAAATTCGTTCAATTTTGGAGAAGTATCGAATACAGTTCCGTAATCTGCAAAAAAAGCCATGTGAAGATTTTTCAAGAAAATGGGTCCGGTTCCTAAGCCTCGTTGTACATTGACTAAAGGTAAACGATATTCACCCGAGAACACCATTCCGCCTTCTCCAGCAAAAGTGATTTGAGGCAAGCCTCTCAAAGTCAGTAAATAAGGGGTATAATCAGTGAGAAAACCTTCACCGGTAGCAGAACCCAAGCGGAAAATTCCTTGGAAAACATCATCGCCAAAATTGTAACCTCCGGTAGCGCGTAGTGCAAATACATGATTTTCAGACCAAGGCATAGGAATGTATTCACGAACATCTAACTCGAATACGCGAGTTTGATTTCCTCGTTTGGCGCCCAAAGCCGTGTCACTAATATCCAAAGATAAGCGAATTTTGGGCCCTTCTTCTGGGCTGATTGAAGCAGGGTAACGAGTAGTGCGATTGAAAACATAATTGAGATGAAAGCCAGCAAAGTTTCCAATGTTGAGAAAAGGTGTGAAAGCTCCCGCCACATGTTTGTCGTCTGAACGATTATCGAGATAATAATAAAGATCCAATTTGTGCTGACCCGCAGGTACTCTAAGTCCGGCATACACGCGTTTATGTTCTTCAAAATAGGCGCGGCTGGTTCTAAAAACATCTCCAAAATTTACAACGTAATCATTAAAGCCAACATAAAAAGGTGTGTACCAGCGATTGTAAGTGTAGAGAAAATCTCCCCCAAAAAACTCTGCATCAGTCCGATAATTAATGTCACCTACCCAAATATGTCGACCTAAAGGATCTGAATTTCCAATGGAGGCAGAGAAAACCCAAATGTTATCAGTCATTGAAATTCCAGGCATGATGTAACGGGGAAAGAAAAGTTTGTTGAAGGGGTTATATTTCTTTACCTTATAGTCGCTGCTAGCCGGCAAAGATTCTGGCTGGTTTGGGGGGGTAGAAGGTAAGAGGGAAAGGGTAAAAGTTTTGTCATCCTTACTTTTGCCCTTTCCCATTTCCCTTTTCCCTTTTTCCTCTTCCCTTCTTTCTTCCTCAAATTCCACCACATCATAACCTCGTCCGAAATAATTTTGGACGATCACTTTATTGCTGCCAGTGATGGGTTGGGGATAAAAAACACCGGTGAGAACATTGGTCAGCTGTACACCCTCTCCCATTTGGGGAGAGGGGGGGCGCTTAAGTGCGTTTTTGTTTTTAGAGTGCACTCTCCCCCTCATCCTGGCCTTCTCCCCAAAGGGAGAAGGTGATAATGAGATTTTATAAATGTTCGAAATTCCACTTCGATCAGAGGTAAAATAAATGGATTTTCCATCGTTGCTAAAACGGGGTTCGTTATCGATGGCAGAGTCATTTGTGAGTTGTTGAGTGATTTTGCCTTGGAGATCATAAATATACAAATCACGATTTCCATTCATCCAGGCAGAAACGACAATGCTCTTTCCATCGGGTGAAAAACGAGGATTAGAAAATTGGGTGAAAGTAGGCGCTTGAGTGAGTTGTTTGTCTTCTTTGCTTTCACGATCGTGCAGATAAAGCTGGGTACTGCCTAATTTGTTTTCGACGAAAACAATAGACTTTCCATCTGGAGAATAATCAGGGTCAGAGGCTCTTTTGCCTTTAGTAATCACCCCAAGTTTTTTAGTTTCTAAATCGATTTCGTAAACATCATTGTAAATATTAAAATATTTGTATTTTCCGATTGAAGAAAAAGCGATTTTTTTCCCATCAGGGGAGAAACTGATTTGATCGGTGAAACGACCTTTATAAAGGCGCTCATCACTTTTACTTTCCAGATCATAAATTCTAAGTTCAGGGGCATTGTTTTTGTCGCTTTTCGAATAAACAAGCTTTTTTCCATCGGGAGAAAGTGTGGGCGCTTGGAGGGTGCCGTCGATGTGAATCAGAGATTTAAGAGAAGTGAGTCCTTTTGCTTTGAGCTCTGTTTCTACTTTTTGGTATTTTTCTGTGAGGCTTAGCTTCCATTCTTTCCAGAGTTTGAGAAAATTTTTGTCGTTATATGTTTTGCGAGCTTTGTTGTTCAGGGAAAAAGCCCAGATAGAATCTCCATAGCGGGTGATAAATTCCGTGATTTTTTCGGGGCCATAAGTATCAGCCAGGTATTGCCAGAACGCCCCTCCATAAATGTAAGGAGCATGGGTGGAAGGCCAGTCAATTAAATTTCCAGAGGCTTGGTCGATGGGAATAAATTGATCATTCAAAATATCGGTTCGGAGCATCATGTTGGAAAAAGAGTTATTATTTCTTCCTTTACCATTTACACTTTCTTCATAAACCGCGATTCCTTCTCTTACCCAACCAGGAGAAAGACCGTTAGGGGTAACAATTTTGCCAAAAATCCAGCGAAAGGGAGTTGCTATTCCTCCATATTTGTCGATTTGCAGGATGTGAGTAAATTCATGAGTAAACAAATCTTCCAGCCAGTTTTCGTAGTAGTTCAAGCTGGAGTTTCCATCCGGAGAAGTCACAAAGAGAAGAATGTAGTTGTAGGGCAGTGTGGTAGCGAGGGCATTGGCGGAATCTGTATTATCGACCATCACAACTTCGGTGCGTAACCAAGGTTTCCACTCGAGCTTGGGAGATAGTTTTGCGTAAACTTTTTCAGTAATTCCAGCCATGCGGTAAGCAATTTCTTCTTCGCCATTATGAAAATGAATATTGAAATGTTCAGTGCTTAAAGTTTGCCATTTGAGTTTTGGGTCAAAAAAGGCTGCATGGGCAGAAAGGGTGTAAAAAATGCAAAGACAAAAAAGTGCCAGGTTTCGAAAAAGTTTTATTTTCATAATAATGTCCTTTGAAATTGTTGAAAGGATAAGAACTTCGCAGGTGTAAGGCAAGAGAAATGCCTTGGTTTTTCAAAAAACCTGTGTTCTTAAAGAAGCTATGAAGTCGATTTGGTTTCGAGGCAATTTTTGGATTCTTTTGGGAAGTATTTTATCCTTATTTTTGATTTTTACTTTCTATGTTTCCTATCAACTCAAAGGGGTGAAAGAACCTTTATTGGTTTTTTTGAAAGCTCAAATTCAGGGAGATGTTCAGATTCAAGAAGCTGAAGTTTCTCTTTTGCCACCGGGCATCAAATTGAAACAGGTAAGCCTGTTCGCTCCTGGAGATCTAGAGCCCGCTGCCTTCATAGAAGAAGCAGATTTGCGGTTCAAACTTTTTCCATTGCTGAGAAAAAACATTGATACGCGCATTCATATTCAAAAACCAAAAATTCGAATGGTATTAGGGACCGATGGAAAAAATAATTTCGAGAAAATTTTTGAACCGCTTTTGTTGGGCCAGAAGAAAAAATCTACAGGAATCAGTGAAAATCTTTGGTGGAAACGTTTGGCGGTGAGCAAGTTAGTGATCAAAGATGCTCGATTTAGTTCGAGTGAAGCACGAAATGCGACTCCTACTGAAATTCAAGATCTGGATGTTGAAGCGAGCGATATTCGATTAGAATCCGCTTCAGAGCCTGCTACCATAAGAATAAATTTTCAAATTCCAAGAGTAAGCCCCGAAAAAGTTAAAATAGGAATCAAGCTTCAGCATGATCCTCAACAGGAAATTTTAAGGATCAAGGAAGGTAAGATTAGTTGGGGATCTGCGTTGATGAATTTAGCAGGGCAAGTTTTGTTACCTAATACTCAGCGTAAAAATGTGGAATTAGATCTGAATTTTTCAATCGAAGACCTAGATTTAAAGAAATTTTCCAAAATGTTGAGCCAGCCCATTCCTGTGAGTGGAGATATTTCCTGGGTGGGAAGTCTGAAGGGAAGTGCTTTTAGTCCCATCTTGTTTTTAGTAATTGATTCTAAAATGATGCAAGTGAGTGGAAAAGAAATTACGAAATTTCATTCAGAGCTGAGTAAAAAAGATAAGGTCATCGAAATTAAAAAAGCAGAGATGTCTTTATGGGGAGGGGGAGTGAGCGCAACGGGAACTCTCTTGCCCGAGAAAACTATTTCGGGAAATTTTTGGGTCGATTTGAAGTCGTTGAGTGTGGCAGCGATTACAGGAAAGCCTCATCCTGCAAGACTTTCAGGTAAATTGGATGTGAATGGAAGCGACATGACCGACTCCCGCTCTTTTTCAGGTAA
>CAYYEM010000016.1:10897-28464 GCA_964470915.1 uncultured Pseudomonadota bacterium
TTAAATAGCGCTGTGACCACTTTGTTATTTCCAGATCAAGGATTTAGATCTGCACTGACGGGCGGAAAGGGAGCTCTTTCGGTACCTTTTCATGTGAGTGGACCCGTGGAGGATCCTGATTTTTCAATTGATCGAGCTTACTTGAAAGAACTCATCGCTAAAGCTGCCGCCGCCAGTTTGAAAAATATGATTCTGGGTAACCAAAAACCCATGGATCTTTTAAATTCCGCTCTTCAAGGGGGCGGCATAGGTAATCTACCCATTCCTCAAAAAACTCAAAAGAGCTCTAAACCCAAAAGTTTTGAGCAGTTTTTATGGGGGAGATAGGTATAAAGTTTTCTTGATAAAGAATACTTTATAAAGTATTCTTTATCTTATGAAACATTGGAGTCTAAAACAAATCCAACTTCTTTTAAAGAGGGGGGCAAAGCTTCCTCTTGCCACTCAACATTATCCATCCAGAGGGCAAACGGCGGTTCAAGAGCTCTATCAGACTTCTCAAGGAAAATTTTTTCTTAAAAGATCTTCCAAACAAAATCATCAGGATTGCCAAATTGATGTCAAGTCAGGGTCTATTGCTGAACGGGAATATTGGGCCTATTGTTTGGCAAGACAAATAAAACTACAAGTTCCGGAGTTATGGCTTTTGGATTCAATGACTACGGTTCAGGTATGGCTCGACTATCCGGATGTTAGGCAATATTCCACATTCCAGGGAAAATTGTTTCTCAAGTCGGAAAATGTATTTGATTGTGCTCTTTTTGATTGGCTGACGGGACAAGTAGATCGTCATGATGCCAATTATCTCTATAATTATGTGGATCAGGAAATCATCCTTATCGATTCTGCGCATTGTTTCTTGAAATACACAGGGAGTATTCCCGATTATCTAAAATATTTTGAAGGAAGTGTGCCAAAAGAACTTCCACGAATTCAAAAAACACCAACTCAAAGTGTTATTGCAAAGCTTTCTGAAAAAGAAATTCTGAAGCTTGTGCCATTGAACAAAGTGGAGGAAAAAGCGGCATTGTTACATCGTTTAGGGCAATTACGAAAAATTCAGACCCTTCAGGAAATTATTCATCTTTATCGGAGGGGCAAATGACAGATAATTTTTTTTCAGAAGATCTCAATGAATTTAAGAGTGCTCTTCAATTGTCGCTCGATTCAGAAATAACTTCTCTATTAAAAAATTCTGAGGTTTACAGTCTGGGTTTTCTAAAAAAACCACAAACAGATGAAAGGTGGAATTATTTTGAGAAACTCACCGTGGGTGAATGGAAGGAAAAAAATAATACTTATCTATATCGATTTTCTCAAATGGCATTTAAATTGGATGAACTCACCCAGTTTCTTTTTTTGACCCGGCTTAAAAAGGAGAACATTCTCAAGCTTGTACATTTGGATCCCGTTTACAAAAAATACGCATCTAAAATTTTTGGAGAGTTGGTTAATTTAGGGGAGGTTGGAAAAATTTCAGATGTTATTCAATTTGTTTTTGCCGAAATGGAAAAAAGAAAAATAACCATCCGCGAACTCGCTCATCAAGCAGGTCTGAGTATGGTTTCCATCAGCAATTTCAAGGCAGGCAAGGATATTCGTCTTTCTAATTTTTTAAAAATATTGTCGGTTTTGGGAATTAAGATGAAGTTAGAGTAATTTTGATTCATTCAACCATTCCACCCAGTCTTGATGTTTTTTGCCATGACTCGCAAAGGTTTTGGCCCCATGGGAGTAGGGAGCTTTAAGCTCTGAATAGCTAAGCGGGTTTCCGTCAATTTTTGTAAAAATGCCTCCGGCTTCTTCGAGAATAATCTGAGGAGCGCAGGTATCCCATAAATTCACATCATGATGATTTAAGTAAAGGTCTGCTTTTTTTTGTACGAGGTAACTCACCTTGATTCCCACGCTATTAATGGGATCCAAAACTGGACAAGAAAAGTGTGCTTTGATCTTTTCAAGTTCTTTTGCCGGAAAACCCGTGGAAACTACCAGTGGCATTTCTGAAGCCTCGTTACGATCTGACACATTCAATATTTTTCGAAAGGGACCTTGAAGCTTGTAAGCTTGCTCTCCTTTGAGCGCGCAAAAAACACTTTGATCTAATGGATCTGCTACAACTCCCAAGTGAGGGACACCAGAGCGCAGTAAGCCAATCATGACGCAGAAGCCTGGGATTTTTTTTGCAAAAGCTTTGGTTCCATCGAGCGGGTCAATGAGCCAGGTATATTCGGACTTCTCATTTCCGATCAGGCCATTTTCTTCGGTAAGAATGGCATGTTGAGGAAAGCTTTTCAGAAGGCCTTCGCGAATAATTTGATCGGCTTCCAAATCAGCGATGGTAACGGGACTATTGTCTTCTTTTCTTTGAGTTGAAAAATCAGTTTTTAAGATTTGAAGAATTTTTTCACTCGCAAGATTTGCAAGTTCGATTGCCTTTTCCAACATTTTAGATTCATCGGGAAGGCTCATTATTCATCCTTTTGGACCACATGCAGGCCACACTCTTTATTGGCATCAGGATCTAGAGCATTAAACCAGCGCCAACGTCCGGCACGACGGGCTTCATGAGGCCCGATGGGTGTGGTGCAAATGACACAACCGAGCGATTCGTAATACCAACCATTCTGATTCCAGTTTAATAATTTGTGAATGGGAACTTTGTTTGCCTGTGCATATTCTCGAAGTTGTTTTTCAGTCCAAGAAACGAGCGGAGCTACTTTTAAAATGGGCCTTTTATCTTTTCCATGATGAATGATTTCAAAACGCGAAGTATTGGCTCTTGCTTTCGATTGATCTGCCCGGAGACCGGTAAGCCATACATCCACCGTTTCCAAAACTCTTTCATTGGGTTCCACTTTTCTTACATCGCAGCAGAGTTCTTGTTTTTCTTTGCTATCGAAAAAAAGATATTCGCCGTGATCGGAAACAATTCTTTCAAGTTTTTTAGGATCCGGTTGGATGCGCTCAACTTTGATTTTATATTTCTTTTCCACTTCATCGAAAAGTTCATAGGTTTCTTTGAAGAGGCGTAAAGTGTCGATGGTGAAAACGCGGGGTTTGATTCCGGAAGCACATGCAAGATCAACCATCACTGAACCCGTAAGTTGTCCGCTGGTGCCGATAGCGGCACGATTGCCGAAACGCGTAAAAATTTCTTTGATCAAATCTTTGGGATCCGAAATTTTTTCGAGTTCAGTAATAAGAGTTTGATTAATCATCGAAGTTTTATGTTTCGACATGCTCACCACAAACGGGTTATATTATTTGATTTGGAAAAAAACCGTTCGCCCTGAGCTCGTCGAAGGGTTAAATAATCCCCTTCTCCTGCAATAATTGTAGCACTCTTTGGGTGCTTTGTTCCAAAGTTTCTTTGCCTGTGTGGAGTACGAGTTCAGGTTTTTCAGGAGCTTCGTAGGGAGCAGAGATACCCGTGAATTCAGGAATTTCACCTGCACGAGCTTTTTTGTATAAGCCTTTGGGGTCGCGTTGCTCACATTCTTCAACACTAGCACCGCAATAAATTTCAAAAAACTGACCTTCAGGAATCAGCTTGCGGGCCAAATCACGGTCAGCTTTGTAGGGAGAAATGAATGCAGTGAGAGTGATAATGTTTGCTTCGCAGAATAATTTGGCGACTTCCCCAATGCGGCGAATATTTTCTTTGCGATCATCTGGAGAAAATCCCAAATTAGAATTCAAACCATGACGGATATTATCTCCGTCTAATACATAAGCATAGATGCCATTTTCGACGAGTGCGAGTTCTACTTCTCGAGCAACGGTAGATTTGCCAGAAGCGGATAAACCTGTGAGCCAAATGACAGCACCTTGTTGTCCAAGACATTCTTGTCTTTGTTCTTTATTCAGTTTTCCGTGATGCCAGGTAAGATTTTTTGATTTAGGTTGTGACATTTAAATAACTCCTTTTTAATTAAAAGTAACGAGAGGCCGCCCTACAATAAAACCCTAATCCCTTACAAGCTGGATTTACTAGCGAGTGATTTTTCGATGAATTCAAGTTCTGGGGGTGAAAAAGGAAGTTTCAAGGCAAATGCTTTTGCCTTCTCACTCATTTTCGCCCAGGTTTTTTGAATAATACCGGGTAATTTTTCGGGAGGTGTTTTTTTGATAAAATCAGAAAATTGATATTCAAGAAACACTAAACACAAGGCATCTTCAATCGTTTGGGTGTCGGGGTCTTTTAGGTTTTTCTTGAGGTTGATGGATTTTACTTTTTCGATGCTTTCAGAATCGTAACCTGTTTTCTTTAAAATTTTTTCTGCTTCGTCTGCATGGTATTGATAAAGCTTTTTCCGCCATTTCAGATATCCAGCCCGGCCTTCTTCAAAACTGGTTCGGGGAATTTCCCAACGTTTTAAATGCTGACATCGTGAAGCAAGGAGCAAGACTTCACTCGCTTGAGGGTTCAATTTTTTTACCCAGTCCGTGAGGCGTTCCGCATAAAGGAGTTCCCGAGGATAGGAAGTCTTTTCCCAAATTTCCTGGTTCGGGTCTTGAGCGTTGGCGGCATCGAAGGCCTGCATGCAAAGTTTAAAACGTTCTAAATCCATAAAATCCCTTGAGAAATCTTTAATAGATAATGTTTCCTGTCTTGACAAGGACTTCGCTATTCTATAACACTAATTTCCTTGAAAATTTGCGATTTTTTTCAGAAATGATTGAGATGCAAGTCAGGGCCGAATGAAGAACCGGAGCGTATTGGAAAGTACGTGACGATTCTGAAAGAGACCCAAAGCAGCAGCTCTTCATTTATGTAAAAAATCATTGTCTTATCCAGAGTGGGTGAGGGATTGGCCCGATGACCCCACAGCAACCCCCTCTTTGCTATCGGCGAAGAGACAGGTGCTAAGTCCAGCTTTCCGCCTTAGGCGGAAAGACAGATAAGGAGAAAACCTCTTCTTGTTCAGTACTTCCCGGTTAAGACGCCTCTACTGAAAAAGAAGGGGTTTTTTTTTGTTTTTGTACTTAGACAGGCTCATCACGAACGGAAAATAAAAAGAAACCGTTCATCCTGAACTTGTCGAAGGATTGATTGGAGATTTACTTTATGTCATTCGTAAAAGGTTTAAAGTGTAGAGAATGTGGTCACGGCTATCCTGTGACACCCACCCATGTCTGCGAGTTTTGTTTTGGCCCGCTTGAGGTGGATTACAATTACGATGAAATCAAAAAAGTCATCAGTCGGGAGAAAATTCAAAGTCGGCCCCACACAATGTGGCGTTACAAAGAGCTTTTGCCCATTGATGGCGAACCCACTGTGGGTCCTCAGGCGGGATTTACTCCTTTAGTGAAAGCAGATCGTTTGGCGAAAGCTTTGGGAGTCAAAGAGCTCTATATTAAAAACGATGCAGTTTGTTATCCAACTCTTTCCTTCAAAGATCGCGTGGTTTCTGTGGCGCTCTCAAAAGCAAAAGAGTTTGGTTATAAAACCGTCGCCTGTGCTTCTACCGGAAATTTAGCGAATTCAGTGGCGGCCAATGCCGCGAGTGCAGGTTTGGAAAGTTATGTTTTTATTCCACATGATTTGGAAACTGGAAAAGTATTGGGGACTCTTGTTTTTGGCTCTAAGGTAGTTGGCATTCGAGGGACCTATGATGAAGTGAATCGTTTGTGCAGTGAAATTGCTGCCAAATATAAGTGGGCCTTCGTCAACATTAATGTGCGCCCATTTTATGCGGAAGGTTCCAAGAGTTTGTTTTTTGAAGTGATGGAACAATTAGGTTGGAAAGTACCTAAACACGTAGTGGTGCCAATGGCCAGTGGTTCTTTGCTTACAAAAGTTCATAAAGCTATCAAAGAATTTAATAAGGTAGGTTTGTTGGAGAGCAACGATTGTAAAGTTTATGGGGCTCAAGCGACCGGTTGCTCACCCATTGCGACAGCGCTTAAAAGCGGATGGGAATTATTTAAGCCAGTGAAACCTAACACCATCGCAAAATCTCTTGCGATTGGAAATCCTGCGGATGGTTTTTATGCCATGCTTTCAATGAAGGAAACCGGAGGTTGGAGCGAAGATGTAAGCGACGATGAAATCGTAGAGGCGATCAAGTTGCTTGCTTCAACCGAAGGCATTTTTACTGAAACAGCAGGAGGTGTTACTTTAGGCGTTGCCAAAAAACTCATTGAACAAGGAAAGATTCCAAAAGATGAATCGATTGTGATTTGTGTGACGGGTAATGGCTTGAAAACTCAAGAAGCTGTGGCCGACAAGATTGGAAAGCCTACGATTATCAATGCTAAGCTTTCAGATTTTGATGCGGTTGTAGAAACCATGAAATAGTTTTTAAGGAGAATGAAATGTCTAACAATGTAAGAAGAAAAGTTTATCTTACCTTTCCAGCAACTAAAACGAAAGAAGCGATTATTTGTGACATGTACGACAAATATAAAATTCGTTTTAACATTCGTAATTCTTCGGTGACTCAAGAAGTAGGAATCATAGCTTTGGAACTCGAAGGTCCCGAAGATAAAATGAATGAAGCGCTGAAATATTTCGAATCACGTGGAGTGCTTGTCGAGCCAGTGGAAATGGATGTGATTGCGGGATGAAGAAAACGATTCTAGATCATATTGGTAACACACCGCTCTATCAGATTCGTTTATTTGAAAAAGAATTTCCCAAGGTAAAAATATTTGCCAAGTTGGAATTCAATAATCCGGGTGGATCGGTGAAAGATCGTCCTGCAGCACGCATGGTGAGAGAAGGAATTGCTCGCGGTGAACTGAGACCGGGTAAAATCATCATGGATCCGACCAGTGGCAATACGGGAATTGCTCTTGCGATGATTGGTGCAAGTTTGGGTTATCCCGTGGAGCTGGTTGCACCTGGTAATTTGAGTCCTCGAAGAAAAGCAGTCGCTTTAAATTTTGGAGCAAAAATTACTTTTTCTTCTGAAATGGAAGGCTCAGATGGGGCGATTCGACTGGCTCAGAAATTGAAAGAAGAAAATCCAGAAAAATATTTTTGCCCTAATCAATATAATAATCCTCTCAACCCTCAAGCTCACTACGATACTACGGGTGTTGAAATTTGGAATCAAACCGATGGGCAAGTTACTCATTTTGTCACGGGTATTGGAACGAGTGGAACCTTGATGGGAACTTCGCGTCGATTGAAAGATTTGAACTCGAAGATCAAAACTTATGCGGTAGAGCCGGATAATGCCTTGCATGGTTTGGAAGGCTTGAAACACATGCCGACTTCGATTGTGCCGAAGATTTATAAACCCGAAAGTTTGGATGGATTATTTTCTATTCCCACAGAACCTGCTTGGGAAATTTGTGAAGAGCTTGCCAAAAAAGAAGGTATTTTAGTGGGGCATTCCTCAGGAGCGAATTTGCTTGGTGCAGTAGAAGTGGCAAAGCAGATCAAAGAAGGTGTGGTGGTGACTATTTTCTGTGATTCGGGAGAAAGATATTTATAAGTGTGGTTCGACAAGCTCACCACGAACGGTTAATTTAGACCGTTCGCCCTGAGCTTGTCGAAGGGAAAATGAGCATTATTTCTGAATATGTTTTGAAACAAATTTGTTTACACGCAGAACGGGAATATCCTTTCGAAGCTTGTGGTTTGATGATTGGTCCGAAAGAAAAAGAGAATGCGATCGGTGTTTTTCCCATTAAAAATATCCAGAACGATCTTCATGCGCAAGATCCACAAAAATATACGCGTGACGCTAAAACTGCTTACTATATGGATCCTACACAGATGAAGATTGTGGAGAAAGAAGCTCAGAGTAAAAATTTTGACACGAAGGTCGTTTATCATTCGCATCCAGATCATGATGTTTATTTTTCAGAAGAGGATAAACTCATGGCAGCTCCTTGGGGAGAGCCCAATCATCCAGGAGTGAGTTGGGTGGTGATTTCGGTGAAAGAAGGTAAAGCCGTCGCAGCGAGTGAATTTTCTTGGGAAGAAGAAAAAAAAGATTATGTGGAGAGGAAATTAAAAGTTTAATTTGTAGGGGCGCAGCATGCTGCGCCCGTACGAATAGAAGGAGATATATATGTCGATTAAAGTTAGAATCCCCACCCCTTTACAGAAACTGACCCAAAATCAGGGTGAAGTAGAAGTGGCTGGAAGCAGTGTAAAAGATGTTTTAGCTGCTTTGGAAACCAAATTTCCTGGAATGAAAGAGCGTCTTTATGATGACAAAGGTGGATTGCGTCGCTTCATTAATTTTTATGTGAATGATGAAGATATACGCTTCTTGCAGGGAGACACCACTGCCTTGAAAGACGGTGATGAACTTTCGATTGTTCCCGCGATTGCAGGGGGACTTGACTAAGCTTCAATTTGCATGAACGGAGCGTCAGGCTTGCTCCGCGTGGAGTGAATAGAAAAGAGGTACGGGGCTTGCGCTTTACTGAAAGCCTCGATCTTATGAATAACATCGGTTTGCTCAAACTTGATTTGTTTTTGAGAGGGATTCAACCTCTTGAGGATTGGCCCGAAGATATTTTGCTGGTTTTACCAGAAAATACTTGGGTGGCCGTTTCTCAACGAGAAGATTCTCCCTATGTCTTGCATACGAAGAATGGTCAGTATGAAATGCTTTTGGGTGAGCAGGTAATTCCCATTCGGCCCATTCTTCCTCCAAAAACTTACGAAGAAAAAACCAGCTCCGGACTGAAGGTAAAAGATATCCTTCATTCGCATGGGGGGTTTATTGCTGCAGCGCCTCAGGGGCCCTGTCGTTTTGCAAAATCAGGTTTTGATTGCAAATATTGTGGAACCAAAAAAACACCTCAAGCTTTGCATTATAGCAATGAAGATTTTGTGGAAGCTCTGAAAATTTTACTCCATGAGACGCCTGCAGAAATTGTGCATCTTTCCTCTGGTTTTGTGGAAAGCGAAGATGGTGGAATGGCTCGTATTGAATCTTTAGTAAAAGATATTCGTAAGCATTTGAATATTCTCATTTCAGTGGATGTCATGCCCCCTGCTTCCAATCAGTGGATTGATCGAACTTATGCCGCAGGCGTAGACATGGTCTATTATGACCTTGATGTGTTTGATCCCCAGCTTTTTGCCAAGACTTATCCTGAAAAAGAGCAAAAAATTCGCCAAGGTCGTTATTTGCAAGCTTTGGAATATGCCGTGAAGGTTTTTCCAAAAGGAGCGGTGAGCTCACATCTGGTGATTGGTTTGGAGCCTTATGATTCCACCCGCAAAGGGATCGATGCTTTAACCGATTTGGGTGTTTTACCTTTATTAACATTTTTTCCTCCTCAACAGGGGAGTGCTCTAGCTAAAAAATGGCACCCGGATCTCAAAGAAATTGTGCCGCTTTATGCCTATTTGTATGAGAAGATTACCGAGAAAAAGTTGAGTACGAACTGGATCCGCCAAATTGATGTGGTGTTGACTCCCTTGGAAGGTCGTCATTTTGTCGGGGCCAAATCAGGTTTATCCGTCGCCATTAAAAACTTTTATCATACGACTGTGGGAAGAAAAGCGGCATACGGCATTTCTGCACTTCGAAGAAAATTGCGAGTGAAAGAGGTGAAAGAATGAAAGAAGCACGGATTGTAATTGATACTCGTCCGCTTCCTCTGATTCTTCTTTCGAAGAGTTATCGTTATTTGGTGTTCAGTCTTTTGATTTTTTCCTTATTTTATTTCTTGCAATACACACCTCCTGAAGGATTGACGGTCCAAGGTTGGAAGGCAATTGTAGTTTTTGGTGTTTGCGTCTTTTTATGGGTAACACAAATGCTTCCGCTTTCCATTACGGGACTGTTGGCATTAGCGCTGCCTCCTTTAGTGGGGATTCTTCCTCCCAAGGAAACTTTTTCTTTTTTTGGCAATGATACGGTCTTTTTCATTTTGGGAGTTTTTATTCTTGCGGCAGCCATGATGAAATCAGGTTTGTCTACGCGAGTAGCGATACGTTTATTGAAGGGAGCTGGATCAAGTCCGAAAAAACTTTTATTTCAAATCATGATTTGTGCCACTTTACTTTCTTTTGTGATGAGTGAACATGCCGTGGCAGCCATGATGTTTCCTATTGCCCTCCAAATTTCTCGAGCTCTGGAGTTTGTGCCTTATGGCGGAAGTTATGGGAGACTTATTTTTATCTCGATGGCTTGGGGCTGTATTGTCGGAGGAATCGCTACCTTGCTGGGAAGTGGACGGGCACCATTATCAGTTGGAATTTTGTCTCAAATGACCGGAGAGAAAATCAGTTTTCTACAATGGACTTTATCGACTTTGCCAGTGGTCATCATCATGTTTGTTGCAGCCTACTTTATGATTACCCGATATTTTTCCATTGATGTGATGTCGGTAGAGCCCGCAAATAAAATTTTGCAGGAGCAAGCCAAACAACAAGGCAAACCTTCCGAAACCGAATGGTTTATTACGATTATTTTTATAATGACAATTCTTTGCTGGATGAAATGGGGAGAAAGTGTGGGGATGGCAGCGATTTCCATTTTATCCGTTGTTGCTTTGTTTGTGTTCAGAGCTGTGAAATGGAAAGACCTTGAACAGTATGTGAATTGGGGAGTTTTTTTAATGTATGGAGGGGCGATTTGCTTGTCTTCTGTGCTCGATAAAACAGGTGCGGGCAAATGGATGGCGGAACAGGTGATTTCAGGAGTAGGGGGTAATCCCATTGCTGTGGTGGTCTTTTTTTCTTTGGGGGCCTTGGTGTTAACAGAGGCTATTAGCAACTCTGCAGTGGTAGCGGTGATGACCCCCGTTGCAATTAGTGTTGCAACTCCTTTGGGTTTAGATCCTAAGGGTTTGACCTTGCTCATTGCTTTAGCTTCAGGATTGGGGAATGCTTTGCCCATGAGTACCCCTGCGATGGCGATTGCATTTTCATCCGGTTACTTTCGTTTGAAGGACACTCTTTTGCCTGCCTTGATGATGAGTCTTGCTTCAGTATTAGCTTTGTTGTTAGCTTCTTATTTATGGTGGCCTTGGTTAGGAATTAAGGTGTTTCAATGAATACAAAAAAAATTCTTTTGGTGCTTTCCACCACTCGAGAATCTCCCAAAACCGTTGAATATGCTTTGGAGCAGGCGCGTTTGCAAAATGCCTTGTTGATAGTTTTGTGTGTGATTGATACCGAATTGCCTAGTTCGATATTGGATAAGCTTGAGAATACAGGTTTTGTAGGGGAGAAGCCTGGTGAAGAGTTGTTTGAGAAAATTTTGGAAGAATATAAACAACGTGCAGAAAAAAAATTGGGAGATATTCGAAGAATTTCTGAAAATCAAAAAATTCCTGTGGAGACTATATTAAAACAAGGTGATTTAGCTCAGCTTTGTTTGGAAACCATTTCTGAGCAGGATGTTTCATTGGTGATTATCGGTAGAAAAAAAGAGTCTAAATTTTCCCAGTTTGTTTTTACCTCTCCGATTCGAAAGATCGAAAAAAGTTCTCCCTGCCCAGTCCAAGTTGTCGAAGAAACGGTTTGAAAAAACCTAAATATTCCTCTTGAAAGCCCTCCCAAAGCATGATTAAGGGCTTAAAGTCTTAAAATTTAATCAATCAGCCTTAAGGAGTCCTCAATGTCAGTTATTCCCGCCCATGGTGGTCAATTAGTAAACCGAGTCGTCACAGGTTCAGATCGTGAAAAACTTTTAGCCAAAGCAGCGACTTTGCCCAAAATCACCCTCAATTCTCGTGAAATGAGTGATTTGGATATGATTGCTTGCGGAGCCTTATCTCCCTTGGAAGGTTTCATGGGACAAAAAGATTATGAAGCGGTCGTAGAAAAAATGAGACTGGCTAATGGACTTCCTTGGACCATTCCTGTCAATCTCACCGTGAAAAAGGAAAATGAAGGGCAATATAAAGTAGGATCCGAAGTGGCTTTGTTAGATCCTCAAGGCACAGTACTTGCGATTATTCATGTAGAAGAAAAATATTCTCCCAACAAAAAGAACGAAGCTTTGAAAGTTTATAAAACTGAAGAAGAAGCTCATCCTGGCGTGGCAGCAGTTTATGCTCAAGGCGATGTTTATCTTGCTGGAAAAGTCGATGTTTTAAATCGTGTGAAATATGAAAATTTCTTAGATCACCGAAAAGATCCTGCTGATTTGCGCAAACTTTTTGAAGATAAAAAGTGGAAACGCATTGTTGCCTTTCAAACTCGTAACCCCATCCACCGCGCTCATGAATATCTGACCAAATGTGCTTTGGAAATCTGTGATGGACTTTTGATTCATCCCATTGTGGGAGATACCAAAGGTGACGATATTCCCGCTGATGTTCGCATGAAGTGTTACCAAGTATTGCTCGCCGATTATTATCCCAAAGAACGTAGTGTGCTTGCTGTGAATCCTGCAGCGATGCGCTATGCGGGCCCTCGTGAAGCAATCTTTCATGCCCTGATTCGTAAAAATTATGGCTGCACTCATTTTATCGTAGGGCGTGATCATGCCGGTGTAGGAAATTATTATGGCACTTTTGATGCTCATTTGATTTTTGATAATTTCACCGCCGACGAAATTGGAATTACTCCTTTGTTTTTTGATCACAGTTTCTTTTGTAAAAAATGCGGTGAAATGGCTTCTAACAAAACTTGTCCACATACTCCGGAAGATCGTGTCGCACTTTCAGGCACCAAGGTGCGTGAGTTGCTCCAGGCAGGTCAACTCCCTCCTCCCGAGTTTAGTCGACCTGAAGTTGCAAAAATTTTAATTGAATCCATGAAAAAATAATTTTTAAGGGGGTTTGTAATGAAAAAGATCATTGCGAGTGTGTTGTTTTCATTTTTACTTTTAACTTCAGTGCGTGAAGCTCAGGCTTTAAGTCGTTCACCCTCAAGTTTAGCTTTCCCAAATACTTTAGTGGGTTCTACTTCAGCGCCCCAACAGGCTCTTTTACTTCGGGGACTGACACTTTATGCAGATGTAGGCACAATTAGTATTTCAGGCTCTGCAGATTTCAGCATTCCTCCCGGTGGCGATCAATGTACAGGTAGAACGCTTTTACTCATTCCTTCAGTTTCGCAATGTTCAGTGACTGTAGTATTTTCCCCCACTGTTGCAGGCTATCAGACTGCGACTTTACATTTGAATACCTCAGCCGGAAATCGAACAGTAGCTTTAAGTGGAACAGGCACAAATCCGGATATTGTTTTTAGTTCGGTGAGTTTTAATGCCACTAACGTGGGTTCATTCGACACACAAACAGTGACGATTACTAATAATGGAACAGCTGATTTTGATGTCGCTTTTGTTGGCTTGATGGGCACGAATCCAAACCTGTTTTTAATTACATCTGATCATTGCACAGGAAATGTTCTGACCGCAGGCGGTGGAAATTGTGATGTGGATGTTCGATTCACTCCTGAAAATGGTGGTAGTTTTGATGCTCAACTGAATGTGGCAAGCGCTAGTCTCCCAAGTGCTTCGCTTGCATTGACAGCAGATGGGTTAAATCCTGATGTGGCCGTCACGGTACCAGTTTTTGCCAACACTGACGTCGGCAGTAGTGATACCCAAACTTTCACCGTTACCAATAATGGTAGTGGAGACTTGAATGTGACTGCGATTTTACTTTCAGGGGCAAGTTCAGGTCAGTTTTCGATCAATCAGGATAATTGTAGTGGAACAGTCGTGAGTGCTGCAGGAGATACTTGTACAGTGGATGTGACTTTCCGCCCTGAAACGGATGGAACTTTGAATGCGATTTTTAATGTCTTAAGCAGCAATGCTCCCGGTAATGCTTCTGCTTTTTCAGCAGATGCTACATTTACGAGTTTGGTTTTTACCCCTCTTACTTTTGCGAATACCCAAGTAGGAGAAAGTGATATCCAAACAGTAACAATTACCAACACGGGTAGTTCTGATTTTCTGGTGATGGGCCTCACTCTTTCGGGAGTGGATCCTGATCAATTCGCCATTTCACAAGATAACTGCACAGGCCAAACTTTGGCAGGATCAGGCGTGGGCACTTGCACAGTAGCTCTTGCCTTTAATCCTCAAACAGTAGGAATTTCTTTAGCAAATCTGAATGTGTTGAGTCCTACGGGTGTTTCCTCTACGAGTTTTAATGCTACAGGTATTACAGCTGCAACTCCATTGTTAGCTTTGAGTGCCACAAGTTTGACTTATCAAACTTCTGCAGTAGGTGCAGCTTCGGATTCTCAAACTTTAACTCTTAGTAATACTGGCAATGCAGATTTGATATTTACTAATATTTTAATTACGGGCCCAAATGCATCTACCTTCACAGTGAACAGCGATGGATGTTCATCTACGGTGCTGAGTTCAGGTGCTTCTTGTAACCTAGTC
The DNA here is from genome assembly GCA_964470915.1 of uncultured Pseudomonadota bacterium. Lineage (GTDB taxonomy): Bacteria > UBA10199 > UBA10199 > JADFYH01 > JADFYH01 > CAYPXN01. Next base: position 25,177 of record CAYYEM010000016.1, read on the forward strand.
ATTATTTATACTGGCTCTGCGGTAGCTACTCAAACAGGCGTTTTGATTGTTTCGAGTAATGATACTTTTTCTGCCAATCGTGTTACTTTGACAGGATCAGTCGTGTTGCCCACTCCTTCTGTTACCCCTGTAAATCCAGCGAATAATGGTAGTATTCAGGGAGGCCCTGCTTCAGGATGTTCTCTTTCCATGCTCCCAAGCTCTTTCTCGATTTCAGCTTGGAGTTTATTAGGATTGAGTTTGGTTGTTTTTGGATGGATTAGAACTCGAAAAATTTAGTTCAATCTTTGGAATCATTGATAAAAGCCTTCTTTATTTTTATATAATAAAGAAGGCTTTTTTATTTCATTTAATGAAAAGCAAGTTTAGTTTATAATTTAAATCTATGTCAAAAAGATGGAGTCTTTTTTTTGTTTTACTATTTCTAGTTGCTTGCCAAGGTAAAGAACTTCCTGAAAGTCAGACTCCTGCAGTGGTAATGCCTGGTGATGCCTTAAGTTTGTCAGATAAAATTCACCAATCTTCTTTTATCCTCATAGCCGATGTTCAGAGAGTTGAATCCTGGAAAGGGCGAAAAGATTGGTGGGTGGTGAGTCTTCGCCCGGAAAAATTTATTAAAGGCTCTGCAAATCCTCCTCTTAGAATTTTAAGTACAAAACTTTTTCCAAATGAACCTCTAATTCTCAAAGAAGGTGAAAGAGTATTGGTGTTTTTAAGGGAATTACCTCCTTACACGGCTTGGAAAGAATTAAGAGAATCTGGAGTGCTGTATGATGTGTTGGGAGGAGATCAGGGAATTTTTAAAAACTCACCGGATATTTCACTCTATTCGGATTATGCAGAACAAGTTTTAAAAATTCAGAAAATGACGGACAAAGCGGAAAGGGAAAAAAAACTACAAGCTTTGTTTGAAGAAGTACTTCAAAAAAATCCACCAGGCAGCATTGCTTTGCAAATTACAGAAGATTATTTTCAATTAATTCCGGCAAATACCTTTTCAACTGACAATAGACAATTCTGGTTAACGCGTATCAAAGATCCTTATTTTTCGGATGCAGCAAAAACTTTAGCAGTGCAGAAAATGAGTGAAGTGAATTCTCCTGAAATGAATCAAGCTTTGCAGGAAATGTTTTGTTTGCCTCCCGCGGGAGTTTGTTTGCGCGTTGCTGAAACTCTAGAGTCGCGAGCTGTTCCATTACCGATTTTTCTCTATGAGATTGCAGTAAAAGCAGGTCCTGAAGATTTAAGAATTGGATTACTTACCATTCTTGCTAGACATCAACGTCAAGATGGCTTTGCTCTTTTTGAAAAATATTTAAGACAGGAAAAAAATGAAAAAAATTCTGCGGCTTTGATAGAAGCAGTAGGTGACTTTAAAACACCTCAAGCAGAACGCTTGGTGTTGAGCTATGGAAAAGATCCACGTTATTTTGTACAGCTAGCCGTTGCCACCAGCTTAGGAAAATTAAAAAGCAGCAAAGGGATAGCTATTTTGGAAAATTATTTAAAAACTCAAAATCCTTCGATGGTGATTGTAGCAGCCCAGGCTTTGGAGCAAATTGGCACGCCGCTAGCTTTGCAGACACTTGGAAAATACTATGAAAGAGGCCATCATGGCCACTGGGAGCCTACTGAAGGAAAACATTTTAATCTCCCTCCGGCAAATCCTTAATGTATATCCTCAAGACCTTTTGTACCAGATTCTTAAGATTTCAGAGCTTGTATTGGTTTCCTTCTCCCCAAAGAGGAGAGGGTGAGCAAGTAAAAGTACAAAAGGTCCTTGGACTGTAGACGGCTAATCCTTAACACCACAACTTTTATGCTGAGAGGTCGATGAATCTGCATGTCTAACTTTTTAACTCGTCGGGCAGAATGCGCTGCTTTCAGTGCAGTTCCGCTCATGAGTTCCACCCAAATTCAGATGGATGGAATGTTGCAGGGTTTTACCGAAGGGGCTTCAGATTGGCGCTCATTGGCAGCCATGACGATGGGTGGCCTTGCTTATCGTGCGACGAAATTGGGGGTGTTGGGTGCAGCATCCTCCATAGGCGGACCAGCTATTGGCTGGAGCGGCACCCCTACATTGGCACGTTTGTTTGCACCCGTGCTGGGTTTGGTTTCTGAGGTGACGATATTTCGTGGAACGAGTCGAATCCTTTCTTCTCACTCCTCACTCCCCACCCCTCACTCTTCATGGCTCACCGACTTCGTCAACTTTGCCTCTCTCAAAATTTTTGCTTTGGCTTCACGCAACACAAATCTGATTGTATCTCATGCTTTGCAAGATGTGGGAATGGTGGCGGGGCATCATTTAGCATACGGCTTAAATTTGGCGACTCGCCCTGAAGGAACGATTACCGAACAACTCGCTCATGCAGAAATGATGAATCTTCAAATGCAGGCGGGGATGAGTTTGGGTGGAGTGCTTACAGGAAATCGATTGCAGATTATTGAAAGAAGTCTAGAGAGAAGTTCAGAGCTTTATCAAACTAAGTTCCCCGTATTTTCTTTAAGCACTCAGCCATTACCTCGCATGGCAGCGGAATCAAGACCCAAAGATAGAGCTGCTGAACAAATATTTGAAATATTTCATCGAGCCCGTTTGCGACGTTTGCAAGAAATCCGAACTGCTTTGGAGGTGGAAAAAAATCCTTTTAAAATTGCCTTTCTTCAAGAAGAAGCAGGTAAATTAGACTCTTATCAAGTAAGAGATCTGGAACACCTTTTTAATTTTTTGGAATCTTTAGTTTCTTTTCATTCGAGAAATATTAACCGTGGGGCTGTGCCTGCTCTTCATTGGCGAAGGAGTTTGATTGCTGAGATGATGCGTTATCAGGAGACGGATGAGGCATATGATTTGTTCGTCAGAAAAAAGTCAGATGGTAACATGGCTTTTTATAGTATTTTTTTAGGGGAAGTTCCACGCCTACAACGTTGGAGAGGTTCTCAAAATGCACCTTTATTTGTCAGAGAAATAGATCGAGAAGGGCCTTTCATGCATGATGAAATTTTTTATGTAAATTTAACGAGAATTAAAACTCTGCAAGATGTGGTGGGAAGAGATAAAGTAGAAAATCGTCGTGAAATTTTAAGGAAAGAAGGCAATTTTAAGGAACCTCTGCAGGTTATGAAAGAGGCTTATGATAGTGGTGAATTGTGTCTTTCAGATGGCAATCATCGTGCTCTAGCAGCTTTGAGAGAAGGGTATGTTTTTTATTCAGCTAGATATAAAGGTGTAATCAGACAACCCGCTTTGAAAATACGATTCTTAGAAGATTTACAAGAGGT
>CAYYEM010000016.1:28564-31862 GCA_964470915.1 uncultured Pseudomonadota bacterium
TCCCCCCCACAACCTTTAAAAAAATCTGACGATAAACTAATCCATGACCAATTTTTTAAGTCGGCGTTTAAGCTTGGGTGGCTATTCTGCTCATTTGAATGCCCAACAATTACAAATGGATGCCATGCTCAATCAGGCATCTGAACAATCGTCTTCCGGACTTTTGGCCTTGGCAGGCGCTAGCTTGGTGGGTCGTTTTGCCGGCATGGGGCTTACTAGTATGGGCGTTCGTGCGGGTTTTTCGCCCTTGCTGACTCGAGGTGTTTATCATGCTTCTTCTGTTGTGACGGAGGTCGGAGTTTATCGAGCTTTCAGCTATGGAGCGGGTCAGGCTTTTGAAAGAAATGGTTTCGTATCAGATCTTTTGAGTTTTAGTGTTTTAAGAGGAGCTGGAATTTTAGGGCAGGGACGCAATGTTGTGGCAGTACACGCCTTGCAAAGTGGGGGCGCTGTGCTAGCTCAGAATCTTGCTTATCAGGCAGGTTGGCTCCAAGAAGCCCCTCAAGGAACGATTCTTCAACAATGGATTCATTCCGAATTCTTTAATCTCAAACAAAATGCAGCGATGGGACTGATGCATCTGGCAACGGGTGGAAGGGTGTTGCAACTGGAGACTTTGCAAGAAGGGCGAGCGCAATCTTTGTTTCAGCTCTCTCGAAGACGTGTTTTTGATATCAATAGAAATGCCACCCCTTTGTTTGTCATGAACAGTCAGGGTGTAAAAGAGATCATTGAAAATCAGGGAACAGCCAATGAAGTTGGAAATTTTTCTGCTGGAGAAGCAGTTTTATTTCGGAATCCAATTATGGCCTTGGCAAGACCCCGAGATTTTTCTCCTTATAAAATGGGAGAATCCTTTGAAGTTGCGAGAGAAGGAGAAAATATTTTAATAGCACGTTTATCTGGGGTTGAAAGAGGTTTGAAGCCAGCAGGACACACCTTTAATTATTATTTGAATGGGCAATATGTGGGATATTTAACCCATCAAGTATTAACTGATGCAAAAGAGATACGCTTGATTGACATGATTATTTCACCAGCTATGCAGGGAAAAAATCTTGGTAAAGTAATTATGTTATATCATTTATATCAGGCACATGTTGCAGGTTGGCAATATACTCGTGATTTGATTACTAATGAAAAATTAATTCAAACTGCAAATAGACCTTTTGAAGCTGGTGTAAACATGTATTTAGACGATGCTAAAGTTCAAAAAATTGCTGCGACGATGGACCCATGGGAGCCTCGTGTTGTACCTGTAGGAGATGAATTTCCTCTTTATCAAACAGATACATCTCGATGGACTACCGATCATTATACGGCATATCGAATTACGGGGACACCTAATCCGGCAATGTTTGCAGAGCGTGCAAATTGATAAATCCAAGCCTATTGACCCTCATGCCTAAGCGAGTTAGATGCTTTTCTACATGAACCAAAATACTACAAAAAAAATCTGCCTTGTGTCTCTCGGCTGTCCCAAGAATTTGGTGGATGCAGAGATGATGTTAGGCTTTCTTGCCAAAGATGGTTTTGGTTTTTCAACAAATCCTGCCGAGAGCGATGTGATTGTGGTGAATACTTGCGGCTTTGTAGAAGATTCAAAAAAAGAATCCATCGATCAAATTCTAAAAATGGCGGAATATAAAGAAAAGGGAAATTGCAAAGTGTTAGTGGCAACAGGCTGTTTATCACAACGCTACAGTGAAACGCTTTCGCATGATTTACCGGAAGTGGATGCCTTTGTAGGATTGGGAGAGTTTGATAAACTCTCTGGAATTTTGCGAGATCAATTTGCGCACAGTGAAAAACGAGTCTATGTGAATGAAAACTTCGATCCTTCGACTTCGCTCAGGGCAGAAAACTTGAGCGAATTTACCACTCATCGCCAAATACTTCCGGATCCTGATCTTCCGAGAATTTTGGCGACGCCCAAACATTATACTTATGTAAAAATTTCAGAAGGCTGCTCCCATCGTTGTTCCTTTTGTATTATTCCTCACATTCGGGGTGATTTGAAAAGCCGTCCAATTTCTTCCATCGTTCGTGAAGTAAAAACTCAAGTTGAAAACGGAGTGAAAGAATTTAATCTCATCGCTCAAGATTTAAATGAATACGGAAAAGATTTGCGAGATGGTAGCAATCTTACCCAACTTTTATCGGAACTCAGTGAGATCAAGAGAGATTTTTGGATTCGTCCTCTTTACATGTACCCTTTAGAATTTACAGACAAGCTCATTGCTGTGATGCGAGATTCCGAACGTCTTGTGAAATACGTGGATATGCCTTTGCAGCATATTAATGATCGCGTGATGAAATCAATGAAGCGGGGTTCCCCATCTCGTTATGTACGGCAAGTGCTGGACAAGCTAAAAAATGCCATGCCTGAAATTGCGATTCGAACTACTTTTATTGTGGGATATCCGGGTGAAACAGAAGAAGAGTTTCAGGAACTTTATCAATTTGTAAAAGACTATGAATTCCAGCACGTGGGTGTTTTTAAATATTCCCAGGAAGAAGGAACTGCAGCGGCAAATCTTTCCGATCAAATTGCAGATGAAGTAAAACAAGATCGTTTTGATCGCTTGATGAGCATGCAGCAAAAAATTTCGCTCAAGAAGAACGAGTCTTTTGTCGGTAAAACATTGCGTGTTTTGTGTGAAAGAAGTTCCGATCGCCCAGGCCATATGCAAGGCCGCCTTGCCATTCAAGCCCCTGAAATTGATGGACTTACTTATTTAAAAATCACCCATAAAATTCCAGTTTCAGGCGAGTTTATCCAAGCTAAAATTACCCAAGCCGAAGAGTATGATTTGGTAGGGGAAATCCTGTCTTAAAGGCCACAACTTTTTGAGGAGATCCGCGATAATCCTGCATCGTCAAAAGGGGGCGATGACGTGGGTACACCTATTTCAAAATCTCTTTTTCAGCTTCCTGAATTTAAAGATCGCATAATAGATAATGCTGATTTTTTGGATTCAGCATTGTCTGTTATTGTCAGATCAAGATACCAGGGAAAATCCATCAGTCTAGATGTGGGCGATAAAGAATCTACCCTGCAAATCGATATAAAAAATGCTCACGAGGCGAGTCTTAAGATTAGGTATGTAGTAGATGATGATTTGGAAGCTGAGAATGGACGAGTTTATGTTGTCGACAGTTTTAATTTTGATCCCAGCACCAAAAGCTTCGAAGGGCTAATATACTACAGAGAAGTTTTGAAAAATTCTGAACATCCTTTTTGGGGAAATTTACTTCAAAAATTAGAACAAGCTACAGAAAAAAAACCACCTTCAGC
>CAYYEM010000017.1:0-4283 GCA_964470915.1 uncultured Pseudomonadota bacterium
TCTGAAGTTTTTTAAGAAATGACGAGAAGTATTGAGTAAGATTAAAAAACCCCTGAGCCGTTAGGCCCAGGGGTTTTCTTTTTAAGGAGAGTATTGATTAAGAACAACCCATCGAGTTGCCGCAGTTTAAACATTTGTAACAAGCACCATTTCTGACTGTGATATGACCACAACCATCACAGAAGGGTGCATCGCCCATCATGCCAGAAAGTTGATCAGAAAGGACATTGCCAGTGTTTACGGCTTTTGCCTCGCTTCGATCTCCTTCAATTAAAGCAAGTTTTGGAACTAATGTTTTTTTCTCTGGAGTGACTTCTCGGTTCTTCATTTGTTGTTCCAAAATGGCATTATGGAGCAGTTCTCCGTCTGCGGGTTTGACTTGTACGAAATCAGTGCGGCCATTGTATTCCATGCCAAGAACTCGGAAGACGTAGTCGATGACGGAGGTAGCGAACTTAATATTAGGATGATCTACAACGCCTTGAGGTTCAAATCGTGTGAAGGTAAAGCAATCGACGAATTCCTTGAGAGGAACACCATATTGCAAGCCTAAGGAAACAGAGATGGCAAAACAGTTCATCATGCTGCGGAAGGCAGCCCCTTCTTTATGCATATCAATAAAGATTTCTCCCAAGCTACCATCTTCATATTCGCCTGTACGTAAGTAGACTTTATGTCCGCCAACTCTTGCTTCTTGAGTAAAACCCCCTCGTTTAATGGGCAAACGATGTCGTTTGGGCTCAGGAGCAATAGGCTTTGCAGCAGCAGCTTCCGCTTTTGCTTCTTCTTTTTCTTCTTTGCTTTGAGTTCCACTAGAAAGAGGTTGCGAAAGTTTGCAGCCGTCGCGATATAAAGCAACTGCTTTCAAACCAAGCTTCCAACCTTGCATATAAATATCTTCAATGTCTTGCACTGTTGCTTCGTTGGGCAGGTTTACCGTTTTACTGATAGCACCCGAAATGAAAGGTTGTGCTGCAGCCATCATTCGAATGTGGCTCATGGCGGCAAGAAAACGTTCTCCAGTTTTACCGCATTTGTTTGCGCAATCAAAAACCGCGAGGTGCTCATTTTTTAAATGAGGAGCGCCTTCGATAGTCATGCGTCCGCAAATGACAGCGTTTGCTTCTTCAATTTCAGTCACACTAAAACCGAGCGCTTTGAGTAAATTAAAAGAAGCATTTTCATATTGGGCAGGAGCGAAGCCAAGTCTTTCTAATGTAGCAGCGCCCAAGGTGAAGTGGTTAAAGGCTTGAGAAAGTTCAAAAACACTTTCTAGTTTTTGTTCTATGATTCTGAGATCGTCTTCTGAAAAACCCTTTGCTTTGAGGTTTTCTGCATTGATGTGGGGGGCACCTTTTAAGCTGGAGGTCCCACGAACATAAGTTACAATGTCAGCAATTTGTAGAGAACTATAACCTAAAGCTTTGAGTGCAGGAGGAATGGATTGGTTAATAATCTTAAAATAACCACCTCCCGCCAATTTTTTGAATTTTACCAAAGCAAAATCAGGTTCTACACCTGTGGTGTCGCAATCCATTAAGAGTCCAATGGTACCTGTGGGAGCTAATACGGTTGCTTGAGCATTGCGATAACCAAATTTTTCACCGAAAGCTAAAGCTTCATCCCAGTCTTGTTGTGCAGCTTCCAAAACATTACGAGGACAATGAGTGTCAATTTTATACGCCGCATCTCGATGCATCGCGATAACGCCCAGCATAGAATCTCGGTTAATGGAGTAACCTCTAAAGGCTCCTTTTTCACGCGCCATTTCTGCAGAAACTTTATAGGCATGTCCGCATAAAATAGCTGTGAGGCCTCCAGCGAGAGCACGTCCTTCATTAGAATCGTAAGGTAAACCCAACTGCATGAGTACGGAGCCTAAGTTGGCATAGCCTAAACCTAAAGGACGGTAATCGTGAGAATTGCGTGCAATCGGCAAAGTGGGGTAGCTTGAGAAATCGACTAAGATTTCTTGAGCCATAAAAAGAATGCGAATGGCTTGACGATAAGCAGCCACATCGAAACTTCCGTCTTCTTGAATGAATTTAGCTAAGTTGATCGAAGAAAGATTGCAAGCGGAGTCATCTAAGAACATGTATTCAGAACAGGGATTTGAAGCATTAATTTTATCGGTTGTTTTACAAGTATGCCAACGATTGATAGTGCTATCATATTGCACTCCAGGATCAGCACAAGCCCAGGCAGCATGGCAAATTTGGTCGAATAATTCTCTAGAGCGATAAGTGTCGCATACTTCACCGGTTGTGCGGAAAGTGGTTTTCCATTCTCGATCGTTTATCACTGCTTCCATAAATTCATCGCCGACTCGAACGGAGTTATTGGAGTTTTGACCGGCCACAGTATGATAAGCTTCACCATTGAAGTCAGAAGAATAGCCTGCTGCAATCAGAGCAGCGACTTTCTTTTCTTCGCGTAGTTTCCAATTAATGAAATCAACAATTTCGGGATGGTCCATATCTAAGCAAACCATTTTAGCAGCGCGTCGAGTGGTGCCTCCTGACTTAGTAGCGCCAGCTCCGCGATCAAGCACTTCAAGAAAACTCATTAAACCCGAAGAAGTGCCGCCTCCAGAAAGCTTCTCTTGTTTGCCTCGAATTTTTGAAAAATTACTTCCAGTGCCAGAACCAAATTTAAAAAGACGTGCTTCATTTTTAGCAACTTCAAAAATGCTCATGAGATCATCTTGTACGTTCTGGATAAAACAAGCTGAACATTGAGGATGTTCATAAGAATTTCGAGTTTCTCGAAAAGAATCGGTGGCAGGATCCCAGAAGTAATTTCCACCGGAACCTTCAATTCCATATTCATGGTAAAGACCACAGTTAAACCATACAGGAGAATTAAAAGCGCCTCTTTGAGTAATCAAAATATACTTGAGTTCATCTTCGAAGCTTTGGGCATCTTCAGTACTGGCAAAGTAGCCCCCTAAATTTTCGCCTGCTTTACGAATGGTATGAGCCACTCGATGCACGACCTGTTTTGCGCTCGTTTCATGTCCTGCTCCTGGTACTCCTGCTTTGCGAAAATAGCTTTTGACTAAAATATCAACAGCCAACTGACTCCAATCCGCAGGAGCTTCTACGTGGTCCATTTTAAATACGACTGAACCATCAGGGTCAGTGATAAGAGAAGACCATTGCTTATAAGTGATCTGATCGAGAGGATTTTTACCCTTTAAGGTAAAGAAACGGGGTATTTTAAGCCCTTTTGCTCGAGCCGAACCCTGTAAGCCCGACTTTCTTTTTTCGATTCTGCTTTTAAGATCAGATGATTTTACGGCCATAGATCCTCCCTGAAGGCAAAGAAAAGCCCTTCTTTCCTTCCACTAAAGATTAAGAAATTGAATGATTTTAACCCCAAATACTAGGCGTAGTGCGTCAAAAAAACACTATATCTTGTATGTTTGAATTATTACAGCCCTAGATATGGGATGTCAACGCGAAATTTTCTTGTGAATTATACTTTTCTTAAAAACAAGCTGCCTAAAATTTAGACAAGCTCTTTGAGAGGCCTTAGAATGCATGTTTAGATCAGAATTAAAAAAGTGACCAAGTAAGTTTAATAAAAAAACTACACACAGAAAAAAATAAAAATAAAAAAATTATTCACAACTTGTTCACCTGAAAAGTGATTTTTTCTTGAGGTGGAGGTGCTTATTTTGGCGATAGCGGATGGGCTAAAGGCGTTAAAATTTTTACTTCCTCGGAGATTTGGAGGGGAATTTGGTGGTAAAAAAGGTATTGATTGACCTTGTCGTAGCGTTTTTCTTTTACCCATTTGAGTAAATGATCTTGTGCGGATTCATTAAGTTGCCCGCAAGCTTTTGCGATCCAAAAAATTCCAAGCAATTGTTCTTCTTTTTCATTATCTTGAATGCCGCCGTTGAGTTCTCTAATCCATCGTTTGAGATCATGAATCTGATGGTAAATTTCATCGCTTTTTACATTTTCAGTTTGCTGCGAAGAATTTGCTAAATATCTTCTTAACACTTGTTTCGCTTGTAACACTTCTAAAGCATCGTGTTGCACAACCACCCATTCTTGAGGTAACCATCGAAGCGGTTTTCCTTTTCTAAAACGATCAATCATACCTATGTTATCTTCCCAACGATGGGTACCATAAAGAACCATCGTATGAGTCGTGGCTGCTAGCCCCAGAGAGCCTAAACGAAGCGGGCTTCGTGCGCTGTATTTTAAGAAACGGATCATTCGTGGAATTTTGTTAGAGAGAGGTTTGAAATATCGCTTGCTTGTCCAAGTAAA
>CAYYEM010000017.1:4383-10750 GCA_964470915.1 uncultured Pseudomonadota bacterium
GCAAAATAACTAGCGCCCTCATCTAAAAAGTCGGTCGCTGTCCATCGATAGTCTTTGCTGAGCCCCTCGAAGCGTAAAATATACTGTATCGCTTTATCTCCGTACTCCGGATCTTTTTGATACATTTTTGCAATCATGTAAGCTGTGCCGATTCTTTTTTGAGGAATTAATTGAGTGTCAATCAAGCGAAAAAGTGTGCTGGCTCTATTGCGGCCATTGAGGTTTCGGGTCTCTAAGATTTCTTTTCCAAGGCCCTTGCTTAAATTTTCCAGCACTTGAGTCATTCCTTTAAAATTTTTAGTAGGATCAGCCTCTAGGTCTTGAAAAATAATTTTAATAGAGAGATGAGGTGGAGCGTTATGTTTTTCAATGCTTTGCTCCAGAAAAAGGAGAAGAGTTTTTAAATTTTCTTGGTCAGGATGATCGAGCTTTTCTTCGTATACCAAATTGTGGAGCAGATGGAGAGTTTGTAGTTGAACGACTTGATCATCGTGGTGAGAAATGACCTGTAAAAGTCGATGAGCATAGGGATGATCGTAGATTGCTTGAAGATTTCTTTGGGCGGCAAGAATATCTCCTTCGGAAAGATTGACGAGTCCTCGTGCTAAGAGTTCATATTTAATATTTTGACCAGCCGAGGCGCATTCTTCCATTCTTTTAAAAACATCTTTGGCATTTTGATTTTGCCCTGTTTCTAAGAGTAATACCCCAGCTTCTACTTGTTCGTTGTAACAGGCGTCATCTTTGCAATTCAAAGCAGGATTGCTTGGATGAGGAGTAGGAAAATTCGAATTTTTAGGAATACCCCCGGGTGGTGTCATGTGCGTGTGCCCTTTAATAAGCTTATATAGTAGATATCGGTTCTATTTCAGAAAGGTTGTTTTAAAGCTAAAAATTTTTTAAAAGTGTCCGATTTTCGGACAATTTAAAATCAGACTGTCCGATTTTCGGACGGTGGGGCTGCTTAAAAGCAATAAAACACCTTATGGGGCTTGGCCTTTTTCTTGCTTTCTCCTTTTACATTAAACTTTCAAAAAAGGAGAAAACATGTTTCCAGAAAATCGTTATGTAAGAGATCGCAATGAAAGAAATGAAAGAAATCTTCAATTTAAAAAGGCAGATTCTGAATCGACGCCGATTCACAAAGAAGCTTCGGTAGAACATCCCGATCCCAAAGATTCAAGCAAATCCCTGTCCCATCTCGAAAAGAGAAGTGAGGAAATTTACAGACCTTTGCCAGGAGGAGGGGGAAGAAACTTGAATTATAAAGGATTGCTTTCCCAAAAAGAATTAGATCGGGTGGAAAAAAATTACCCGGTTTACAAAGCAGCAGAGATGAAAACAGGAATTAATTGGAAAATCTTAGCGGCGGTTCACTACCGTGAAAGTTCGCTGGGAAAAAATACTGGTGCCAAAGGAAATGAATATCAGTTTGATGGTGCTTATAAAAGCCGTGCTACAGGTAAATTTTATGAGGATACAATTACAGCAGGAAAAATTCTCCAAGAGAAAGTGAAAATAGCGAAACTTTCGCCTCTTTTGGGAGATGAATTTGCGGGCCCTAAAGTTCAAAGAGCTTTGTTGGGTTATAATGGTTTGATTTATAAAACCCCGGAGCACTCTCCCTATGTGATGAATCAATTTGATGAAACTCATCAAAATATGAAAATTTATCTTGGGCCTAACGCGAATCCACGCTGGGGAGTAGACCATCGTTTAGGGGCTTATACGGTGATCAAAGAACTGACGAGAGCTTTTTATTAAAAAATATTAGTTAATTCATTCTTTTTTGGCAGTTTCTTTTTTTTCTGTTTTTTCGGGACTTGGTTTTGTTTCTGCTTTTTTGTTTTCTGAGCTAGACTCTGGTTTTTTAGCTTTGTCCTTAAAGTCTGTTACATACCAACCCGTGCCTTTGAGTTGAAAGCTGGGGGCAGAAAGTTTTTTCTCAACTTTTCCCTTACACTTCGGGCATTTTTTTATAGGTGGATCTGAAAATTTTTGAATTTCATCAAATTCATGTCCGCATTTTGTGCAAAGATATTCATAGATGGGCACGGGAAGCCTCCTGATTAAAAAGTCTTGAAGAGATAATGCGTCCCTTGTTTTGTGTCAAGGAGGCTGCTTATGTTTGAGCAGTGCCATGGTGTCTCGATAGGCCATTTCGTAAGCAGCTTTAATTCGGTCCTTATTTTTGGTGGTACGGCCTACGGGCAGTTTTCCGCGGGGACGAATGAGAGTCACCTTAACGTCTGCGGGGGGATTTTCAAGCCAGTCGAGGGTGCTATTATATTCTTTCCAGCGATCGTTCAAAGCTTTGGCCATTTTAGGGTGAAAAGGGAAGAAAATGTAGTTGAGCCAGCCAAAAGGATTAGGTTTTTTTCGATAACCTTCAGGTCGAGTGCTTATGACGATAAACTCTTTACAGCCTTCATCTCGCGCTTTTTGCACCGGAATGGAAACAGAAACTCCACCATCTACATGGCGTGTTCCATTCAAATAGACTTTATGCCGATATAAATAAGGCATGGCACAAGAAGCCCGTAAACATTCGATGATGTTTTCAGCTTCATGACCTTCAAAGTAAACTGCAGACCCCGTATCGCAATTTGTTGCCGTAATAAAAAGACGGGTGGGGCTTGCAAAAAACTCGTTGAGGGGAAGCGGAACTTGTTTAGCTAAAACTTCATCGAGTAAGAAATTAATATCGACCACACTTTTGGTGCTAAAGGCGTAATTGTAATTAATAAATTTTTTAGTAGGTAGATATTCGTGAAGGATTTTAAAATTTCGGATGGGATGTCCCCCGATAAAGTTTACCGCGCAACAAGCACCTGCACTGGTTCCCACGACCACATCAAAATCACGGTAGCCTAAATCATGGAGAGCGACCAAAGCGCCCGAGGCATAGGCGCTGCGCATGCCTCCCCCTTCGATGATGAGTGCTTTTTTCATATGCAATGTGTCCGCTCCCCCTCACCCCGGCCCTCTCCCCAAAGGGAGAGGGTGAAAAAAGAATCCCTTCTCCCTTTGGGGAGAAGGTTAGGATGAGGGGGAGGATTCAACTGGTTAACTCCTTCGATATTTTCAAGTTAAAGGTTTCCCACATTTCTTGTCCTGCTCCTTGCCAAGCCAGTTGAGAGAAATGTTGCAGATGTTTTTTCCAAGCAGGAGGAGGGAGCGCATAAAGTTTATCTAAAATGACAAAAGGTAAAATGTTTTCTATCGCATCTGCTTTTTGTAAAAAATTTTCAAGTCTATCGATACTTTCTTTGTCCTGGGGAATTCTTGGATCTTTCAAAATTCTATTCATAAGAGTTTGATGTCGACGAATAGATTTTTCCATTTCACGATCTAATTTTTCATGAATAGCTTGCATTTTAGCAAGGTAGTTTTGATGGGCTTCACAAGTAGGAGTTTTGCCTTCTGGATTTTTTAGCTCAATTTCTTGAGGGAGTTCTACTTTCCAGCAAGTGCCAATATGAAAAATGATATCGCTTTCTGTTTGAATTTTGAAAGATCCTTTGGGGCCAATAGTGGCTGTTCCATCGAGACCAATAAATAAAACATGCAAAGGAGCTTTGTTTTCTTTTCGGAGTTGAAGAGCAGTATCTAAAATGAGTTGGGCTGTTCCATTTTTAATATGGCTTCGAATATCTTCAGGATGTTTTGGATGAAAGGTCGTGTAATAGCCAGCATCCATTCTTTGACCTTGTTCATCGAGTAAGCCCCAGGCTCGAGTTCCTTGAGGATAGACAGCTACTTCTACATCACTATGAATAAGTTTGTTAGCTGCTTCTTGCATTGCAAGCCAGCCTTTGCCCTTTTGGCGGTTAATGAAAATCATACCTGCTTTTTCAATGCATTTACCCAAACCAATCCATGAGTAAACGAGCGGGTTATCGATAAAGTGGTCTTTGGCAGCAATAAAGCGGGGACGGAGATGACGGCCATTGTTTCGGAGATTACCAAGGGCAAAAAAATTGAGAGCAAAATCGAGATAACTTTTATGATTAAAAACGAGCAGTACTTTTCCATCCAAAGGTAAGATTTCTTGGCTGCTCATGGTTTTAAGTCTTAAGTGAGCTTTTGCAATAAAACGGGCTCCCCAAATTCTGGCGAAAGAATCGAAAGCATTAATCCCTTCATCTTCTGGAAGTTTCTTCATGGCAAGGATTGCAAGCTTTGCCAACGTAGCTGTATCAAAAATGCCTTGAATGAGAGGAATGATCGTGAGGCGAGATTCTTTCCCTTGGCGATAATCTATATAAGAGTAATTAACCGTGGGTATTTCTAGAGGAAGTTGTGATCGAAAGGAACCTAGGCTTTGATAGTATAAATCAAAAAATGTATTGGGTTCGATGGCATCAAAACGCAATACCCAATGACATAGCATTAAACGTAATTTGTATCGGTGATAATAATTAAAAAAGGAAATCAGAGCCAAGAAGATGAAAATAATCATGATGGAGCGAATCCACGTCACTCCAGCGAACAAATAATAAAAGCCATAAAAAAACATGAAAGCAGCCAGGAGAGTGTCGCGCCAAGGAGAGAGGACATATTCTATTTTGCCTAGCACACGAGGGATTTTTGGGGAAATTTTTTCTAATCCTGTTAGAAAAAAAAGCCCCTTCAAAAATAATGGTAAATAAAGCAGAAAAATAGTCACAGTGTTCTCTGACAGTTGATCAATAGTTTGTTTATATTATCGCGAATCCCGAAGGGACAGGGCGATATTTTTAATTAAATATTGAACAGGAAGATTGCCACGTCGTTACACTCCTCGCAATGACAAAAAAAAGGATATTAAGTAGTATATTTGGGAAATTTAGCTTTAAGAATTTTGAAGAAGTCAGGTTTTAAAACCTTGCCTTCCTTGAGCTCCAAAAGGAGTTTTTCCATTTCTTTTTGTTCTTCAGGGCTTTTTAATTGGCGGATCACATTTTTTATTTTTACTTTTTCCTCTTCTGTAAAGCTGGCTCTTGGCATTGCAATGCTTGTGTTTCCGGAGACTCCTTCAATGAGTGGTGACACTGTATTAGGAGCTGTTCGGGTGAGTTTTACTTCTCGCGTGAGGCCTGAACTGGGAGATTTTAGTACTAAACTTACAGGGGAACCTGGATTGCCTCGGATTTTTTGTCCGAGTTCATCAAAACTCATTTTTTCAGTACTTTGACCATCAATGCTGATAATTTCATCTCCCGCCTGGATTTTTGCTCTTGCCGCGGGAGAACCCTGAAACACAGCTCGAATCCGATGAATTTTTTTATCAGTGAGATATTCTAAGATAACTCCTATTCCGCCTATTGTTTGCCCAATTGCAGTAGGAGTCATCCAAAGGAACAAAATAAGTAGTAAAAGGATTTTTCGACCCATTCTATTATTTTACGAGATTCACCCTCTTCGGGGAATAACTTTATTTTGCTTTGTTTTTCGATTATGATTTCCAAATGGAGTTTTCACATCGACCCAAAGAAACTGAGGGGCATCATTGTTCCGGGGGGCATTCCAGCAAAGAAAAAAAGCGTCTTGTTTTTTGCATTTTGCTCATATTTTTGACCATGCTGGCAGAAGCCTTAGGAGGCTATTTTTCGGGGAGTTTGGCGCTGCTTTCTGATGCAGGCCACATGTTTACAGACTTTTTTGCCTTGCTAGGCAGTTTTTTTGCCATGCTCATTGCAGCCCGTCCGGTGAACTCAAGTAAAACTTATGGTTATTATCGGGCTGAAGTGATTGCCGCTTTTTTGAATGGTTTGCTTTTGATAGTCGCTTCCATTTTGATTGCGTTTGAAGCCTATGAAAGATTTTTCAGCCTTCATTCTGTAAAGGCTCACTTAATGCTCTGGATTGGTTTTCTTGGATTAATTGTGAATTTGCTGACAGCTTGGATTTTACATCCCGTAAAGAAAAATAATCTGAATTTAAAAGGGGCTTATCTGCACATGATTTCAGATGCAGCGAGCTCAGTCGCTGTAGTGTTAGCAGCTGTATTAATTTTATTGAAGCTTTCACCAAAAATTGATGCGCTGCTTTCGATTTTAATTAGTTTACTGATTTTCTTTTGGGCTTTTCGTGTGGTGAGAGATGCAGTGCATGTCTTGATGGAATCTACTCCCAAACATATTCAATTAGATGAAGTGATTCAGGTTCTTAAAAATGAAGTCGAAGGAATTGAAGGATTGCATGACATTCATATTTGGGAAATTACCGCGAACATGTATGCCATGACGGCTCATGTGAATGTGACTGATTGCCGGGTTTCTGAAAATATGAAGCGCACGGAGAAAATCAATCAGATTCTCTCCGAGCGCTTTCATATAGAACATGTTAATTTACAATATGAATGTGATTAACCGCGAGGAGCATC
>CAYYEM010000017.1:10850-18522 GCA_964470915.1 uncultured Pseudomonadota bacterium
GCAATTCCAATAGCGCTCATATCTCGAGGCAGATTGCGTAGATCATCACTAATTCCAGGAAATTGGTTAATTAAAGGAGAAGCATCGGTAATAGGAGCAGCTGTTAAACTACGGATACCCTCGCACCATTGATCTTGGGTCACAGGAGCAGAAGCTTCTGGTATATTAGCATTAAAGTTATTTGGATTTTCTTCTGGAGCACCACAACCCACACCTAAAATTCCAAATCCAGCGACCATCATTCCAATTCCGATTCCACTTTCAGAGAGCAAGGCTCCTCCTACAATGAGAGCTCCTCCTAAGAGACTAGCACCTAGTCCTGTGTTTGAAGTCGTAGGAGTTTGGGGCCTGCTGGCAGCGGGATTAGGATTTTGAAATAAACGCTCAGAACCTCGAGGATTTGTGGCAGCGATAGTCGGAGTGGCATTTCCATAACCAGATAAAGTAATCGGAGTTACAGGGATTGCTTGGGGTCTTGAATTTTGAGCAGGGGGAGTTGAATCAAATAAGTGACTTACGTAAGAAATAGCACGGTCTATAATAGACATGGGGGCATCCTCCAAATAAGGTTATTTAGAGTGCCCCCAAACTTAAATTATTATCGTAAAACCAATAAATTGGTTGCTAATTAGTTTTTAGTCACGTCCGCCCGCATCGGGTTTGTTAGTATCATCTTTAATCGCGCATGCATCGGGTTTAATACGGGGATTAAAAGGCTGATTAGCATTCACATTTGCGGGGACTGCTGGATCGATCAAATAAACCATATTACTGCTATCGGCTCCAAAGGTGATTCCTAACCAATCTCCACCATTGTATTCAATGCCAGACATGTTGATAGGATCTGTAGGAGGTAGAATAACAGCTTTTCCACCTGGGAAGGCTGTAGGGATTGGATCATTTGAAGCGAGGGTATTATCTGCATTGAGCCTGTAAGCAAACAAGGCAGTGGGTCCGTCTTGATTGGTATCGGCTTTTGTTCGAGTGAGTATGAATAGAGTATTGCCTTTTTTCTGC
Organism: uncultured Pseudomonadota bacterium; assembly: GCA_964470915.1. Classification (GTDB taxonomy): domain Bacteria; phylum UBA10199; class UBA10199; order JADFYH01; family JADFYH01; genus CAYPXN01. The sequence goes on from CAYYEM010000017.1 coordinate 11,868, forward strand.
CAGGCTACCACTTCACTGGGTTTTACACTACCAATCAGATTTCCCTTAGCATCTACTAATACTTTATTATCATAGAGTTTTACATCCATGTTCATCGAGGTCAAATTCAGGCTGCTGACTAATGCTTGAAAAGTTTGATCTGAAGGGAGGCTGTTAATGGTGTCGTAAAGATTATTGCAATCAACATCGGTATTGGGTGGGGGTGATCCCGCATCTGCACTTGTATAATCTTGACCGTCTGGAGCTCCACACGCTGCAACACCTAGTGACATTAAACCTGCACCACCTCGAACTAGGGCAGCACGTCCTGGCAATCCTGCTGCTAAACTGAATTCAGCCACGGTTCCCAGTTGGCGAACTTTTCCAATTAAAGCAGGAGCAAAAAAGGCTAGTGCGATATTTCTAGGATTTGTTATTTCTGCACTGAGATTTTTTCCGAATTGATCAAGGGCAATGTGATTGGCAGACACCAGATTTGGAATAGCATCTCTGCGTGTTAAAATATTAGGTGTCAAAGCTTGTGGTGTATAAGAAGTAGCAGCTGCAGGCGGTACAAGAGGTAAAAGTCTGCTTGCTTCAGCTAAAAATTTTAAGGGATTTTTTGCGGGCTCAATTGCGCAAACGCCTTGATTATAATCGTAGTAAGCCCTTGCAATAGTTGGATCTGCCATGTGTGCCTCCATGAATCGTTTTTTTGTCTATCGGGAACTTTATCGGTGTTGAGATAAATTGGTTGCGGATAAAGTTTGTAAGATCTTGTTTAAGTCTTCAGGCAATGGAGATTCGACAGTAATCTTAGAGTGTGGGCTTTGAGGGTGGCGAAAACTCAAGCGGGAAGCATGTAGAAAAAGTCGATTAATATCAAAGTGATATATTGTTTTTTTATTGTACAATTTGTCGCCCACAATCGGATGAGCAAGATAAGCCATGTGAACTCGTATTTGATGCCGAACCCCAGTAGGGATTTGAATTTTAAGAAGGGTCTCTTCAGGAAATGCTGTTAATACTTCATAATGAGTCGAGGCTTCTCTTGCTTCTCCCCTCACCTTGAAGCCCGCATTTTTCACTGCGATCATCTTTCTTTTGTTTTTGGCATGATGGGCGATAGGAATTTCAATGATTCCCTGTAAGTTTAGAATTTTACCTTCCACTAAGGCGATATACTCTTTTTCGATTCGTCTTTTTTTAAACTCATCTTTCAAAAAATGATAAGCTTGTTGATTACGAGCAAAAAGAACAAGTCCTGAAGTTTCTAAATCGAGTCGGTGTAATAAACCCCCTTCACGTGGGGAATTTCCAATTTTTGCAATCTCAGGATAACTAGAAATAACGCCTTGATAGAGTGTGCCCGTTTCATTTTCTTCAAGGGGATGGATGTGTATTCCTGCTTGTTTCTCAACCACTAAAAAATCAGGATCTTCTAAAACAATATTAAATTTAACTTGAGAATCAGCAGAGAAAGTCATTTTAAGGCTTGGGTTCCAATTCTACTTTTCCACTTCCTTTACAATGAGGGCATTTTTCTTTGAGGTCGAAAGTTTTAAAAATAATCCGAGTATATTCCTCATGCTCATAACCATGATCTTGATATCTAAAATGAGCAAGTTCATGAGCAAGAGTATCTAGCATTCTAGATTTTGGGAGTCGGATTACTTTTTTAACTTTGAGTTTCCCTTTTTTGTTTAAGTAAGTTTGTTGAGTGTGAGTAGCAATGACAATCACTTTGTTTGCAAAATAGACATTTCCCAGAACCCTCATAATTTTACTTTTGATGGGCTTGTAGGGTCGAATTTGACGTGGCAAAACCAGTGAGGGCATTTTGCTTTTGGCTTTTTTAAGATAAGGAAACATCCAACCCAGTTTAGGTGAAATTTTGGTACGGATGCCCAAATCTGCCCTAAAGCTTTGACGCTTTTTCGTAGGAGCTTTAGAAGCCCCCATTTTCTTTAGTTTTGGGAGTACTTTATATGTCATTTGTTTAGTACTTTCCAATAGTTAAGCCAAAAAAGAAGCTTTTTTTCGCTTTCAGCCCTATAAAAGGAGGCTCACTTAGCACCCTTACTTCAAGGCTGACAACCTTAATTTTAGCAAATTAAAAAAACCCTGAAAAGCCCGTCTTTTCTATATTTCAGGGCGATTGCGTCAAAAAAATTATCGGGGAAATAGCAGGGAAAGGTGTGAAATTTTGGCTAGCAAATTTAAAGCTAGAATGTAGGGGTGAAGAGTGCTTCTTGTTTTTGGAAATAATAATGTAGGCGTGATCGGGATCGAACCGATGACCTCTGCCATGTGAGGGCAGCAGTTTATAATCAAGGGAGGAAGAATCCTCCCTTCTCATTCAGGATAAACCTGAATGATTCAACCCTCCAGCATTGGGGCCCCAACCCCAATTCTGGCTGTTAGAGTGCTTCTTGTTTTTGGAAATAATAATGTAGGCGTGATCGGGATCGAACCGATGACCTCTGCCATGTGAGGGCAGCACTCTAACCAGCTGAGCTACACGCCTAGAGAATGTGCATTTCTGCTACACGGAATTTTAGGCGCTAGTCAAGTATTCAAAACCCAAACTCTGCCATTTCAAGGCCATTGATTAAATCAGCAATATAGATGTTTTTATATTGATTGCCGACAGCAACGGAAACCGCAAGTCCAAAAGTAGGAAGCTTATTGATCAGTACAGCTGAACTCGGATCGCTAATATTATAAATGCGGACGCCTTCAGCTCCATTTGCTACAAATAAGTAAACATCATCTGCTGATAAATCAAAACTACCACTGCGAGTTGCATAGGGTAAAGAAACGGAAGATAAACCTTTCAAGCTTCCCCAAAGCCCAATTTGGCCTTCATTAAAATAATAAAGATAAATTGAAACAGGAATAGCTTGCATTTCGCTAGTGGCAGGGCTGAAAGCATTTTCAAGAAATGAAACAAAGAGTTTCTTTTGATCATTTGAAATGAGGATGCGATCTGCGCTTGCTCCAGGGCTAGGATTGTTTTTTCCTGTGACCTGATTTTTTTCAAGATCTACAACCGCAAGTCCTTCAGCTCCCGCAGCGACTAAGGCCCATTTACCATTTTTGGAAATTTTTACATCTCTTGCATCACTGAGTGGGATAAAAGTAAAAGCCGAACTTAAATCGCCTTTCAAAAAAACAGCAGGATCCGCTGTAGTAGGAATGCGTAGAATGTATAATCCTGATTTAAATCCTACACCCGAAATCTTAGCAACGGCAGTCGCTAAAACCATGTTTCCACCATTGACCTGAGCATCCATCCCAAAAGGTCTTGAAGCGTTTCCGCCTTTTTCTCCTCCAAAAACTTGAGAATTAGTTAATACAGAACGAGCATTTTTGGGATCTAGAGTGAAAGTCCGTAAAAAACCATCTGAGTTTTTAGGGGCAGGTTGAGAGCTAGCTTGAGTGCTGGCTGCTTGTGTTGTGGGTGTTTTGTTTTCGTTCTCAACTGTTTGATCATTTAAGTTAGCTGCAAAGTTAAATTTAGGTAAGGAGGTGATGACAAAATCTGAAAAATAAGAATAGTCACCTAAAACCAATGAAGATTTCAAAGCAAGATCCGAAGTATTAATTTCGAGTAAAGCGGGCAAGTGAGGATTTTGCATACTTCCAAAATCCATCAGATAGAGTGCATTGCCATCGGGAGAAAGCTTGATCGCTCCTGCTGCTAAGGTAGAATATGAAGTCTTAAGGTTTTCTACTTTAAAACGGTTTGTAACATTTCCCACGGAGCTTAATTTAAGCACTTTAAGCGCAGAGGCATCCGCCAAAATAGCCACAGGTAAATTATTGAAGAGGCCACTGGCCATATCAAGCAGAATAGCTATTTTAGGATCACTCACAAAATCGAGAATGTTTTCTGTTTTAGTTGAGAGATCGAATACTTTGAGTTCAAGGCGATCTTTATTTTGGACTGCAAGTAGTACTTTTGAAGATTTTGGCAGAGCAATCATCTTTTCAACTGGCAAGTTTCCCTTGATGCGGAAACGCTGTTCGTTCACTAATTTTCCACCTGCTGCAATTTCAAATACTCTTAATCCGTAATCACTGGGCGTTTTGCGATCGTTGCTGCCTAAAGAGATAACTAAGTAGAGTTTTCCTGCATTTTCAATAATTTCAAGTCCTGTGATGTTTCCTCCTGCTGGAATAGCTGCATTCAGAATACCAGTGGAAGCATCGATAGAATTAATATTGCTACGATCTGCGAGATAAATCTTTTTGCCTACTAAAATTACTTTTTTCAGGTCTTGATAAGGGCCTTTTAGTTCGGCTTTTATTTGAGCTTGAGCTGGATTGGCAAGATTCCACAAGATAGCTTTGTCTTTTTCAAGTGCCAGGCCATAGGCATCATCTTGGCTGGCAAAAACTTTTAAATCTTGAAAAGTAACGCCAGTTTTTTGAAGAAGCGTTTTGCTGACATTTTTAGGATCACTGACATCCAGTAGCCACCATTCTCCCGCTTCGGTGGTGGCGTAAAGATAACTTTTACCTTTAAGTGAAAAAGCAGCTAGTTCAAGAATAGGATTTTCGAGGTTAACCTTTTCGACCAGGTTAAATTGTGGATCATAAATTTCAAGGGTGCGACCTCGTGATACATAAGTATTATCCCCTAATCTTTCCACCTGTCGGGTAATACCACCTAAATGACTTTTAAGATGGAGTTGGGTTGGGAAAGCAGTCACTTTTACCAAAGCAGAGGCTTGTTCAGCGCCATCTGAAACAGTGAGACGTAAACTGAAAGGAGTGGCTTCATTTAATTCAAGAATTTTGAAACTTCCTTGCAGAGCATCTCCTTTTACAATTTGGATTTTATCTGCAGGGCCTTCTGCGATACTCCATTGCGCAGTTATAGGTTTTCCCAAAGCGGAAAGCGCTTGAGCATCATCAATTAAAAAATAACTTCCTTCGGAAACTTTTTTCTCAGTACCAGCTGAAACACTTAAGGTCCCACTTGTAGGACTGGGCGCTGCAGGGTTGGATTCAGGGCTTTCTAAAGGATTTGAGTTCGCAGGCATGCTTTCGCCAAAAAGGTTTTGAGCAGGTGCAGCAGGAGGAGGGGGCAGGGTTGCTTGAGATTCTGGATTAGAAAGACTGGGTTGCGTTGTAGGTGGATTCTCTTCAGGGCTTGAGACGCTTTGCTCTACCTTTTTTTCAGGACTTTTCTTAAACCAACTCCGAATGCGTTTGCATCCTGTGGTGCTTGATAAAGTAAAAATAAAAAGGAGAAAGAAGATTCCACTTCGAATCAGATTTTTTGGCATGAAGCTTTCATATCATAGGATGAATGCTCTGCGAAGTATTATTAAGAGAGGATAGAGTCACAGGCAACGACAATGTGGTCGTTTTTAATTTCAGCGATACCCCCAGAAATTTCAAAAGTTTTATTTTCTCCTTTAGCTTGAATGGAGAGTGTTCCTGCTCCCAGGCGGGTGACAAGATGTGCGTGACCAGGCAAAATCATGGCTTCCCCTTTTTCAGTAGGGAGTAGCACTTGGGACACTTCTTGAGGAGCTATAGATTTATTCGGAGTTGAAATTTCAATTTTCATAATTTTCACTCTCTTCATCAGGGAGCGAGGGCTTATCCCCTCATCTGTCCTTCGACTTTGCTCAGGACACCTTCTCCCGGAGGGGAGAAGGGTATAATGAAAGAGCCTATGCTAGGCTGCTGCTGCAATTTTTTGAGCTTTTGCTAAAACTTCTTCAATGGTTCCCACCATATAGAAAGCTTGTTCAGGAATATCGTCGTATTTACCTTCGATAATTTCCTTAAAGCCACGGATGGTATCTTCGAGCTTTACAAATTTTCCATCCATACCTGTAAATTGGGCCGCAACAAAGAAGGGTTGTGAAAGAAACTTCTGAATTTTTCGGGCACGAGCCACGGTAAGCTTGTCATCTTCAGAAAGTTCGTCCATTCCCAAAATAGCGATAATGTCTTGTAAGTCTTTATAGCGTTGCAATACCTGCTGAACAGAGCGAGCAACTTGATAGTGTTCTTCACCAATGACTTGAGGGTCCAAAATACGAGAAGTTGAATCAAGAGGATCCACAGCGGGATAAATTCCAAGTTCAGCAATTTGACGTGAAAGCACGGTTGTTGCATCTAAGTGAGAGAAAGTCGTTGCAGGAGCGGGGTCTGTTAAGTCGTCTGCAGGTACATAAATTGCTTGAACAGAGGTGATAGATCCTTTGGTGGTAGAAGTAATACGTTCTTGGAGTTCGCCCAACTCAGTTGCCAAGGTAGGTTGGTAACCTACTGCAGAAGGAATACGACCCAACAAAGCAGACACTTCAGAACCTGCTTGAGTAAAGCGGAAGATATTATCGATAAACAAAAGCACGTCTTGGTGTTCTTCATCGCGGAAATATTCAGCGATTGAAAGAGCCGTCAAAGCAACTCGAGCACGAGCTCCGGGAGGTTCATTCATTTGACCATAAACTAGCGCAGTTTTTTTCAAAACCCCTGACTCTTTCATTTCTTGCCACAAGTCATTTCCTTCACGAGTACGCTCACCTACACCAGCAAATACAGAGTAACCCCCGTGTTGCATAGCAACGTTATTGATGAGCTCCATAATCAAAACAGTTTTTCCAACTCCTGCACCTCCGAACAAACCAATTTTACCCCCTTTGGAGTA
>CAYYEM010000017.1:18622-29462 GCA_964470915.1 uncultured Pseudomonadota bacterium
TAAATTTCGGGAAGATCTCCTGATGAGAATCGAACGTCAACGACAGGTCCGATGATTTGAACGATAATCCCTTTGGCTAATTTTTTGTTTTCTGACATGTGATAAACTCCTTTATTTCAATGACTCAGCACCGTTTACGATATCCATCAATTCTTTTGTAATGGTTGCCTGACGAGCGCGGTTGTAAGCGAGAGTGAGGCTTCCAATCATTTCTTTAGCATTGCTAGTAGCATTTTCCATAGCTGACATACGGGCACCTAACTCAGAAGCATATGATTCAAGATGGGCTAGGAAGATTTCGCTAGCGATATAGCGTGGTAAAAGATTTTCAAATAGTTCCTGAGCAGAAGGTTCAAAAATAATGGGGAAGATACCCGAGCTTTCATCTGACTGATCAGTTTCGAAAGGTAAGATTTTTCGGATTCTAATTTCTTGAGAGATAGCAGATTTAAATCCATTGTAAGCGATGTAGAAGTTTGAAAAATCTCCCGCTTGAAACGCGGCCATCACTTCTTGTGCAATTTCAAGGGCGTTTTCAAAAGTAAAACCTGTGCTAATGCCCTGCCATTCTTTTTGTACATCTACTTTTCGGGCTTTGAAAAAATCACGTGCTTTTTTGCCTACAATTTGTACCTGAACATTTTCGTGGGCCTTTCCTTCATGATAAAGAAAAGTATTTACCTTGCGGAGCAGGTTTGAATTGAAGCCGCCACAAAGACCACGATCGGAGCTAAATACTAGAAGAGCTGCTTTGCCTGAAGGAGTAGGATTCAAAAAAGGAGTTTTTTCACGATTGATGTAAGCGCTTGTGTGGGTCAATATTTCTTTTAAATGTACCCCATAAGGCCTTGCTTGCAACAAAGCGCCTTGAGCACGGCGCAATTTTGCGGCCGCAACCATTTTCATGGCTTTGGTAATCTTCTGAGTGTTTTTAACACTCGTGATACGTTTTCGAATGTCCTTGAGGGTTGCCATATAAAATTATGCTACAAAGTTTGCTTTGAAAGCTTCCAAAGCAGTCTTGATTTTTCCTTTGAGTTCATCATCCAAGTTTTTCTTAGTTGCAATGTCTGTTAAAATGTTCGGATGTTTTGTTTCCACAAACAAAATCATATCGTTTAAGTATTTTTGAATTTTATTTTTTGGATACTCATCTACCCAGCCATTGGTAGCAGCGTAAATACTCAGAATTTGTTTCTCAACAGGCATAGGTTGGTATTGACCTTGTTTCAAAACTTCAACAAGACGTTCGCCTCGTGCCAATTGTGCTTGGGTTGCTTTATCTAAGTCAGAGCCGAATTGTGCAAAAGCTGCGAGTTCTCTGAATTGAGCTAATTCAAGACGTAAGGTTCCGGCGACTTGTTTCATTGCTTTGATTTGAGCATTACCCCCTACGCGGGAAACAGAGAGCCCCACGTTAATGGCGGGACGTACGCCGGAGTAAAAAAGATCGGTATCGAGGTAAATTTGTCCGTCGGTAATTGAAATGACGTTTGTAGGAATGTAAGCAGAAACGTCACCCGCTTGAGTTTCAATGATGGGAAGTGCTGTTAAAGAACCACCCCCTCTGGCAGGAGAAAGTTTTGCAGCGCGTTCGAGCAAACGAGAATGTAAATAGAATACGTCTCCAGGATAAGCTTCACGTCCGGGAGGGCGGCGAAGTAACAAAGAAAGCTGACGATACGCTACAGCATGTTTAGAAAGATCATCATAAATAATCAATGCATGACGTCCACTATCTCTAAAGTATTCTCCCATGCTCGCTCCCGAGAAGGGGGCCAAAAATTGCTGAGGAGCAGGATCGGAAGCATTTGCTGCAATGACAGTGGTGTATTCCATGGCGCCATGACGCTTTAACTTTTCAACCACTTGAGCAACGGTAGATTGTTTTTGTCCAATAGCAACATAGAAACAATAAACGTTCTGACCTTTTTGATTGATGATTGTATCGATCGCAATAGCCGTTTTTCCAGTTTGACGATCTCCGATGATCAATTCGCGTTGACCTCGACCAATAGGAATCATTCCGTCGACTGCTTTAAGTCCAGTTTGAAGAGGTTCTTTTACAGGATCTCTGGCTACGATTCCCAAAGCTTTAATTTCAATTTGTCGAGTATGTTTGCTTTCAATGGGACCCATGCCATCTAAAGCTTGTCCTAAGGCATTGACAACTCGTCCCACCAGAGCTTCACCTACAGGCACTTCTGCGATACGCCCTGTTCTCTTAACAGTATCTCCTTCGCGGATTTCTGCGTCATGACCCATGACGGCTGCTCCGACGTTGTCTTCTTCGAGATTTAAGGCGATGCCATAAATGTTATTAGGGAATTCAATCAGCTCTCCTGCCATGACTTTTCCTAAGCCATGGATACGGGCAATACCGTCACCAATGGAAAGGACGGTACCAACTTCAGAGCGTTCTACAACTTTGTCGTAGTTTTCGATCTGTTGACGAATAATCTGGCTAATTTCTTCGGGACGAATTTGCATAATATCTCCTCAGATAAACTTTTTAAACTCCTACACTCAGCATGTTTTCTTTCAGTTGATGCAGGGCATTTTTTAAACTTCCATCAAAAACCATATCTCTTACTTTAATCACCACACCGCCTAAAAGTTGAGAGTCTGTGTTAATTTCTAAAATGGCTTCTTTTCCAGTGATTTTTTCTACAATTTTTTTCAAACGGCTTTCTTCTTCGGCATTCAAGGTGTTAGCGCTTTTAATTTGAACGCGAACACGTTTCATAATGTCGTCAGCTTGTTCACGGTAAGAAGATACAATATCGTCAAAAAAGCTAATGCGTTCACGGTCAATCAATAGCTTGATAAAGTTTTGCAGACTAGGGCTCAAGGAAAGTTTTTGACCTAATAGTTGAAACACTTCTTTGCGATCTTTTGCTTCAAAAGCGGGATCTGTAAGAAGAAAATCAATATCTTGGGAAGAATTTAATAAAGACTGCACCGCTAAAAGTTGGCTTAAAAAATCATCCACTTTATTTTGTTCACCCGCCAAATCAAGAAGGGCTTTAGCGTAACGTCTGCCAATGGATCCACCTATCATGCGGCGCCCTCCAATTTATTTAAGGCTTTTTCTACTAAACTTTGACGGTCTTTAGCTTGTAAATTGTCTCTAACTAATTGTTCAGCACGCTCTGCGATGATTTGCACAGACTTTTCTTTGAGAGCTTCCTTGGCTTTTCTAATTTCCTGATTCACAATCCATCGGGAAGTATCTTCAATGCGTTTTGAAGAGTTTTGAGCTTCTTCTACAATTTTTTGTCGAGCAAGCTCTCCTTCTTTTTTCAAAGATTGCAAGAGAGCATCCATTTCACTTTCAATGTTTTTGAGACGACGATCGTAGTTTAAGTATTTTGCTTCGGCTTCATGTTTTTCATGAGCAGCCTGTTCAATGTCTTGAGCTACATTTTTGGAACGAGCGAGGAAAAATTCTTTAGCAGGTTTTTTCAGAAGAAAAATGAGCAAAGAGAGAAGGATGATAAAATTGATCCAAGGATAAATAATATCACTCATTGGATTGATCGTATGGGATCCTTCAGCAGCTTGGAGTAGAGGCGCTGCTAGTAATACGGTCATTAAACTGGTGAAGTAAGAGAGTTTTTTCATGTTATGAAACTTTTCTTTCCATTACTTTTTCAGCCATTTGTTTTGCCAGCTCTTGGAGTGCGTTTTTCAATTCCATTTCAGCTTGGCTTTCTTCTTTAGCTAGCTTTGCTTCCATTTCAATAATCAAAGAATCAGAAGCTTCACGGGCTTTACTGATGATTTTGTTGGCTTCTTCTTCGCCTTCTTTTTTAAGCTTATCTTTGAGAGCAGCACCACGAAGTTTTGTCTGATAGACTTTATCTTCATACTCACGAATTTTTTCATCTGTCATTTGATGAAGATGTGCCACTTCTTCTTTGACTCCACTGGTGGCGCTTTTGCGTTTATCTATTACTCGTAAGGCCGGCTGAAAGAGAAAGTGGTTCAAAACGGCTAATACAACGAGAAAGAGGGCAAGCTGGTAGAAAAATGTGATATTTGGGCTTAAATCCATAGTCTATTTTTGACTCGTAGAATTTAAAATTAATGTTGGTTTTTAAAACCGCGAATGAAATCCGAATTTATGATGCGGCGCTGCGTTAACATGTGCTTTTTGACGGTGTCAAGGTCTTTTGATAATTTTAGTTTTCTTGCATCCTAGCTATACTTTTGTGTAGGATTTTTTCCTCATATGAAAAAAACAAGACCCGGAATTCACAGGCCTATTTCGCCTATCGAACTTGTAGGTTCTCGCAAGGGAGTTTTACTTTTACATGGTTTTACCGCGACGCCCGATTGTTTTCATTATCTAGCGTCTAAGCTTCATGAGGAAGATTTTAGTGTGATTGCGCCGGTTTTAGCCGGGCATGGCACTTTTGCTGAAGAGCTGGAACAAACCAGTTGGATCGATTGGTATCGCAGTGTGGAAGAAGCTTATTACCGCATGAAAAATCACTGTGATTCCATTTGTGTTGTGGGACTTTCGATGGGAGGCTTGCTGGCATTGCATTTAGCTCATCAGCACCGTAATATTAAGGCGGTTTCATTGCTTGCAACCCCCTTATTTTTAGACGGATGGCTGATTCGATATTTGTTTCCCCTGGTTTGGAAAACACCCTTAAAATACCTGTATAAATATCAAAAAAAATATTTGGTATCGATTAAAGATCCTCAAGCACAAAGAAGACATCAAACTTATGAAAAAGTTCCGGTGGCTTCGGTAGCCAATCTGCTTGATATTCAACAAAAGGTTCGCAAAGAATTACGTACGATTCATCAACCCACCCTCATTGCCCATGCCGTGGATGATCAAACAGTTCCTTATGGAAATTTGGATTATATTCGCGCTTGTATTGGCTCGGATGTGGTTGAAACTCTCACTCTCAAAAAATCCAACCACATTATTACCGTAGACTACGACAAAGATGTTGTGGCAAAACGCGTCGTAAAGTTTTTTAAAAAACATTCGTAATAAAATGATAATTAAAAAAAGGAATGGACCATGAAAGATCTTGTGCTTTCTATTGACCAAGGCACCACTGGCACCACGGTGATGATTCTCGATAAATTTCTAAATGTGCTCGCCAAGAAAAATAATGAATTCCCTCAGCACTATCCCCAGCCTGGTTGGGTGGAGCATGATCCTGAAGAAATTTGGCAATGTACGGTAAAAACACTTCAAGAAGCTTTATCTTTTTCAGGCATTGATGCGAATCGCATTGCAGGAATTGGAATTACCAACCAACGTGAAACGACTGTGATTTGGAATCGAAGTAATTCTCAAGCCATTCATAAAGCCATCGTCTGGCAAGATAGACGTACAGCGCCTCTCTGCGATAAGCTCAAGAAAAAAGGATTAGAAAATAAATTTAAAAAGAAAACCGGCTTGGTGCTGGACCCCTATTTTTCAGGTACTAAAATTAAATGGATGCTCGACCAAGTGCCCGGCGCCAAACAAAAAGCAAAATCAGGAGAGCTTGCCTTTGGCACCATCGATACTTTTCTTGTTTGGAAACTCACGAATGGTAATTCTCATGTGACGGATCCTTCAAATGCTTCTCGAACGCTTCTCATGAATTTGCAAACTTTGAATTGGGATCCAGAACTTCTCAAAATTTTGGAAGTTCCTGCAGCTATTCTGCCACGCATTGCTTCTTCTTCTGAAATTTATGGAGTTACAAAGGGTGTCCAAGGTTTGCCCGATGGAATTCCCGTGGCTGGCATTGCAGGCGATCAACAGTCAGCATTATTTGGTCAGGCTTGTTTTGCAGCGGGGGAAGCAAAGTGTACTTATGGAACCGGCTCATTTATTTTGCTGAATACGGGTAAGAAAATTGTCCATTCTAAAAACAAATTACTGACCACTGTCGCTTGGAAAGTGGGCAAAGAAGTCAATTATGCTTTGGAAGGATCTGCTTTTATTGCAGGCGCAGCGGTTCAGTGGTTGCGCGATGGTTTGAAAATTATTTCAAAAGCCTCCGATGTGGAAAGCTTAGCGAGTTCCGTGAAAGATTCGGATGGTGTTTACTTAGTTCCCGCTTTTGTAGGGCTGGGAGCGCCTCACTGGCGCTCGGATGCGCGAGGAATTATCACCGGCCTTACGCGTGGATCCACTGCGGCTCACATTGCTCGTGCAACTCTCGAAGGAATTGCTTTTTGCCAATCCGATATTCTGACAGCCATGAGTAAAGATCTTGGGAAGAAACTCAAAATGCTCAAAGTGGATGGCGGAGCCTGCGCGAACAATCTTTTGATGCAGTTTCAGGCGGATATTTTGGGCGTGCCTTTATCGCGTCCCAAAATGATTGAAACAACTGCACTGGGTGCAGCCTTTCTTGCAGGTCTTGCGACCGGTGTTTGGGAGAGTCCGAAGGTGATTAGTCAAACCTGGAAAGAAGATCGTCTTTTTAAAGCTCAAATGCCAAAATCTGAAGTCAAAAAGAAACTTGAAGGATGGCAAAGTGCAGTGAAGAAAGCTTAGTTTATTTTAAGGGGACTGATGAAGTAACAAAAGTTCCCGAGCCGATGGCTACAAGTTTTCCTTTCGGACTTCTGACTTCCATTTCACATGTGGTAATTTTTTTGCCAAGCCGGATAATTTTTCCAATTGAGATAAGATCTTCTTTTTCAGTGACTTCTAACAATCGTGTTGAAAATTCTACGGTTGCGACCCAACAATCAAAATTCGGTGCTACCGTAAACCAACCTGCATTGTCGAGCATGGTGGCAATAAGCCCTCCATGTATTTGATGAAGAGCATGATCAAATCCTGGATTGTAAGGCATGTGAAAGAGGGCTTGGCCTTGGTCATTGTAACTCAGTTTCATACCGGTTGTTTTGCAAATAGGAGCACCATGAAAAAGTTCCATGAGGCGTATTTGTCGTTCAAGAGAATTTGAATTCATAAAATTCAAATAGCATTTTGTGTTTTTGTAAAAAAGAAAATTATACCAGCTATAAAAGCTTACTAAAAAACATTCAGATATAAGGCGAGTGTGAAGGAGTCAACGAAGCATATTTAATCTTATTGTGATGATGATTAGGCAGTTAACTAAGCAGACGGAGGTTTTTCAGGAAACTTGGAATAAAAAAAGGGGACGGTTTTGGGGATATCGACCGCCCCCTCTTATGGGGTCAGGAAGGAACTAATAAAAAAAATTATTTATATTCAGTTCTGACGGTCGCAATCATTTCAACAGGCTTTCCATCTTTAGTCATGGCAGAAATTACAATTGTTGAATTACCCTCCGCCAGATACTGCACTAAATCCCAACCTGGAAACTCGTAACTGATATCTTTTACCTTATTTTTATCCTTATCGGCAATCTTTATTTTATCAGGATTGGGGTTAATCGGCTTTAAAAGGGTCAGGTCATTTATTTTAATAATTCTTACGGAATCAGCTCGAATATTATCCAAATCCATTCCTGCAGGACCTTCAAACCAGATGTTTAGACGGGTAGGATAACGTAAGCCCCCTAATTTTATAGAAATTTCAGCGTCTTCCATTTGGGCAGATCCACTGACAAGTCCTTTAGGCGCCTTTGTTTTGCTAACTCTTGCGGCGACTCGAGCCGTTACTTTTTTGGTGAGGGTAGCAGATTGTTTAAAGCCCACGGGAATAAAGGCCTCTTTGCCACCAAAGTTATCCTGATCTTTTTGTCGAATGACTTCCAAAGAACCACTTAAGGGAAGAGCACTGCCTGTAGGGCCTATAGCAGATTCAAGATTTACTCGGACCCCCGCAGGCTGGTTTTTATCCATTTTTTGCAAAGCAGTAATTTTTCCAACCACAATAGTTCCTTTGGGTAAAAGCGGAAGGCCTCGGGAAGGGTAATTTTCAGCAACGACAAAGGTCATAGGGTCTCCCACTTGAGAAAACCGTGAATGCACCAGCTGTTTTGCTTCGAGTAAAAGAGGAACATTGGTGTCTACTCTAGGAGTTTTAGGGGCTACAGGAGCTTTACGGCTTACTTTTCGAGGGCTAGTACCATCGGTAGAAGTGTCTTTTGAAGGCTTCTCTTTTTCTCCAGCCATCGGTTTTACTTGGTCTCCAATTGAAATGACTGGAATATCGGTAGTTCCACTATTTGCAGGAGCTGCAGAAGGAGCCGGTGCTGCTGCAGGAGGCGCGCTTGGGCTAGCAGAGCTAGGGGCTTCAGAAGGAGTAGGCGCAGGGGCTGGTGTAGGAGCTGGTGCTGGCGCAGGAGCAGAAGGTGTTGCTGGAGGAGGGGGTGGAGAAGAAGGGGGTGCAGGTTCTTGAGCAACAGTTTGTGTAGAAAATATAAAAAATGAGCAGAGGATCAGATATTGTAAAAGCCGTTTCATGAAATCTCCTTCAAAATAGGTAAAAAAGTCCGATTTTATCATTATATCGCGACTTACAGCCTAGGCAATTGTATTTTAAAGAGGGTTTTATTGGATTTTTTTGCTTAAATTTGATTGAAGTATTCTATGATTTTTTTCTTTCAATGCGCTTTAAGCTTTTTTTTGTTTTTTTTCCCTTCTTTTATTTTTGCAACAGAACAAAACCTTGAAGATTCTTTATGGATTCCGACAGGAGGGGTGCCGGGTCAAATTTTGGAAGAAGCTACGTCCAAGAAAATCTATTTTGAAAATGGAATTTTTGTTGAATGGAGCGGTCAAAATCTTGTTTTAAAAGATGCAAAAGCCAAAGAAACTTTAGCAATCAATTTTTCTTCAGGTATTGAAAAAGTAAGTGCGCGACAATCTTTGGGAGATGAAGTTTTGGAACAAGATTTAGGAGGCACTTTAAAAAAGAAAGCCCCTTTGGCTTATAAAAATCCAGTCTTTCGAGATATTAAGGTGCAGCGAGGGAGTGATGATCCTCTCAAGTCTTCGGGCATACAAGTAAGTCAAGTAAATGAAAAAAGTACTCCTGAAGGAGGTAAAGAAGTGGTCACAGTTTATGCGGATGCTTCTAAGGGTATTGTTTACACTTATGAAGGTTTTAAAGAAGAAAGCTCCTATGATAAAAAAGGAGATATTGTTTGGGTGAATCTTGAAGGACAAGAGAAAGGTATAAAATTCAAAAAAACCCAATGGCAGGATGGAAGTTTAATTCGTGAATTTAGCACGGGCGATGGAATTTTATCTGTTGTGTATGATGTGAATGGTGGTTCTCAAACTTTTTCTTTTTTAAAACCCGACCGCTCTATTCTTAAGGAAGCCACTTGTCAGCAGGGCATTTGTGAAGTGAATTAGTTTTTCTTCATCTTTTCCGGTTTGAAAGTAAGCACAGGGCAAGAACTATGTCTTACCACTTTTTCCGCAGTGCTACCCAAGAGAACATGTTTTAAGCCACTTCGTCCATGGGTGGGAATCAGAATCAGGTCGATATTTTTTTCCTGAACACAATCACTGATTTCTTCAATAGGCGAGCCTAGCCTGATTTCAGTTTCACAGGGAACTTTCAAGCTTTGAGAATATTTTTGAAGTTCTTTGGCTGCATGTTCGCGCAGCGTGTTTTCTAGTATGACGGAGCTTTGCATATTTTGTGGATCGAGGCTGTAGAGATCGTGAATATCAATCACATGCAATAAATGTAAAGTCGCTTTGAAATTTTCTGCCCAATGTTGAGCGATTTCTAAAGCTTCTTTTCCAAATTCAGAAAAATCAAGAGGGACTAAGATTTTGGAGATTTTCATAGGCTGATTCTAACAGATTTTAAGTTTTAATGATAAAAATTTCGTAACCACATATGTTTTTTTAATTCTTTCATTTCTTCCACTTTTAAAAGTTTTCCATCAGATGCTTGGCAATTTTCTTCGACATTTTTGGCTTTTCTCATTCCGGGAATGACATTAGAAACCGCTGGATGAGACAAGCAAAATTTAAGAGCAGCCTGAGAAAGAGTTTTAATTTCATCACGAATCATAAATTGCAGTTTAGCGACTCGATCACAAGTTTCTTTTAAACGATCTCCTTTAAAATATCTTTTCCTCCAGTCTTCCTTATGAAATTCGGTTTGTGGGCTTAATGTTCCGGTCAAAGAGCCTTCATCAAAAGGAACTCTAACAATAACAGCAACACCTTTTTCTTGGCAAAGTGGAAAGAGTTTTTCTTCAGGGCTTTGATCAAAAATATTGTAGATTACTTGAACGCTATCGATCAGTCCTGATGCAACAATTTGAAGTGCTGTATTGGGCTCATGATCATTAATCGAAATTCCAACCCATCTTATTTTTCCTTGTTCTTTGAGTTTCGCAAGTCCTTCAAGCCAATCTCCTTGCTGCATCCAAGTGTCGCTCCAAACATGGAGTTGTTGCAAATCTATGCAGTCTGTTTTTAAATTTTGTAAACTTTTTTCGGTATACTCGATAATATGAGAAGCAGGGAAAGTTTCAGAAACTGAAACAGTATGCGATGCAGGCCAGCGCATATTTTTAGGAGGAATTTTGGTAGCTACATAGATGGGATTTTCTTTCCATCGTTTGAGGGCACTCGCCACAATTTTTTCTGAGCGCCCATTTCCATAGATCCACGCGGTGTCGACAAAATTAATGCCTAGTTCGAAGCCTTTTAATAAGGCTTTAATTGAAGTGGCATCGTCTGTAGGCCCCCACATGTTTCCCATAGCCCAGGTGCCATGTCCTATTTCAGATGTTTGAATGCCTGTTTTTCCAAAGTTTCTAAATTGCATTCTTGATTTAGAAAATAAAAAGCCCACTTTTGCAAGTGGGCTTTTTAAAACTAAAAATGATTGATAATTTTAAGGGATAAATAGGCCACCATTGTAACCACCATAACCACCAAAGGCACCACCACCCCAGCCTCC
>CAYYEM010000018.1:0-29291 GCA_964470915.1 uncultured Pseudomonadota bacterium
ACACCAAAATTTAAAGAAACAAAAACAACTCCTGCTGAAAACAAAATAAGTAATAACCATCTCATGAAGGCTCCTTTTGAGATGGATGAAGTACTTCAAAAAACTTAAGCAGCTCTTGGGGAAGTCTTGGGCTTGCTCGCAGAGCTCCAATATCCCAGAAGTATATTTGTTTGTTTCGAACGGCAGGCAACGCCTTCATTTTTTCAATTTCTTCCTGGGCCTCTTGACGCGCTTTTTCACTAGATTCAGTCCCCATTGCAAAGTTGATGATATACTCTGGCGCTACTGCATAAACTTGTTCAACAGAAAAACTTGGATACTTGAGTTTGCTTTTTGAAACCGCATTCTGAAGACCTAAATAAGGCGCTATATCATCAATTAAATTTCCAGAACCCGCGACAATTAAGGGATGTTGACCCACAATAAAAAGAGTTCTTGGATTTTTCCAAGCAGGCTTTTGCTGCTGAAGTAATAACACTTTGCTTTGAAGCCTTTGCAACTGAGCGTCAAAATCAGCCAAAATTTTACGAGCTTCTTCTGTTTTACCTACTTCTATGCCTAATTTCAAAATACTAGTTCTCACTTGATCTAAAGTGTCTGTGGGATAGGTTAATACTTTATAACCTTTGCGCTGCAGATATTCAATTTCACGACGTTGACTATTTTCTTCAGAAGTCACAATCAAATCTGGTTTTTTAGCGAGGAGTTTTTCAATATCTGGCTGGAGATAATCCGAAACTTTATCAATTTTTTGTGCTTCAGGGGGGTAATTACAAAAAGTGGTCACCCCCACAATTTTATTTCCAAGCCCTAAACTAAAAAGAATCTCGGTAAGATTGGGCTTCAAAGAAACAATTCTTTCATAAGATTGAAGAGACCAGGGCAGGAAAAAAACAAGACAGATAATAAGCGCTTTAAACAGAGAGTTCGCGCAACCAATTCGAAAAAAGATTTTCCAAGGCATCCAAATGAAGGCCCAAAGCCTCTGCATGAGGGTTTGAAAACCCTTGGAGCTCTTGTCGCAGGAGCTTGCTTCTCGCTTGAAGTTGTTGAATCGCAACCACATAATCACTCGGTGACAAATCTCTAAGATGGAGCTGATCTCTATCTTGATAAATTTTAGAAAAACGTAAATAAACACCCGCTAATTGTCTTTTCTCCGGCTCTTTCGAAAAATGATATTCAGCATTTCCAAAATAGCGGACAGCTTCTGCATATCTTTCTTGGTGAAGAGCTATTTTCCCTCTCAAGAAATAAGCTTCACCATTTTTGAGGTCCCGTCGTAAAATATTTTCAACTTCTCTACGAGCCTCTTCTACTCTTCCTAAATTAAAGAGGGCCTCAGCTCTCTTCATTTGCAAAGGTGCTTCCGCACCAATTCTCAATGCTAAATCATAAAAACGAAGTGCTGCTAAAGTTTGCGAAGCCTGGAGCATTCTATCTCCTAAAACGCCTAGATGCTGTGCAACATGACGAGGACTCGAGACAGAATGAACTCTTACTTTTCCTTGAGAGCCTGCCACGAAATCAGGTTGTGTAAAACTTAAACCCGAAACATTTCGAGGCAAAACCCCTGTAAGTTGTGCAAGATCTGAAGGAGATGCTTCTGGAACTTTCAATTCCACACAGCGTCCTTGATTTTGCGAATATAAAAAAATGGAAGCCACTCAACGCCCTTCTTATATTGATTATTGAGAAGGGCAGCCTTGCCATACTCTTAGATTCCAGGTCAACCTAAAAATGTGGTGCCAAGTCCTCTGGGGTCTTAGCACCACAAATATTTCCTTTTTATTTTTTTAATAAGTAAAAATTGCCGCAATAGTTCCTGGATTATTAGTCAGCAGAAATAAATCTGGCCCTGTGAAATTTACTCCCACTTGACCTGGCCTAAATGACATGGAACCAACGCCAACTACTCCTGGTGGTGCAGAAAAATCAGCAACTTGATCAGTGAGCGTTGGCTGAGATTGTGTGAGATCTACGGCATAAACCTTACTATTGTTTGAGCTGGCCACATATAAACCTCCACCATCTGGAGAAATAACGACATCACTTAAATAGTCAGAGCCTATTTCTGTGCTGGTAATCACTATGGGGTTATCAAACCCTCTTTTTATTTGGAATGGATTCAAGCCAATTTCTATCACAACGCCTGCCGTCGCACTACCCAAAAAAGCGTTATTTCCATCGGGTGTAATGGCCCAAGATCTAAAAGAGGGGTATGATAAACCCAAATCTAGGGTGCCAATAGTTGAAGAGGTTTGTGTATTGAACAAATCAACTGTAGCGGGAATAGTGGGAGAAAAAACAAATGTCACACTGTCATACAAACCAATTCCTGAATTGGTAATCAAAAGATTTCCATCGTCTAGAGCAGTAAGTCCGGTGGAGTTAAACCCGTTAGCTGCGACGTATGGAATAGCAGAAGGAGTAATAGAATCTCCAACGATATCATAAATTCTCACCAAACTTTGTGTTGCTTTATCAATAGTTCCAAACCCAGTAAAAGTTAAGTTAGCAAAACTAATATAGAGTTTATTGCCACTGATAGCCAAACCTTGCGGATAAAATGGAGTAAAACTGCCCGATACCTGTCCAGCACCAGAGCCATCTCCATTCCTAATGGCTAATGGACTACTGAGGTTAATTGAATCTGTAAATTCAATGGATCCATAAATCGTCGCATTAGAAGGATTAAAGATCACTAGCTTCTCGGAACCCAAAACATAAGCATGAGTTGCATCTTTTATGGCTGTACCTATTATAAATCCAAAGCCACTTACAGTCGCTAAATTGGGGAGTCCTTTGCCTACATCAACAGATAATGGATTCGTATTCAAATCAACAGCAATGATTGCCGGATCAAAGGTTGTCACAAAAGCATAATGATCCAAACCTGGTATATTCGGAATATCAAGATCAGGTGGATAAACTGAAGCTCCCAAACTTAATGCATTCTTCACTACTTGTGTAATTTTAGGGGAAACCGGGCCAGAATTTGGAGGAGGAGGTGCATTTTCTGCCGGTGGAATCGTATTCGGTGTAGAAGTCCCAACTGAAGTTCCTCCTCCACATGCTCCCATCCAAGCCATGAGCCCAAGAAACATTATGTAGATTATTGTTTTTTTAAATTTCATACTTTCTCCTTTTTTGACGCGTTAAATTCTTACTCCCAAACTCGCAAAGGCTGAAAGCCTTGGCAGTGGAAAGCCTACGGCATCTAACATTTGAATGTTGTTTATATCTTTTACTTCGATGGCAAAGTGCCAGTACTCCAGAAAATTTAAACTTCCTCCCACATTCACCTGGGCACGCTTTTTCAAGAAAGTGGTTCCCGAAAAATTAATCGGCAAATCATCAATAAATTGTAATGTGCCATATATAGAGCCCCACTTGTTTTTCAGAGTCAGTGTCACATTTGCTTTTTGCTTAGGTCGACCGGGTAACTGTTGGCCGGTACTCTGAAGAGTGGCGTGAAGGTAGGTATAATTTCCTGTAATATCCAAATGTTCCCAAGGCGTGAAAGTGAAAGCTAGTTCAGCGCCCTGAGCCCTCACTTCATTTGTGTTCACGGGAGCAATCGTAAACGCACTAATGGGAACAAAAATAATAGAGTTATTAATTTCATTTAAAAAGTAATTTGCTGAAAACCAGCCATAAGGATGTTTAATCTCAAAACCTGCGTCAAAATTAATTGCGGATTCAGGACGAAGATCTGGATTACCTCGAATAACACCCTCATTAGGGAGGTAGAGTTCAATAAAGTTAGGATAGCGAAAAGAATTGTCGATGTTTGTTTTAAGAGTTAGCCAATCAAGAGGCTTGCCTTTGAGTCCCAACGACAAAGCTACTTTAGATCCAAAATCTGTTGTATTTTCAAATCTCATCCCAGGATTTACAAAAAATCTATCTTCCCAAAATGAAATTTCATCTCCCGTATAAACTCCATTTGTAATACGCTGATGAAAGCCTGTTGTCGGGCTTCCAATGGGACTATGACTATCGAACCAATCTCTTTTTATTTCATAATTCAGTTTAAAGTGATGAAGCACGAAATCTTGGGGCAAGGAATAATCCCAAGCCATGAGCCCACCCACTGAATGATCGAAGTTTTTCACGTCGATCGCTCCACCTAAAGCAGGTTGAGGATCACTAAAATGACTAAAATTATAGCGATAAAAGGGCTGAAGCTGAAGATTAAGCCCTTCTACTCCCAAAGATTTTAGTTCTGCTTTTAGACTTGTGACATTTTTTAAAAGTCGTTCACGCCCTAAGGGAAGTTGAGAAGGTGCAAATAAAATGACTTCTTGTTCGGTGGCAGGAATTTGACGTTTTGATGTAAACCAATCAGAGGTCAAAGAAAGGTTTAATTTTTTTGTTGGGGAAGCCTCAGCTTTAAAAAGGGCATTATTACTCCAAAAAGAATTATTCGTACGTGTAAACTCCTGTCCTCCACCAATCGATGCTCCCCCAATTATTGTGGGAGTCGTAATAAATTTAAAATCTCCTGCACTTTTGGCAAAAGTTTGATCGAGTAAAAAAGACCAATTTTCAAAGCGTCGTGAATAACCCAAGTTTTGTTTGGCTGTTTGAAAGGAACCCCCACCACCACTTAATTCAAAGCTTTGTTTTTTCTGAGCCCGCTTGGTGATGATATTAATCACTCCCCCCATGGCTTCAGAACCAAACTGAGTACTCGAAGCTCCTCTAATCACTTCTATTCGATCTAAAGAATCGAGAGGAATAGAAGAAAAATCTACGGCACCTCCCCCAATTGTGTTTAATTTCACTCCATCTAAGAGAACTAAAACTTGTTCCGCTGAAGAACCCCTAATTCCCACAGTAGTATATTGTCCAAGGCTTCCATATTCTTGAACATCAACACCCACCTGTTGAGAGAGTATTTCTTGAATGGTTTTAACTTTATTAATAAAAGGCTTGGCGTCTATCACCGTGACAAAACCAGATGGCTTTGCTTTAGAGCTATGCTCTTCGGTGGCAGTCACTTGAACTTCGCCAATATCTTGGATAGGCTCTGCTGCACAGACAAATGCAGGTCCTTTTATAATCAAAAGACCCTGCAACACGCCTAAAATAAAAAGAGCCCCGAACTGCGGGGCTTTCATAAACTTCATCAAGCACCGCTCTTTCCTCGAAGAGTGTGAAATATTAAAATCAATTGGCCAGGTCTCCTGACTTAGGATCGCAAACTTCCTTAAGCCTTCCCATCCGCCCTTGGCAGACAGTGACTTTAAGGACACACATGATCCTTCACAGTGGCGGGACCGTCGCAGAATTTCACTGCGTTCCCTTAAAAACCAAATGAATATAATTTAAAGAGCGACTAACAACTGGCTTTGTGCTTTGTCAACTCAGAACTTATTTTCTTCTCTCAATGATATAGTCGGCTAGTTGAATAAGAGCCGTCTTAAATGGACCCTCTGGGTATGGAGCTAAATCACCTTTAGCTTTTTGAATAAATTCAATTGCTTTATTTCGAGTATAAGAAATGCCTTGGTACTTATCGATTAAAGAGACAATGTCAGCCAGATCTTCTTCGTGAGCTAAAGTGTTTTGCAGCGCTTTTTGAATACGCTCTCTTTCTGAATTGGAAGATCGACGCATGGCATGAATCAAAGGTAGAGTCATTTTACCTTCTTTAAGGTCGGTTCCAATTAACTTACCCATTTCTTCATTAGAAGAAACATAATCGAGAGAGTCATCTGCCAACTGAAAAGCCATCCCAATATGATAGCCATAATTTCGCAGTCTTTCTTGATCGGCTTCTGAAGCACGCCCTAAAAGCGCCCCTACATGAGTAGAGGCTGCAATTAATCGTGCTGTTTTAAAATGAATAATTTGCAGATAAGTTTCTTCACTGAGTCCAAAATCATTAGATTTTACAATTTCTAAAACCTCACCTTCAGTGGTTTCAGCAGTAGCTTGAGTAATAACATTTAGAACTTTAAAATCCCCATCGCCCGAAATAATCAAGGTGGCTTTACAATAAAGATAATCTCCCACTAACACGCTCGCAGTATTTCCCCATAAAGCATTAGAAGAGGCCTTGCCTCGGCGAAGAGTCGCATTATCAATGACATCATCATGGAGTAATGTTGCTGTATGGATAAATTCAAGTGCGCAAGCTAAGTGGATCGCACGATCACCTTGGTATCCAAATAGTCGGGAAGCTAAAATACATAAAATAGGACGTAAACGTTTTCCACCGGAATGAACAATATGAGAGGCGACCTGTGTCACCATTTCAACAGGAGAATAAAGTTTAGAATGGAGAAACTCCTCCACTTTTTCAAGATCTTTACGAATAGAAACACAGATATCTTCGATGGAAACCTGAGGCATGTTCCATGCGATATATCGGAGGGAATTTGAATGTCAAAATAATTCTTCGATCTATTCTTGTACTGAAAAATCAAAAACATTATTAGAAGGTGCTTCAAACTCTACTGGCTTGCGCTGGCCCATCGAGCAATTTCCATCAAAAATGGCCCCTTCCTGAACTACTAAAGCTGGCGCTGTAATATCTCCATATACTTCCGCAGGAGGATACATTTCAATGCGACTTCGCGCTTGAATTGTCCCGTTAACTTTTCCACGAATACTCACACAATCTACTTCAATTTTCCCTTCAATTTCAGCACCTTCTCCAATTACTAAGTAGCCCTCCGAAAAAATTTCTCCCCGAAAGACACCATTAATTTGGACGCTGCCTTCAAAGGTTAATTTTCCCTCAAAGCGACAACCACGATCTAACAAAGTGGTTGGATTTTCATCGATCACTCGAAGTGACCTTTCTCGATCTCCGAACATAAATTACCTCCTGTTTAATATCTTGCTTCGCTTTAACCCATTACTGCATTAAAAATTCTATCCAGATCTTCTTGCGAATAGTAATCAATGACTACTTTTCCTTTTTTCCCCTGGCTTTTGATTTTTACTTTGGTCCCCAAAATTTTGGTCATTTCATTTTCCAAAAAGTTCATTTGCGGATCTACTTGTTTCGTTTTGATCAATTTTTCAACCTGAACTCCATCACGCAATTTTCGAACCCAATTTTCTATTTCACGAACAGAAAGCTCCTCTTGAACAACACGACGTGAAAGTTTAAGGCGCATTTCTTCGTCTTCTACACCCAACAAAGCTCTGGCATGTCCCATGGAAACTTTGCCTTCAATAATGTAGCCACGGATTTCTTCCGAAAGATTTAAAAGACGAATGGTATTGGCCACCGAGGAGCGATCTTTCCCTACTCTTTTAGAGCACTCTTCTTGGGTATATCGATAGCGATCCATCAATTGTTTGTAAGCCAATGCTTCTTCAATAGGATTCAAATCTTCTCGCTGAATATTCTCTATAAGGGCAAGCTCTAAACAATGATCTGCATCCGACTCAATCATCACAACAGGCACTTGTTCTAATCCAACAAGTCGCGCTGCTTTTAAGCGCCTTTCGCCCGCCACTAGCTCAAACTGATCTCCATCTATTTTTCGAACAATCAGAGGCTGGATAATGCCATTTTCTCGAATGGAGTCTGCCAATTCATCCAATGCTTCTTTGGCAAATAATTTTCGTGGTTGCTCCCGATTAGGAACAATTCGATTAATTTCACAGAGCAAATAAGGTGTATTCTCTGCTTTTTTCTCTACAGAAGGTGGAATAAGTGAAGCGAGCCCCCTCCCTAAAGCTTTCTGTTGAAACATATTTTTCCTCCCCCCATCTATGGGGCCATTAGGTGAACTAACTTGCCATCATGACCTTTTGCTGAATAACTCCATCTATATTTTGTACAGAATTTTCACTTGGATACTTTAACAAGAGTTCTTTTGCTAGATCTAGATAGGCCATTGAACCCTTTGAGCGAATATCGTACAGAAGAATAGGTTTTCCATGCGATGGACTTTCACTCAACTTCACATTTCTTGGAATAACTGACTTAAAAATCTTATCTGGGAAGTAATTATTAATTTCCTGTACAACTTGGTGAGAAAGATTATTCCGAGGATCAAACATTGTAAGTAAAATACCTTCGATATCTAACTTAGGGTTCAATCCATCCTTAATCATTTGGATTGTTTTTAACAATTCCCCTAATCCTTCCAAGGCATAATATTCACACTGCACTGGCACTATCACAGAATCCGCCGAACTTAATGCATTGACAGTCAACAAGCTCAAGGAAGGAGGACAATCAATCAAGATAAACTCGTAACGAGTTGAAATTTGTTCTAAGGCCTTACGGAGTCTGAACTCCCTGGAGAATTGACTCGCCAACTCTAAATCTACAGCGACTAAATCTGAATTAGAAGGAGCTACTTGTAAATAATCCAGCCCTGTAGGGACAATCACTTCATCCATAGTCGCAGTGCCGATCAATACATGATAGATATTCTTGCTAAAACTTTCCTTACTAAGCCCTAAACCACTACAAGAATTTGCCTGAGGATCTAGATCTATTAATAGAGTAGGCCTCTCCGCGGCCGCCAGACAAGCAGCAAGATTAACTGCGGTGGTTGTTTTGCCTACACCACCCTTTTGATTTGAAATAGTTATAATTCGTGCCACCTGACCCCTGAATGTTAAAAGGTGAGCATCTTAGATAGAAGTTAAATACAGGAGCAGAAAAAAAAATGCAACACTATAACCTTAAAGTTTTATTTTTTTCTTAAAAAAACTAAAAATCTCTTAATTTGAGACCACGGCAAAGTATATTTTTTATTAATTTCGGTTTCGAACAACTCACTTTGAATAGTTTTAAAATCTATCATCTGCTTTTCAGACAACATTAATGCAAGCCTTCCATTTTTTTTCAATGACAGTGAAGAAAATTCTATTAACATTTGAGGAGAAATTGTTGCACGTGAAACAATAAGCTCTATGTCACTCGGAATTTTTTCTGATAATGAAATATTTTCCAAACGAACATAGTCATGAATCACTTCTGCGTTCTTTACTGGCAAAGCAAGTGATGCTGTTTTTAAAAAACTTACTTTCTTTTGATCGGCTTCTAAAAGATAGACTTTGCTTTGAGGGTTTAAGATAGCAATAACCAATCCGGGGAAGCCAGCACCAGAACCGAAATCAAATATAACTCTTTCGCTCACCAATTGAGATAATATGATACTATCTAAAAAATTCTTTTCGATGGAGTCGCTGACACTTCGATGAGCACTAAGATTGATTGTTTTATTCCACTTACTTAATAAATTTTGATATTGCTCTAATAGATTTAGCTTATCTGATGGAATATTCAACCCAAGCTTCTCTAGACCTTGATTGAAAATATCTCTAAGTGAGGATTGAGCTATCATGAAAAGGAATTAATTAAAGTTTATCTGCTTCAGTGCCTTCTGAAGAATGGTTTTTCCGTTTTTTAATATACACCATTAAAATTGAAATAGCAGCTGGAGTAATTCCTGGTATTCTTGAGGCTTGACCTAATGTAATAGGCTTTATCCGCTCAAGCTTTTCCACAACTTCCTTTGAAAGCCCTGACATACCTTCATAGCAAAAACCATGTGGGATATTTAACTTATCTAATGAGTTGAAGCGATCAATAAAATCAAGCTGCTTACTAATATAGCCTTCATACTTAATAGATATCTCTACTTGCTCTTTTACTTCTGGCAACTTTGAATCCAAATCTGCCATTCTTTCTGGAAATAAAGAAATTAAGTCTGAAAAAGAAAGTTCGGGTCTTCTTAAAAACTCTTCTAGACTAGTGGGGCGCTTCATTTCAGCCAAATTCTTTGATTTGAGCAATGAATTAACAATTGGAGTTGGATTTACTTTGTTTTCTTTAAGATGTTTCAGACATAGCTCAATATTTTTTTTCTTATTTTCAAATAAAGACCAGTCCTCATCTGAGACTAGACCTACTTTTCTGCCTATTTCGCGCAGTCTTAAGTCGGCATTATCCTCTCGAAGTAATAAACGATGCTCTGCTCTAGAGGTAAACATACGATATGGTTCCTGGGTGCCTTTAGTCACCAGATCATCAATTAATACTCCAATATAAGCTTCTGAACGTTTAATATGAATAGGGTCTTCATTCCTCAGCCTTTGTATTGCATTGATACCCGCCACAATTCCTTGTGCTGCCGCTTCCTCGTATCCTGAAGTTCCATTAATTTGCCCCGCCAAGAAAAGATTTTTAACTCGTTTAGTCTCTAATGAAGGATTTAATTGAGTGGGCGGCAAGCAATCATACTCCACTGCATATCCAGGTCTTACCATTTCAGCTCGTTCAAGACCTGGAATTGTTTTTAACATTTTCAACTGAATATCAATTGGCAAACTTGTCGACAAACCATTCACATAGATTTCATGAGTATGGTGCCCTTCAGGCTCTAAAAAGATTTGGTGCCGTGTTTTGTCAGCAAAACGCATCACCTTATCTTCAATTGAAGGGCAATAGCGCGGCCCAATACTTTTAATTGTTCCGTTATACATTGGAGAGCGATCAATTCCACTTCGAATCGCATCATGTGTATTCTCATTCGTATAAGTAATATAACAAGGAATTTGCTTTTGCTCGATCTGAGTATTTGAAAATGAAAATCTACAAGGAGGATTGTCTCCAGGCTGAGCTTCAGTAACCGAAAAATCAATGGTTCTTGCATCGAGCCTAGGAGGTGTGCCTGTTTTCATACGAGTTAACTCAAAACCCAACAAACTCAAGTTAGCTGACAAACCCACACTTGCCATATCACCTGCTCTTCCACCTTTTTGCTTTTTATCTCCATAATGCATTAAACCATTCATAAAAGTGCCGGTAGTTAAAATCACTATCTTAGACTCAAAAAACACACCAAAGTTACTCACAACCCCTCTCACACAAGAATTTTCAACCACCAATTCATCTACAAAACCCTGTTTGATATGGAGGCGATCGGTTGTCTCCAGAACACGACGCATTCTTGTTTTGTATTGCAACTTATCACATTGCGCCCTGCTTGCCTGAACCGCAGGACCTTTTTTAGTATTTAATTTTCTAAATTGAATTCCAGTTGCATCGGTAATCTTAGCCATTTCCCCACCCAAGGCATCAATCTCCTTCACTAAATGACCCTTACCCAAACCTCCAATCGCAGGATTGCAACTCATTTGAGCTATATTATCTACATTTGATGTCAAAAGAAGGGTTTCAAAACCACAACGAGCTGTAGCCAAAGCCGCTTCACAGCCAGCATGACCGCCACCAACTACAATCACATCAAATTTTTTATCTGATAAAATCATAAATAATATTGTTTCACGTGAAACAAAAATATTAATTAAGTTTAATTTATATTAATTTAATATAATTAATACTAATTAACAAGTTTCAATTTAAATAGATACCCATTCTCGGCATATCTCAAAAAAAAGTGCTATTTTGAATTATTTTCTCAAAGCCTATTTGCAAATTGGAATATTTTTAAATCTATCAAAAAAACATCTAATTACTCGTTGAGCGCTATAACCCATTTTCAGAAACATTCATGCAACAAATAAATCTATTCATTAAAAGAAAAAATTAGGGCCTATTTAAGAGCCTAAACATGTCACATTACATAATTCTATCTCATATCAATAAAACTCTTTTCTCTTTTGACGCATCTTAACGCGTCAAAAAATAATTTTGACGCATTGGCAAATCCAGTATTTTATACTATTTCCCGATACAGAATCGGCCAAATATATCCTCTAGAATATGCTCGGAGCTAATTTCTCCGATGATCTCTCCGACGAACTGAGTAGCCCTCATCACCTCACTCGCAATTAATTCTGGGGATCTGTTTTTTTGCACAGACAAAATTGCTAGCTCCAAACATTTCGCGGCTTGCTCTAAAGCTTGCTTATGACGCAATTGATTGATCAATAAATGCGAACCTTTTCCTAACTCATGTATCCCAAAAAGCTCGGGAATTCCTTTTTCCAATTCACTTAGCCCCTGATGGGTCTTAAGAGAAATATTCAAATAAGGAGCAGACATCGATGCTGGAAAAAGATCATCTGGCAGCCATTGAGCTTTCAAATCAGATTTATTAATTAAAAAAAGTGATTTTCTTTTTAAAGCACTCTTAGCCAAATCCAAGTCTTCTTGTCCTAATGGAACAGAACTATCAAAAAGGGCTAAAACAAGATCTGCCCTCTCAAAATGAGCTTTTGTTCTTTGAATTCCTATTTGTTCCACTTTTTCCTGGGTCTCTCGTATGCCTGCTGTATCAAGCAATCGAATTAATAAGCCTCCTAAAGTAATTTTCCTCTCAATAATATCTCGAGTTGTACCCGGTTCATCATGAACAATAGCAGCTTCTTCTCGAACCAAGTAATTTAAAAGACTGCTTTTACCCACATTCGGCTTCCCAACTAAAACAACCGAAAGGCCCTCACGAATCATTCGACCCAACTCATAATCAATAATCCACGCTTTCAACTGTTTGTATGAGCTTTCCAAAATCTCTTGGATCTGAGAAAGTTCTGCAAATTCAATCTCTTCTTCTGGAAAATCAATGGCCGCTTCCAAATAAACCAAAGCATCCAGTAACTTTTTACGTAATTCTGAAACAGGCTTAGAAAGGGCACCAGACCATTGGTCCTGAGCTAGCTTCAAAGCTTGTTCCGATTGAGCAGATATCATATCCGCAACTGCCTCAGCCTGGGTCAAATCCATTTTTCCATTTAAAAAAGCCCGTTGGCTAAACTCGCCAGGAAGGGCAGGACGAGCAGCGCAATGATAAATAGCTTCCAACACTTTCAAAGAAATTAATCGACCGCCATGAATATGAAACTCCACCACGTCTTCACCCGTAAAAGTGCGGGGGGCTTTCATCCAAACAGCCAAAGCATGATCCAAAAGATTTTCTTGAATGTCTAATAAACGACCATAATATAAATGATGAGTTTGCCAATTATCGAAAAGGGTAGGGCCACCCCTAAACATTTTTTTTAAAATATCGGGTGCAAGAGGACCACTGATGCGGACAACCGCAATACCCCCTTCACCCGAGGGACTCGCCAATGCTGCAATGGTATCTTGGAAATAATTCATAGGCTTCTATATATAGATAGAAGCAGGGGGCCTAGAACAAGCAAAATCTATGCGGTTTTTCTCCAACGCTTCCATAAATCTGCAAAGCCCATATCATGCTGGTTCATATATTGTTGTACCACGGTCATAAGAGTATTGACGAAAATATATATGACGAGCCCAGAAGGTAAAAAAAGCATAAAAGCTGAAAATACAACTGGCATCATTAGCATTGCTTTGGCTTGAGCTGGATCTTGAGAAGGAGAGGGGGTCATTTTTTGTTGTAAGACCATGAAAATACCCAACAAAATAGGAGAAATAAAGTAGGGATCTGGCGAAGATAAGTCCTTATAAAACCAAAAGAAAGGAGCATGATAGAGCTCAATTGCATTATAAAGAACTTTATAAAGTGCAATATAGACCGGCATCTGCAACAACATGGGCAAACAACCTCCCATAGGATTGACTTTATAAGTTTTGAAAAGATTCATCATTTCCATGTTCTGGCGTTCACGATCATTTTTATATTTTTCTCTAATTTCAGCGAGTTTTGGCTGAAGTTTCTGCATTGCCTTCATGGAATCCATGGATTTCTTATTAATAGGATGGAGAAGAAGCTTTATAAAAACTGTTAAAAGAATAATAGCGATTCCCCAGTTTTTTACCCAAGAATGAAAAAATTTAAGCAAAAACAATATCGGATGCGCTACAAAACTAAACCATCCATAATCAACAGAAGCCTCAAGATGCACCCCTAACTGTTTCATTAAGTCTATTTCTTTAGGTCCTACATATACTGTAAATTCTTTTTGAAGTTTAGATTGAGGAGCAATTCCTTCCTTCGGATAGGATAACTGAGCAAAAAGGGCTTTTCCATCTCTCACTCCATACTTTACTTTAGTTTCTGAAGAAATAGACCGGGAAACCAAAGCCCAAATAAAATAGCGATCTTCAATCCCAAGCCACTCAAAAGATCCCTTTTCTTCGGTCGAAGGAGGTAACTTGCTTAAATCTGAATGCAAAGTGATGGATTTATCCTTGTAAGTAATAGGATATTTTAAATTTTCAGGCCCCCTTAAAAAACTGAAGGATTTTTTTTCAACTACATGCTGATTAGTCTCTAAGCTCATCGCTACAGCAGTTTCTAAGGTTTTATCAGACTTATTTTCTAAAATTACCTTAACATGAGCGACATAATTTTTTGGATCCCACTTGATTTGTTCCACAATGCCTAAGTCCGACTGATGATAAGCTAATTCCAAGGTGTCTTGGGTTTTTGAAACCAATTCATAAGGCAATATCGCTGGAAGGGAAAAATTAGCTTCTTGAAATTGAATTAAAAAATTGTTTTCGGGTTTTCCTGCAAACAAATCTACAAGAGGTGAGTTTTTATCAACGTTTTCATGATATTGATTGATCAATAATGAAAGTATGCGCGCTCCCCAAGTGCTTTGTTCAAGTTGATATAAAGAATTTTCAAACTTCAGCACTTGTTCTGGCTTAGAAGGCAAAGCCTGTGACTTTGTTTCTGATTTCGTAACTGAAATCTGATTAGAAGAAGCTTGTGATTCACTAAACTTAGCTGGTGACACAGAAACTGGGGCTACAGAATTCTGCTCCGGCACTTTCATAAAAAAAGAATAATATAAAATAAAAACAAGTGCAGAGAGCGTAATTGCTAATAATGATCTTTTTTCCATAACTCCTACTGTAAAGGATCATACCCACCAGGATGAAAGGGGTGACATTTTAACAATCTTCGAAAGGAATAAACAGAACCCTTCCAAAATCCTTTTTTCTCTAAAGCTTGCTTAGCGTATTCGGAACAAGAAGGATGAAAACGACAAGCTTTTGGCTTCAGAGGAGAAATAATGCGTTGATAGATCCTAATTATTAAAACAAACAACCTTGTTAACAAACTGTGAATTTCCTTTGGATAACCTGATTAAAAAAATCTTCAAGATGTTGATATAATTCATCTTTTTTAATATTTAAAAAATTAACCCTTATTATCAACACCACATCCACCGACCCCTGATTTAAGAGAGTATGTTTCCTAATAAATTCCCTAAGCATCCTTCTCATTCTGTTTCTTTTTGCAGCAACAGCGATCTTTTTTGAAATGGAAAATCCAAAGCGACTCTTAGAAATTTTATTTTGTAGCACAAAAAGAGTGATAAATTGACTTCTGATTTTCTTTCCCGAAGAAATTATTTTTTTAAACTCCTGAGGCGATAGAATTTTTCTAGAACGAGAAAATTTTTGGCTCGATTTTTGACTACTTTCAGGCTTTAAATTTATTTCTACCATTACTTCTTGTATGTTTTTACAGTCAGTCGCTTTCTACCTTTAGCACGTCTTGACTTTAAAACTTTTTTTCCCTGTGTTGTTGAAGCTCTCTTTCGATAGCCATGCTTCCGCTTAGCCTTGATTTTACTGGGTTGGAAGGTTCTTTTCATTTTTTTCTCCGTAACTCTTTACTTTTTATTCAATGAATGGAAAAATGAGCGCGATTAAAAACATCTTAAATGTTCTTTGTCAAAGTTAAATATTTTAGAAGATTTTTTTCAAAAAAAAATTGAAATATGTCTTGCAAAAAAAACTCAGATTGATACAAATCATGTTTTGCTGAAAAATAATTTCTCCTAAACAGTTCTTTAACAAATTCGTCTTATGTTTTTAATGACCCAAATTCTTGCGCCGGAGGTATCTTACATTTTTAAATGAGGGTCAAGCAGAAGAAAGGCTTAGGAGAAATTCGTTAAAAGAAATTCAAATAATTGTTTTTAGGATTGTTTTTAACGAATTGTGGTTTTTTTCTTATACGAAGTAAACGAGGGTTGAAAAAGGGAATATAAGTTTAAATGCGCATTTTTCCCTCCAAAGAATTCATAACAATCTGATTTTTAAGTACTTTTTAAAAGATTCACAGTTGTGGATAAACTGTGTCTTATAGGATTTTTTTGGCTTTAAACCAAGCTTGCCTAAAAACCAAGTAAGTTTGGGGGGTTGCAGTGAGTGACACCGTACAGCAAGTTGTTGAATCATTAAAAACTAAAATCAGCGAACTTAATTTTAATAATTGGATTCGTCCTGCTACTTTTACGACTCCTTCTTTGGGTCATCTCAAAGTAGAAGTGCCTAATAAGTTTATTAGAGATTGGATTAGTGAAAACTATCTCGATCTCATTAAATATGAGCTATTTAAAGTAACAGGTTCTGAACATGAAGTTGTCTTTGATCTTATTCCTGAAGACAGTTCTTCTGCTGAAAACATAAATATAGAAAAACCTCTCCCTGTTGTTTCAAAAGTTGAAAGCGAAACAAATAAGGTTTCTGATCTTTTTAGTCAAAAATACACTTTCGGAACTTTTGTAGTAGGAACTTCCAACCAATTTGCCCATGCAGCTGCTATGGCTGTGGCCGAAGCCCCCGCAAAAACTTACAACCCTTTATTTTTGTATGGAGGGGTTGGTTTGGGAAAAACACATCTTTTAAGTGCAATTGGTCATTCCGTCTTAAAAAGAAATAAAAATACACGAGTTATTTATATTTCAGGTGAAAGTTTTACTAATGAGCTAATAAATTCAATTCGATATGAGAAAATGTTCGAGTTTCGAAAAAAATATCGAGATTCTTGTGATATTTTTTTAGTCGACGATGTACAATTTATTGCAGGTAAAGAAAGAACTCAGGAAGAATTTTTTCATACATTCAACTTTCTTTATGAATCTCGAAAACAAATTGTTCTTACAAGTGATCGTTTTCCAAAAGATATTCCACAGTTAGAAGAAAGATTACGTTCTCGATTTGAGTGGGGTTTAATTGCAGATATCCAAGCACCTGACACAGAAACTCGAGTGGCTATTCTTAAAAAGAAGGCGGACCAAGATCAAATTCTCTTACCAGATGACGTAGCGATGTTTTTGGCGACCAACATCAGATCAAATGTTCGAGAATTGGAAGGTTCTTTAATTCGAGTAAGTGCTTTTTCTTCTTTAGTGGGATCTGAAATTACAATTGATCTAGCAAAAGAGGTTTTGAAGAACTTAATTCCTGATTCTAATCGTCATTTAACGATTGAAGCTATCCAAAAACTGGTTGCAGATCACTATAATATAAAGCTTACAGAATTAAAGTCTTCCAGAAGACTTAAAACTTTAACAGGCCCGCGGCAAATAGCCATGTACTTATGCAGAAAGCATGTAAAGTCCTCTTTTCCAGAATTGGGAATGAAGTTTGGAGGAAAAGACCACTCTACAGTTGTTCATGCTGTACAAAAAGTAGAGAAAAAACTCGAAGACGATCCTTCTTTCCGAAAAGAACTAGATTCTATTGAAAAACTCCTGTTAGTTTAAATTCAATTTAGAATTCAAAAAATTACTTGTTTAAAAAAAACAAGGGGACTTGTGCTTGATTTGATTTTTTTAATTCTGTAGTGAATAGAAATTGGAAAAGCTGTGGAAAACTTTAAACTGTTTTTTGAACGAGCCTGTGGATAAAAATTAGAAAAGTTTGTGGATGATTCTTGAATAAAAAAATATCCCAAGTTTTAATTTTAATCTTACAAATCTTTTCACAGTTTTTGCCTCATAAGTTAGTTTATTAATTATCAAGGCTTAACAAACTTAATCACTTGTTCACAAAGACTATTATTATCTACTATATATATATATTTATAACTTAAGAATAAAGAAAGCTGTTCAAAACACGGGAGGAAATCATGGAATTCAAAATAAAACGAAATGAATTTTTAAATGCACTTGGATGGAGTCAATCTGTTGTCGAGAAAAAAACCACCATGCCGATCCTCTCTAATGCCTTACTTGAAGCAAGTGGAAATAAATTAAAAATAATAGCCACTGATTTAGAAGTAGGAGTTAGCACTCATGTTGCAGCCCAAGTTCAAAGCGAAGGAAAAATTTGTGTTTCAGCTAAAAATCTTCATGACATCGTTCGTGAGCTTTCTGTTGAAGAGATTCATATTAAGAAAAAAGATCAAAATAGAATTGAGCTTAGTGCAGGAAAATCTAATTTTAAAATCGTAGGATTACCCGCTGAAGATTTTCCTAGTTTACCCAGTGTAGAAGAAAAAAATTCTTATCCTCTTGAAAGTAAGGGCTTGAAAAGTATGTTGGATAAAACGGTTTTTGCTATTTCAAACGATGAAAGCCGTTATAATCTTCATGGAGTTTATTTAGAGCAAACGGGAGATAAAACACTTCGAATGGTGGCTACAGACGGACACCGACTTTCTTACGTAGATCGAGAGCTGAGCCAGAGTGTTAAATTACCAAAAGGCGTGATTATTCCTAAAAAAGCGGTTCAAGAATTGAGACGCTTAGTAGGAGAACTTTCCGTTGAAGGTTCAGATAAAGAAGGAATTCGATTCAGTATTGATGGAAGAAATTGTGTGGCACAAAGAGGAAATGTTACTTTAGTCGCCAGGTTAATCGATGGCGAATTTCCTGATTATAAGCCGGTAATACCAAAAGGTCCCTCAAAAGTGATGGTTGTAAATCGAGAAACTTTGATGGGGGCTTTAAAAAGAGTTTCTCTTTTGGTGAATGATCGTTCTCGAGGGGTTCGTTTTGTGGTGAGTCCAGGAATTTTAGAATTGAGCACCTCCAATCCTGATTTAGGTGAGGCAAAAGAAGAACTTATTGTAGATTATGCCGGAGAAAAGTTGAGCATTGGTTTTAATGCCAGATATTTTTTAGACGTTTTGAATGTGGTTGAAGATGAGAAAATCGTGATAGAACTCAATGGTGAGGTGGGGCCCTGTGTTATTCGATCAGAATATGACAGAGGGTTTTTAACCGTGATTATGCCCATGAGAATATAACGGTAAAGTTTTGAAAGAAAAGAACGCTCATATTCAAACATCGCAAACTGATTTTAAGGGGAATCCTCTTTCTTTATTTGAGGTGCAGGATTTTCGAAATGTTCAGGCTTGTAAAATATTACCCCATCCTCGTTTTAATTTCTTTTACGGAAATAATGCTCAGGGAAAAACCTCTCTTTTAGAAGCCATCTATTTTATTTCAGAATTAAAATCTTTTCGTTGCCAGGATTTGGGATCTTTAGTGGCACATCAAAAAAAAGAGAGTTTGCTAAGAGCCGAGTTAAGTATCCATGGAATTCTCTACGATATTCAAGCATCTCTTTCTCCTCAAGGAAAAGAAATTTATCTTAATGGAAAAAAACCTCGACCCTACTCAAAGCTGCGTCAAATTATTCCGATCGTTTTATTTACACCTGACTCTATTCGGCTTTTCAGGGTTTCACCGGGTGAGAGGAGAAATTATTTTGACCGATTTTTTTGTCTATTAAGTGAGTCTTACGAACATTGTTATGAAAACTACCAAAAAATACTTAAACAAAAACAGGGCTTAATTGAACAATGGCGGGAATCAGGCGTCCATAACCCGTCACAAATGGAAGTTTGGAATCAAGAGCTCAGCCGATGGGGAGGTCGTCTTACTTTTTATCGTTTTCATTGGACTCAAAAAGTTTCAGAAAAACTATCCCATTATTTTGAGCATTTATCGGGAAATGAATGGAAAGTAAATTTACAATATGAAACTTATCTCAAATCTTTGGATTCTCAAGAACCTGAAGAAATGGAGAAAATAATTTTTCAAGAAATCTTGAAAAGAAAAGACGATGAAATACAAAGAGGTCAAGTGTTAGTAGGGCCTCATCGTGACGATTGGGCTCTTTGGATTGAAGGGGCTAGACTTAAAGAAGAAGGATCTCAAGGACAACATCGAGTTACGGTAGCCGCTTTAAAACTTTCGGAGGTTTCATTGTTGAAGTCAATCGGAAGAAGTCCGCTGGCTCTTTTTGATGATTTGCTCAGCGAGTTGGATGAACAACGTTCTCGTCAAATGCTTGAAACTTTAAGTGAGTGCGACTGCCAAGTTTTTTTAACTTCGGTGACACCTTTAGGTCTTTCTCTGCAAGGCTTAGAAGGTCTTGCTTATGAAGTAAAAAAGGGCGTATTGTTTCCAGTAAACTTATAAAATGATTTGATCTGAAAACTCATTATGATAGCGTGTTTATTTACGTAGATGAGCTATTTGCGTTAAGGAGGTTTTGTGGCTAGGCAAGCAGTTGATAAAAAAGAAGAAAAATACGATGCGAGTTCGATTAAAATTTTGGAAGGTCTTGAAGCTGTCCGAAAAAGACCCGCAATGTATATCGGATCGACCGGAAGTCCTGGTTTGCATCACTTGGTTTATGAAGCCGTAGATAACTCGATCGATGAAGCCTTGGCTGGTTTTTGTGATACTGTGGAAGTAATCATCCATATTGATAATTCGATTACTGTCGAAGACAATGGTCGTGGAATTCCAGTAGATATGCATCCTACCGAAAAAGTTTCAGCTGCTGAAGTGGTTATGACTAAACTTCATGCAGGGGGTAAGTTTGAGAATAGTGCTTATAAAGTATCTGGCGGCTTGCATGGTGTAGGTATTTCTTGCGTGAATGCACTCTCAGAAGAACTCAATTTAGAAATCAAGAGGGATGGAAAAGTTTACCATCAACGTTACAAAAGAGGTGTTCCTGAAGCACCCCTCGAAAAAATAGGAAAAACAGATAAAAGAGGAACAAAAATTTGGTTCAAGCCCGACCCTAAAATTTTTGAAGCTAGAGAATATAGTTTTGATGTGTTGAGTAATCGTTTGCGTGAATTATCTTTTTTGAACAAGGGAATTAAGATTAAGATTAACGATGAACGAAGTGGTAAAAATCATGAATTCAAATACGAAGGTGGAATTATTAGTTTTGTTGAGTTTTTGAATCAGAGAAAGACCCCCCTTCATCCCAAACCTGTTTACATTACCTCTGAAAAAGACTTGGTCGTGATAGAAATTGCCATGCAATGGAATGATGGCTATTCAGAACAGATTTTTTCCTTTGCAAACAATATTAACACCCATGATGGTGGAACCCATGTCACGGGTTTTAAATCTGCTCTTACTCGTTCTTTGAATGGCTATATGAATAAAGCCAATCTGCTAAAAGATCTCAAAGGAGAAAACTTAGAGGGAGAGGATATTCGCGAAGGTCTCACCGCTGTTATTTCAGTCAAGCTTCCAAGTCCTCAATTTGAAGGTCAAACAAAAGGAAAGCTTGGTAATTCGGAAATGGAAGGCATTGTAAAATCAATGGTGAGTGAAAAATTGAATGCCTATTTTGAAGAAAACCCTGGGGTAGCGAAAAAAATTGCAAGCAAGATTATTGAAGCTGCTCGAGCCCGAGTTGCCGCTCGAAATGCACGAAATTTAGTGCGTCGTAAATCAGCACTTGAAATAGGATCTTTGCCAGGAAAATTGGCAGATTGCCAAGAGAAAGATCCTAAATTTTCAGAACTCTATATTGTAGAAGGAGATTCTGCAGGAGGTTCTGCCAAACAAGGCCGTGACCGTCGAAATCAGGCCATTCTTCCTTTGAAAGGAAAAATCCTGAACGTTGAAAAAGCTCGTTTCGATAAAATGCTAACCTCTGATGAAATTAGAACTTTGATTACCGCCTTGGGAACAGGGATTGGAGAACAAGATTTTGATATCGAAAAACTGCGTTATCATAACATTATCATCATGACCGATGCGGACGTTGACGGAGCCCATATCCGCACGCTGCTTCTTACTTTTTTCTATCGTCAAATGCCCTCTGTGATTGAAAGAGGCCATTTATATATTGCTCAGCCACCACTTTATAAAATCAAAAAAGGAAAATCTGAAAAATATTTGAAAGACGATACCTCGCTAGAAGATTATTTAATTGAGTTGGGTACGGAAAATTTACGATTGAAAGTAAAAGCTAAAGACTGCGCTGGAAAACTTCTTGCGGAGCTCACGAAAAAACTAATCCGTTATTCTAATACTTTAAATCACGTACGTTCTAAGGCGGATCCTCGGGTGGTGGATGCTTTAGTGAAAGCAACCGATATTGAGATCGATACTTTAAAAAACACCAAACAGCTAGATGCTCAAGCAGATAAACTTTCTAACTATCTTTCAGAAAAATATCCTGACATGAGAGATTTTCAATTAGATACGCAAGAAGATGAAGAGCATTCCACTCAAAAACTAGTCTATAAAACGGTTCACAATGGCGTGAGTCGAGAAACAACCATCGGTGTTGAGCTCTTGAGTACCCCCGAAGTGATAGAGCTTAAAAACCTCAATAAAACTTTCAAAGAATGGGGAGACGGTCCTTTTTCAATTATTTTAAAAGATAAAGAGGAAAAGTTTGATGATCTCCAAAAAGTGAAACAATATATTCTTGATCAGGGTAAAGAGGGTCTCTACATTCAGAGATATAAAGGACTAGGAGAAATGAATCCGGAACAGCTTTGGGAAACCACCATGAGTGCCGAAACTCGTACTTTATTACAAGTCAAAGTAGACGATGCGGTTGAAGCAGATCAGATTTTTACTATCTTAATGG
This sequence comes from uncultured Pseudomonadota bacterium, assembly GCA_964470915.1. GTDB lineage: Bacteria > UBA10199 > UBA10199 > JADFYH01 > JADFYH01 > CAYPXN01. The sequence continues at coordinate 22,493 of CAYYEM010000018.1, forward strand.
GTGATCAAGTGGAGCCACGCCGTGAATTTATCGAACAAAATGCCTTAACTGTAAAGAATCTGGATATATAATTATCTATATATATTAAATACTTCGAAACATTTGAGGTTAAGTGGTCGAAAATAGGGGAAGTGAAGCGAAAACAGATTTATTCTGTTTGAGCGAGCAAGAATGGGGGAACGGGGGGCCGGTTTGCTGGGCTCCCGAATTTAATGAAAAAGAGTATTTGCAGCGAGGATTAGCCGCGCTTATAATAATCACTTATTAAACGAAATATGTAGTCATTCTAAGGAGATAAACATGGGTAGACTTACTTTAAATGATTTAGACGTAGAAATTCCTGCAAACTGGCAAGACCAAGGCATGGTGACACTTACTATTCCTTCAACAGATAAAAATGTTCGTCCGAATATTATTCTTACCAAAGAAAGACTCAATCAAGCGGTTGATTTGAAAACTTACTTTGAAAAAATTAAAGAAGCCGTGAAGGCACGTGGTATTCAAAGTTTTAAGATTGTCGATGAAAAGCAGATTAGTGTGGGAGGCGTGCCTGCCATGCAGATGGTTTGCCAATGGGACTTGGCTTCGATGAAGCAGATGTTGGGTGAAGAAACTCCCGCCTTGAAAAATATTAAAGCCGGTCAAAAAGTGCAACAAATTCAAATTACCCTGATTCGAGGAGATGTAGCGATTAATATCACAGCTAGTTTTCCTGGTGATCAGTTTGAACTTTATGCACGTCCTTTCCAGAAGTTTATACAAACGATGAAGTTTGCTTAATTTTAGAGTTTAATCTGAAAATCCTCAAAGGCTTCCAAATTTGGAAGCCTTTTTGTTTTGACTTCTTTGACTTGAGCGCGAGCAGGGCCTTGATGACAGGCTTGAATGAATGCTTGGACTTTTTCTTCAGGCCCTTGAGCTTCTGCTTCCACACTATCATCCGGACAATTTTTCACCCAGCCTTTTAAGTCTAAAAGCTTTGCTGTCCGTGAAGCCCAGACTCGATAGCCCACGCCTTGGACAAGGCCTATGATTTTTAAATGAATTCGGATTTGCATCAGGAAAATCCCCTATACAATTTTTTAAAGAAGCTCTACATATTTAAGATGAAAATTTTGGCCTTGGATGTGGGTGACAAAAGAGTGGGCATCGCAACAAGCGATGAATTAGGGGTGGGAATCTGGCCTCAGAAAACCTTTTTGCGTCAAGGAACGCCCAGCGATTTTGAAAAATTAGCGGAGATTATCCAAGAACAGAACCCGCAACTTGTGATTGTGGGTTTACCCCTCAACATGAATGGAAGTGAAGGCCCACAAGCCAAAAAAGTGCGTCAATTTATGGCGTTCCTTGAAAAAGAGATATCCATTCCTATAGAATATTCCGATGAAAGACTCACCAGCTGGGAGGCAGAAAGCAAATTAGCCGAAAAGGGAATCAAAGGTAAAAATAAAAAAGCTCAAGTAGATTCCATGGCGGCTTCTTTGATTTTAGAAGATTATTTAAGGTCGAAAGGAAAACTATGAAAAAAATTTTCTGGACCCTTTTTTTAGTTTTACTACTCGTGGCTGGCTATTTTTCTTTTAACTTTTACCATTTCCCTTCTCGTCCCTATGGCCCGAAAGCCGTGATTGAAATAAAAAAAGGAATGGGAATTCAGTCTTTGGTGAATGAGCTTTATAATGCAGGTCTTACCAATCATCCTAAATGGTTGGATTATTATTTTCGTTATAAAGGAGTCGCCTCAGTTTTGAAAGTAGGGGAGTATGAGTTTGGTCCAGGAGCCAGCCCAGAGCAAATTTTTCAAAAACTCCTGAAAGCGGAAAGACTACGTCGTCAGTTTACCATTCCGGAAGGTTATAGTGTGAAAGATGTTGCAAAGCTCTTGGGGGAAAAAGGCATCGTAGATTCCCAAGTGTTTCTTCAAAAAGCTTTGGCACCAGAAGCTCCCAGCCGTTATGGTCTCGAAGGTTCCACACTGGAAGGTTATCTTTTTCCTGATACCTACGAATACACCAAAGAGATGAAAGAAGATCAGATTCTTCTGATGATGGTGAATAATTTTAAAAAGAAGCTGGAACTTAAGTTGATTAATATTCCTAGCCAATTGGGTTTAAGTAAGTATCAGGCACTTATTTTGGCGTCTATCGTCGAAAAAGAAACAGGTAAAGCAGAAGAGCGCCCCATCATTGCAGGTGTTTTTTATAATCGTTTACGGATGAATATGCCGCTCGCAACAGACCCGAGTATTATTTATGGCATTCCAAACTTTGATGGAAATATCCGTAAAGTAGATCTGGAAAGAGATGGACCTTATAACACCTATTTACGCCCAGGTTTAACACCCACACCGATTGCCAATCCTGGTGTGAAAAGCATTGAAGCTGTTTTGAGCCCGGCTCAAACAGATTATTTGTATTTTGTGAGCAAAGGAGATGGTTCCCATCAGTTTTCAAGAACTCTCGAAGAACACAACGCAGCGGTTCAGCAATATCAGTTGAATCGACAAGCGAGCTCACAGCCCACTTCAATGCCAGCCACAATGCCTACAAGCTTACCCGCTCATTAAGTGGGGATACTTTCGGTAATCGATTTTACGATTTGAGTGAGATCTTCTTCACTCCATTGCCCTGCCACAGGAACAGCTTTTTGAGTGTTTTCTTCAGGATGCTGAGTGTTTTGAGTCTGATTTGCTTGGAGCTGAAGAAGTTTTGAATATTCTTGGTAATCTACCAAGACTTTCGAAGGTCGGCCATGCCAAGTAACAACTACTTTTGCATCTTTTTCACGAAGTACCGACGCAAAATTAGCTCGGGCTTCAGTTACATTATAAACTTTGAGCTTACCGAGTTTACTGTCTTCCATTTCAAACATAAGGGAACTCCCTCTTAAATGTTATCCCCTTCGTTATTGCCAAAGGGCTATGACAAAATAAAAACTTTAGCAATATGTAAAGTGCACAGAAATCAAGGCAACTAATTAAATGTTTTGTCGAAATTTAGTGAAAGGGCAAAAATTAAGGGCACACGATGAACAATTTTCTGTATCGCCGCTTGCAATTAGGGGGCGATTTACAAGCTATTTCATGTTTAAATTCTGTTCAAATTCAACAGAATCTTCTCCTTTCCAATTTTGTGTCGGAAGCTACCCAATGGCAAAATTTAAGTGCTATGGCAGTAGGCGGACTTGCTTATCGTTTAGGTAAAGTTGGTGTTTTAGGAGCAAGTGCTTCTTTTCCTACATTGGCGCGAGTTTTAGCCCCTTCACTAGCTTTACTTTCAGAAATTACTGCTTTTCGTGGAGTATCCCATGGTTTAGCCCATATTTCAGGCTATGAGCTTGAAGAAGATTTTTTAAATGCAAAAGGTTTTGGCCGAGATTTAGTAAATTTTGCAAGTCTGAAAATAGTAGGCCATGCCATGAGGGCTACAAATCCTTTATTAGCACATGCATCCCAAACAAGTGCGATGGTAGCAGGCCATCAACTGGCCTATGGACTGGGCTGCGCGACGCAACCCAAAGATTCTTTACTGGATCAAATAGTACATGCAGAAGCTGTAAATTTACAAATGAGCTTTGGTTCGAAATTGACTTATCTGGTTAGCGGGGGTCGACTTGATTTACAAGAACGAAAACTGGAATTGGAAATCCAGAGTCGAGAATTTTCTCTCAAATCAAATAAGAGTGTGTTGAAGGGTGCTTATACCTCTCCTCCACTTTCTGTTTTTTCTTCTACAAAATCAGATTCCCAAAGAGAGCTTTGGCCCCAAAGCTTAGAAAGTTCTCAAAGAGAATTTGTCAGACGAATGCAAGCAGAGCAAGCTGCGAAAAGACAGCTTGGCTTGATGGATTATTACCGAGAAGTGAGTGGGAATGAGGAGGTGACGCTTGAGTCTTTTGAAACAGCCTTTAGAACTTGGTTGGGAGAAGGACGGCCAGAGCTTGCTATTAAAAAAGCAGATCACTCCGTCCGTGCGAAATATCTTTTTATCAAGCAAATGGAAAGCGCCCAAAGAGAAGTAGAAATAAGCTCGTTACTTTTAGAAGGTGTTCCGGATGCTTTAAAGAACTCTATTCCAGTCCATGTAGAAATTCATCGGTCACGGAAGGGGCTTGCGTCGCCCCATCAACGGCCATCGCCTGATGGGCTTGATTCCCAAGGGGTGTCACCCAAGGGCGTGATTTTTCTTTTAGCGGGTTATGGTGAAACAGTCGCTATGCAGGAAGAACATATCACTCATTTTGTGGAAAATGGTTATGTCGTGGTAGCAGCAGATCAACGTGGTCATGGTTTTTCTGGGCATCCCTTGGGTTTTGAAGGTTATATGAGTAGTCCTGGCGAAGCGTTGGGAGATATGCAACTTGTGTTACGGTCTATCCAAAAAAATCCAGAGTTAAATACGCTACCTCTTTTTGGTTTTGGATTCTCTCAAGGCGCTTTACTTCACACTTTGCTCGCTCAATATGATTCAGAAGCTTATGCCGGCTTTTCTTTTATAAGCCCCACCCATAAATTAGGCCGACGCTTTGAATTTGTGAAGCCCGAAGCCCTGGCCGCATCCGGAAAAACACTAGGAGATTATACTCGGCTTGGAATGGATTTTAAAACTCAGGAGAATCCAGGTGGGAATTTAATTAAGCAAAACTTTTTAAAGTTTGTAGAGAGTCCTGCTCGTCATGTCGCGCAAAAGTGGTTGGACCGTGGTTTTGCACCTCCATATTTTATGATGAATGATTCCAGTGTTTTTTGGCAAAAGCTCATTCAATGGAGCACTCAAATGGCGGAGGACAGCATTTTTCTAGATGTTCCTACTTATATTATGGTGGGGAGCAAAGACGACAATATCGGGGGGACCCAAGTTTTAGAACGAAGCCGCCTTTTATTTGATAATCCAATTGAAAGAATTTATTTTGCAAAAGATCACCAGCTTCTTTTAGAGGAAGAGGGTTTGCCCCAAGAAATTTTAAGATTTAGTGTGGAGTTTTTTGATCGCGCCTTAGAGCAACGCCAAAGGCCTGTTTCACCTCCTAGTCGTTTCCAGGAAATTATTTTTCATCCCAATGGTTTAGCAGGAAGAGCAAGGGCTTTAGCTGAAACTGTGGATCCAGCTCAGGACGAAATTCATTTGCGTTATGTGGGTGAGCAGTTTCCTTCTAAAGAAGATTTTAATTTATTGCATGACGAAATAAAAAGGTGCTTTCCTGACGACAGCAGTCTTTGGTTATCGCTTTCTACTTTTGGTTTGCACGTCTATTTTGATAAAAAAGCGGGTGGAGTTCATAGCAAACTTCGTGGTTTTGTGGTGCAAGATGCAGCTAAAATTGAATCGGAGTTTTTGCGACTTTTATCCATCGAGAGAAGTTACTTTGAGGCTTACTCTCCTACTTTTGAGATCAAATATTCAGGATTTGATTCATTAAATGAAGCTACTGCTGTAGCAGCCCTCACAGAAGTTTTAGATAAACAATTAATCGCCGATACTCAAAGCCTGGTAATCATAGGGGAGTATTCGGGACTGAAGGTTTCTGTTACACGAGAAAAAGATAAGCTCAAAGTAGAAGTAAGTAAGGGGCAAGCAGTTCCGCAACACTATTATTTAGTTCCCAATGCCATCACAGGTAAGCTGGAAAAGCGCGTAAATCTTGAGGGGCGAGCTTATTCCTACCGATCTTATGAAGCTTATCAAGGGGCTTTACTGGAATTTTCAAAAGCAAACTTAGGAGAAGGAGAAGTCGACCTGATTCTTAAAAGTTTGGAACATATTCAACAACATAATCCCGAAGAGTATGGGTCTGTTCTCAGAGCCTATTTGTTAGAAAAGCTCACTCTTAGAGCCATAGATTATGCCTATTACTCAGGTCATACAGCCTCGATGCGAGAGCTCAGCAGATTTATTGAAGAAGCCTATACTCATTTTGATTTTAGGACCCTGCTTTATTTAAAGGGCCGTTTAGGTGTTGAAAAAATTGATCGCTATGATGAGGTAGTTGCAAACATCAATCGAGAAAGCTTAAAGGTAGGGGAACATTTAATGACTTTTGCTGAGATGCCCCTCGATTCACCTATGGCTGCACTGCTTCCCCACGAAGATGCTCTTCGGGATTTTTTTCTTCGCCACGGTATTTTTAGTGAACCGCGCCGAGTATTGGAAAATCGTCTTTTATTAAAAGATTTTTCATTAATGGCTAAGGCTATGTTCGTACCTACATTTCGAAATGTGATTTCATATGTGCTTCCTAATGTGGAAGATGCGGTGGAAAGCAATGTTTTTACTCAGGATTCCTCTAAACTTTCGTCTAATGAGTTGGAATTAAAAGAAGATACAGAAATGTGTCTGAAGAGATTTGGAGAGCTTGTCAGAATTTTAAGAAAAAATGGAGATGATTCGCACAGGAGCTTTCTAAAAGAAGTTTTGCCTTTAATTCAAGGATCATATCAAAAGGCGGTTTCAGCAGTTTCTAAGCTACCCCTCCATGTTTTAAGAGAATATGCTTTGGATGGTTTAGAATCCTTAGAAGCGCTTCAAAAAAGTTTGAATTTAACCCCTAATGATAAACAGCCTTAATTAAAAATAAAAAAAATGAAGGATAATTCATTTTTTTAGCAACTATCTTACTCAGCTTTCGAATTTATTTGATAGTTACCTAAAACCTATTTGATTTTTTAGAGAAGGACCTGGATGGGTTCTTCTAGATTAATTTTATTTTATTAAATCCCTAGGATCAGGGAGAGGACGAGTTATGACCAATTTTTTAGAGAGAAGAACCTCACTTCAGTTCAGCAACACAAATCAGCAACTTA
>CAYYEM010000019.1:0-13235 GCA_964470915.1 uncultured Pseudomonadota bacterium
GCTCATACATTGAGAAATTAGCCAAAGCAGAAGTCACCAACCTTGCCATGGGTGCAGGCATGAGCCTGGCAGGAGTGCTGACAGGTGGAGCCACTCATCGTATCGAAAGAGGAATTGATGCCAGAATTGAAAGCTTACAATATCGCCCTCAAACATTTCAAAGCCTTACTAGCAGACAAATGGAAGCTTTGCTTCCTTCCATGTCTCGCAACACTTCTCTGGCCAGCTCACATTCTCTTAGCCATGAATACAGTCCCCGAGCTCTGGGAGAGTTAGACGGAAAAGTGATTGTCGTAGCAAACCGGGGTGAAGCTGCCTTGCGAGCAGCGACTACAGCTCAAAGACTTGGGCTCAAAACAGTCGTGCTTGCTTCAAGTGCAGACAAGGATTCTTGGCATGCGAACCTTCCCGGCGCCACTCGTTACGACATTGGTGGCACCAAAATCATGGAGTCTTATGGTAATATTCCCAAACTTCGTGAGGTACTGCAGAAAATAACAAGAGATTTAGGCGTAAAACCTGAAGACATTATTCTCTGGCCAGGTTGGGGTGGGGCAGCAGAAGATCCCAATCTTGCCCGCATGGTCTCTACAGAAAATGCCCGCTTTGCAGGACCTTCTGCTTTCGCCATGGAACTTTTGGGCCCTAAAAGTTCTTCAAATGACGTGGCTCGTGCTGCTGGTTTGCAACCCATTCCTGCTTCTGATCGGATTGTCTACAAAACTGAAAGTGATATTCTTCAAGCCATCAAAGAAGGAACGACTGGACTGAAAGCCGAGGCTGCAGAAACCCGTGCTCAGGAAATTCGATCTGGCATTGAAAGAACGAATGTCCAAGCCAAAACACAGGCTCGTGCTGAATTTGAAAGAATTTATCATCTATACAATGAACAACCCGTCATGATTAAGGGAGTGGAAACAGGGGGTGGACGTGGCATTCGTGTAGTAGAAAAACCCGCTGACTTTGATAAATTTTTCGATGAAGCGGTGCAAGAATCCCGCGAAACTTCGCCCAGCGCCGATGTATTTATTGCCAAGTACATTGCCCGAGCTCATCACCTTGAAGCACAAGTCATCGCTGATGCCCATGGCAACATCCGTGTATTGGGAGTGCGGGAATGCTCGCTGCAACGCAATCAACAAAAAGTTCAAGAGCGTGATATCACCGCGCTTCTACCCAGTAACTTACGAAACCATATTATTTCACAAGCCACAGCGATGATGCAGGAAGTGAAAAATCGTGATTCAAAGGGCATAGGTTATACCAATGCAGTCACTATCGAGTTTTTATGGGATATGGAAGGCCTTCCTGCAGAAAAACCTTATGAAGGAGAACCAAAAGATCGTCTTTTTGTGTTAGAAGCCAACACCCGTCTTCAAGTAGAACATTGCGTGACCGAAGAAGCGGTGCGTCTGCGCCGTGCGGATGGCAGCATCAACAAACTTGATTTTGTCGAATGGCAACTTCGCATCGCTGCAGGAGAAAAAATCGATTTCGCCCAAGAAGATCTCTTTTGGCAATATGCAACTTTGCAAACCCGTATTAATGCTGAAGATCCCTACAACAGTTTCTTACCTTCTCCCGGAAGACTCACCCGACTCGAATATCCAGATATGCCAGATATTCGTGTGGATCGCGGCGTCGAAACGGATCGTGTGATTACTCCCCATTACGACTCCAATGTGGCCAAGGTGATGGCTCGCGTAGAAGTTCCCTCTCAATTGAATGGAGAAGCTATATTAGAAGTAAACCGAAAGCTTGCAGATCGCATGAGCACCTTCTTGGGCAAATGGGAAATGGGTGGAGTAAGAAGTAACGTACCTTTCCATCGAGCTCTTTTGGCTACTCCTCAAGTCAGAGATGGACTAGGTTATTACACCAAATTTATTGAAAAAGAATTCATTCCTTCCGAGGCAGGCCGAAGAAGTTATGAAAACTGGAATATTTCGCTCATCAGTGCTGCCATCGCTACTTACGTAGGTCGTCGTGAAAGATATATGGCGGGTCTCTCAGCAGGAAGATCCATCGAAGACCTCTCCAAAATCGAAATGGAAATTGGTGGCAATGAATTTCGATTTGAAGTGAGAGAATCGGGTCCTGGAGATTATTTTGTACAGCTCACTCAACAAAAAGTGGAAGTACTGGGTCATGGAGAACTCACCAATATAGCAGGAGAAACACTCGCCCTGCGTCAAAGTCGTACAGGAAAGTTTTTTGTGCAACAGGGAGGAGAGGAAGTTGAAGTCACTCGTCGAGATGCCGAAAATTTTGAGTTGAAGCAGGGTGAAAATACAGAAGTTTATCGTTTAACTCATCTGGAAAACAGTATCCAACTTCAAGGTGAAAAAGTCATTCTCGCACAAGATGCTCAAGGAACTTGGACTGGAACTTTCCATGGAAGTCCTATCACTTTAGAAGCCGCAGAAAATTTTCATTACTGGGCAAAATTTTCTCCTTCCCCCATTCGCGTTGGACTTTCCCGTCCTGGCCCCATCCACGACATCAATGTAGCAGGAACCAATTATAGAACTCTTGTCGACTCACGCCAAGGCAAACGTTATATCCAGTTGGACGGAGTAGAATACGATATTAGCGTAGCAGGTGAAGGAATTTTGGGAAAAGAGCATGTTATCGCACCTCTTTCTGGAAAAATCATCACTCCTCCTGCCCTCATGCCTAAAGTAGGAGACTTAGTTCAAGAAGGTCAGGAAATTCTCACCGAAGAAGCCATGAAACAAAAAACTGCTATTCGTGCGCGCATGAGTGGAAAAATTATCGCTATTCATGCAAAACATGGTGATTTGATAGAGCCCAATAGCTCTTTAGTGGTGATTGGCCCAGTGGATGATGAAGTGTCTCCCCGTCGGGACTCTCTTCCTACAGTCACGGCTATTTCTCCCGATAAAATTGCAGCACCCTTCTATCCTGTTCGTGCTACAACTGTAGAACACTCACAAGAATTGCCTCCTGAAACATTGTCAGAGCATCTCTCTTGGCAAACCCAAGCTGCTTTGGGATTTGACTTGCCTCATCACTTGGTCGCGGGCGGACGAGATATGCTTTTACAATTGGGACGAAATCCAGAAGGTCGCCAATTATTGTTAACTACGCTTCGGGGTCTTCCGCAAAATGTGGAAAGGGAAATTGAACAAGCAGATGGCTCTAAAACAAAAGTTACCGAAGTAGTATATGTCGGAGGCTTATTAGATTCTATCTCTGCTATTCATCTCTTGTCTCACCCTCTCTATGCAAGCGGTTTTCAAGATTATTTAAATACAAGAGATATAACTAAACTCTCCCCAGATCTATCCACCGCTTTAATGAGAGCCTTGAACATTTTTGGTGTCACAAGCTTGGAGCCTTCCGTGCCACTCGATGAAGCTCTTTACCGAATTCACCGCTGCCATCGTGAAGGGAAAACAGTCAATCTGGCGATTTCAAATCTCATCGAAACCATTCGAGAACTTGAAATGAGAGAAATGATTCCCGCTCTCACCAACTTCCAAAGGTCCTATTTGGGAGAAACGATCAAGGGACAAATCCCTTTAGCTCCCCTGGCACGTGAAGCACAAAGTCACTTGGAAACAAGTGATCAACGCCAAGTCTGGTCTACAGAGTTCAATCAGCTCTTTGCCGAAGCACTCCGTACTGACAGCTTTGAGGCTCCCGACGGCCCAGCTATTACGGAACTCATTCGCACACCACGCCCCGCCAAACGTTTTCTTCTAGAAAAAATGGGGAGTGATGATCCACGAGAAGTGGAACTTGCCAACCAAATTTTATTTGAAAGACTTTATGGTGGCCGGGAATATCATGGTGGAAAACATGAATCCATTCGCTTTGAAACAGATAACGACACAGGAGTCTCCCTAGGTGAATTCAAGGATCATGATACCCAAGCCTCTCGTAATGTTGTTTTCGTCACTGCCCAGAGTTTGAAAAATCTCCCGCGGGCTCTGCAAGCCGCTAAACAACGCCTAGCCAAAACCAATACCCTAGAGAATGTTATTGAAATTTCAATTCCTCGGGCTCCGCAAGAAACAGGCTTGAATGAAGTTGAGCTCGAGCAGATTGTCCAAAGAGAAGTAGCAAACTTCGCAAATCTCAAACGAGTGACTTTAGCCATTGCTCAACAAAAAGAAGGCAATGGTCCCGATGCTCCTCGATATAGAACTTATCGCCCCAACGGCCCCAAAGGTGAATTCATTCGTCATCCTTTATTTGACGATATTCACCCGATGGATGCCTGGAAAATTTTTGAACTAGATCGTTGGGTCACAAATTTTACGGCTACAAGAATCCCAGATGTTTTATTGCCAGGAATTTTTGCCTTCCGGGTACAAGATAACGCTTCGATCACAGCCAGGAGTAAAGATCCTCGTAAAGATGGGGATATGCGTAATTTGGTTATCGCTCAGGTAACAGGCGAGCTCACTTATAATCGATTTGATCCTAGTTTGGAAAATCTACTGCTTAGATTATACCAACGTTTGCAACAAAGACCCCAAGATTCATTGAGTCCCGAAGAAGAAATTGCTCTCAGGGCACTTCCATGGGGTCTAAAACTGGCTGGAGAACTTGCTGCAGACTTCAACCCTTTTACAATGGAAACCATGCAGGGTTCACCCCATGCTATTATCACACAATATCTGGCAGACCCCAGCACAGCAATTCCACGCATCCAAAGAGCCGCTCGGGCTTTGGTTGGAAAAATTTATTCTGTTCCTGAAGCAGAACGTCAAGCGGTGAATGCTGCCCTCACCTTGAGTCGCGTACAAGCCACCACACCCGGAGGTCCTCTGGATGCACGTATTGATCTTTATATTCATGCTCCTTTGGAAGCGAGCCGAGATGAATTATCTTTCACCGTCGGTCGTGTCTTGAAACATTTTGGAGATCCTCGCCTAGAAAAAACGGCGATCCGTTTTCATCGGGAAACGGAGGAAGGTAACTATCAAGAATTTGTGTCTTCAGTAAGAACGCCTGCGGGCGCACATATTGAAATTTCGGAAGAGCCTATCACAAACCGCAGTGCCCATGAGGTCAAATCAAGCCTGGTCAAAAAGCAACAAGCTGCTCTGGCTAAGGGCAATCTTTATGTCTATGACCGAGTGCGTTTGATGGAAGAAGTGATTCGTGAAATTTGGCCGAGAGAGATTCCCCTTCCTGAAGATGTGGTACGTCTTCAAGAATTTGTACTTCGAGGAAATCGTTTGGTGGAAGTAGAACGTGATCCTGGCAAAAACCGTGAAGGGATGATTGTTTACGAAGCCACCATCAAATTCCCTAAAAACCTGAAGGGTGAATTCTACGAAAGAAAAATAATGTGGGTAGGAAACGATGCCTCTATCGATGGAGGAGGCTTGGGGCCCATTGAAGCACAAATTTATGAAGCTGCTTTTGAACGCGCTATGGAGTTGGGCATTCCTATTCATTACGCGTCAGATTCGAGCGGTGCCGCGATGGCAGGCCCTTTTTCAGGTTTTGCAGGTCAGGTGTTTAGAAATATCCATAAAACCTGGAACAAAGAAGAATCACGTTGGATGCTCTGGGCAACTGAAGACCAATTAAATACTCCCATTGGACCTGAAGGAAAAACTGACAAACATAAAGCTCTTCGACACTTAGTTGGCACGGGCAATCGCATCAATATTGATGGCATAGAAGGCGTTGAAGTGACAGATATTAGTGGTGAAATATTTTTAAGCACAGAATCACTCCGAGGTTCTGCCAAAACAGCTCGAATCACTGCTTTGGCAAATAAAAGAATTCCTGTGTTTGGATCGGCTCACGGAGTTACTATTGGCATTGGAACCTATGATTGGGTTTTAAGCATACTCAATATGATTCCTGTGGAAACCAGCCCCGACAATCATGATGTCGTTCTTTCTGAATCTGCAGCGGCTTTAACAGGACCTCGAGCAGTGAGAGAAACTGGTTTGGGCGATGTAGTCAGCGCTCAAGAATATGCAGGATCAAAACGTTTGTTTGAAGCTGGAATTGCTTCTCAAATGCCTTCGGGAGAACGTGGCGTAACGTGGAATATGCTTCGCATGCTTTCTCTGCTTCCTTCTCATCGTGGCGAGGAGGCCCCCCGTGTAGAAACAGGTGATGCAGCTGATCGAGATGTAGGAGAGGCTCTCAGAAACATCATTCCAGGCCGTGGCCAACCCTTCAATATGCGTCAAGTGCTGAACACTCTCTTTGACCAAGGGCCTTTAGGGGGCACTTTTGAACTTTGGAAAGGCTTTGGCCCAACTGCTTTGGTAGGTTTCGCTCGCCTGAATGGTAGAACCGTGGCCTATGCTTTCCCCCAACCTAAACCGGATAGCGTTGGAGCAGGTCGTGGACCTTTCTTTGGTTCTACTCTTGATTCTGAATCCGCATTCAAAGTCGCCAATATCATTCGTACTGCCAATCGTTTAGGCATTCCCTTGGTAATGGATCCTGCTTTCGCCGGATTCATGCCTGACGGTGTTAATGTTTCAAGACGCGTCTATGAAGGCGGTGCTGAAATTGTACGAGCACTTGAAGAGTTCCAAGGCGTGGTGCTCCAATACCTTCACCCCTATGCTGAATGGTGGGGAGGTTGCGTTGCCGTTTCTGAAAAATCCATTAATACGGATGAAAATATCACTACCGTAGCAGATGCTACTGCTCAGATAGGAATCTTAGGACCCAAGGGAGCCATGCAAGTTCCCAAAGTTTTCCGGGTTCGAGATGAAGCTTACAACAAAGACCCTCGTGTTCTGGAGTTAAGAACACGCCAGAGTATGGCTTCCCCCGCTGATAGAGAGGAAATCAATCGCCAACTTGAGGAAATTCACATTGAAATCACCAATCAAGTGGAAGCTTTCTATATGTTGGTCAACACGGCTGCCCGAGCTATGGATAAGGGTAGTGTAGATCTTGTCATTCAACCCAATGAAATTGGCCAAACTCGTCGCATATTGATCGACAATTTCGAAGCGGCTCTCACTCGCCATCAAACACGTGAGGCTGAAAGAGCTGCTCAAAGCGCAGCCTTACATACGCTTCAAGGTGCTTTCACTTTTGCAAAAATGCTTCTTCCTGGAATACCTTCAGACATGAAAATTGAAGGAAACCAAATTACCTTGTGTGTTGGATCTATCTGCTTAAGGGGTAGACCGGCTAACGTGCTAGAAAATTTGACTAATACTATTCGTGCGTTGATCCCTAACTTAGAATCAATGATCCCAGCAATTTTCAGGTCTGCACCTAATGGAGACTAAAGCACCAAAAATAAACTATTCAGAATAAATCCACAACAAGTGGGGAAAATGAGCCGATAATCTCTATAGGAATTTAAGGTTTTTTTGCTCTTGCCAAAAACCCTAATGATTAGAGAGAATTAGAGAATGGCTCCACCCAATGAAATTAAGGTTTCAGATCCTGCTTTAGTGTGTAGTAGTTCTACACCCATTGAAAGTGGTGAAGTTTTATATACTCCAAGTGTAGTTCCTGAATCTTCCGAGAAAAACCTAAATGTTAGCGTAGGCGTGCACGATGACGCGGCGGGCATGTCTTATGCTCAACCCCTGACTCTGACACGTCGGCCAACAAACATATTTGATGCAAACCCCATTCAAGTTCAGGCGAACCAAAAAAGAGTGTTAATTGCTTTGGGAGATGCTTTACAAACCTGGATCAATCAAGAAGCCGCCCAAGGAAATCCGGTAAATCCTCATTTAGAAGATTTGGCGCACTTATTACATCAAGGGAAATTACCCGATGCGAACGATCCGGATTTTCAAGAATTAATCAATCAAAGTTTTGCAGATACTGGCCTCGATGCCATTATTCATGCCATTGCTTTAGAAGCAGATCAAAGCCCTAATCGGAATCTTCACGCTCAAGCTTTGCGATTTTCTTTGCAGTATTATTGTCAACACAATACCCACAGCCCAGCAGATAATGCTATTCGCCAAAGTTTAGTAACGGCTTTATCGAATTCCAACAATACTGATTCTCGAAGTATTCTCGCGGAAGTAGCTCGTAACCAAAACACTCCGGCAAATATCCAACAGCAAATTCAATCTGCACTCAGCACAAATGCTACTTACCATGCTACAAACAATGGAGGAGCCGCCAATCCAACTCCTTCGGTGGGAGTATCACCTGCAATACAAGCGGCTTACCTCGCTGATACTGCTAACCATGCAGCCCAAGCGGTTGTGATCCCAGCAAATACAAGCCCTGATCGATCTACAAGGCTTTCATTCAACATGAGCCAGCATGGTGTGATGGAAAGTGGAGCGGCTTTACTAGGAAGAACTCTTTATCCAAGTGGCGCTTCTGTGATCACTCCACTTTTGCTCAGCCTTGCACCCTCGATACAACACCCAGAATTACACCCAAGCATTCTTTCCTCTATCGTTCATCCTGAAGGAAATCCCGTCAATAACTCTCAAGGGCCGGCTGCAAATATTGGAAACCTCATTCCCGGAACTTCACTCCCAAGAAATAATGCTCCGCTAGCTCCAGGAGAAACGGTTCATGCAATTACACGTGAACCCGTTTCCGTCGAAACTTCAACTGCTCCTCGTTTCTTACAATTTTTAGGCTTGAGTGAGGCAAATGCACACAATATTACAAGCTCACTGCCTTCTCCTTTCGTCACCGCCTTTGCAGCGATGATGGGAGGTGCACAACATTCTACAGTGAATCAAATAAACCCTGCCGCTTCGATTTTATTTGCTTCTAATAATTACGCCGTCTCTGCTTATAGCGTAAGACCTGTAGGGGCTTCCGCAAGTGCTGATTCTGGACAAGAGGGCTTTGGTGAATCTCGTGAAGGTTCTTCTCAAGGGCATTCTGGTCAAGGTTCCGGAGGAGAAAATCCTCACCGTGATAATCCAGAACAGCCTAACCCCGCAGACGTCTATTCTACCAACGTCGGCTAATTCATTTTCATTCAAGCCTGTAGCAGCTCCGTCAATATGTCAGTGAACTTCTCAGTGAAAATGTCAGTAAGTTATTTTTGTTAAAAACGGTTCCCATAAAGCTCCCAGGATTGATTTTCTTTTAAGGTGCCTATTAGATATTAGTTATCACAATCATCCTATTAAGGAACTCAAAGGGTGCTACAAGACTGTAGACCGGCTGCGCGAAATTCTGGCAACAAAGCAGAAGCTCCTGCAGACCAGTTGAATGTTTGGTTAGACTTGCTCTCTTGACTCACGAATTGGGAAGCTATCTTGAGGGCGTGTTGTATTTTTACCGGCACTAACTTCACAGAAATTTTTTGTGAGATATCAAAAGCTTTAAAAACCTCCGATCTGTCAGGCGCTTCCTTTTCTTCATGGCGATTAAGGCATTACCAATTTCATAAGGTAATATTTCAGGGGAAAGAACTGCAGACCCAAAGGTTTTTTCAATCACCCAGTCGCAGTCACTCTCATTCAAGATGACAGCAAAAGATGATACTGTTAAAAATTTATCAACCTTCGTACCTGTATATATTAGACTAGGTCTTATTATGGTGCAGTTAACCGTGATACAACGGGATGTATAAAATTATAAATAGGAACCGCTATAAGGCTAATAATTAAAAGCGCTATTCCCAGAGCTTTTTGTTTAAAGCGCTTTATCAAAATTAAAGAAATACCAAGAACACCTGAGAAAATTGAAGCGGCTACAAGAAAAATGTAGATTTCAAGCTCATTGATATCTGCGATACCATATGGATCTCCAGGAGTTACCGGTAGTTTCCAATAGTAAAACGCTCTAAAAAATAGCCCTAAAATAAAAATGAGACACGTTAAGATTAAAGAGAAACGAGCTAAATAAATGACGGCTTTCAATTTTTCACTCCTTAATTACTTTCCAACTATGTTATTATGTAGAGTTTCATAATTCTATTTAATTCTAAATGACGTAATTTATGTGGAGTTATTTTCGGCCACTTTCTAAGTAAAAAATAGCCTCCTCTAAGGCAATCGCTCACGCCATTTTTTAGGATTTTGGGCAGTATGAGCTACGCAATAAACAAACACACAACTTTCAACGCACTCATAAAAGATTGCATACGGAAATAGCCGAATCATATTTCGGGGGTGCCGGGTACACATTTTCATTCAAGCCTTGATGTTTATTCCTTAAAAAGATAACTCTCCACGAATGCCACCTTTCGAAAAACATATTTTTATTTGTACCAAAGAACGTGATGCAAATGATCCCACGGGTTGTTGTAAGTTGAAGGGATCTGTTAAAATTGCGGAATATTTTAAAGAAGAAGTCAAAAAACGAGGTTTAAAAGGCAAGGTAAGAGCCAATCCTTCCGGATGCCTCGATTGTTGTGCAAAAGGCCCTACAATCGTTGTATATCCTGAGGCTGTTTGGTATAGCGTAGCAAGCTTAGAAGATGCGAAAGAAATACTCGATAAGCACATCGAAAAAAATGAAGTAGTAGAACGTCTACGTTTTGCTTAGCCTGGCAGTTTGTTGACAACGTATATTTTTGTGGTTCGACAGGCTCACCACGAACGGTTAGGTCAAATATAGTTAAGAATAACCGTTCATCCTGAGCTTGTCGAAGGATCAATTTGAGTTTGTCAACAGCCTGCTAGACAAACTAGATAAGAGACTAAAAGTGGGACTTGATTATAAAAATAAATGAGATCAAAATTTAAAGAGGTATTTCCTATGATTAAACTAACAGAAAAAGCTCAAAACAAACTTAAATTTTTCCTCCATGATCGAAATCTTGCAGAGTGGGGTCTTCGTGTAAAACCACAAGGATCAGGAGGCTATCACTTCGCTCTTGAAAAAGTAGAAACTGCTACTGCAGATGATTCTTTGCTCGACTGTAATGGCTATAAAGTCATTATTGATAAGAAAACAGAACACGCACTTCAAGAAGCAAGCATTGATTTTATGGACACAGCTTGGAGCAGCGGTTTTAAAATAGAAGAGCAGAAAAGCTCCAAGATTACCCCTTTACCTGTAAAACAAGATTTAAGTGATCCTCGCGCCCAAAAAATAGTGGATCTCTTGAGTAAAGAAATTAACCCCGCATTGGCAGGTCATGGTGGTAGTGCAGAATTTGTAGCGATTAAAGACAATCTGGTTCATTTAAAACTTGGTGGCGGATGCCAAGGCTGTGCCAGCTCTCAAGCTACCCTCAAGCATGGAATTGAACTCAGAATTAAAGAAGAAGAACCCACGATTCAAGGCATTGTTGATATGACTGATCACGCTGCAGGTGCTAATCCTTATTTTTCATAAAGGCGATAGCCGTTGAAGGGGAGGCTCAGTCCAGCTTTGCTGGACGGAGGGGGCGACGCAAGCCCCTGTATAAACATGACTGATCACGCTGCAGGTGCTAATCCTTACTTCTCATAGAGAATTTTGATTTGCCCTTTCAAAATTTATCGTTTTAGACCAAAAAAGGCTTACATCTTCCAACAATGCCGCGACGCAACATTATTTTCTCTAAAAATTTTTCTGAATTTTATTCTTTTCTCACATCCTTTTAATTTTTTTTACGATAAGCCTCTTGAAAGAGCTCAATCCAAGGCACATACTTAAAGAAAGTGCTTCAAAGCTCTTGAAGCACATGTATACCGTGTGTTATGGAAGAGATCAGTTACACCCTTTAAGATTTTTAGGAGGTTTCATGTTTCGTAGTATTTCAAAAGGGGCTTTATTAATCGCCTCACTTTCTCTCATCCTGTCATTTTCCGGTTCAGAAGCCCTGGCTGCTTCTAAAAAAGCTAAAAAAGCACCAAAAGAAGAAGCTATTTGGGGAGTGGCCCCCCGTCAGAAAAAAATGCTGGGTTGGTCTTCTGATTATCCAACCGCTTGGACTTACACCCGTGCAGATTTTTTCATTCGTGGAGCTGTGTTAGATTACAAAAAAAATGGCAAACAATATGAAATTTTAGTTTTACCAATTGAAGTGATCAACAACCCTCAACATCATGTGAAGTTGGAACACTTCAAAAACGGAATCACTGTCATGATGGATGTTGAACCAAAAAATATTAAAAAAGGTGGAGTAATTGAGTTCAATCAATGGTCTAAAGAAATACCAGGTCAAAAACAAGGGGCTGCGACATTGGTAAACAGTGAAAACCATACCGATGTTGTATGCTACGACACCGCTCCAGTAGCCTATTTAAGTAAAACTGACTTACAGCCTGAACAAATGATTAACGCCATTAAAGGCATCATGCTTTATGGCGGAAATGCAGCAAATGACCAAAATGTAAAAAGTCAACTCGCTGTTCTTGCAAAAGCTTCTGTGCCCGATGTTTCTTCAGAAGCCAAAAAAATTTCCTCTTCCTTGGGTAAGTAAGACTGAAATACTGCAAATAAAAAACCCCTCTGCCATAGGCTGAGGGGTTTTTTTTTATTATTTTTTTCACCTCAACTATTTTTTAACTGGCATTCTCGGAAGAGTCTTGCTCTTATTCTTCCTAAGCTATGAAATCTTACCTCGACCTTTTAAAACATATTTTAGAAAAGGGAGAAAAACGGGAAGATCGCACGGGTACTGGCACCTTAAGTGTCTTCGGTTATCAAATGCGTTTTGACTTATCTGAAGGGTTCCCGCTCGTCACTACCAAAAAATGCCATTTACGTTCGATCATTCATGAACTCCTTTGGTTTCTCAAAGGCGATACAAACATTGCTTACTTGAAAGAAAATAAAGTTAGCATTTGGGATGAATGGGCGGATGAAAAAGGAAATTTAGGACCTGTCTATGGTCATCAGTGGAGGCATTGGGGTAATCGAGAAAAAGAAATCGACCAAATAAGCCAGCTCATTCATCAAATTAAAATAAATCCGGATTCTCGTCGACATATTGTAAGCGCTTGGAATGTGTCAGATATTGAAAAAATGGCCTTACCTCCCTGTCATGCCCTTTTCCAATTTTATGTACATAGCGACAAAAGGCTTTCCTGTCAGCTTTATCAACGCAGCGCAGATGTGTTTTTGGGAGTTCCCTTTAATATTGCAAGCTATGCTCTTTTAACGATGATGGTGGCCCAAGTCACTCATCTCAAACCTGGGTTTTTTATTCATACTTTTGGAGACGCTCATCTCTACTTAAACCACATAGAACAAGCCAAGCTGCAACTCTCACGGGAACCCAAAGCCCTCCCGATCATGAAAATAAACCCAAAAGTTCAGTCCATTTTTGAATTTACTTATGAAGATTTTAGCTTAGAAGCTTATGATCCTCATCCAGCGATTGCTGCACCGATTGC
>CAYYEM010000019.1:13335-25775 GCA_964470915.1 uncultured Pseudomonadota bacterium
GGAGTTTTGGGCGGCTTTGGAGCTTTCTTCTTTGCCCTTTTCATTTCCATTGCCATTAAAATTGCTGACCAATGGGAAAGAATTGTAGTGCTTCGATTAGGAAAACTATCAGGGGTCAAAGGCCCAGGAGTTTGCATCATCGTTCCTATTTTAGATCGAGCCATTTTTGTAGACACCCGCATTCTCACTCTTGATATTCCAAAACAACAAGTCATCACCAAAGATAACGTTCCCGTTTCAATCAATGGAGTCGTTTATTTCAAAGTTGTTCAACCCGATGAGGCAATTATTAAGGTACAAAATTTTGCCTTTGCTATGAGCCAATATGCTCAAGCCACTTTGCGAGACGTCATCGGCGGCATGACATTAGATCAGCTTCTCGCCGAACGTGAAAAAATTGGAAAGGAAATTGAATCTTTTGTTGAAAAAGCGAGCGCCGCTTGGGGTTTAGAAGTAAGTAATATCAAGATTCAAGATATCGACATGCCCGAAGACTTAAAGAAAATGATGAGTCGCCAAGCCTCTGCTGAACGTGAAAAAAGAGCCACCATTACCAAAGCTGAAGGAGATAAAGAAGCAGCGTTTAATCTTGCAGCGGCTGCCACCACGATGGCGAGTAGCCCTGGAGCTATGCAGCTTCGCACTTTGCAAACCATCGATGGCTTAGGGCCTACAGCCTCGAACACTGTTGTATTAGCCGTCCCTGTCGAAATTATGGAAGCTGCTAAAGCCATCTCAAAAATGAAGACGGCAAACTAGATGAAAAAGACTTTTCTCCTTTTTGTTTTTTTTCTTTTCCCTTCACTCTCATTCGCTCAAAACACGATAGATAGTGAACAGCTCATTGTTGTAAAAACCCCTGATTGGAATAGCGTAACGGGCACCCTTCAACGCTATGAAAAGAAAAATGGAAAATGGGAGAAAACAGGGAAAGACATTCCCATCGTCGTCGGTAAAAAAGGGATGGGCTGGGGGTCAGGATTTACTCCCAGCTCTGCAGCAGATCCTGTCAAAAAAGAGGGGGATCTCAAATCACCTGCAGGTTTTTTTAAACTGGGTACATCGATGGGATATGCGAAACAAGGCCCAGACTCCATGAAATGGCAATATGAAAGCATTGCGGAAGATTCAATGTGCATTGAGGATCCTGATTCCAAATTTTACAATCAAATCGTTCATGCAAACACAGTCACACCCGATTGGAAATCAAAAGACCTACTCAAACGCAAAGATAATCTCTACGAACGATTGATCGTCGTTGAAGCCAATTCAAATCCAGTCAAAAAGGGCTCAGGCAGTTGTATTTTTCTTCATGTTTGGAGAGGGCCTGCGAGTGGAACGGCTGGCTGTACTGCCATGGAAATAAAGGAGATTGAAAGTATCTTGCAATGGTTGGATCCTCAAAAAAAATCTACTCTCGTGCAATTGCCTGAAGCAGAATATAAAAAATATCAAAAAACTTGGAATTTACCCTAAGTTCTAAAAGAAAGGTGCTCCATGAAAACATTGAAGGGATTCGTCCTTACTACTTTTATGCTCATTGCTTTTCCCCTGGCTGCACAAAACACCACCAGCAATCTTTTGCCGGTTTCCATGGTGGCTTCCACCTCTATCGACCAAACTCTTCCCTTAGATGCTCTGAACGGCAAAGGTTGGCGTCCTGAAGCTAATCTTGAATTCGTCAAGCTACATCTTTATTTTGATAAAGCCTTTTCCTTAGGAAAAATTGAAATCAACTCCTGTTCAGCACCTTTTACAAGCCCAGCAAATATGTTTGTTAATTTTTATGACCGAGTCGCTCTCACTAATACTGGTAATCAGCTCGTTTCAAACACTTCACGAAATGGGGTTCGTTCTCTCACGATTAACTTTACCACCAACAAAAATATCTGCATTTCTCAAATCAAATTATTCAACTCTACAGGACAAGCTTACACCCTCGTCCCCCCTAAAGTAGTGGAAGGCAAGGTGACCGCCAGCTCTACTCTAAATCCTGTGTCATCTTATAACATCATGAATCTCTTTGACGGCAAATATGAGTATGCTTGGTCTGCCGATGGAAAATCAGTGGGTGAAAATCTCAACTTCGAATTTGCCCAACCTCAACACATTGAAAAAATCAAACTTTGGAATGGTTATCAACGCTCGGATGTTCATTGTTACTCCAATGCCCGCGTCAAAAAATTACTGATCGAAGGAGATAACAATTATCGCAGCGAAGCCAGTGTGGTCGATGTGATGGGCGGCCAAGAAATCGTATTGGACAAACCCTACACAGGAAAAACCCTTAAACTCACTGTGGAAGAAGCTTACCCAGGTAAAAAATATAAGGACTTGGTCATCAGCGAATTGCGCTTTTACGACGGAAAGGATTGGTTTTATATCAATCCTTTGGAAAATCTTAAAAATGTTATCACACAAAACCGACAAGAATTTCAAAAGGCCGATGTAAGAGCGGTGCTTGATGAAACTCTTACGATGAATGAATTGAAAGGCTCAAAATCAAAAGAATGGATGTTTCGATTTCGCAGCGACGGCAGTGCTTATGTGGAAGGGTTTGTCGACAATGCAGGTCGATTTGAAGATTTTTATGCTCTAGGCAGTTACGAAGTAAAAGAAAGTTCTCCTCAAGGTATTAAGCTAAGAATTTTTGGTTACTTGAGAAAAAATGAGGGAGAAGGAGGAGATTGCAATGGTTGTGGCAGAGATTGCAACCTTGTAAAGACTACAGGAGAAAATCAGGAAAAGATTTTTGAGGATTATTTAACACTATCTAAAAGTGGAACCGATTATCTTATTCAAAACACCAGCACTTCGAAAAAGTTAAATTTCACTCAACTTAAATTAAAATTAAAGAAACCAGGACAAAGTGAATAAAAAAATCCTCTCATTTATACTTTTTATCGCAATTTGCGTCATAGGCATTCAGAGTCAAGCGGCAGCTAAAGTAGCGATCCAGCTTCTTTGGGATTATAAACAAGTACCGGCGACGATGAAAATCTACGAACTCAATCCTCAAAAAGAAGTGAAGCTGTGGGATACTGGCTCTGTCTCTCAATTGAGCCAAGCCCCTGTCACGAGTGAAATTCCTAATTCGACGCTCAATCTCACTCCGGGTGAATCAAAAATGTTCGTACTCGTTCTAAAAAATGACAGCAAACAAACCTTGCATTTTTTTGCAGCTCCCCATTCGGTAAATCCTCCAGAGCTTTCTTTGGGATTTAAATTTAAATGCCTATGCATCGATCATGTTTATGAGGTACCTGCAGGACAATATTGGTATCGCGTGGTGGAACTCAAAACTGCTCCTAATTATGAGGGAGATAAAGTGAGCATTACCCACTCTCTCATTCAGGTAGATGCAAAAAGAAATCCGATTCCTTATCAAAGAGGAAAACATAACCATGACATGGATTAATTTTCTGACTTTAGCAGTTCTATTGTTCTTTCCATTTTCTACACAAAGTGCTGAAAGCAAGCCCACTGCCACTTTAATAAAAGTGTCAGGACCTGCTTTTATCACTGATCTGCGCTACAATACTGATCAAAACTTTCTCAAAAAAAATGTCTATAAGGATTTTGGTTTGGATGCCTGCTATGTTCATGTGGATTTGTATAAAGCTTTACAAAAATTAGAAAAAACCTTGGCTGAGAAAAAACTTAAGCTGGTTTTTTGGGATTGCTGGCGCCCGCTTTCAGTCCAACAAGCCATGTGGAAACTCGTGCCAGACGCGCGTTACGTGGCAAATCCTAAATCAGGATCTAATCACAATCGTGGTATTGCGATGGATGTGACACTTGCTAAAGAAGACGGAACTTATTTGGAAATGCCTACGCCTTTCGATGATTTTACTATGAAGGCCTCTCCACACTCTGCTTGCTCTCCTGCCGAAAAGCAGAAATGTGAAAACAGAAATTTACTGATTGAGTTGCTCACAGAAGTTCAGCTCAAACCCATCGATACCGAATGGTGGCATTTTCAAATTCCGAGTAGTGGGAAATATCCGATTATCGCCGATTTTCCTAAGACAGCTCAATAAGCTAACGTAAAGCTACCCACTTATTTGCAATCTGCGTCGCCCAATGACGCAGGGTAGGAAGATACTTCGGAGTTTTTTCAAGAATAAATTCAGGGGACAGACCCGCTGCGACAATTTCATCACGCCCTCGTTCTACCCAATCTTTAATCATCGAATCTGTCATCTCACAATGAAACTGCAAACCGTACACTCTATCGGTATATTTGTAAGCTTGGTTGGGACAAAGCTCTGACTTCGCCAGATGCACCGAGCCACTCGGTAATTCAAAAGTTTCCCCATGCCATTGAAACATCATCATCGGGCCACTCAGTCCACCAAACAAATTATCCTTCGCACAGGAAAGGCCCAGATGTAAAGGATACCAGCCAATTTCCTTTTTAGGTAAACGCGTAATTTTTGCTTTTAAGGCCTTTGCAATCACTTGAGCGCCCAAACAAACACCCAAAAGAGGAATTTTTAATTCAATTGCTTGCGGCACCATTTTCAATTCATCACGAATGTAATCGAGTGTTCCTTCATCATTCGCACTCATGGATCCACCCATGATCACAATGCCATCCCAAGCACAAATTTCCTCTTCCAAGGGCACTTTATCTCCTGCAAAAAGATTTCGAACTGTTACCTTGCGACCTTGTGCCTGAAAAAGGGGTTCCCAAGCGCCAACACCTTCATGAGCTTCATGTTGTAATATAAGAATATTTTTCATAATTTTATGTGAGACGTGAGACGAAAGATGTTAGAAGATTTTTCGATGAAAAAGAAAGTAAAACATACTTCTCACTTCTTACTTCTCACTTCTCACCTACTCTCATGGTATTCCAAACACAAGCGGGATCTTCCCTGGCGTAAAACAAATGATCCTTATTGCATCTGGATTTCAGAAATCATGCTACAGCAAACCCTGGTAGTAACAGTCATTGATTACTATCATCGTTTTTTAAAAAAATTTCCTGACCTAAAAAGTTTAGCCATGGCTTCCGAAGAGGAGGTGCTCGCACAGTGGTCTGGTTTAGGTTATTACAGTCGAGCTCGCAATTTACATAAAGCTGCTCAAAAGATTTTAAAAGAATACCAAGGAAAATTTCCCGAGAAACCTGAAGAAATTCTATCTCTCCCCGGCATCGGACGTTACACCCTAGGCGCTATCGCTAGCATTGCTTTCAATCAAGCGCTTCCTCTTGTCGACGGAAATGTCATTCGAGTTTACTCAAGATTATTTGCGCTAAAAGGCTCTCCCTCCGATACCAAGTTTCAGAAAAAAATCTGGGGGATAGCGGAAGAAATAATTTCCTCCCTTTGCAAAAGGGAGGCTAGGAGGGATTTTAAATTAGAAAATCCCCCTCAATCCCCCTTTTCAAAAGGGGGAAAACCCGGCGACTTCAATCAAGCTCTGATGGAACTCGGGGCCACAATTTGTAGCCCGCAAAACCCTACTTGCTTGATTTGCCCTGTCCAGAATCTGTGCCAAACACGCTCGTTAAACCCTGAAAATTACCCTGAAAAGAAAAAAGCAGCTGTGGTCAAAAAACTTGTTCGTTATGCGGCTGTGCTAAAATCAGAAAACCAAATACTTCTTTGCCTTTCTTCAAAACACCGATGGATGAAGCATCTTTGGCAATTGCCAAGTTTATTTATAAAAAATGAACAAGGTAGTGAAACTTTACAAAAACACCTGGAAAATATCGGGATCAAAACCAAACTTAAACCCTTCAAGACCCTTAAACATCAAATCACCCACCATCAAATTCAGCTCCAGTCTTTCATTGCAAATACCCCTCAAAAAACCTTAAAGGCCTATTCAGAAGCAAAATATGAATGGCATTCATTAGAAAATTTGCCGCAACTGGCTATCCCTGCAGCCGATCGAAAAATTCTTGAGAAACTTTTATGACAAGCCCCACTCCCCAACACTGTATTGCTCACTACGATGAAATTGCGCTTAAAGGCCGAAATCGAAATATCTTTGAGTGCATGGCTCTGGATCATTTGCGCCGTTTACTCAATCCTCTAGGATTACAAGAAATTCGAAAACCTAGAGGACGTTTTCTTTTGGTCTTTAAAGAAAATCTGAACTGGAATTTGATTTTAGAAAACATGACCCAAGTTTTTGGCATTACGAGTTTTGCCCCTGTATTTCGTAGCGCACTGAGCATTGAAGAATTGCAAAATTCTTTTCGTCAAACACTCATCACTTCATCTTTTAAAAGCTTTGGCATTCAAGTAAAACGCCCTAACAAAAGATTTCCTCTTAATTCTCAAGGTATTAAAGTTCAGATCGGAAGCCTCATTGCCCAGATTACAAGTGCTAAAGTTGACTTAGAAAATCCGGAATGTTGGGTGCAAATTGAAGTCATGGAAGATGCAATTTACTATTCTTACAAGAGCTATGAAGGCCCCAGGGGACTCCCCATCCCTGCTTCCGGTAAAGTGATGACAATGCTCTCCGGGGGAATTGATTCCCCAGTAGCGGCTTATCAGATCATGCGACGAGGTTGCGAAAGTGCTTTTGTACACTTTCACTCAAGCCCTTTTACTAATCAAGCTTCCATTGAAAAAGTCCGCAAGGTCATAGAACGCTTAAATACTTTTCAGGGAAACTCTCACCTTTATTTGGTTCCTTTTGCAGCCCTGCAACAAAAAATAGTCGCTTATACGCCTGCGCCCTTCAGGGTAATTTTATATCGACGAGCCATGGTAAGAATTGCGGAAAAGCTTGCTCAGCAAGAAAAAGCACAGGCTCTGGTAACTGGAGATAATCTAGGTCAAGTGGCTAGTCAAACCTTGCAAAACATGGCCTGCGTTGACAAAGCGTGCAACATGGCTATTTTGAGACCTTTAATTAGTTTCGACAAAGTACAAATTATCGATCTCGCCAAAAAAAATAAAAGCTTTGAAATTTCTATTCTGCCAGACCAAGATTGTTGCAGTTTTATGGTCCCTGAGCATCCAAGCACCCGAGCACCTCTCTACTTGCTTGAAAAAGCGGAAAGGGACTTTCCTCTCCAGGATGAAATCGATCATTGTCTCCAACAAACTTCACTTGAAACTTGGGGTGAGAACAAGACAAAATAGTAAAAATTGTCAAAAGACTTCTAATTTTTTCACTTTTTTACATTTATAAACAACTTCTGGGCTTCTCCGTGCCGAGAATAAGTAGTGAAGGGGGGAATAAAATACTATGACACAAGGCACTAACAACATTTGGAAAGCAGGAAAAATTATTAACGCCGGTGATGGGGCAAACGAGTTTGTGTCTTTAATTCGACCCAATACAAGCTCAACATCCCCTCAATCTCCCAACACAGATGCTTATGCCATAGCGACTCGTCCCAGCCATGTCATCAGTCAAGGTGACCGCCCCAACAATCCTTTGATTTCTGGTAATCCCCTCCAAAAAATCCGTAACTCTTAAGTTTGACTTCGCTTGATTAATCTATTTATACCTGCTCCATGTCTTTCATGGAGGAATATCAACATATTGAAAATGAGCTAGGCCTAATCGCCTTAGAAGATAAAGTCCTGCGCTTTGAGGGAAAGGATATTGTTAAATTCCTTCAAGGCATGCTCAGCAATGATATTCGTCTGCTTCAAGAAAATCAGGAAATGCCGGCTTGTTTTTTAAGCGCAAAAGGCAAGTGGATTGCAGCCTTACACTTATTCAAAACAAAGGATTATATTTTTGCAAAAACCAGCTCCTTGGAAGCAACAAATTTACTTCAAGCGATTCAGCCACTGATTTTATTTAGCGAAAGCCAAGTGCTAGACTTAAGTTCAGAGTATCAATGGATTCTTGGTATTGGCAAAAAAGCTCTGGAATGGATACCTGGCAAATCTGACTATCCAGTCTTTATACATCAAGGTTTCCGCTTACCTGCCTTTCTCATGCTATGCCCTCGTAAAGAAGTGAACGCCTGGCTGGAAACCTGGAAACAGTTTCTAATTTCGCCCGAATGTTTGGAAGTTCTTCGTATTGAATCTTGCATTCCAAGCTACGGAAAAGAAGTAGACGAAAAAACCATTCCATTGGAAGCAGGCCTTGACTCCTATTTTAGCTACACCAAAGGCTGTTATGTAGGACAAGAAACCATTTCTCGAATCAAACATTATGGCAGAGTCAATAAACGATTAGTCCGTCTAAAATTAGACAGCCAAACCTTGGCTCAAGCTGGAGAAAATATTTTATTTCAAAACAAAAAAGTAGGAACAGTCACCAGCAGTTGCGATTCTCCTCTTTTTGGAAAACTTGCACTAGCCACACTCCCCACAGAAGCTTATGCTCCCCAGACTGAAGTATGGATAGAGAGTAAAGAAAAAATTAAAGCCCAGGTGATGGAATGAAATGGAATCAAGAAATTCAAGCAGCCTACCAATATTGCGCCCAAATGGCCAAAAGCCATTATGAAAACTTTCCAGTTGGTTCATTATTGATCCCCAAAGCAAAGCGCCCTTATGTGTGGAGTATTTATGCCTTTGCAAGAAGCGCTGATGATTTTGCTGACGAAAATTATCCTCTTCGAAAAGATTTTCAGGATGAAAATTCTTGGCGACAAAAAATTATAGAAGAAGAAGCTGACCGATTAGCGAAACTAGACGATTGGGAAAAACAAGTTCGAGAAGCTGCGGAAGGAAAAGCCACACACCCTATTTTCATTGCTCTTGGAAATACCATTCAAGAACTCAAAATTCCGCTTCAACTTTTGCTCGATCTGCTGACTGCATTCAAAATGGATGTCACTAAACGTCGCCATCAAAACTGGGAGGAATTGCTTTACTACTGCAAACACTCTGCAAACCCTGTAGGGCGACTTGTGTTAAGAATTTTCAATTATAACGACCCAAAGCTTGATGAAATGTCGGATGCCATTTGCACCGCCTTACAACTTGCTAACTTTTGGCAGGATATTGCCGTAGACCGAGAAAAAGATCGAATTTATATTCCCCAATCACTTTTCGAAAAGTATCATCTGAATCTAAAAGAATTCTTTTCAAATACCAGTACCTTTCAATGGAGAAACTTGCTTCAGGAACTAGGAGAGTTTACACTTCCCTTGTTTCTAAAAGGAAAAGATCTGCCTTTGAAAGTAAAAGGAAGACTTGCTTGGGAACTAAAATGTACCTGGCTGGGAGGTATGAACATATTAAGACGAGCTTGCTTTAATGAGAGTCGCTATCAGCTTGATAGACCTCACATACGCAGCATTGATAAGTTTAAAATTCTTTGGCAGTCTTTGATCGCTTATCAAAAACAAACTGAAATTTTGGCAAAAATTTAAATGCAAAACCAAGATCACGCACGAAATATTACAGAAAAAAGTCGCTCAAACTTTGCGGCTTCCTTTGTTTTTCTGTCAGCGGACAAACGTCGCGCAATTGAAGCAGTGTACGCATTTAGCCGTTTAGTAGATGATGCGGTAGATGAATCAGCTTCGCCTGAAGAAGCTAAAGAAAAACTCAATCGATGGAAAAAAGAATTGGAAGATGCTTACAGCGGGACTCCCAGTCACCCCATCATGAAAGAAATTGCTTGGAGTCAGCTGAGATTTAATATCCCTAAAAAATATTTTGATGAATTAGTAAGTGGCGTAGAACAAGACTTGTATCGCAATCGCTACAATACTTTTGAAGAATTATGCCAATACACTTATGGGGTTGCTTCTGTCGTCGGGCTCATTTGCATGAGAATTTTTGAAGTGGAGGGAGACGACGCTGAGGAATCCGCTGTGTTACTCGGCAGAGCCCTGCAACTCACAAATATTTTAAGAGATGTAAAAAGTGATGCGGTTTGCGGACGTATTTACCTACCTTTAAATGATCTCGAAAAATTTAATCTCAAAGAAGATGATATTCTTAAAGGCCGGACTTCAGTTCGCACCGACTCTCTTCTCATCCATGAAGTTGCTATTACAGAAAGCATCTACCAATCAGCTTTTCGCTTAATGAAAAAACTTCCACGCAAACCCCTTCTTGCTGCCTGGATAATGGGAAAAGTTTATTATCAGATCCTTCAACAAATTAAAAAAAATCCTCGTTTACCCTTTCAAGAAAAAGTCAGCCTCTCATCGTTTAAAAAAGGAAGTGTGCTCTTCAAAGAGTGGCTACGGAGTTTATTCTAAACATGACTCAATCAGTCGCCATTATTGGAGGAGGGTTTGCGGGGCTTGCTGCTGGGGTTTACTTAACTGAAAAAGGATTCAAGGTAGATCTTTTTGAAAAACGTCCCATCCTTGGAGGTCGTGCCTATTCTGTGAAAGATTCCAAAACCGGCGACACTCTCGATAATGGGCAACATCTGATGATGGGCTGCTACCATCACACGCTGGCTTTTTTAGAAAAAATTGGGACAAAACATCTTGTTGAATTTCAGGAAAAGATGGAAGTGAACTTTGTCGATCCTCAAGGCAGAAATTATGTTCTTAAATGCCCCAACTTGCCAGCTCCACTTCATTTATTATGGGGCTTAATTTGTCTTAAGAGTCTGGATGCTTCCGAAAAATGGGCCATGATGAAATTCATGGCAGGGGTAAAAAAACTCAATGAAAATGAATTATCAAGTCTAGATCTGATTAGCTGTGAACAATGGCTTACCCTTTGGAATCAAAGCAATGAAAGTATTCAAAATTTTTGGGAACCCCTCATTCTAGCCACTTTAAATGAAACACCTCAAATCAGTTCTGCTCAAATGCTCGCTGTGGTGATTCGGGAAGCCTTACTTAAGACTAAGCAAGATTCCCGCATGATCTGGTCAAAAGTTGGACTTTCTGAACTTTACACAGAGGCTGCACAGAAATTTATTGAGAATCAGGGAGGAAAAGTTCATTTGCGGCGAGGGGTTCAGAAAATCATCACTTCCCCCTCACTCCGGCCCTCTCCCTCCAGGGGAGAGGGTGAATATGTGGTAAAAATTATTCTGGAAGATGGCAGTGAACATATTGCAAATTATTACATCAATACTTCTCCTGCAGAAGCCTTCATGCCTCTTCTTGAAGAAAACATCGCTCGACAAAATTTCTTCGAACGTTTTTCAGAAATCACCTATTCTCCCATTTTAGGTATTAATCTTTGGTTTGATCGACCCGTCACTAATAAAACCTTTGTAGGAATTCTGAACTCTCCGGTTCATTGGGTGTTTAATAAAGAAAAAATTTTACATATGGAAGTACAGCAAACCACAGATCTACAGAACAATTATCTTTCTCTTGTGCTCAGTGGGGCTCACAACCTCAAAGACATGCCAGCAGAGGCATTACTAAGAATGTGTCTTGATGAAATTCAAAAAGCTTTCCCTGAATCTAAAAATGCCAAGCTGCTGCACCATCGAATCATGAAAGAACTGAAAGCGACTCCCTCTTTCGGAATTGGATCTTCAAAATTAAGACCCACTTATGAAACCCCTATCTCAAATTTATTTTTGGCAGGAGATTGGACTGCCACAGGACTCCCAGCCACCATTGAAGGTGCGGTGAAAAGCGGGCATGAGCTTGCAGAACTTATTTTTCAAAAAGTATAATTTATCTTTTTAAGGTCCGTAGCCACTCGTGGGATTTTTGAAACTATTCATCATCCCTGGAGGAAACTTAATACTTGGGATAATAGAAATAGGCTGAACATAAGGAAAAGGTACAAAGGGTAAAAAGAGAGTAGGATCATCCGAAAAAGTTTTTCCTTCTAAACTAAAATCAAAACCATTGTATTCTAATGCTAGCCAAGTCGCGAGCCCAGTCAAAGCTGCAGTACCCATACTGATGCCCAAGCGTAGTTCCCTCATTTCATGAGGCACTCCTAAGCTTCGAAAAGTGATATCAGAAATTCCCCACACCAAAGCTGAAGCCGCTAAGGCTGTTCCTGTGGCTGCCATAGCATTATCATCGTTCTGATAACCGAGAGTAATCAAAGCACTACTCGCAGCTCCAGCACCCAACGTTAAGCTCCAGCCTAAAATATCCTTCCAATCAACCGAGGTATCTTGAGATTCGGCTCTACTTGCACTGCCTGATGGCATAGGAGTAAAAGTGATAATATCCTCCCGAAAAGTCGAAGGAGGCGCTTCTCCGCGATATAAAATACTCTTTGTATTCAAAGTTTTTAAAGGAATAGGCTCTTTTAAAGCTTCTGAAGATATTTCTAAAGGACGTCGAGATTCTTTTAATTCTTGGGTCTCGATTCCTCTTCTGCAAGAAACATGACTGCGTACACTAGCACATCGATCTGCCATTTTTGCCCCCTTCTTTAAGAAATAGCATTTACAAAGTAACTATCTGGATATACCTTGATTGATCTATCGATAAGATCCTTAAATGGTTGCCTTAAAAAGTAAATGTATTTTAAAGAAAGTTTTAAAACTCATGACTGATCAAAAATCGCAAAATCAAATTTTGGAAGAAATGATACAATTACAGCGGC
>CAYYEM010000019.1:25875-28197 GCA_964470915.1 uncultured Pseudomonadota bacterium
TCATCAGTACCTTCTGTAAAATGGATGATGTGAAAAAAATCTATCAGATTGCTATTGGAGACATGGCAGGCCAATCCGTGGATGTTATTTATCAAATTGGTAATGAAGTCTTTGAAAGAGACCTTAAACCCAAAATTTATAAAGAAGCCATCGATGAAATTCAAAAACATAAAAAAAATGGTGTGCCTGTAATTCTAATTTCATCTGGCCCTACGATGGCAATTCAAGCGATTGCAAAATTTTTAGAAGTAGATGATTTTTTTTCCATCGGACCTAAAATTGAAAATCATGCTTTAACCAATCAACTTTCAGAGAGTTTTGCGTTTATGGAGGGAAAAACCAAAATTGCAGAATTTGAAGCTAAAAAAAGAAACACCAATCTTGCGAACTGTTTTTTTTATGCAGATTCTGTTCATGACATTCCTCTACTCTCTTCAGTTGGGAAACCCCGCGCTGTCAATCCCGACCGTGGTTTAAAAAAAGAATGCCTCAAAAACGGATGGCCAATTCTTGAGTTCCAAAACACCTTAAAAGACTCTCCCCTTTAAAAAATATTTGTCCTCCTCAAAGAATTCAGCCTATGATTTCTGCACTATGCTAAAAGTTAAAATTATCGCTTTGGGAGATTCAATCACCTATGGTTATCCCTTTGGAAATAAATATTCCTGGGTAGAGGGGCTTTCTAAAAAACTAGGGTTTCAAATTGAAAACTCAGGAGTGAATGGCAATACGCTTCGCGATATGTACAATCGATTAGTTTATGATGTCCTGGATACAAAGCCTCATTATGTAATTTTAATGGGGGGTGCCAATGATGTGTATCAAGGCTACAAGTTAGAAAATTTAGAAGATAATTTTCTGAAAATTACTCAAGCTTTAGAAGAACATAAAATCAAACCCATTGTAGCTCTACCACCACCCGTAGAAGAAAAAAACTTTGAAAGCATTTTAGATGCTTTTCGAAGTTTTATTCGAAAAAAAGCTAAAAAAGCCAAATGGCCCATCATAGATTTTTATACTGCTTTTCTGGATCCTAAGAAAAAAACCAAAAAAGCCCAAGTGGGTTTATTGGAAGATGGTGTACATCCTTCTGCTGAAGGCTACCGCCTCATGGCAGACACTGCGGCCCCCTCGCTGACAAAAATTCTCAAAAACTCCCTCTAAAGCCGTTTTTAGTTTTTTCTTGCAAACTCAGGCTACATCAATAACATGACACCTCTGTCTAGCGAATAAGCTTTTGAATTTTTTAATGAAATACAAAACAAGGAGTAATCAATGGATGTAAACATTTCGGTACAATTTGCCTTACGTTGGCTGCATTTTATTTTTGGCATATTATGGATTGGACATCTTTATTTTTTCAATTTCGTCAATGGTAACTTCCAAGCAAAACTGGATGCGGCTACCAAACAAAAGGTGGTTCCCGAATTAATGCCTCGTGCACTCTTCTGGTTTCGTTGGGGAGCAATGCTCACTTTATTAACAGGTATTGCAATCCTTTATCTTAAATTCTTTCTTCCAAACGGAGGAGGTTTTGCTGCGATGATGTCTTCCAGCTATGGTCATTGGATCAGCATGGGAGCAGGTCTTGGCATCATTATGTGGTTTAATGTGTGGTTTATCATTTGGCCCAATCAAAAGAAAATTATCGCAGCGGTTCGTGCAGGAGAAAAGCCCGATGCTGCTAATGTAGAATTAGCTCGAAAAACATCTAAGGTGAATACTTTCCTTTCTATCCCAATGTTATTTGGTATGGGAGCTGCTTCTCATTTACCTACAAACGATTGGAAATGGGCTGTAGGAGCAATAGTTGTTGGTTTTGCCATTGCCCAACTTTTATATATACGTGCTGGAAAACTAGATACAAATTCCTAAGTAATTCTGTTATTGAAAAAGGGTCCGTTTAACGGACCCTTTTTTTTTATATTCATGGTAGGCTTGGGTAAAAATTATTGTAAATCATTAGTCTTATGGCGCGAAAAAAACGAAAAAAAACATCAGGAGCAGGGGGGGATTTTTTAAAAATCTCTCTGGGTATTGCATTAGTCGCGCTCCTTGCTTTTTATTTTAAGGATAAGTCTTTTACTTTTCGCCCTAGCCCATCGACACCTGCCCCTAAGATTGTAAAAACAGAATCTAAAAAAGCTGAATCTGCTCCACAGGAAAGTCATATTCAAAAATCTAAAGCACTTTCAGGCCTGCTGCCTGCTCAAGCTTGGCAAGATGATTATCTTTTGCTCAAAGCCTCTTTAGGTAAATCTGATTCTGAGCTTTATCTTTTAGGAATGGGAATCGTGCCCGAAGGAAAAAAACCGGATGCTG
>CAYYEM010000020.1:0-22947 GCA_964470915.1 uncultured Pseudomonadota bacterium
CAGATTGGATTCCTTTTATTATTCAGTTTTTTAGTCAGCTTCAAAGTGCTTTCACCCCAATTTTTAATTTGGCTCATGCCCATGATTTTTTTGACGCCCATTGCACAAAAGAAATTTTTTCTAGGGCTTTGGTTTTGCACACTCATCATGACCCAAATTCTTTATCCACATTGTTATTCATTTCTCACAGAATATCCAGAACCTTGGGCGATTTTACTTTTAATATGTCGAAATCTTTTTTTGATTATATTGTGGATTTACACTCTTCAATGTCTACGAAAGGAACAAGTCATCAAACTTTAGAAATTTCTACAAAACCTTGATCTAAAGACTCAAGAACCTCTTGAGAGGGCTTACGAAAAAACAAAATAACCCGTGGAAAAACCCAAGCACACATCAGTGTAACAATGCTCAAGCCAATCACCGCAATCCATCCTACCGACTGCAAGCCACGACTTCCGGTCAAAACAAGCCCGCCAAATCCCACAATAGAAGTAAGACTTGATATAAACATAGCGGGAATTTCAGTTTGAACAGTTTCAGACATATTTAAACATTCATCAAAACGATGACTAAAATGCACAAAGCAATCAATACCAGTGCCAAGAATCACGGGAATCATCACAATATTCATTACATTCAACTTCATGCCTAACAACCACATGATTCCTGAAAGCAGAACAAGACTTGCTAGCAAATGTAAGAAAATCATGAGAGCTCTCGTGGCTGGCTTCACTACAAAAAGCAAAACAGCTGCAAAAAAACTCATGAGCAAAGCAAAACCTTTTGGCGCCTCTTTTTCAATTAAAGCAATGGTATCGTTTGCAATAAAATTTCCATCTGCCGCTTTATAATCAATGCCTATCTGAGCCTTGAGTTCCTGAATTCCTTTGGCATATTTTCCCATTCCTTCTGAAGAAACTCTTGAAATAGAAGGATAGAGATAAATCGAATACATTTGTGGATCGACCAAAGATTCAAAGACACGTGTCACTTCTTTAGGTAAAGCTGCTCGATGAATACCATCTGACTGTAATGTGTTTGAAATGCTGATTAAAAAATCTTCCTTTTTCTTTTTATTCACTCGCTGAACTTTCTGAAATTTATCCTCAATCCTAGCTAATATTTCCTTTTTTTCTAACTGATGTTCAGGAATGAAGCTACTGATTCCAAACACACGACCATACACTCTTGCTTCTTGAGGAAGGGTGTCGATTTGAGTTTGAATCGCATGCAAAAGATTTTCTTCTTGAGTTTGCCCTTTTACCAGCAACAAGGTGGGGCTCAAATCATCTTCAGAAACCCGAGAGACTTTGGCATAAAGCTGGTTCGAGGGAAGAGAGCCTGTGTCCATCTGACCATCTTCAAAATAGATTTTTGTTTGTTGTGGAAGAGTGATGGCAGACAAAACACAAAGCAGTAGAGCAAAAATTAATCCTAAGCGAGCTCTCTTTGGAATAAAACGAGGACTGATTTTATCCCAAAATGAAAAATGAAATTTACCTGACAAGCCTAGAGACTCAAAGCGCGAGCTAAATACTTTTTTCTCCCAAGGTTGTAGTAAAGTTAAAATGGCCGGCATCAAAATCATCATGGCTAGGTAATTAATCAAAAGACCTGCTGCGCCCACCACTCCAAATTCTCGAAAAACCCCAAAGCCGGAAAAAAGAAGCGCTGTAAAAGAAACTACTGTCGTTAACATGGAAGCGAAAGTCGCCTGACCCGTGTTTGAAAAAGTTTGATCAAGGGCTTCTTGAAAGGATTGCCCTTGTCCTTTCTCATGGTAATAACGTGTCAGCAGATAAATTCCATAGTCGCTGCCCAAGCCCGCTAGAATTGCAGCACCGAAAGCTGTGATAATACTCAAATGACCCAGCACAAGATAAATGAATCCCCCTGTCCATAAAATTCCTAAAAAGAGAGGGATGCCAATCAAGCAAAGCGCACTCATTCTTTTAAAATAGAAGAATAAAATCAAAAACAAAAGCAGTGTAACTACTGTAGACACAAAACCAATTTGTCGACTCACCATGGCCTGTTCTTCAAGGCTGGATTGGTAGCCACCGGTATAAGCCACTTTCACTTCTTTCAAGCCCGTACTCTTTCTCACCTGCTCTTCCAAAATCTTCACTTGATTCATGACCGCTTGATTATCATTTAGGTTAAAACCGCTGTCTTTAGGTTTGATTTTAACTACGACAAAACGACCCTCATCCCCAGAAATACTTTCTTTTCCTTGAATGCCTGCTTTTTTTTCGTACTTCTTTCGGATATCTTCAAAAGTAAGATCAGGACGATCTTCTTCATCTGCAAAATCCATTAAATCACTATAAATAGCAGAGGCACCATTTTTTTCGAGACGTAAGGTTTGATCTATGCGCTTTTCCATTTCGAGCAGATCTGGAATTTCAAGGTAAAACCATTGGCGTTCCTTAAAATATTCTACGGGTCGTTTGTAATCAACGTACAACACGTAGGGTTCTTGACTAGCAGCTTCTGCAAAAGCGTCTGCAAAACGACGTGTTTTTTCAACATCTTCGGATTCAATCCCCGCAATTACAAAGCTTGTGCCTCCAAAATATTTCCCCTGTTCTTTCAGTGCCACAACGGTTTCAGATTCTTGGGGAAGTAGAGCAAGTAAATTAGTTTCAACTTTAAGCTTTTTGACTCCCGCAAATGATATAAGGCTTAATAAAAGTGCAAAAAAGAGAACGCTTTTAGGATACGAAGTCCCCAGTTGATATAATTTAATACGGTTGATTTTCATGAGCCCTTGGTGCTTAACATGCTAAAATAGAAGGAGCAAGAGGGGATAATAGATAAAAATATAGTAAACCCCAGCGAGTTTTAAAAATTGGGAAAAGTGCCGAGCTGCAAGGGCTAATGATGTTAAAATACATCCAAATACCCTTGTTCACCACCTCGTTTAGTTCCTTACGGCGAGTTTTTTTCACAATTTTTTAAACTGGCTGGGGACTTACAAAATACAATGTATAAAAAACTCAAAATAGCACTCACCTGTGACTGGTTTTTACCTCAAATTGGAGGCATTGAACTCCATTTGAAAGATCTAGCCCTACAATTGAAGCAAGCGGGGCATGCTCCTCATATTATTACTCCCTTTCCAGGAAATCGAAAGCATGAGGGGATTCCTATTCATCGAATTTACTCTCCCAGACTCCCCAAGGTCCAAATCCGACTCAAACCTCTCACCTTAAAATCTTTAGAAAGAGTTCTCAAAAAAGGGAAATATGATATTGTGCATGCTCATTCAGGAGTGGTTTCTCCCTTTGCCTATGGAAGTCTTTACATGGCTCAAAAGTTAAAAATCCCCCATGTAATCACGAATCATTCTTTGTTAGAAAATAGTGCTAAAGTTTTTAAATGGCTGAATCTTATTTCCAGATGGCATCGCTGGCCTGTTGAATTAAGTTCTGTAAGTAGCCTTGCGGCAGAAGGCATGCACAAAGCATCTGGTGGCAAAAAAGAGGTGAAGATATTACACAATGGAATTAACCCCGAAGAATGGCAAATACAAGCTCTTGATCATCCTGAAATAAGAATCACCACTGTGATGCGTATCACCCGAAAAAAAAGACCTCTCACTTTCATTAAAAGCATTCCCAAAATTCTTTCCAAAATCAAAACAAACAAGCCGGTCAAGTTTTGCATCATTGGACATGGCGTTCAGATGAAAAAAGTAAAACAGGAAATTCATAAACTGAAAATTGAGGAACAAGTTGAACTGATGGGCTATCTATCCAGAGCTGAAATAAAAAAAATATTCCAAAAAACAGATATCTTTGTTTCCCCTACTCTCAAAGAATCCTTTGGCATCGCAGTGTTAGAAGCGCGCTGCGCAGGCCTCCCTATTGTTGCTATGAACTATGGAGGAGTGAAAGATTTTATCAAATCAGGCCAAGAAGGATTCCTTGCTAAAAGCGATAAGGAATATATCGATTATATTGTTGAACTGATCGATCATGAAAAACTCAGAAAAAAAATGGCGGAACATGCTCGAGAAAATACTGATGATTTTTCATGGAAAAAAATCATTGAAAATCATCTTCTAGTTTATCAAAAAGCAATCGATCAAATGACAAAGCATAAACAAAAAAACAGGACGGCGGCATGAAGATTTGTCTTTCCATCGATATGGAACAGGATTGTCCTCCTTTCTTGTCTAGCTACCGAGGTATCGAAGAAGGAACTCCTCTCTTTTTGAAACTGCTCGCAGAAGAAAATATTTCTGCTACTTTTTTTACAACAGGAGATGTGGCAGAACGTTATCCTGAAATCATCCGCCAGATCGTGGCAGCGGGTCATGAATTAGCTTCACACGGACATAGCCATCGTCGCTTTGACCAAATGAACGAAAAAGAAGCAGAAGCAGAAATTTTAAAATCTCTGGAAATTCTGAGAAAGTTTTACCCTGTCGTTTCATTCAGAGCTCCCAACCTTGAATTCCCCGAAGCTTATCTACCTTTATTAACAAAAAATGGAATATACATTGATTCTTCGACGGCTCATTACAAATGGACTCATCGCAAGCGGCTCAAATATCATCAGCCGCAAGGCCCCACGGCGATAGCCGTTGATGGGGAGGCTCCAACGGCTTTGCCGATGGAGAGGGCGACGCAAGCCCCTCTCATTAGATTCCCTGCCTCTATGACTTCTTCTGTTTTACGTCTTCCTTTTCTCTTCAGAAAATTCTTCTTCTGGAAAATGAAAAAGAACCCAAGTATCCTTTTTGTGCACCCTTGGGAATTTGTGGATTTTACAAAAAGTAACTTACGATTGGATTGCCGTTTTAAAACAGGTCGCGCTGCGCTCAGATGTATGAAAGAAAATATTGAATATTTAAAATCTAAAGGTTTTCATTTTTTGAGAATCAAAGATTTGATGCCTCTGGATTCAAAAGTTCTTGCTTCTTAAAACCTATCAAAACTGAATTTAAATACCCTATCACTAAAAATGGTACGGTATGAACAACATGAATCATCACTCCAAGAGCGAGCGCTCTTGAAGCATCCAAACCCAAATATTGATAAATAAGCATGGCAGTTCCTTCAACAATCCCTACCCTACCTGGAGTCAAAGGCAAGGTAGTGGCAATACAAAGAGCTGCCAGCATCAGCAAAGCTCCTGGGAAGGAAAAATCTAGGCCAAAACTTTTTTGTACCATCCATATTGCCATGACTTCGCAGAGCTTCATGCCAATGGCTAAGGAAAATCCAACAAGGGTTTTTGAAAAAGATCGTAATGCATGAAGATGATAGGCCCAATTCGCTGCAAAATGTAAAATTTTGTTCCATCCCACAGGAGTGAATTCTTTTTCCTGATTCAAGTGTCGAAACCGAATAGCAAAATAAAATACTACACCATAGACACAAGCCACCAAAATAACGAGGCCTTGAATCCCATTTCTCATCCAATCTGGAAAAGGAAGCAAAAGAGCTACTGCAGCAAAAATAAAAAGTTTTGCAACCCCATCGGCAATCTGCTCTAAAGTCATTGCAGATAACGCAGGAGCCACACCTACTTTCTCTTTTTTACCCACAAGATAAATAAACAAGGCATGCCCACCCCAAAAAGGTACTAGATTCACCATCATGGCAAAAATCGATACGATTTGAAAAAGTTTAGCAAAAGTAACTGGGGCACCTTGGGGTAAAAAAACTTTAAATTGAGTACTCGATAGCACCAAAATTAAACATGTAAAACAGGCTCCTAAAAACAAATAAAAAAACTGAACTTCGCGAAGCGCCTGCAAAAACTGCTTCCAATCAATTTTAGAAACACAAAAATAAACAAGCAAAATAGTTAATAAAAAAGTAACTAGAAAAATTACATTTTTTTTATTTTTTTGTAGAGTGTTCATGACGAGCGAATCAGTTTAGTGATGCATTCAAGATTCCGATTTCGGTCTCTTGCATAGAAAAAAAGACCCATGATCATTCAATGCTAACTTCAAAGTGTGAAAAGCTTCTAGAAAATAGCGTTTTAATACTTTTTCAACTAACAGATACGCTAGAAAGGCATAAAAAATCCCAAGGATCACATCGATCAGATAATGATGTTGTAAATAAAGAGCTGATAACCACATGCTTAAACAGTAAAAGCCCAAAACCCATGCCCACTTTCGACTCCATTGCCAAGAATATAAAAAACCTAAAAAAGCAAATCCTGCATGCATGGAGGGAACAGCTCCAAAAGGAACGGGGGTAATCTCATAATTTTGGGTAAAAAGATTCAAATGCAAAATTTGATCAAAGCGGGCAAGACCCGCAGGGTCTCCGGGCATCGGCATCAAGGGCTGCAAAAAGCCATATTTCTGAACAAACCAGGGAGCTGCCGCCGGATAAAAATAATAGGTCAAAAAGGCAAACACATTCATCACCCAGAAGGCGAAAATAAACTTTGCCGCCAGTTCATCCGATGAAAAGCGCCAAAAACAAATCATAAGAATGAAAACCATGGGTACGTGCATCATATAGACAAAACCACAAAATAAATCCCAAAAAGTGGATTGAAAAACTTGATACACATATTCATGCAAGTGAATCGTTTTTCCTAAATAAGAAATTCCAAAGTAAATTAGGTCAATATGATAAGGTTCTTGCACACGAATAGGCATAAGAGATGAAAAAGGAATGTATTGAAAAAAATCGTACATCAAAGCGTAAATCGCCATCGGAAAAATAATAATCAAAAGCCTGCGGGTCAGAGGATGCAGAAAATAAACAAGAAAAATAGATCCAATATATAACAAGTGGAATTTGTTCAAACCTTGGGTTTTCATTTTAAGACTCAAAAAACCCAAAACAAACAACAAAATAAACAGGGCTGAGAGCACGTTGACTTTACGATAATCAGAAACACTGGGAGACTGCGAAACTGGAGACATAAAATTATTTTACTCCCCATCGACGCGGTTGACTCCTGAATATCACATCCCACAAAGGAGAGCTCACACCATAAGCCCTATCAGGTTCTTGGAAATGG
Source organism: uncultured Pseudomonadota bacterium (assembly GCA_964470915.1). Lineage (GTDB taxonomy): Bacteria > UBA10199 > UBA10199 > JADFYH01 > JADFYH01 > CAYPXN01. The sequence continues at coordinate 7,006 of CAYYEM010000020.1, forward strand.
TGTTGCAAATGGTATTTTTTTAAAAACTTCCCCCAAGAACTTCTTAAAGCCACATGATGAGTCGTATAATGAATCATATCGTAAATTAAATATCCTGCTCCAAAACCCACATAAAAGGGTTGCCACAAATCGCCTGGAAACAACCTTGAAAAAACAAAATAAAAAAGGATCGCCAATGGAATACTTAAAACGGGAGGCATAACCAAGCGAGTAGAGTCATTAGGATAATCATGATGAATTTCATGAATAGTGTAAAAAACCCGTTTGAAATACTTTTGAGGTTTGAAATGAAAAAATAAACGATGCAGGCTGTATTCTGTGAAAGTCCAAGCAAATAAGCCTGCCCCAATCAGTAATAAAGCAACTACCCATTCAATTTGAGATTGAAAAAAAATATTCCAAACAAAAAATAAAATTAGAGGCAGATACAAAAATAAGGGTATTGACCAATGAACATGGGAAAAAAATTCACAAAAATCGCTCTTAAACAAACGAACAGTTTCATCTTTTGCCGATATCACTTTGGCCATGCGACCTACATATAGAATTTGATGGATGGGGTCAATTGTTCATCTGCCAAATTTACTATTGCAAGATTAACTTTCTATCATTAATTTAACCCACATCATGCAAAATGACTATATTCATGTTCAAAGTAGAAACCCTCACCTTTTGAGAATGAGACAAATTCTAGTGTCACACCCTGAAGTAAAGGAGCTTTTTGGCAATAATCCTTGGACGGCATTTTACACCTTACTTCTTGTAATCCTTCAGTTCTTTTTAGGAGCGTACTTGGCTCATTCTTCATGGTGGTCATTCCTTCTTGTTTCTTATTTTATAGGAGCCACAGTTAATCACTCACTTTATGTGATCGTGCATGAATGTACTCATAATCTAGTATTTAAAAAATCTCTCTGGAATCGCCTGCTTGGAATTTTTGCCAACTTCCCGCAAGTATTCCCTTCTTACATCCAGTTTGCAAAATATCACACTCTTCACCATACCAATCAAAGTGAATACGATTATGATGCTGATCTTGCCAGTTATGCAGAAGCCCGATGGATTGGAAATTCAGCTTGGAAAAAAGCTCTCTCCCTTGCCTTTTTCAGCGTAGTGCAAGGGGTGATTCGCCCTCATCGTTTACAAAAAGTTAATTTTTGGGATCGTTGGTTTGCATTCAATATCGTCATTCAAGTACTTGTGATGTCTATTTATTTTTATTTCTTTGGCTGGAAAGCCATCCTCTACTTAAGTCTTTCTACTTTTTTTGCATTAGGCCTACACCCTTTGGGAGCTCGCTGGATACAAGAACATTATGTGATAAAAGAAGGTCAAGAAACCTATTCTTATTATGGACCCTTGAATAAGCTATGTTTCAATATGGGCTTTCATAACGAACATCACGATTTTATCCGTGTTCCTTGGTCTCGACTCCCTCAACTCAAAAAAATAGCTCCAGAATTTTATGATTCTCTTTATTCCCATAAATCTTGGACACTTTTACTATACCGTTTTATTTTCGACCCAAACTTAAGTTTCTTTTCTCGAATCGTACGCCCTAGCAAAAAAACTAGTACCCCTTTAGAAAACTTTGATGAAACAGTTAAAACCATTCCTTTAGAGGCTTCTCAAATTGCCCTATAAATAAGTCTAATCATTTCAATAGTATTCACTTAGAATTCTTAATTGACATTGCTGCTTTCTAATGTCATTTATCTACGTTTTAAATTTGAAATTTTTTTATGTTTTTGGGGATATAGGTGAGGAAGGGTCTCTTAAATTATGACCAAAAAGCGTGATATCGAGCACCTAGTGGGTCAGCGTCATCAAATTGCCTCTATGGAGGGAAATGACGTATTTTCAAAAGCCCATGAGTTCCAAAAAGTACTCCAAGCCATCCAAGATACCGGACTCTATCCTTACTTCCAAGCCTTAGAAGTAAATCTAGGACCTGAAGTCATTATTCGTAATAAAAAAGCTATTATGCTAGGGTCTAATAATTACCTTGGACTCACCACAGACCCTCGTGTACGACAAGCTGCTATCGATGCTATCAAGCAATATGGCACCAGCATGACAGGTTCTCGTTTGCTTAATGGAACTATGGAACTGCATGAGTCCTTCGAAAAGGAGCTTGCAGATTTCCTCAAAAAAGAAGCCGCATTAGTTTTTACGACAGGCTATCAAGTAAATATTGGCATTATTTCAGCACTATGTACGCCAAACACTTGTCTCATCATGGATGAATCCAATCATGCTAGCTTGTTTGATGCAGCTACTTTATCAGGAAGCAAACTCCGTTTGTTTAAGCATAATAATACTCAAGATTTAGAAAGAGTTTTATCCCAAAGGCCTCATACCGAAGCTAAATTTGTTGCGGTCGATGGTATCTTCAGCATGGAAGGTGACATCACACCTCTTCCTGAAATTACGCAATTATGTAAAAAATATGGTGCCCGCTTATTGGTAGATGATGCTCATGCCTTAGGGGTTTTGGGTCCAAAAGGACAAGGGACAGCTGCTCATTTTGGACTCATTGACGAAGTTGATCTTATCATGGCAACTTTTTCAAAATCATTTGCTTCTACAGGCGGTTATGTAGCAGGCGATAAAGTAGTCATTGATTATATCAAGCATCACGGCCGCTCCATGATTTTTTCAGCCTCGATTACTCCACCTAACTTGGCAGCTGCGCGCATGGCACTCAAAATTCTAAACGAAGAGCCCTGGCATGTTCAAAAACATAAAGAAAATTCTAAAAAGCTAAAGACAGGTCTTTTAGAAATGGGTTGGCAGGTGGGTCCTTCTGAAACAGCGATCTTACCAGTACATGTAGGAAATGACATGACAACTCTGATGTTATGGAAAGATCTCCTAGAAGAAGGAGTTTATGTAAACCCGGTTTTACATCCAGCTGTTGAAAAAGATAAAGCTCTTCTTCGAGTTTCCACCATGGCGACACATACAGACAGCCATATCAACCAAGCACTAGATGCCTTTCAAAGCGTAGGTGAAAAATACAATCTTATCGAAAAACGTGTGATCAATGTCTCACGCAGGTCTTGAAATTATTCCCGTAAAATCTAAAAAGAGTTTTAAGGAGTTTGTAAAATTTCCTTACGAGCTCTACAAACATGATCCTCATTGGATCCCCCCTTTATTCTTAGAAAGAAGCGAAGTTCTTAATCCTAAAAAAAACCCTTATTATCAACATGCTTTGGTTCAACTCTTTTTAGCTAAAAGAAATGGAAAAGTAGTGGGAAGAATTTCCGCTCAGATTGATTTTGAATATGAAAAACGTTACAAAACAAGATTAGGCCAGTTTGGTTTTTTTGAATGCGAAAATAATTTCGAAACCTCTCATGCGCTTTTCCAGACAGCAGAAAAATTTCTACAGGAAAATGGCGCCACCCACATTCAAGGCCCCTTTAATTTTTCAATTAATGAAGAAGTAGGATTACTCATCGAAGGCTATCAAGAGCCTCTCATGCTCATGATGCCTTATAACCCGCCTTACTACGTCGACTTAATCGAAAAGGAGGGTTATAAAAAAGCTAAAGATCTTTATGCCTGGAAATATGAAATTGGCGAAGTCTCAAAAGATGCTGCTCAAATTGCTGAACAAATCAAACTGTATCCGGGTTTATCATTACGACCTATCAACATGCAAGACTTGGACAATGAATTAAAAAAAATAATCGAGATTTTCAACTCTGCTTGGTCTGAAAACTGGGGCTTCGTTCCTTTTACTGAAGCTGAAATTAAAAAAATGGCTAAAGACATGAAAATGTTTGCAGACCCTGAAGGTATTTTGATTGTTGAACTTGAAAAAATGCCCATTGCTATGGTCGTGATGCTTCCGAATATTTATGACATGATCTATGATCTCAATGGTAAACTTTTTCCTTTTGGAATTTTCAAACTCATTTATCGCTTGAAAAAAAAATCATATTCTTCCGGAAGAATGCTCCTTTTGGGAGTCAAAAAAGAATTTAGAAATACGGCTTTGGGAGGTTTAAGCATTTTACTTTATGCAGAAAGCCATCAGCATGGTTTAAAAAAAGGGATTCGTTGGGGAGAGCTTTCCTGGACGCTTGAAGATAACAAAGCAGTCAATATGGGAATCGAATTTATGGGCGGTAAAAAATACAAAACTTTTCGGATTTATGAGAAAAAAATCTCATGAAAATCTTCATCACCGGCATTTCAGGTTTTTTAGGCTCCCATGTTGCAGAAACCCTTCAACAACAAGGCCATGAAATTTTTGCTCTCGTTCGTAAAACAAGCAAACTCAATCATGTGAATTTCCATTTTCATCCTATTGAAAGTGAACTCCCTTACACTGAAAATTTAAGCACTGTTCTTGCTCAAGTCGACGCCGTCATTCATATTGCAGGAAAAGTAAAAGCCCTCTCACAAAAAGAATTTGAAGAAACTAATGCCTTAGGAAGCTACAATCTTGCTCAAACTTGCCTGAAAGCAAACCCAAAACCAAAAATCTTTATTTATGTCTCAACAATTGCAGTCCTCAATCCCAGTCTCGATGGAAATGACTTCTGTATTCCTCCAGACAAATGCCATCCACTTTCTTGGTATGGACAAAGCAAACTCAATGGAGAAAAAGCCCTGCAATGTTTAAAAGATAAAATGAGAGTTATTATTTTGCGTCCTCCCGTCTTGTATGGACCAAGAGACGAGGAATTATTTCCTTTATTTAAAGCCATAAAACGGGGTTTTGCTCCACTTTATGGGGATGGCTCCAACCAGCTTTCTTTGTGTTATGTAAAAGATGTAGCGGATTGTATTGCAGGTTTTATCGCCTCTCCTCCCCCTCAAGATGAAATTTATTGCCTGGATGATGGAATCCTCCATACCTGGAAATCATTAGCGACAACTATTTCAAAAAGCTTAAACAAAAAAATTTACACTCTTCCAATTCCCTCTTTCCTCTTTCCTATAGGCGCTTTCTTCACGCAACTTTACGCAAAGCTAACTTCAAAAGCTCAGATTTTTACGCTGAATAAGCTCAAGGAAATGAAGCAAACATCCTGGCTTTGTGGTTATGAAAAACTTGCAAAAGAACGTGGCTGGAAACCTAAAATAAGTTTAGAACAAGGAGCTCAACTTACTTATCAATTTTATCAAGAAAACAAATGGCTTTAAGAAAGAATTGAGCTTAAATAAACGTTTCAACATTTATTTCCTGAATATCGATTGCCCCCATTTCGCCTTTCACTGCAAGGGCTGCCTCATAATCCTGGTTTGGACAAGAAAGTGAAAGAAGAGAAATATCCTTAACCCAAAAAATTTTGCCCTTCCTCAGATTTTGAACTGGCAATTCAATTTTCTCAAGAGAATGAAACAACCCTGTCCCTTCACATTTAATGAAGGCTTCTTTGAGAGTCCATAGTTGATAAAAATGTTGGATACTACCCGCCTCCAAAATATATTGTTTTTCTGCCTCAGAAAAATTTTTATCTATAATCCCCTGCCAATTTCTTTTTGCCTCACATTTTTCCACATCCACTCCCACTTCACTCTCAGTACTAAAAGCAATCAAGGCATAAGCTCCTGAGTGACTTCCATTAAAATAAAGTGGAGTAAAAGAATCAAAAAATGGTTTACCATAACCATTATAACTTATTGTAATTTCATTATTTTTAATTCCAGAATATTTGCTAATTAAAATCCTTAAAATCCCTCTCAAACAAACGAAGGCGATCCGATCTTTTTCAAACTGATATTTTTCAGCTCTTTGCTTTTCATCTTCCTGAAGACCGGAATGTAAAGTGTTATAAACGGTCTTAGAAACTTGAGTATTAAAAAAATAAACTTGGAGGGGATTCACAAACACACACTTTCTATTTCCTGAGAAATAAAATGAACCAATTCATCACGTTTACTTTGGATAAAGAAATGATCTCCTTCTAAAAATTTTGATTTAAATACGGAGGAGGTTAAATCTTTCCAAGCCAAGAGTTTAGACTCTTCGACTTCAGAATCTTGTGTTCCGCCTAAAACACACAAAGGAAGTGCCAAAGCTTCGCTCACTTGATATTGATAAGTTTCGACCATTTTAAGATCGGCGCGAATCATAGGAATAAGAAGCTGCATCAATTCTTTATGTTTCAAAACTTCAGCAGGAGTGCCTTTCAAGCGATGCAACTCTTCTAAAAACTCTTTATCCGAAAGGAGATGTAATTGTTTTTCTCGAGAAAGTGCTACATGAGGAGCACCAAAAGCGGATAAAAAAAGTTTTAAAGGCAAAGTTTGTTTTTCTTTCTGTAATAGCAAAGCCCATTCATAAGCAATCAAAGCGCCCATACTATGTCCAAAAATAAAAAAAGGTTTATCTAAATAAGAGGATATGGCCTGATGAAAAATAATCAGCATTTCTTTTAAAGAAGAAAATGGGGTTTCCCCAAAACGCTGCCCCCTTCCTGGCAGTTCTACCGTCAACAACTCCACCTGCTCACTAAATTTTGCTGGCCAGGTGCGATAAATCGCTGCACTTCCACCTACATGGGGAAAACAAAACAAGCGAACTTGGGCATTGGGTCTCGGAAGCCAGTTTTCTATCCAAGGATTTTTAGTATCATGTTTCATTGCAAAACACTGGGTGCAGACGTGTTTGAATTAGGCAAAGCTACATTTAACTTAGCATTCTCTATTTGTAAGTTTAGGTACTCAGCAAGTTGCAAAATGCTAGGACCTTTTAAAAGAAAGGCCATAGGTAATCCTGTTTTCAATCTGGCTTCAATATCATTTTTCATTTCAATCGCCATGAGAGAATCCAAACCAATGCTATTCAAAGTACTTTCTGCTGAAAGATTTACAGCGGAAGTACCTAAAACTTTAGCGACTCTTTCTTGAATCATTTTGACCAACGCTGCTTTTCTTTCTTCCGATGGAAGAGGTAATAAATATTCTTTAAAATTATCCCCTCTTTCTTCTCTGGAATTTGACAAAGAAGCATCTGCTTGAATCCAGTCTTCCAATAAATACTTTTTAACTATCTGTGGAAGCAAGGAGGCCATTTCTGACCACTGGATATCTGCTACAATGATTTCGGGTTTTTGATAACTTGATAAAAGCAATTCCAGACTCTCAAATGCTTTTTGTAGTGGAAGTGGACGTAAACCTTGGGTGCTTTGCTTAACTTCTCCTTGAGCTTTTGCTGCCATCCCCACCTCTGCCCAAGGCCCCCAATGAATGCTAAGAGCAGGAAGACCTTTCGCCTGACGTTCATGAGCTAAAGTATCCAGATAAGCATTAGCAGCTGCATAATTACTTTGTCCTGGAGAACCCATAACAGAAGCGAGAGATGAAAACATAACAAAGTAATCTAGTTTTTCACCTTGAGTAAGCTCATCCAAATACCTAGCTCCTTTTATTTTAGGAGCTAGAACTTCTTCAAAATTTTCCATACTTTGCTTAAGCACAATTCCGTCTCTTAAAATTCCTGCGGCATGAAAAATCCCACGAAGAGTCAACTTCTTTTGTCGTAGGTCATCGATCACAAGTTGTAATTCTTCTTTTTTAGAAACATCGGCTCGATAAACTTCCACCTGACAGCCCTTTTGCCGCAGTTTATCAATCACCCCTTGCGCAATGGTGGAAGGAGCAGAACGCCCCAATAATGCTAATCTGTTAGCTCCTGTTTGTTGCATCCACTGAGCTAGCTCCAGTCCAATTCCCCCCAAAGCTCCTGTAATTAAATAAACACCCTCTTCTTTCCAAAGCGATTTTCTCCGTGAAGAACTAAGATTCAACACTACTTTCCCAATATTTTTTCTCTGTGCCATGTAACGGAAAGCTTTACTTGAATCTTCAATCAAAAAGTCTGTGAAAGGCAGTGGATCTATTTTTTTATCTCTTAGATAGTCAACAATTTCGTCTAGAAAAACCTGAATCCATTCCGGTTTTTCACGAAGCACACGATCTAAATCAATCGCAAAGTAAGAAAGGTTATTTTGAAAAGGCAACAAACCTACTTTACTATTTTGATAAATATCTATTTTGCCTATTTCTAAAAAACGACCATAGGCTCCCAAAACAGAAATGCTTTTGGGAATAAAATCTCCAGCAAGAGAATTTAAAACAAGATCCACGCCCTTGCCTTGGGTAATTTGCATAATTTCATCAGCGAAATCGAGACTGCGTGAATCCATCACATGATTCACTCCCAATTTCTTTAAAAACTCTCTTTTTTCAGGAGAACCTGCTGTCGCAAAAATTTCCAAACCAGCCATCTTGGCAAGATAAATAGCTGCAATTCCGACTCCACCAGCACCCGCATGAATCAGTATTTTTTCTCCCCGTCGCATTCGCCCTAAATGATTCAACGCATAATGGGCTGTTAAATATGCGATAGGAATAGTGGCGGCTTCTTCAAAACTGAGTGAAGCCGGTTTATGAACAAGCAATTCCTCTTTTGTGCTAACGCAGGAAGAAAAACTAAAGGGAGCAACTCCCAACACTTCATCTCCAATCTTATAATGTTGTACTTCGGAACCTACAGCTGAAACTACACCCGAAAATTCTATTCCAATAGGAACAGGACCTTCAGGAAGACCTGGATACAAGCCCAAAGTTTTTAACACATCACTAAAGTTTAAAGCGGCTGATTTTACTTGTACTTGAATTTCATGAGACTGTGGAATCAAACGCTGAAATGCTTTGATCGTTAAAGCCTCTAAAGTTCCAGGATTTTCTATTTCTAATCTATAATCACCTATTTCTGGAATATGTAGATGTTGTAAATTCTGGTTTGTCTTATCTTCGAAATTAGCTGATCGCAATCGAGGGACATATCTTTTGTTTCCTCTCAACAAAACTTGATCTTCTCCGGTAGTCGAAGCCAATTCTCGCAACCAGGCTTCTTGCTCAATTCGCAAATCTAGATAATCAATTCGTTTACAAAAAATTTCTGGGTGTTCTAGCAGAAAACTTCTCGCAAATCCCCAAAGGGTAGAAGCTTTTAAATTGTAAGAAGTTTGATCGAAAGCTTGTGCTTTTTGAGTCATGAGATAAATGGGTTTTACCTCGGAAAATTGATGCAAAAATGATTTCATGGCATGAAAAAAACCTGGCAAGGCATTTTCATCATCCCAAGCAAATAAAACACCACGATAAGCACTCCAAGATTTTTTTAGGTCGATACATAGCTTTTCAAAATCATCATAATGATTTGGATTGATCTCATAACCTTGTGAAGTATTTTGAAAACTATCGCCTACCTTCACGGCGGTAATTTTCCCACCCTGATGAGCCAATGTTTCTATCAAAAAATCACTCCGAACATCCTGGGGTAAAAAACAAAGCCAGTCTCCATCAATGTTTTGTGTATGATTTTCTTTCGATACTTCTTGAGGCATCCATTCCCATTCGTAAAACAATCGTTCTAGGAATGAACTTTCTTTTGTAGAAGTTTGAGTTGCAAGAGCTGCAATTTCAAAACCACGCACCTGACTAATCAAACAACCATTCACATCTACAAACTCAAGATCAAATTTTAGTTTTTTTGCCTCACTACTAATAATAGATACGGGCCGAAGTCGAACCCAAAGCTCAGCGGGACATTTTTCTAAAAGTTCAAAATGTTGGATACCCGAGGGCAAATAAAGCTGTTCACGAATTCCTTGTTGCGCAAGATAGGCAGCCACTAACTGAAAACCAGCATCTAGCAAAGATGGATACATCTGATATTTCTGGAAATCATAATCGTTTTCTTTTGAAAAACGAAGTAAGCCACAAGCTTCTTCCTGGGTTACAAATATTTGTTTTAATCCTTGAAAAGCACTCCCATAATTCAAACCCAAACTGTAAAGTTGAGAATAAAATGTCGTAACTTCTAAATTTGAGTATTGACTGTTTTGTAAAACTTCTGGAGAAATCTTATCGACAAAAACAGTGTCTTTCTTCGTAACAAATTTAACATGCGCGCTGGCATGTTCTTTCCAGGAAGCCTCTGTTGAGTTGGCTTGTCTTGAAAAAATCTTTATTAAAGCCTCATCTTTAGTTTCTTTAAGAAGTAGCGTTCCGTATTCTACAAAAGACTCTTCTGAGATGAATAAGGCTTCTTTCATCTGCACATTTTGCAATTCACATCTGAATTCAGGATTAAAAAAATGAGCGATAGCTAAAAAAGTCTCCACATAAGCAGCACCAGGAAAAACCACTTCGCCTTTAACTTGATGATCTTTAAGATAAGGCAAATAATCGAGAGAAAGCTTTTGAAGAAACTGAACTTCACTGCTGGGAGATGCTATTTTACTTCCCAATAATGGGTGTATTTCGGTTTTAAAATTAATTCTTTTATTGTTTGCAGAAGTATCCAGCACCCAATATTTTTCCCTTTCAAAAGGATAAGTAGGAATTAGCATTTTAGGAAACTGATGTTTCCCATAAAATGCTGACCACTTCGGAACAAAACCACTCAAATACAATTTACCTAAGGCTTCCAACAAACTGGAAGTATCTGGTTTGTTTTTTTTCAGACTCCACACCCAAGTGAGAGCTTTTTCCTGAGCACAGGCGCGTCCCATGCTTGATAAATGCGGCTCGGGTCCTAACTCTAAAAACACCTCGCATCGCTCTTTAAAAAGAGACTGCATTCCTTGGTAAAATAAAACCGGCTGTCGGAGATGTTCTCGCCAATATCGCGCATCGGGCTTTTGACCTTCTTCAAAAAAGTTTCCAGTCAAATTTGATAAAAGTTTTATTCTCGGCTCTTGATACAAAATATTTTTAGCAGCTTTTTCAAACTCATCCAAAATAGGGTCCATCAAGGGAGAATGAAAAGCATGAGAAACTGTCAGGATTTGGGTGCTTACATTTTGAGCAGAAAAATATCTGACAAATGATTCTACCCGTTCTTTCTTGCCTGAAATCACAACATTGTTGGGCCCATTCACTCCAGCCACTGATACTTCATGAGCAAATGGTAAAATCGCTGATGCTACCAAATTCTCAGAAGCAGCGATCACAGCCATTGCCCCATCTTTTGGCAAACTCTGCATGAGACGTCCCCGCGCAGTTACCAGTGTCAAAGCTTCTTCCCAGCTCATCACACCCGCATAACAAGCTGCCACATATTCACCGATACTGTGCCCCATCACATACTCAGCTTCTATACCCCAAGATCGCCAAAGTTCTGCCATCGCATATTCCAAGACAAACAAAGCGGGTTGGGTATAACAGGTTTCATGAATCAAACCTGATTCAGATTCTTCTGCAAACATGACCTTAAGCAAAGATTGTGGCAAAATCGGTTTTAAAATTTCATCGGCACGATCAAAAATCTGCCGAACTAATGTTTCTTGTTGGTAAATTTTTTGAGCCATCCCAACATACTGTGATCCCTGACCTGTAAATAAAAAAGTCAATCTTGGTTTAGCGTAAGAAGACCGCTTCCCTGAAAATACAGCACTTGTTTTAGATTGAGAAAAGTCTTCAAGGTTTTTTTCAAGACTTTCCTTGGAATCAAAAATCAAAAAGGCTCGATGTTCAAAATCGGAACGGCCTGCATTAGTAGTCACTACAAAACTAGCCAATGAAGCCTCTGGAATATTTTTGATACTTTGTGCATAATGAGCTGCAACTTGCTTGAGCGCTTTTTCAGATTTGGCAGAAAATTTAATCATTTGGCTGTGATAAGGAATCTGATTTTCAGATGGCTTTAACTCAGATGCGGGAGCTTCTTGCAAAACCACACTCACATTGGCTCCACCAAAACCAAAGGAATTGATCCCTGCAAATCTTCCAGCACCTGTATTTTCCCAAGGGCTAAGTTCTAATGGAATTCTTAAAGGCATCTCATCGATCGGAATATAAGGATTGATTTTCTTAAAGTGCAAATGTGGTGGAATTTGTTTGTGTTGCAAAGACAAAACTACTTTCATTAAACCTGCAACTCCTGAAGCAACTTCCAAGTGCCCAATATTGGTTTTTACAGATGAAATCCAACATTTATCTCCCTCTGGACGATTTTTCTTCAGAACATTCGCAATCGACTGAATTTCGATGGGATCACCCAACGGAGTCCCTGTACCATGAGCCTCAAAATAACTTAAATCTTTAGGCTCAACTCGAGCTTGACATAATGCAGACTCAATCACCTCTTCTTGAGCCTTACCATTTGGTGCGGTCAATCCATTGCTTTTACCATCTTGGTTGGTCGCTGTTCCCAAAATCAAAGCCAAAATTGGATCTCCATCACGGAGTGCTTCAGAATATCGTTTTAATACCAACACTCCGCAACCTTCACCTCGCACATAGCCATCTGCTGACTCATCAAAGGTAGCACAACGTCCCTTCGTAGACATCATTCTGGCCTGTGAAAAAATAATGGTAGTATCTGGCATCAAAATTAAATTAACCCCACCCGCCAAAGCTAAATTTGATTCACCTTGCCTTAAACTTTGAACTGCCAGATGCAAAGCTGCCAAAGAGGATGAGCAGGCCGTATCCACTGCCAAACTGGGGCCCTTAAAATTAAAAAGATATGAAATACGATTGGCTGCAATACTATGGGCATTTCCCGTACCGACGTAGGCATCTAACAAACATTGATTATCAGTATGTAATTGAAGGTAATCCGTACTGCCAATTCCGATAAATACACCTGTTTTTGAAGCAGACAAACTTTCAATGCGAAGCCCTGCTCTTTCCAAGGCTTCCCAGCTGGTTTCGAGCAGTAATCTTTGTTGAGGATCCATGCGAGAGGCTTCTCGAGGTGAAATCCCAAAAAACCGTGCATCAAACTCATCGACTTTTTCCAAAAAAGCACCCCAGCGAGTATTCATCTTATCGGAAGCACCTAGTGGATTATAGAACACATCTGCCTTCCACCTTTCAGATGGAATTTCTGTAATAGCATCTACGCCATTTTTGAGTAATTTCCAGAAAGCTTCGGGTGAGCTGGCTCCCGGAAAGCGACAAGCCATTCCAACTATAGCAATAGGTTCATGAGTAGGTTCCGGACGCATGAGATACTCCTTGATCCGAGAGATGTTTGGCCAGACTTTCAATATTAGGATATTGCCATAGTAAGGTAGGAGGAACTTTCCTGCCTAGCCAATCCTCTAATTCACCTGACAAACCTACTGCCTCCTTAGAGTCAAGCCCAAAACTCTGGAATGCCTGTTGAGGATCTACTTCGGTAATGGAAATTTGAAGTTTCTCAGCAATTTTTTCAATAAGCCATAACTCAATGGAACGATAATGATCTCGCTTTTTCAAGTTTGAAGCTGTTGGCATAGACTGGGGTGGAGCTGACTCTGGCGCTTTATCTTGCCATTCCCCAACAACTTCTAAGGTAGAATCGAGAAAAGCGCTTTTAGTTGCATGTCTTTGAATTTTTCCACTGGAAGTTTTGGGAACCATTCCTTTTTTTACAAGAAGAATATGATGGACATGGAGTTCATGATGAGTAGCGATTGTCTCACGAATTTTTTGATATAAGCTTTGATCCAAATCAGCTTGAATGTTTTTATCTTCTACTTCCCAGACTAAAATCAGCTTTTCTTCTCCCTTTTCAGTCACTGAAAAAGCTGCTCCACAACCTGCTCTCAATGGCAAATGAAGCTTTTCGATACTCAACTCAACATCTTGCGGATAATGGTTCGCGCCATTAAAAATCATCATATCTTTGATTCGACCCGTAACGTAAAGTTCTCCTTCGCTCAAAAAACCTAAATCTCCCGTTCGAAGGTAAAAGGTAGAAGGTGTTGAGGATTGGTCTTTCTCTTTCAAACAAGCCTTAAATACTTTTTCTGTTTCTACAGGTTTTTTCCAATAACCCTGAGCAATGCTTTTTCCAGATACCCAAATTTCACCTACTCTTTGAGCATCAAGTTCTAAACCTGTTTCTGAATCAACAATTTTAATTTCCTGTCCTGGCAAAGTATTCCCACAAGCTACCATCTGAAAATGAGACTTTTCATCCTGACGAACCTGATGGGCTTCAAGCGCTTTTTTATCAATGTTTAGTGAGTGAATGGGTGTCATTTTTTTCCCACCCGATACAATAAGAGTAGCTTCCGCTAATCCATAACAAGGGTAAAAGGCTTCGGTCTTAAAACCACAAGGTGCAAACGTTTCACTAAAACGACGAATTGTTTCCAGTTGAACTGGTTCTGCCCCACTAAAAGCTAGTGTCCAGGAGCTTAAATTTAGTTCTTTCAAAATTTCAGGCTTTGCTTTTCTCACACATAAATCATAAGCAAAATTAGGTGCACCACTGGTAGTCCCTTTGTACTTTGAAATAGCCTGAAGCCAGCGCAGAGGTTTTTGCAAAAAATCTAAAGGAGAAAAAAGAACAGAACTAATTCCCGCATACATGGGTTCGATAATACCGCCAATCAAACCCATATCATGATAAGGAGGAAGCCAGGAAACCCCACGAGTATTATCATCTACGCCAAAAGCATGATGAATCAAAGCCAGATTATAAAGTAAGTTTTCATGGGATAACTTGACTCCCTTAGGCTCTCCCGTAGATCCAGAAGTGTACTGTAAAAAGGCAAGATCTTGAGATTTGATTGAAATGGAACGATAATCACTTGCCTTAATATCAGAAACTTCATCGGTCGCAATCCATTGTAGTTGAGTCAACTCAGGAGCTTCTTGAAATAAAAACTCGGCCATACTTTTAATCATTTGAGTTGTTAAAATTACTTTTGCTTCTGAGTCTCGGATAATGGAAAGTAAACGAGGTAAAGTACGCGCTAAACGATTGGCATCCGGAGGATAAGCAGGAACTGCAACAACTCGAGCGTAAAGACAGCCAAAAAATGCGCTAATGTAGTCTAAACTTGGGGGATATAGCAGCAAGGCTCTTTCGTCTGATTTGACGCTATTTTGTAATAAAGCTGCAACTCGAGATGCTTCATTATGCAAGCCTTGGTAGGTCAAAGTGGCTTCTTCTGTTTCACCATCTAACAAAAAAGTATAAAGAACCTCTTCTTTTTTTTCTTGGGCTTTTTCAAAAAGCAATTCTACCAAATTTTCATTTTTGATTTTCATGAGGTGAATCTTTTATTTTCTAGAAGCCTCAGCAATTTTCATTTTCTCAATGTACTCAAGGAAAAAAACATAAAAAATTGAGAAAAACAAACCCGCCATGAAGGCAATAGAAACATTCATCATGGGAATCGGACTTGCTGGCTTAATTGGTACCACCGCCTTATCAACGACTTGAAAGGAGAGATCTTCTTTGGCTTCTTCAATTTTGGCGAGTTCATATTGTTGAACCAGCAAAGCATTCACTCGACCCAAAAGTTCTCTTTGCAAGGTCATGTACTGTAAATAAACCTGAGAAGGAACATTCTGAACCACGCCTGACTTTTCAGCCGCTTCCACCTTTTGATTAATATCCTGCTTTTCTTGCTGCAACTGAGCAAGGCTCAAACGAACTTCTTCCAAACTTTGTGGGGTTTCCACCATTTTTCCAATATCTACATCGAGCTGAGGCTGCACACTCGAAATTCTATTTGCATTATAAAATTGATTTAACTTTTTTCCCGCCTCCAAAAGCTGAATCTTGTTTTCTCGAACTTGTTCTTCAATAAAAATACGATTCCGCTTGGCAACCGTGACATCGTTTTTTTCAATAAATTCTTGTAAATCAAGCAACATGCGATTGGTAACTGCCGCAGCCAATACAGGATCTTTCATTGTAGTTTGAATTTTAATCAAACCTGTTTTTTTATCATCGGTTATTTTTAATATTTTCTTACGCATCACACTGACCGCATCTTCAAGAGTAGGAATATTTCCCCTCCTATCTGCTTTAAAAGCCTTCGCTTGAGGATCCCATCTTTTTTTAAAAAGAACAGGCATTAAGTTCATTTGTTGAATGACCTTTTCCGTGAGAGTTCGGCTTTTCAAGAAATTAACCAGCTGGGCTGATTTTTGAGCGCCTGGACCTCCTGTCAAACT
>CAYYEM010000020.1:23047-25256 GCA_964470915.1 uncultured Pseudomonadota bacterium
ATCCAGGAGCAGGGTACCAAGGATATGGGTAAGGAGGGGGTATTGATTGAACAACCTGAGCATCTTGAACATTTGTTTTTGGATCCATAAAACCTTTTTAATTAACGGTCACGAATAACAATGGCCGTGGTAGTGGCAGACAGTCCGAGAGAAATCAGAGAAGTAATCACACTCACCCAAGTTTCACGACTAAAGAATTTCTCCGGCACATAAAGTGTATCTCCCGGGTTAATCAAATATTGCGAATCGGGCTTTATTTTCTTTTCTTTTCCATCGGGGGAAACCACTTTTACATAACCTTTAGACATCCGAGTGGTTCCTCCTGCTAGAGCTAAATAATTTGATAGCTTGTAATATTGGTTAAAATTGTAGGCCCCTGGTACTTCTACAGCTCCAATGACAAATACTCGGTCTTCATAAGAAGGATAAAAAAGAGTGTCATTCGGAAATTTTCTAATATTATAATCAAAAGTATTTTTAGCGGTCAGGATATGGGGAATCACGACCACATCCCCACTTTCGAGATTAAAAGCATTCAAGTCTTGGAGATTATCAGGGACCTCTATCACTTGCTTATTTTCATTTTCATCATAACGAACCACCTTCACCATTTCTTTTAAAGCTACTCCTTGTGCAAAACCTCCTGCTAATTGGACTAAATCCTGGAGGTCTTTTTCATTTTTTAATTCATAAGTTCCGGGCCTTAAAACAGCACCTTGAATCTCAACCACTTTCTTTTTCACTGGAATAAAGATCACTTCATTATCCATTAGATAAGGATTATCCTGAAGCTGACCGAAAACCTTGTAAGCCAAAAGATCGATTTTCTTGGTAGCTCCGCCCGGTCTTCGAATCTCGATATTGCGTTCAGAACCATGCTTCCGAATTCCTCCTGCCATCAACAAGGCTTCAGATACTCGAGTCGAAGCAGGAATACGATAAGTACCTGGTCTGTAAACTTCTCCTAAAACATGGATTTGATAAATAATTCCGCCTGCAGAAGAACCTAAGGAAGACATACCACCCATCCCTTGCGCCCCTGAAGAACCCAAGATTCCTGCGCCTCCAAGAGGATCTGCTCCCTTTCCTCCTATAGCTCCGGCTCCTCCCACATCGCCGGGAACCCGCGTACTCGAACCATTATAGGATGGCTTGTCGGTTCTAAAACTCTTTCCAGTGCCATCATCATCATTAATGTCTTCCTTAACAAAAATGCCCCTTCCTTGAGCTTGCAGAAGTGGAAGGAAAGCTACTTGAAATAAAAGTGAGAAAATAAGCCATACACTTAAAAATCTGAATGATTTTAATTTTATCATGGATTCCCTTTTTATTGAGCTGATGGATCTACCTGACTTAAAGCGCAGTGTCAACCTTTGGCCACAATCATGGGGATTCGCATAACTCTTCCAAACCTGCAAAACGAGCGACCTCTTCTCTCTCAATCACTTGCAACTTATGCTGACTCATTTATAGTGTCCGATTTCCGGAATTTGTGTCCAGAAAACGGACACTTTGAATTTCACCTTTTCTTTTAAACCCTTCATTTTCCTACAAAACACTTTTGGCATCCAATCTGCATTGTTCTTTCTACAACAACCCGTGAAGAAGAAGGATCTCACTTCTCTTCAAAATAATAACAGGAGAATTTTATGAAAATCATTTTATGTTTTACTCTTATTTTACTCTTCATTTTTTCATTGAGTCCTTGTTTCTTACAGGCCTTTGAAGAAATTTCATTACATGATCTGGAAAAAGCCGCGCTTCGATACAGTGATTTGGAAAGTCAGGAAATTCAAAAGTGGAAGTCTCGCTCTCAGTGGTCCGCGGCACTGCCACGAGTCATGGTTGGGTATGAACAGAGAGCCGCCATTCAAGTCAACAACTCTCTTCAAGATTCCGTTTCTGTGAGTAATTCAGGAGTAACGATTGGTCCACCCGAATCTAGCTTAGATCAGGATAATAATTTCAATCGTGGCTTTGAGGCAAAAGCTTATTGGGATTTAAATGAACTCGTCTTCAGCAAAAACAGTCTCGCCATAGCTTCAGAAGCCCGCTATCGACAAATCATTCGCTCCCAACTCTTGGAAGACCTTCATCAAGCTTATTTCGAAAGAAAAAAACTACTCATACAAACAAGAAACAAACCAACCGAAGAATGGACAGCCGGCATGCGTATTCGTCTCGAAGAAATTGAAGCCAAACTCGATGC
>CAYYEM010000020.1:25356-27855 GCA_964470915.1 uncultured Pseudomonadota bacterium
TTCTTCTATCCTCCTGCTCCCCCCAAGCTGGCAACTTTCACCCTCTCGCAAATACTCAACCCTACGTGCTTTCTATTTCTCCGGAACCTTATCGTATTCTCAACACTCTCGAAAGTGTCGAAGTCATTTTTTCCCATCCGGTGGATCCCAACACGGTCAGCGATAAAACGGTTTACGTAGCCAATGGAGAAATAGACAAAAAAGAGGTAAAAAATGAAGAAATCCCAAAAATCTTAGGCCTCGCAACAACATCGCCCGACTCTCAAACTCTTACTTGGCAGCCGCAGGAAAATATCCCTCCCGGAGACTACAGCCTGGTAATTACTACAGATGTGCAAACAGATAATCACAACTCCTTCAACCAAAACCCCGGTCAAGATCCAGAACCTTTTGTAGCAGTATTTCATGTAGGATCTTCTGACTCCTCCTCTCCCTTCGACTCCGCTCAGGGCAAGCCCCTCTCACCTTCTTCCTCTCCCGAATCCCTTCTCCATCGGCCTTCTTTTCTGATTATCAACGAAATTCTTTATGACGCTGCGGGCAGTGATACCGATGGCAATGAATTTATAGAACTTTATGGTACACCCAACACCGATATCGATCGCTATCAACTTATTATCATCAACGGATCTGATGGTGAAATCATCGATACTCTCACTCTTCCCAGTAGAAGCAAAATCCCTGAAGATGGAATTTTTCTGATCGCTGATGCCAAAACAAATGACTCTCAGCACAGCAACATTCTTTTTCCGGATTTTATCGATAATTTTGATCCACAAAATGGCCCTGATGCTATTCAACTATTAGATCATCAAGGTCGGCTTCTTGATACGATTTGTTATGGAGATGGCAACTTAGCTTTAGCACGCAATGGATTGGAAACCTGTGAAACTTCTCCTGCTCCTGATGTCAGCAGTGGGCATAGTTTAAGTAGAACTGATGGTAGCGATTCGGAAAGCAATATCGATGATTTTACGGATTTAGCAGTTCCTACGCCGGGGGTGTTATGAAGAAAGTAAACGTGAAACCCGAAACGTTAGACGTGAGATGTAAGAAGTTAGATGCAAAACGTATTTTCCGTCTCACGTCTCACTTCTTCCTTCTCACCTTTATCTTCTTCTCCTCTTGCATGCCCACGGGGAAAATTTCCACTTCCTCTTCCAATCCCACTCCCTATTCTGGCTCCTCACCCCTTACTCCTAACACCTCACCTCTTCCCGCCTCACCCCTTACTCCTCACTCCTCACCCCTCACAATTACAATCCTCAACGTCGGCCAAGGTGATGCTACCCTTCTCCAAACACCGAATGGAAAAACACTCTTAATTGATGGGGGTTTCGACGGCAAAGGTGAAAGCGTCATTCTACCCTTTCTAGAATCACAAAATATTTCTTCTTTAAATTCTATTGTCACCACTCACTATGATGCAGACCACATGGCAGGCTTGGATGAAGTCGTTTCTGTGCACCCTCCCACACTTGGAGTTTTTGACCGCGGAAATTTTCCTTTGGATGAATCTCCTTTTTATTCTTCTTACCTCGAAGCAATGGCTCCGTTTAGAAAAACGCTGGTAGCCGGTGACGAGATTGCGCTCGATCCAAGTTTAAAAATTCGCTGCTTCATTTCAAATGGACAAATTTGGCAAGGATCTCTTTTGTCGTTGGATGGCAATTTTTCCCAAAAGGAAAACTCAAGTTCGATTGGTTTATTAATTGAATACAGAAAATTCAGATACTTCAGCGGCGGTGATTTAACGGGAGGAGGAAATCCTGGAGGATTTCAAACCTTGGATCTTGAAACAGAACTAGCCACTAAACTCGGTAAAGTGAGTGCCATTCATGTAAACCATCATGGTAGCTCAACAAGTTCCAATGCCGCTTTTGTAGAAATCACTCATCCCCTCGTCGCTTTATTTAATGTAGGTGATGAAAATGAGTACCATCACCCTGCTCAAGAAGTGTTGGAACGCTGGAAAAATATCGGTGCCGAGCTTTGGCTCACTGAAAAGGGCTCAGGAGGCTTCATCGCGGGAGAACATGTTGTGAATGGAAATATTATTATAGAAAGCGATGGAAATTCAATGAAAGTGAATGGGGTGGAGTATAATTTAGAGTGAGGAGTGAGAAGTTAGGAGTTAGGAGTTAGGAGTGAGACGTAAAGAGTAGAGGACAAAGAAATGAGAAGAAAACATTATGAACTAAAAGTATGGCAAGAAAGTATCACCTTGGTAAAAGAAATATATCAAATGACCCAATTTTTTCCATCACAAGAAATGTATGGTTTAACCACGCAAATGAGAAGAGCAGCTATTTCA
The DNA here is from genome assembly GCA_964470915.1 of uncultured Pseudomonadota bacterium. Lineage (GTDB taxonomy): Bacteria > UBA10199 > UBA10199 > JADFYH01 > JADFYH01 > CAYPXN01. The sequence goes on from CAYYEM010000020.1 coordinate 27,671, forward strand.
ATTTCTAGCAATATTGCAGAAGGCGCAGCAAGAAACACGGATAAAGAGTTTATTAATTTTTTAATGATAGCAAGAGGTTCGCTCAGTGAATTGGATACTCAAATTTTAATTTCTAAAAAATTGGGACTTGTGGGACTGTAAATCAAAGTGTGTAAGTGACTAGACAAAATGGAAATAAGTCCGCA
>CAYYEM010000021.1:0-6670 GCA_964470915.1 uncultured Pseudomonadota bacterium
TCCTCAAAAGTCGCTTTAAAAGATTCCACTAAGGCATGGGGTAATTTACGAATAAATCCAACTGTATCACTCATTAAAATTTCACGACCGCTAGGCAATTTAACTCGCCTAACTGTGGGATCCAAAGTTGCGAACAACTTATCTTCAACTAACACTTCTGCTTTGGTCAGTGCATGAAATAAAGTCGATTTGCCCGCATTGGTATATCCCACCAAAGAAACCGTAGGAATAGGAACAGATAAACGCTTAGCGCGATGCAGGTGTCGTGACGCTTTTACACCTTCCAGCTCTCGCCTAATGCGAGTGATCTTTTCTCGTAAGCGCCTACGATCCACTTCTAATTGGGTTTCTCCAGGCCCCCGAGTTCCAATACCCCCTGTTTGGCGAGATAGATGGATTCCTTTCCCTACTAAGCGTGGTAGCAGATACAAGTATTGCGCCAACTCAACTTGCAACTTCCCTTCTTTAGTGCGCGCACGTTGAGCAAAAATATCGAGAATTAAACCGGTACGATCGACTACTTTTGTTTCTAAAATTTCCTCTAGATTTCGATGTTGAGTGGCGGTGAGATCTTCGTCAAAAAGAATTAAATTACAGTCTTTTTCTGCAGCAATATGTTTAATTTCCTCAACTTTGCCACTTCCTAAAAAAGTAGCAGGATCTATACGTTTAATATCCTGGCTTACAATGGCAACCGCATGCGCTCCTGCACTATAGGAAAGATTGGCAAGCTCCTCGAGCGAGTCTTGAGCCTCACCTCTGCTTTGACCTGGGAGTTGAACTCCAACCAGCAGGGCTCTTTCAGCGTTCTTATGACTATGTTGGTATGGAAGTAGCAATTAATTTGAGTTTAGCATAAATGAAATATCATTTCCAAGCAGGCTTTGTATTTCATTTTGAACTTCAGCGTTCCATTGTGTTTCAAGCTCTCGAGGCAAACGCAAAACAGTCTCATTATTTTCAGAATTCATTAAATGTAAATAAACAGGGGTATTTCCGGGGTAGCGAGCTAAAATTCTGCGAAAATCTTTTAATTTGTTTTCACTGAGTTTTTCTAAAAGTATTCGAATCCGAACGGGTTCTATTTTATAGCCTGCATACATTTTAAGTAAATTCACCTGGCTAGCTAAAAGCTTCACGGTTTCTTCAGCAGCATCCACTTGACCTTTAATCAATAGAGGCTCATCCATTTTAAGTAAATTAGATGCGGAGCTATAGACATCTGCAAAAACTACCACTTCTAAATATCCTTTCAGGTCTTCTAAGGTCACAAAAGCCATTCTGTTACCCTTTTTAGTCACGATTTCCTTCATGGAACTCACCATGCCAGCAATACTGACTTCTGCTTCATCTGCTGCTTCACGAATACTCTGAGTATCAACAGTCGCGAGACTTAACATCACTTCATTAAAATCATGCAAAGGATGCCCCGTAATATAAAAACCAATGGCTTCTCTTTCCATTTTAAGCCTTTGAGCTTCAGGCCATTCATTGATTTTCGGAATTGCAGGCGTCATGGCTTGAGGACCTAATTTTTCAAACAAGGAATTTTGACCTCTTTCCTGATCTCTTTGTTTGGCGGCTGCATGATCAATCGTAGCATCTAAAATTGCCATGGCTTGAGAACGATAAATTTTCAAATCATCAAAAGCCCCACACTTAATCAGCGATTCGATCACTTTACGATTTACTCGGCGTAAATCTACTCGCTCACAGAAATCAAAAAAAGAATGAAAGCGTCCATCCTTTTTCCGAACTTCAATAATACTATCAATCGCTGCATCTCCCACATTTTTAACAGCTGCCAAACCGAAACGAATCTCTTTTTCATTGAGCACTGAAAAATATCGAAACGATTCATTCACATCAGGGGGCAACACCGCAATGGAATGGTTTTTTAAATCACTAATGTATTCCAAAATTTTATCGGTATTCCCCATTTCATGCGTGAGTAAGCTGGCCATGTATTCCGCAGTATAGTGAGTTTTAAGATAAGCGGTCTGATAGGAAACAAGCGCGTAAGCCGCACTATGCGACTTGTTAAATCCGTATTCAGCAAATTTCGACATCAGGTCGAACATTCTCTCTGCTTTTTTCAAAGCGATCTTGTTTTTCAAAGAACCCTCAACAAAACGTTCTTTCTGTTTTGCCATTTCCTCAGGCTTTTTCTTTCCCATCGCTCGACGTAACAAATCTGCTTCACCCAAAGAGTATGAAGCCATCACCGATGCAATTTGCATGACTTGTTCTTGATATAAAATGACGCCGTAAGTATCTTTGAGAATGGGTTCTAGTTCAGGAAGTTCATAAGTGATATTAGTACGGCCATGTTTTCGATTGATAAAATCATCCACCATTCCACTTCCTAAAGGTCCTGGACGATACAGAGCCACCAAAGCAACAATATCTTCAAAACAAGAAGGCTTGAGTTTGGAAAGCAAGTCTCTCATACCTGAAGATTCCAACTGGAAGATACCCATCGCATCTCCCGTGCATAAGTTTTGATAAACCTTCTCGTCATTCAGTGAAATTTGATTGATATCGATTTCGATGCCGCGTGTACGCTTCACAATTTTCAAAGCATTATCAATCACGGTCAAAGTTTTCAGACCCAAAAAGTCGAACTTCACCAAGCCGATTTTTTCGACATACTTCATATCGTATTGGGTCACGATTTCTTCTTTAGACCCCCGATACAGCGGCAAAAAATCGGATAAAGGTCGATCTGAAATCACCACCCCTGCTGCATGCGTAGAAGCATGTCTGGTAATACCCTCCAAAGAGCGAGCAATAGCCAGGAGCTGCTTCACTCTTGGTTGAGTGCTTTCCATTTCCTTGAATTTTGGTTCTTGTTTGATCGCTTCTTCGAGGGTGATATTTAAGGTGTTGGGCACCAGTTTGGCAATTTTATCCACATCACCGTAGGGCATATCCAGCACACGCCCTACGTCGCGAATCACTGCCTTCGCTTTCATTTTTCCGTAAGTGATAATCTGAGAAACATTCCCATATTTTTTTTGCACATACTCAATGACTTCATCACGACGATTCATGCAAAAATCGATATCCATATCCGGCATGCTGATTCGTTCGGGGTTGAGAAAGCGTTCAAAAAGAAGATTATAGGGAATCGGATCTAAGTCTGTAATTTTCAAACAATAAGCTACGATACTTCCCGCCGCAGAACCTCGGCCAGGACCCACAGGAATACTTTGAGATTTTGCATAATTGATAAAATCTGCCACGATCAAAAAATATCCAGCGAAACCCATGTTGTTAATGGTTTTCAGTTCTGTTTCGATTCGCTCATGATACTGCGCTTTCATTTCGGAAGCTTTATCTCCCCAATAAGCAGAAACTTGCGGCCATCGTTCTTCAAAACCTTGATAAGTTTGTTGGCTCAAATATGCTTCCAGAGTTTGACTTTCATCAGGTAAAGCAAATTTGGGGAAATAATAAGTATTGAAATCAAAATCATAGTGACAGGCATCTGCAATTTTGCGGGTATTTTCCAAAGCTTCGGGGATAGATGAAAACAATTGGCACATTTCTTCAGGAGACTTGAGATAATATTCATCTCCCTCATAAGAAAGGCGATCTTCTTCTCTCAAAATTCTTCCTGTTTGAATACAGAGCAAGGCTTCGTGAGCTTCGCGATGCTGCTGGTAAAGATAATGAACATTATTGGTGGCAACCAAAGGCAAAGAAAGTGATTTCGAAAAATCAATCAGCGCTTCATTCACCATTTTTTCATGAGAAAGACCATGATCGCTGAGTTCTAAATAAAAATGATCTGGAAAAATCTGAGAGAGTTCAATAGCTGCAAGCTTTGCACCCTCCAGATTTCCTTCAATAATCTTGCGAGGAATCTCACCTTTGCTGCAGCAAGAAAGTGCAAACAAACCCTTCGAGTGGGCTTTTAAAATCTCTTTATCTAACCGAGGCTTATAATAGAAACCTTCCAAATAACTTGCACTTAAAAGCTTACATAAATTTCGATAACCTTCTTCATTTTCAACGAGTAAAATTAAATGGGCGAGATTCGGATCAACGCGTTTGCTTTCACGACTTAAACGAGAACCTTTAATGAGATAATACACCTCGCAACCTAAAATAGGCTTTATCCCCTCTTTCTTGGCCTTTTCATAAAACTCCACCGCTCCAAACATATTGGCATGATCGGTAAGGGCTACTGCATTCATGCCAAACTTCTTCACTTGGGAAACAAGCGGATCGATTGGAATAGCGCCATGAAGGAGACTATACTGGGAATGCAAATGCAAATGGACAAAGTCTTGAGCTTTCATGGATCGTATGAATTCTTATGGATTGAGGTTAATGACTAACAATGAAAGCATATGAAAAGCCGAGATGCTTTTCAAAGGGAAAATGAAAATTGTTTATTATTCCCACTCAATCGTCGCGGGAGGTTTGGAGGAGATATCGTAAACTACCCGATTCACCCCTTTGACTTCATTAATGATGCGATTTGAGATTTTACCCAAGAGTTCTGGTGGAAGTGGCACCCAATCAGCCGTCATCCCATCCACACTCGTCACTGCCCGTACAGCAATCACATTTTCATATGTCCGTTCATCACCCATCACCCCTACTGTTTTAATAGGAAGCAATACGGCAAAAGATTGCCAAATCTTATAATAAAGTCCCGAAGCTTTAATTTCTTGAGAAACGATATCATCCGCCTCTTTCAAAATATGAAGGGCTTCTTTATTCACCTCTCCCAATACTCGAATCGCAAGCCCTGGACCAGGAAAAGGTTGGCGACCAATCATTTCTTCGGGGATTTCCATTTTTCTACCCAAAGCCCGCACTTCATCTTTGAAAAGCTCACGAAGAGGTTCAATGAGCTTGAGTCCCATTTTTTCTGGCAAACCACCCACATTATGATGAGTTTTAATAGTCGCGGAAGGGCCTTTAAAACTTACACTTTCAATGACATCCGGATATAAAGTTCCCTGCACTAACCATTTCACATCTTTAATTTTGGCTGCTTCTTCTTCAAAAAGATAAATGAACTCATTCCCAATGATTTTTCTTTTTTTCTCAGGATCTTCAACGCCTTTGAGCTTCGATAAAAATCGATCGGTCGCATTCACATGTATTAAATTGATCTTTAAATTATCTCGAAAAACTTTTTGAACTTTCTCTGCTTCATTTTTTCTCAGAACACCATTATCAATAAAGATACAGGTAAGCTGATCTCCAATGGCTTTGTGGAGTAAAACGGCTGCTACGGTTGAATCCACTCCACCTGACACAGCACATAAAACTTTATCCTTTCCAACTTGGGCACGAATACGCTCAATTTCTGTATCAATAAAATTAGACATGGTCCAATCGGCTTTGCATCCCGCAATTTTAAAAAGGAAATTTTTAAGAATTTGGTTTCCTTGTAGAGAATGAACCACTTCAGGATGAAACTGAACACCATACATTTTTTTACTAGGATTCTCAACGGCTGCAAACTTGCAATTCTCAGAAGAGGCTATTTCCAAAAATCCTAAGGGAATTTTAACTACTTTATCGCCATGACTCATCCAAACTTGAGTTTCTAAATCGACGCCTTCAAGCAAGAGCCCTGCTTGAGAAACATTCAACATGGCCTTTCCATATTCACGATGTGTGCTCGCTTCAACTTCTCCACCCAACATTTTCGACATCAACTGCATACCGTAACAAATACCCAACATAGGATATGAAAGATCAAAAAAACTTTTATCGAGTTGAGGCGCCCCTTTATCGTAAACACTGGAAGGACCCCCTGACAAAACAATCGCTTTAGGTTGAAAGTCTTTAATTTTATCGAGAGAAATATTGAAGGGATGAATTTCACAGTAAACTTGGTTTTCACGAATTCGACGAGCAATGAGCTGAGTATATTGTGAACCAAAATCGAGAATGAGAACTTTGTCCATATTTTTACTAGAAGAGAAGAAGGTGAATTTTGAAAAACTTTAAGGCGGTTCTCTTAGGAAAAAAAACCGTTTACTTAAAAGAAGTAGCATCTTGAAGTTTTGAAAAATTTTCCTACTTCTCTTCCTTTTTAATATTATTTTTCCAAATGATAATTCGGAGCTTCTTTTGTAATCATTACATCATGCACATGAGATTCTTTTAAACCCGATGAGGTAATTTTTACAAATTTGGCTTTTGTTTTTAAATCTTCAATGGTGGGACACCCCGCATAACCCATTCCTGATCTAATTCCACCGACCAGTTGATAAACATTGTCTGCCAGCGAACCACGATGAGGTACCATGCCCTCAATCCCTTCAGGAACAAACTTCGAGGGTGCTGCATCTTTGTCTTGAAAATATCGATCTGCAGAACCAGACTTCATCGCACCAATCGATCCCATACCACGATAAATTTTATAACTACGTCCTTGATATAAAACTTTTTCACCTGGAGATTCATCCGTTCCCGCAAACAAACTTCCAATCATGACACAGTCCGCTCCTCCAGCGAGTGCTTTGGTGATATCTCCCGAAAATTTAATTCCACCATCTGCAATCACGGGAACACCTGCTGGATAAGCCACTTTTGCAACATTTTGAACTGCAGTGAGTTGTGGTACTCCAACCCCTGCAATCACTCGAGTGGTGCAAATTGAACCAGGCCCTACTCCCACTTTCAAAGCATCGGCTCC
>CAYYEM010000021.1:6770-26624 GCA_964470915.1 uncultured Pseudomonadota bacterium
AAAGTGAGGGCTTCTTCTATGATTTGATTCAACATTTTGGGACTTTATACATGAGACATTAATCTGTCAAGAGTGTCCATTTAATGGCTATTCGCAGTGCGTCATTAATAATGTTTTGAAAAAAGATGGAACTTAGGAAACATATCCTTATTCAGACCGATAAGTATAAAAAGTGCACACTCTTTTTTAAGGAATGAGGGAACTTATCATGAAGTGTTTGCGACCCTTTTTAAGGGCAGGGATTTCTTTTTTATTTTTTTCAGCTCTTTTATTTCCTAACTTGGCAAATTCAGCCACAGATCTTATTGTGAAATATAAGGACTCTTCCACTTCTTTAAGAAGCCAAATTCTTTCACATACCAAGCTCAAGCAAAAACATATTTTATCAAAGGCTCAAAGTGAACTCATAGAAATTGATTCAGATCAAAATCCTGAAGAAGTCATTCAAGCTATTAAACAAAACACTTCTGTAGAATATGTAGAAAGAGATGAAGTAATTTTTGCACACAGTCGACCTAACGACACCTATTTTTCCTCTCAATGGGCACTTGAATCAAATAATACTAATATTGGTGCAGAAAAAGCCTGGGATGTTATCACCAATTCAAACTCTCTTGTGATCGCGATTGTAGATTCAGGATGTGATTATACACACGAAGATTTGTCCGCTAATATGTGGCACAACCCTAATGAAACTTCTGATAATGGAGCGGATGACGATCAAAATGGCTATGTTGATGATTACTATGGATATGATTTCCAAAATAACGACGCTAGCCCCACCGATGATTTTGAACATGGTACTTTAGTCGCAGGAATTATTGCCGCTTCAGGTAATAACAATATGGGGATTAGCGGAATTAGCTGGAATGCTCAAATCATGTGTTTGAAAGTTCTCGACTCTAATGGGAATTCTACCATCTCAAAAGCAGTAGAAGCGATTGATTACGCAATTTCTCATGGAGCAAAAATCATCAACATGAGTTGGGGTTACAACCCTTCAGGAGATCCTTCTCGAAGTTTAGAAGAAGCGATCATTCGAGCTCAAAACGCAGGTTTGTTAGTCGTGGCAAGTGCTGGCAATGGCTATCAAGGAGGCGGGCACAATAATGATGAAAACATAAGCACTGCAAACTACCCTTCTAGTTATTCCCAAAATAATATTATTGCTGTTGCAGCCACAGATGCTTCTGATCAACTTGCTTCTTTTAGCAATTATGGAGCAAAAACGGTAGACCTAGGAGCACCTGGAGTATCTATTTTAAGCACACATCCTCATCGTGAATATTCTCTTTTTACTGGTACTTCTGCCGCTGCTCCTCACGTAACCGGAACCCTTGCTCTTGTATGGGCATTCAATCCAAATTTAAATCATTCTGAAATTAAACGCTTAGTGCTTGAAAGTGGAGACCTAATTCCTAGTTTGTCAGGCAAGTCGTTATCCGGAGCTCGTTTAAACATTGCTAATGCGATTAATGCTTCACCCGCCGCAGGTGGGCATTTATTAGATTCACCTTCGCCTTTCAACGCTGGCAATGAAAACACTCTCTCTAGCGCTGATGATGATCAAACCCTTTCTGCTCAAAAAGGGGGTTGCAGCTTGTCGGTGAGTTCACAACAAACACATGAGCACTATTTATCTTTTTTTCTTTTTAGTATTTTGCTGATTATAAGAAGTAAAAAAAGAAAAGTTTGAAGCTTAAACTTAGCTAACTACCCAAGTTTCACCTTCATGCAGTAATTTTTCTAAATTACCCTTCCCTTTTTTCTCAATAGCATATTTAATTTGCCCTTCAGACATTTCTTCATAAGTAGGTTTTTCAACCGCTCTGAAAACACCTAAAGGTATGGGAAATTGAGGAACATTCATGCGAGCTAACATGTTCGCATAAAACATATCGTTAAAGTCAGGTTGGTGAACCAGTAAATCTGCAGGAGGCTGGGCAGGATCAAACTCCACCACTTCAGGAGTCAAGCCCTTCAGACGAATTCCTTTATTTTTATCTTTTCCAAAAATTAAAGGCTGGCCTACCACTAACTTAATACTGTGATCTTCTTTGATTGATTTATCACTTACATCTGTAAAAGCATTATCATTAAAAATAACGCAATTTTGAAAAATTTCCACAAAAGCAGTACCTTTATGTTTGGCGGCCGCTTCAAAAACCTCGGCCATATGCTTTACATCGGTATCTACAGTACGAGCCACAAAGGTAGCTTCGCAACCCAAGGCGAGTGAAATTGGATTTAAGGGATAATCCACAGTACCTTGAGGAGATGATTTCGTTTTCTTTCCGATTTCAGACGTAGGACTATATTGACCTTTCGTAAGACCATAAATGCGATTATTGAAAAGAAGAATTTTTAAATCCACATTTCTTCGAATAGCATGAATCAAATGATTGCCACCAATGCTTAAACCATCACCGTCTCCCGTAACCACCCATACTGAAAGTTCAGGACGATATATTTTTACACCCGTAGCAATTGCAGGAGCTCTTCCATGAATGGTATGAAAACCAAAAGTATTCATGTAATAAGGAAAACGGCTTGAGCAACCAATCCCAGAAATAAAAACATAATTTTCTTTAGGAAGATTCAGTTTAGGAAACACGTTTTGAATTTGAGCTAAAATAGCATAGTCCCCACAACCAGGGCACCAACGCACGTCTTGATCGCTAATAAAATCTTTCCGTGTTTGAGCTAAATTTACATTTTCAGCTGACTGAGACATTTTAACCTCACTTCATTATTTTAACAAATTTTGAACAGCTTCCACAATCTCTTGAATTTTAAAAGGTTTTCCCTGAACTTTGCATAAAGTTTTTGCATCTACCAAATATTTAGAGCGAAGCAGCAAAGCTAATTGTCCTAAATTAAGTTCCGCAATTAAAACCTTTTTAAATTTTTTGAGTACACTTTCCAAATTTTTGGGGAAGGGATTCAAATAACGCAAATGAATAGAAGAAACTTTTTCACCTTGCTTTTGCAAATGTTCTACTGCTGAAAGAATAGCTCCATAAGTGCCTCCCCAACCCACAACTAAAACATCTCCGCTTTCAGGTCCAAACACTTCTACAGGTGGAATATCTTCAGCAATCCCTGCAACTTTAGCAGCACGCAAATTCACCATCTTCTGATGGTTCAAAGGATCATAACTTACATTTCCACTCACATCTTCTTTTTCAATACCACCAATACGATGTTCTAGGCCTGCGGTTCCAGGAATAGCCCAAGGTCTTGCTAAAGTTTTTGAATTTCTTAAATAAGGCAAAAACTTCTCGCCTTGTATGTCTTTGCGTTCGGCATACTTTACTTCAATCTTAGGCAATTGAGACAATTCAGGGATTAACCAAGGCTCGCTTCCATTGGCCAGATAACCATCTGAAAGGTAAAGAACAGGAGTCATATATTTTACTGCTATACGTACAGCTTCAATCGCCATTGTAAAACATTCAGAAGGTGTTGCTGGAGCTAAAACAGGAACAGGACTTTCTCCATTCCTTCCAAACATCGCTTGCAATAAATCTGCCTGTTCCGTTTTTGTAGGCAGACCGGTGCTGGGTCCTCCCCTTTGCACATTCACCACCACTAAGGGAAGTTCTGCCATTAAAGCTAAATTTAAAGCTTCACTTTTAAGTGCTAGACCTGGTCCACTGGTACCCGTCAGCGCAATAGAACCTGCATAAGCTCCGCCAATTGCGGCTCCAATCGCAGCGATTTCATCTTCTGCTTGGAATGTTTTCACTCCAAAATTTTTCAATTTAGAAAGTTCATGGAGAATATCCGAGGCAGGTGTAATAGGATAACTACAATAAAACAAAGGGGTGTCAGCTAACTCTGCAGCTGCCACAAAACCAATCGCTGTCGCTTGGTTCCCCATTATGTTTCTGTATTTCCCAGGCTTAAGCTTTGCGGGCGGAATTCGATAGTGAACTGAAATTACTTCGCTGGTTTCTGCATAATTGTAGCCCGACTTTAAAGCAAGAATGTTGGCTTTTGCTACTTCTGCATCTTTAAACTTACTTTCAATCCACTTCACAGTAAGATCCATGGGGCGATCGTACATCCAATACATCATTCCCAATGCAAAAAAGTTTCTGCATCGATCTTTTTCTTTTCCTGTGAGTTGCAATTCTTGAAGAGCATTTTGATTCAAGGTCGTAATGGGAACTTGAAACAATCTGTAATTATGTAGTGAAGCATCTTCAAGAGGATTAGATTTATACCCTGCTCTCTCTAAGTTACGATCATTGAAAGCATCTTTATTGACAATAATAATACCACCTGCAGGCACATCTCTTAAGTTAGTCTTGAGAGCTGCTGGATTCATCGCAACTAAGATATCAGGCTGATCCCCTGGAGTACGAATTTCACGGCTAGAAAAATTTAATTGAAAAGCACTCACACCCGCCAAGGAACCAGCAGGTGCTCGAATTTCCGCAGGATAATCCGGTAATGTAGCCAAATCATTTCCAAAAGCAGCAGTCGTACTCGTGAATTGAGTACCCGTAAGCTGCATTCCATCCCCTGAGTCACCCGCAAAACGAATGACAACATCTTCTTTTTCTTCGAGCTTTTTAGTAACTGTGAGAAGGTCTGCACACATGTGATTATCTCTCTCCTTAATTAGCGAATCAGTGAAAAAAAACCCTTATAATACCAAGGGGATAATGCGCCGCATTAACACTTTCCCATGAAAATTCAATGTTTTTTTAAAGATTAAATAAAAAATACGTCCTCTGATAAAAAAGATATGATTCAAGTCAGGTGCCTAATTGAGGGATTAATAAGAGACTTCGAGCCTCTTCTCTCACAGGAGGACTCGCCTCAGAGTCTGTTTTTACTAGGTTTTCCAGAATTTTTTGAGCCTCTTCTTTTTTATTCTGAATCTGATAAACCGCTGCCAAACGAAGCAAACTCCAATCCTTTAAGTAATTCATTGAGTCATTGGAGGCTTGTAAATAATGAGTTTCGGCCTTTTTCCAATCTTTTTTATTTTCAAGACAAACTCCAACTTTTAAATAAACCAGACTGCGTAGGGTTTCATTTTCACCATGACCTACGTATTTCTCTAAATCACTTAAAACATCATCACATTTTTGATTTTTCATGGCCTCATCAGAAAGTTCCAAAGAAGCCCAAATGCCGATTGGAGCATAAAGATTCGATTTTCGAATATCCTTCAACAGTTGGGTTTTAGATTCAGAACCAGATTGGCCTGCGACATAAATTTTTTCTGCTAGTTTGTCAGAACGACGTGCATGAAAAGAACTCCAAAAAACAGTCCCTAAACCAACCAACACAACAATCACCATCACTGCAATTACCAAAGGGCCATTGGCATAAGCTTTATGATACAGGCGATCAAAAAATGAAATAAATTCATCTTCTTTTTTATTTTTTGGAGGAGTTAGTCTTTCGTACATTGCCATAAGTTCTTACTCTTTTTTCAATTTTTTAAGTTTCCAAGCTTTTAAATGAAAATCACACTTCATCCAAGCGAAAAATTTTTCGGATAATTTCCAAATAACTGTTGGGGTGATCTTCATTTTCGAGCTCTTGAGTTTTTAAGGCCAGCAAAGGATCATGGAGGATTTTATTTACAATCGAAGCACTCATGGCTTCTAAAATAGCCTGATTTTCTGTACTTAAATTCTTAAAACGTAAAAGTGCTTTTTGTAATTCTTGTTTTCTGATTTTTTCAAATTTAGTTGAAAGCAGATGAATCGTAGGAGTGATTGCAAGGGTTTCAAGCTCCTGCATGAACTTTTTAGATTCTTGAATGGCAATCTGTTGACCCTTCTTCGCTTCATGCATTCGCTCTTTTTGATTAGCATCAACCAAACCTTGCAAATCATCTAAGTCATAAAGATAAACGTTATAAAGATCATTAATCGCCGGATCAATATTCCGTGGCACAGCAATATCAATCATAAACATAGGAGTATTTTTTCTTAATTTCATGGCCTTTATGATGTGGTCTGGTTTTAAGATATAATCTTCACATACCACTGAGCTAATCACCACATCAACCATCGGAAGAGAAAAGTAAAAATCATCAAAAAACAAAGGCTTACCATCGCATGCTTTAGCAATTTCTTTTGCTTTTTCAAAATTGCGATTTGCTACCCAAATTTCTGCAACTCCCTGACTTTTTAAATGTTTGGAAGCCAACTGCCCCATCTTGCCTGCTCCCACTAAAAGCACTTTTTTGTTTTTTAAATCTCCAAATATTTTTTTGGCAAGAAGGACTGCCATGTAGCTCACACTCACAGGACCTGATGCGATTTCTGTGTCAGTTCTTATTTTTTTAGCTACATGAAACACTCGATGTAAGTAGCGATTGAGCACACCTCCCACACTGCCTGCTTCACTGGCTAACTCATAAGCCTCTTTCATTTGCCCCATAATTTGAGGTTCTCCTAAAACCATGGAATCTAAACTCGAAGCCACCTCAAAGCCATGCAGCACTGCCTCTTCTCCTGAATGAAGATAGAGAAAGTCTTGAAAGCTTTCTAAAGGCATCTCATGAAAATTTGATAAAAATTGCTGTAATTGATGGAGCGCAATTTCAGGACGAGAACTTGCTCCGTAAATTTCCACACGATTGCAAGTAGACAAAATCAAGGCTTCATCTAAAATTTGTTGGTCAAGCAAACGACTCAAAGCTTCTGGGATTTTTTCACTTGGAAATGCAAGTTTTTCCCGAATATCCAGGGGAGCCGTCTTGTGATTGATTCCAATATTCACCAGCTTCATAAATGTTGCACCTCAAGAAAGGTGAATAGAATCACTACAAAACCCAACAAAGATAACACGATACTCCGTCTTCCTCTCCATCCTGCAGAAAATCTCACTTGAAAGAAAAAAGCGTAGAGTAACCAAGCAATTAAGGTCCATAACTGTCTGGGGTCATCAAAAAAATAAACCCCTTTCACCGTTTTTGCCCAAGCAGAACCAGAGATTATACCAAAAGTTAATAAAATAAATCCGACTCCTAAGGCTTTATAGTGAATTTGTTCTAAGACTTCGAGGGAAGGTAATTTTTCAGAACTCATCTGTTTATGCTTAAGCTTGTACTCTTGAAATAAAAACAAAAGACCCATCATGAAACAAAGGCAAAAAATTGAAAAAGCTAAAAAAGCAAAAACAATGTGAATCGCTGCCCAAGGCGATTTCATCATACTATCTTGAATTCCATAACTTTGAGTTTTGAGATGAGCAAAAACGGAAAGGATTAAAATCATGGGAATAAATACACTTCCCGCAATTTCAAAATGAAAACGAACTGAAAGTAATAAAAAAAGCCCTGCCAAAACCCATGCGCTAAAAAAATAGGAATCCCCACTCGTGATTAAAAATGGATATCCCGTATGATAAAATTGCACGCCTACTGCGACGCTTTGCAAAATGAAACCTAGGAGTAAAAAGCGTTTCCCAAGACCACTTAACACGCGAGCTTTAAAAACAAGCCTTGAAAGATACAAAAGCGCTGCAATCGCATAAAAAACAAGACTGAAATGAACCCAATAAAAATTCGTCATATTGTTAAGGAAAGCCCAAAGGCTTTTTCCATACTTTCTATCAATGTGCTAAATTCCTGACACATTAATTTCTGAGAAATTTCTTCTGAGTGTTCATCAACGTAGGACGCGAACTCTTTACCCCTACCCTCATGAATCATTTTTTCCCGCAGGGTGATTAGCTTTAGCATGATTCCATCCCATTCAGGAGAAATTTTTTTCTCAAAATATTTTCTCAGGAGTTTTGAAATAAAGGGAGCACGACCTCCCGATGAAATAGCAATCAACAAATCTCCTCTATGTACACGCGCTGGAATGGTAAAGTCACATTCAGCAGCCTGATCAACTGCATTAAACAAAACTTTTTCATTTAAAGCTTCTTGATGAATTTGACGGTTCACTTCAAAATCATTAGTAGCCGCAAAAACCAAAAATGCTCCTTTGAGATCTTCCTTTTGATAAGCTCTTAGCTCTAAACTAATTCTCTGTTGCTGAAATAGTTCTCGGATGGCTGGAGAGGCTTCTTTTGCCACTACACTCACCTGAGCTCCTGCTAAAAGCAGCCCCTCGATTTTTTGCAAAGCAACGCTACCAGCTCCAATCACCAGAACTTTTTTATGACGTATATCAAGATTAATAGGATAATATTTCACTTAAAAGAGCTCTATGAAATGATAGCTATTCCGTCAATGGGGAGATATTTTAAGCTGTGGCCTTGACAAGAAAGTAATAAAAGTTCATTTATTAAAAAAATAAACATCTAAGGAGGCTCTCATGGCTTCAAATGCCGTAAAAACTGCAACAGATGCTAACTTCAACTCAGATATTTTAAATAGTAATACCCCTGTCCTGGTTGATTTTTGGGCAGAATGGTGCGGACCCTGTAAGGCTTTAGGTCCTACCATTGATGCTTTAGCTGAAGATTATCAAGGTAAAGTGGGTGTTTATAAAATGAACGTTGATGAAAATCCAGAAACCCCCACACAATTTGGTATTCGCGGAATCCCTACAGTACTTTTATTTAAAGGGGGCCAAAAAGTGGATCAAATTGTAGGAGCGGTTCCCCGTTCTGCCTTAGAAGAGATGATTAAAAAGCATCTTTAAAAAACAAAGCGTCTCATTCTCACATTCAACAGAATTCCAACGGCGATTAGCATCGTCAAGAGAGACGAACCCCCATAAGACATAAAAGGCAGTGGTACGCCTGTAAGAGGCATGAGACCAAGCACTCCCCCCAAATTAATAACAATATTCCAAAATAAAAGACCCACCACTCCCACTGCAAGCAAAGCACCAAATAAATCTTTACATTGAGAAGCAGAATCCAGTCCTAAAAGTAAAAAAATCGACATCACTAATAAAACAACTACACTACCCACAAAACCCCATTCTTCTGCTAAAACAGGAAAAATAAAATCCGTATGTCGTTCAGGCAAAAACTTTAGTTTATTGATATTACCTTTCAAATATCCTCTTCCCAGCCAAGCGCCTGATCCAACTGCAATTTTAGATTGAAGCAAATGGTAGCCCTTACCTTTTGGATCAGATTCGGGGTTAAGGAAAGTTTTCACACGATCTTTTTGATAATTTTTCAAAACATATTGGTAAGTAAATAAACCAGCCAAGCTTGCAATCACAGCTGCCACCAGAAAAATACGCAGTTTCACTTTTAAAAAGAAGCTTATGGTTACAAACAACAAAACGAAAAAAATAGATCCGCCTAAATCTTTTTGTAAAATCACCAAAGATAAAGGAGCTAAAGTTAAAATAATAGGTTTGGATAGCTCTTTTAAAGAATAAATTTTATCTGGCGAATGAGAGGAAAAATATTTTGCTAAAACGATAATCAGTGCCAACTTTGCAATTTCTGAAGGTTGAAAAGAAAAACCAAAAATACTGATCCAGTTTTGCTGCCCTGCCACACTTCTTCCAAAGACAAACACTAAAACCAATAAGATGAGCGAAAAGAAATAAAAAGGATAAGCCCAAGTTTCAAGCCAATGATAATCAAATAAAGTCATCAAAAACAAAAATACAAAACCAATCGAAAACCAGATGAGCTGAGATTTAAAAAGAAACTGTAAAGTATTGGTCTCAGGCTTATAGGTAGCACTATATAAATTTACTAAACCTATCAAAGACCAGATCAGTAAAAGCGCAAAAGAACCCCAAGGAAAATGCCCAAAGATTCTTTTGCGAACTGTGAAGAGTGGAAGTTGCATCTTATGAACTCAACTTTATGTAATCCCCCAACACTTCCTTCGCATGTGATTTGGGAGAAACACTGGAATAGATTTTAGCAATTTTACCTTCAGGGTTAATCAAATAAGAAATCCGTTTGGTGAAGAAGAAACCTTTTGCATCATAATCTGTGATGATTTTCTTTTGAGGATCGGAAAGAAGTATAAAAGGTAATTTATATTTTGATGCAAATTTTGCATGACTTTCTACACGATCATGACTCACGCCCAAAACTTCTACCTTCCCTTTCAAATCCGTAAACTCATCCCGAAAGGCACACGCTTCCTTCGTGCAACCCGGCGTATCATCTTTTGGATAAAAATAGAGTAGTACCCACTTACCTTTATATCCAGCCAAACTGTGCTGTTTTCCATTTTGATCGAGCGCTGCAAATTCAGGAGCTTTTTGTCCTTCAGATAGTTTCATAGGTATCCTTTATTTTTTTGGATTAGTTTCAACTTTTCTCTTACCGTAATCATGATAAATTTCGAAATATTTTTTAATCACTGCTTGTGCAACGGGTGCTGCAGCTGCGCCACCATGTCCTCCGTGCTCTACTATCACTGAAACTGCAATCTCAGGTTTATCGGCAGGTGCGTAAGCTACAAACCAAGCATGATCTTCCATTTTTTTACTTCGGGCTTTTCTACCAAATGTATCGTAATTCACTACCTGTGCTGTTCCTGTTTTACCTGCAATACTTAAACCTGGGAGGCGGATTTTATGGGCCGTCCCTCCACCATCTTGAACTACACCCCATAAAGCTTTTTTCAAGGCCGCCCATCCATGGTGATCGAGAGCGATATCAATTTTTTGAACAATCATTCTTTCTGGTTTTTTCTTAACTCCTTCTGGGCTTTCAATCGCCTGAATCAGAGTAGGTGTAATTGCTAAACCATCGTTAGCCACACGAGCCATCATCAAAGCATTTTGCAGAGGAGTCACCAGGTTATAACCTTGACCAATCGATACAGATAAAGTTTCACCTGGATTCCACTCTTCTTTTTTTGTTTTCATTTTCCAAACAGAATCCGGCACTAAACCACTTTTTTCAAAATCGAGTTCAATGCCAGTAGGCGAGCCCAAACCAAATAATTTTGCATAACTCGCTAAACGATCGATACCTAAACGCTCACCCATTTTATAAAAATAAACATCACAAGACTGAACTAGTGAGCGATAAAAATCTACAGGGCCATGTCCTTTCGAAAGCCAACAACCAAATTTTCTTCCTCCAAATTCGTAATAACCGGGGCACGAAATTTTATCTTCAGGACGAATCAAAGATTCCGCTAATATCGATAAGCCTGTCATAATTTTAAAGGTAGAACCTGGCGGATAAGCTGCTTGTATAGTACGGTTTAAAAGCGATTTTCTTTCATCTGTATTTAAAAAGGCCCAATAAGATTTATTCTGATTTCCCAGTAACTTTTCGGGATCGTAAGAAGGTTGACTCACCAAAGCTAAAACTTCTCCACTTTGGACATTCATTACTACTACAGCACCCTCTTTATTATTCAAAGCTTGATAAGCTGTTTTTTGAAGATCTTTATCAATAGTAAGATGTAGATTTGAACCTGCTTCAGGTGAATTTTGTAAAAGTGATTTTTCTAATGCAAAACTTTTTGATTTTACTTCTCTACCTAAAGCATCGACAATCACTTCATTTTTTCCATCTTTACCTCGAAGCTCTAAATCATAACGTCTTTCAATTCCTTGAGCGCCTATCCAGTCTCCAACTGCATAACGACCTGGAAACTCTTTTTGAAATTGTTTCAGTTTTTCGTCGCTAATTTCTCTCAAATATCCCAACACATGACCAAAAGCTTCC
Organism: uncultured Pseudomonadota bacterium; assembly: GCA_964470915.1. Lineage (GTDB taxonomy): Bacteria > UBA10199 > UBA10199 > JADFYH01 > JADFYH01 > CAYPXN01. The sequence continues at coordinate 18,369 of CAYYEM010000021.1, forward strand.
CCCTCTAAATAGTGCCGTTCTGGTTCAATAAGAATTTCTAAGGCATCCCAATCATTGGCTTGTGGATCTTCCTGCAAAAGGTTTTTTTTCATCTGAATTTGAGAAACCATTTCGCGAGAAAGATCATTTGCTAAGGGTACAGGGCTGAAACGTGAAAAACTTCGGGAAGCAGCAATTCTTTCCTGCAATTCAGAAACGGAAGAATTCAGAAACGGAGCAATTTGTTCTAGCAATAGATTAAGGTTGGAAACTTTCTTTAAAGTTAAAAACAAATTAAAAGAGGGACGTGTGCTCGCCAACAGGTTTCCACGGCGATCATAAATATTACCGCGAGGAGCACGAATCGGAATTTCTTTGAGGGTGTACGAGTCTGAAAACTCAGCGTATTCCCCTCCTTTCATCAACTGCAAATAAGTTAGACGACCAAAAACAATTACAAAAAAAAATAAAATTACCAAGGAGGCTATTAAAAATTTGGAGCGATCAAAAAACATAAATCATATCACCCTACAAGCACACGCTTGATTAAGCTCACCAACTATCTTTCAAACCAAAACGCTTTCTGACTCTTCTTTGAAATTTAAAGGGACCATTCTTTCGAGATTGACGTAGTTGTTGCACCGTAAACAAATTCATTTGTCGCTCTGAGTTTTTTGAGTTTAAATATTTCTCTTCAAATGCTGCACCTTTTTCTTCTAGTAAGTACCATAAAAAAATACAGAATGCATAAATCAAGAAAAGCTCTACAACAAACCTTCCCCAAAACAAGTAAGCTTGCTGACTCCATAAATAATCTTTTCGAAGATAAAGAAAAAACAGGCCTAACAGCAAAAAAACCCAGCTTGTTTTTTGAATCAAATTAGGTCGTAATACTTTACGTTTAAAAAACTCTATCATGGCATAAAGTAGCAAAACAAATATAGTGAGAGCCTCTTTTTCATGAGTATAGGCCCCCAACACGGCAATACTCATTGCAGCCATTCCCAATGAAATCCAAAGAGTAGATGAATAAAAAATATATGCTAATATCAAGAAAGGAAAATAGAGAACTATACGCCCTAGAAAACTTTGATTAGAAAAAAAACAAGCTATCAAAATAGAAAAAAAATAGAGCAAAAATAGTAAAAAGGAATTCTTCATGGAATTAAAATAGCCACCTCTCGGAGTTTAGAGAAGTCTACTTCAGGCAATACTTCAGCAGAAACAAATAAAGCCTTATCATCCTTTTGAATAGAAGCAATTTTCCCTATCAACATAGCTTTCGGAAAGATTTTGTCCAAACCCGAAGTCATCACACTATCACCAACTTCTATCTTTTCAGACGAGCCTAAATATTCCATTTTAGTCACCCAATAGCGACGGTCTAAAAGAAGCTTTTTTTCCGCTCCTTTTAAAATACCCCTCGCACCGCTGGGATATATTTCTACATCTATTGCTGACTGAGTACTGATTAATGGCATTACTTTTGCGCTTTTAGAAAACACCTTAGAGATCACGCCTACCACCCCAGCTTCTGCAACCACCACCTGACCTGGCGCAATCGCTACTTCACTGCCTTGATTAATCCAAATACCAGAAGAAGGATCTAAAGGATCATAATTCATCACTTCAGCCAACTTGGGATGAAAGGAAGTTTTTTCCCAAACCGATAAAATTTCTTGAGAATGACTATATGTTTTTAGCTGGCTTTGTGCTTCAAGCCACTTTTGTTTTAAGTCAGCATTTTCTGATTTTAATGTTTGGTTTTCTTTCTGCAATCCCCGCAAAAAAATATAGTGGTTAAAAGCATTATCAAAAGGTCTCCAAATAGAATTTGAAAGAGATAAAAAAGGACGAAGAGACCAGTGAATGAAGGCATCATTTTTTTCATGAAGAGGAGCAATCCAACGACTGAGAATCACAAAGGCAAACAAGAATAAAACTAAACCTTTTCCAAAACTAAACCTAAATTGACGGCGAGGAAATTTCATTCAAAAATCTTAGACCAGAAAGGAAACAGAGTTTCAATGAGAAATGAAAAAAGGAAAAAAACTGAGCTATTTTTTAAAACTTTAGAATAAATCTGCTCATCCTTAACGTGCCCGTTTTAATTTACAGTAATGCCTCGCAAGGTGTCGAGTTCATCGAGAGCACGACCTGTGCCTAAAACAACCGCAGAAAGTGGATCATCTCCAATGGTAACAGGCAATCCGGTTTCTGCTCGAATCAGAACATCTAAGTTTTTCAAAAGAGCGCCACCCCCGGTTAAAACAATTCCTTTGTCTACAATATCTGCAGCTAATTCAGGAGGCGTTTTTTCAAGAGCCACACGCACTGCTTCTACAATTGCATTTACAGGTTCTGCAATAGCCTCTCTGATTTCATCACTGTTGACTTCCATGACTCTTGGCACCCCAGCAACCAAATCGCGCCCTTTAATCTCAATCGTTTTAACTTCGCCATTAGGATAAGCATTTCCGACGGCAATCTTCACCATCTCAGCGGTTCTTTCTCCAATCAACAAATTATATTTTCTTTTAATATACTGGATAATGGCTTCGTCCATTTTATCGCCAGCAACTCTCACTGATTGGGAAAAAACAATGCCTGCCAAAGAAATGACTGCAACTTCAGTTGTGCCTCCGCCAATATCTACGATCATGTTGCCAGTGGCCTCGGTAATAGGCAGACCTGCCCCAATAGCAGCTGCCATGGGTTCTTCAATCAAATATACTTCCCTGGCTCCCGCACACTGAGCAGATTCTCGCACAGCTCTTCTTTCAACTTCAGTGATGCCAAAAGGAACACAAATGATAATACGAGGTCTCACTAAATTTTTTCGATTATGGACCTTACGAATAAAATAACGGAGCATGGCTTCTGTAATTTCAAAATCAGCTATCACTCCATCTTTCATCGGACGAATAGCTTCTATATTTCCAGGAGTGCGGCCCAACATTTCTTTTGCCTCACGCCCGACAGCTAAAACTTTTTTCATGCCCTTGGAATCTTTTTGCACAGCCACCACAGAAGGTTCCGCACAAACGATCCCCTTTCCTTTTACATATACCAAGGTGTTCGCAGTCCCTAGGTCAATGGCGAGATCACTCGAAAAAAGACCAAAAATTTTATCTAAAATCACAGCACACTCTCTCTTTTGATAAATGAAGGATGGATATTACCCCAAGACTAAAGACGAAAATAAAATCTTAATGCTAAATATCATTTTGAGAAATTCACTGGCAAGGAGGAAATAAAAAACTTTCTTTAAAATGAAGAAAAAATCCTAAACTTTGCTTGACTATTTATTTTAGCTGGGTTTTAGAAGCTCCACCTTTCGGGTGGGGTCAAAATTATTATATAATTAAATATAATATTTAGATCATTTAAAAAATAATTTTTAAAATTCTTAAAAATGTGCTAAAGATATAAAAGAAATTTTATTAGCATATGAAAATTTAAGTTGATGATATCATTGCAGAACGGTATCATTAAATGAAATTGAAAAAAGAATGTATCGGCTGTTGTTAAAATTTCTTTAAATTTTAACCACTTACATAGTCTTAAACCTAACTGGAGGAAAAAATGAAAAAACTGGCACTCGTCAGTCTATTAACCTTGTTTGGTGCTGTTTCCCTTGTAGGGGGCATTAAACAGATCGGGGCTACTGACAATACAATCGTCCCCGAAGTCTCTAACCCTGCTGCTTGTCAGGCAGACAGAAAAAATCGGGAAACCTGTAAGCGTTGGTATGAGCTTACGGAAGATCCAGATCCAACCGCTTGGGTCTACGATCGCAGAAATCTTGAGGCTCCCGCTCGTTGGTACTACGTAGGTAGTAAGCCTAAAGTACAAGCAAAGAAAATTGTCATCGACAAGATGATCCATTTTGCTTTCAACAAATACAACATCAAACCTGACTCTTATGGTATCTTGAATGATGTGGCTTCTATTATTAATGCAAATCCTCAAATTAAGAAAATTAAAGTAGAAGGACACACAGACGCTATTGGATCTGAAGCATACAACATGAAGTTGTCACAAAGACGCGCTGAATCTGTTGTGAAGTATCTCGTAGATAAAGGCGTTCCAGCTTCTAAATTAGATCCTGTTGGCTATGGTAAAACACGACCTATCGCTACAAACAAAACAGCTGCAGGCCGTGCTCAAAACCGTCGCGTAGAATTTAACGTGGTAGATCAATAAGCCACGCTCGTATGGTTAAAAAAAACCCTCTGAGTCAATGATTCAGAGGGTTTTTTATTGCCTGAAGGAGCTTGAAAAGATAAAGAGTGATTTTAAAAATTAAGGACCATTCAATATGAAAAAAATCGTTTTTAGCTTTTCAGTCATTCTGTGCATTTTTTCTTTAAGCCTACCTTTACAGGCCGACAAAATCGACAGCGAAAAATGCCCAGGTGCAAATGCCCCGCCCCCTCCAGTCTTAAAGGTAGATTTGCCTGCGTTGATTATTGCCCTTGAAAACATACGCACAAGTGATGGAAAGGCTATATTTAAAAACAATCCTGAAAATGAAGCTGTGCTTCGAAAGATTTTTGAATCTACCCCTAGCAAAACTAAACTAGAACAGTTCTTTCAGCTTTTATTTTTACTACAAAACAATATCAGTAAGCAAAATCTACCTATTGTGGTTCACCCTCCCTCCATTACAGAGGTACTTTTAACGGCTAAGGTTTTTACTGACCCTGCTTTTCCGAAAAAAATCACAAAAGTAGAATTGCAAGTGGACGATCCTCAGCGCAATCCCTACTATACTGTAGAATTTTCAGATCCTGAGGTTCGCTTTTCAGTAAACCAAGGCCGAGGTTTTTCCAGTTGGGATCAAGGCATGTGTCAAACTGCAAAAGATCTTATTTTTTATAATGGTTTTTCATTTAGAATTCGTAATAATCGTATCAACAAAAATCTTGTAATTGACGACTTTAACAAAGTTCAAATTTACGGTGATTTTGGTTCAAGAAAGTTTTTTGAAATTGATTTAAATTATCTTGATCTTGAAAAAGTAGAATTTATCGATGGCACCGATCAAGGAAAAGTAAAAGCAAGGGTTGCAAAACGTGAGTTTAAGGAAAATAAGCATTCGGGCTTTTTTAAATTTATTGGCTCGCTTATTCCCAACACAAGTCAACAACGTATAGACTGGTAAGCATTTCGCTTACCCCATATAGGATATAAAAAATGTTAGATCATCTTCGCAAACATTCTAAAAGCTGGATCATCAAAACCATTCTAGGTTTCATGACCGTTGGTTTAATTCTATTTTTTGGCTATTCAGGATTACAAAAATCTTCCAATTCAGAAAAAATGGGAAATAGCTCAACTGTAGCTGAAGTCAATGGGGAGAAAATACCCGAAGGCCAATTTCAACAAGCTTATGAAGCTCAATTAAAATTTTATGAGCAAATTGCAAAAGGAAATATCACCCCTACTCTTTCTCAAAACATTAAAACCAATGTATTAAAACGATTAATTGATACCACTCTCATGGCACAACAGGCCAGGGCCATAGGTTTGGCAATCTCAAATAAAGAACTCGCTCAAGAAATTACTTCGAATCCAAATTTTTACAAAGATAACTTCTTTAATAAAAAATTCTACCTTGAACAATTTAAGCCTTATTATGAAAGAATCAATGGCAAAGACTACGAAGACAGTCTTCGGCAAGATATCTTGGCTGATAAGTTTGAAAAATTTATTAAAGACTCTGTCAGTGTCAGCGAAGATGAAGTTAAAAGAGAGTTTATCATCGCCAATACAGAGCTCAATCTGCAAAAAATAATTATCCCTCAAGCAAAATCTGAATCTCAAACAGCAGCCGAAAGCCAAGCCTCCAATCAAATTGAAGAAGAAATCTTAAAAGCTCTTGAGGAAAATACAATCATTGCAAAGGGAACTAAGAAAAGCGCCTCTCCATTTGATCTGATTTTTAAAAAATATTCACTTAAAAGTGAAGAAACAGGCTTTCATTCTTTAAGAGATAAAATGGCTTTTGTGGGAGATCCTAATGCAACAGAAGCGTTAAGTTGTATTATGACTTTAAGCACCGAAAAATCTTTTTGCCCCAAAGCCTATTCCATTGGAAATAATAAAGTTATTTTTAAACTAGTTAGCATGAAAAGCCCAGACCTCACTAAGTTTGAGCAAGAAAAAGCAAACCTTGAAAAAACCCTATTAAATCGTAGGCAAACCCTCATTTTGCAGCAAATCACCAATGCTATTTCTAAAGAAGCAAAAATCCAAAGTTATTTAAAAGCGACCCCTCAAACATGAGTTTTTTTAAAGCGATTGAAGCCAAAAACGGACAAATCTATGAAGTTGGCGGAACTTTGCGTGATACACTCTTAGGAATTCCCCACAAGGACAAAGATTTGCTTGTCACAGGCATTCCTATCCATGAACTCATGGAACTTCTGGAAAAATTTGGCAAAGTACAACAAGTCGGAAAATCTTTTGGTATCTTGAAATTTTTTCCTAACGATGGAAGTTCTGAATTTGACATCGCCCTGCCTCGCCTCGAAAAATCAACAGGTTCCGGACATCGTGATTTTGAGGTGGAATTTGACCCTCATATTCCAGTTGAAAAAGATCTGGCTCGACGTGATTTTACTATGAATGCCATGGCTAGAAACTTAAAGACCGGGGAATTAATTGACCCCTTTCAAGGGCAAAAAGATATACAAAATAAAATTATACGCATGGTCTTTTCAAAAACATTTGAAGAAGATCCCTTGCGCCTCTTAAGAGCTATTCAATTTTCTGCTCGTTTTAAATTTGAAATCGAAAAAGAAACATTTGCAGAAATGAAAAAAGATTCTGCACTCATTAAAACAGTCTCGGGCGAACGTATTATTGAAGAACTTCGAAAACTATTCATGGCGCCTAAACCATCGCTGGGTTTTTGGCTAATGAGAGATTGTGGTCTTTTAAAATATTTATTTCCTGAAGTGGAAGGCATGATTGGGGTTCCTCAACCTAAAAAACATGGTGGTGATGTTTTTGAACACACGATGAGGGTGCTGGATGCTGCACGTGCAAATCAAGATGTTGAATCTGCTGGTGACCTTGAACTAATGCTCTCAGCTCTGTTTCATGACACAGGCAAGCCTGCAACTGCTGCATTTTCTGATGAGAAAGGGGATGTCACCTTTCATGGTCATCAGATTATTTCAAAGCGAATCTGGCTTAAATGGATGAAAAAATATAAGGCAAGCATGTTAGGAATTGATTGTGAAAATGTGGCTCGTCTCGTCGATAATCACATGTTTGAAACGAAGTCTTTTTATTCAGATAGAGCAATCCGTCGTTTTATTAATAAAATAGGACCGGATTTAATCTACAAACAGATAGATCTGCGTATCGCTGACAAAAAAGGAGGTGGCTATCCTGATAGTATTCGAGGGGTGATCAAACTCAAGACAAAGATTAAGCAAGAGCTAGATAAAAAACCTCCTTTTGGCCCTAAAGACCTTGCACTCAATGGTCGAGATCTTATGTCTTTAGGCTTTCCAGAAGGCCCTCTTCTTGGTAAAATTTTAAAAGATTTAGTGGAAGTGGTGTTAGATCATCCGGAAAAAAATACTCGTGAAGATTTAATATCTTATATTGAAAAAAAAGGATTCCTTAAAAATGCTTAAATTCTGGAAGAAACTTTTTCAAAAAAAGCCCCCTACTCTTTCTGAAGATGATTGGACTGAAGCTCAATTTGTAGAATCATTAGATCAAGTCATGAAGGCTCAGGAAGCAGCAAATCCCTCCATTAGAGAAGTGCATGAAAAGTTAAGTCCTGAATATCAACAAATCAAACAACTCATTGCGCAGATGATGATGACAGATCCTGTCTTGCGAGACCCTTTACTTGAAAAAATAAAATCTTATCAGCAAAAAGCAGTTCTTCCTTTGCTCGATATTCTTTTATCTTTAGATGCCCTTTCCCGGGGAGTGCTGACGAGCACAGAAGAGGAAAACTCTCCCAAGGAGTAATATGAAAATCATTGGCCTAACGGGTGGTATTGCCTCTGGAAAATCGACAGTTTCTGCTATTTTTAAAAAACTTGGTGCTTATATTATTGATGCCGATAAAATAGCTCATCAAATTTATGACGAAGACTCTGAATTAGTAAAAAAAATAACCGATCTTTTTGGCAAAGAAGTTCTTGTGCCTTCTACCTTTATTATTGATCGAGACAAGTTGGGGCAAATTGTTTTTAAAAATCCTGAAAAACTGAAACAACTTGAAGCATTAATTCATCCTGCAGT
>CAYYEM010000022.1:0-16939 GCA_964470915.1 uncultured Pseudomonadota bacterium
TTTTTTTAAATCTTCTGGAAATTCTGGTGAGGCTTCATTCATTCCAGCTGCCATGGATGTCGGTGTCTGACACGTGTCAGACACGATTGCAAAGTGTTGAAAAATAAAAGTTTCTATAAAATTTCTAAAACATTTTTCACCGACCTCCCCCAAAAAGTAGATAGGGTTTGAAAAAATCATCAAGAGGAACTTTTGTCTCTAAAAAAACAGACCTCCCCTCAGTCCCCTCCTTAGTAAGGAGGGGAAGAAAAAAAGTTCACCCTCTCCTTTGTAAGGAGAGGGTTGGGGCGAGGTCCTGTCCGGAAATCGAACTCTCACTGTCCGATTTTCAGACACTAGAAGCATTCATCTCTTTTGAAATTGAGCTAAGCTTTGGCATTCTATTTGCTTATTGAAGCAACATGGAAGAGCGTCACGCTTTATTAATAGATAAATTTTTACAGACATATCCTAAAATAATGCAGCATTTTTTTAGAAAGGATATCGTTTTTTCTAAAGAAAAACGCTTCGTGAGAAAAGAAGCCGTGGCGGGTTCCTATGACTTAGAAACAAGACAAGTAATACTTTGGGATCCTCCTCATGATGAGGAAGACTTTTTCCTAATTCTTACTCACGAATGGGGACATAAGTTTTACCATGAATGGCTTACAGACAAACAACGGGTGGAATGGTTGAAGGTGAGAAGCTTAGAAAACATTGATTTTGATCTCAAAAGCACTTATTCTTATTTTCAAATTCCAGAAGAAGAATATTGCACAGTTTTTAGTTTAGTTTCTTTGGTGCTTTACTGGAGAAAGATGAAAATGAAAAAGAAATCTCAAAAACTTCATCAAAAAATAAAACAGGAATTTCCAGAAGCAGCAAATATTGTAGAACAACATCTCAACACAAAAAACTCTCGTAAATCTTCGTCTTCTCAAAACTCAGACAGATCTATCACAAAGCGTGAAGTTGAAATTTTGAAAAATTGGATTCATAAAGCTATTCAGGAATAGTAACACATTATAAAATCTCCAAAACATTTTCAGGCGGGCGGCCAATCGCTGCCTTTCCATCCTTCACCACAATTGGCCTTTCGATCAGCACCGGATTTTTCACTAAGACCCCAATCATTTCCGCACGAGATAATTTTTTGTTCTTCAATCCCAACTTTCCATAAACCTCTTCTTTCGTGCGTGTGATGTCTTGGGGCTCGAGTTTGAGTTTTTTTAAAATTTCATCCAGTTCTTTGGCCGTGGGTGGGTTTTTTAAATATTCCACTATCTTTGGTTCTAAACCTTTTGATTGAAGTAGTTCCAAAGTTTGTCGGGATTTTGTGCAACGGGGATTATGATAGATAGTGAGCATTTCAAAAGACTATCTAAACTTGTTTTCTATGCAAGTGGAAAGAGAGGAAGTCAGTTTAATATGATGAGAGTTGTTATTTGCTGAAAAAAAAGTAAATATACAATCAAACCGAATAATTTTAAGGAGAATATATGACAAAAAAAATTTCATGGATGTTTTTACTTCTCATTGTTTTAGCTCCCTCACTCAGTTTTGCCTTGGGAGAATGTCGACAAGATCGAAAAAAGTTTTGTCCAGATGCAGGTTTGGACGAGGATAAAATTAAAGCCTGTCTAAAAGCGAATTATAAAGATTTATCGGATCCTTGTAAGCAGATGATCGATAAAAAAATTGAAGAGAAAATCGAGAAGAAATTGGAGAGTCAGAGTAAGTAGTTTTCACAAAAAACAATAGATGAGATAAAACCCTTTCTACTGTAAAAGTAGGAAGGGTTTTATTGTTTTAAGAATGAAATCCATTTTTTTAAATCTTCTGGAAATTCTGGTGAGGCTTCATTCATTCCAGCTGCCATGAATACATCCCCTGGTTTAAGAATAGCTTGAGGTGATCGAATCAAGCCCTCCAGCAAACATTGCGCCTTTACTTGTCCTTTCACAAAGAAAGTTTGCTGCAAATAAAAACGTTGCGCATCCCAAGCGATGAGCTTGGTTTGCAAAGTCACTTTTGAAAAAGCCTTGATAGATTTTTCATAAGTCATGGTTTCTGAAGTGGTGACAGGCGCCCACTTATTGCGAATCGCTACGCTTTTGAGTTCTGAGTCAAACACGTAATGCCATCGCCCTAGCGCCATGAAAGCGCTGTAGCTATGTGTGAACATGCGACTAAAGTCAGTGTCGATTAAGGGGATCACTCGAAAATTGAGATTAAAAATCTCATTAATCTTTTTAGGTTTGGAGAAGAAAGATTTTAAAATAATCCAAATGAATCGGAGTCGGTACATGAAGGCTGGATAACACAAAAATAAAAACCCCGTCCACTTTTCAGAAGACGGGGTTTTAATATTTAGTAGGGGTAATCCATGAATTACCCCTACAGATTTATTTTTAAGCCACTTCAAAGAGCAAGTTTGCGGCAGTGCCTGCTACCACGTGAGGGCTATAGTGGGTGGCTGCTTTTAATTTTCTGCTACGAGAGATTTTGGATTTTACTTTTTGAACATCCAATTTCTTTTGCGCTAGCAAATCTTCATATTCTTTTTCCGCCACGCGTTTCGCTTTGAAGAGCATCATTTGAATGCGGCTGTAAACGTTTACAGCGCCATCCCCCGTGGTTTCAATAGGAAGGAAGATCGCATCCGGATAACGTTCAGTGATGACGCTTTGAACACCATCCGACACACCCGAAGAGGGCATGCAACCGAAAGGTTTTACAGAAATCACCATGTGCGCTTTTTTGTGAGTGACAGTTTGAATCAGTTTGCCGACTTCCATGTGACCTTCACCACCACGGAGTTCATTGTTGTAATGTTCGGCTGCGACGCGAGCATTTTCTTCCATGTCTGGCATTTTGTAATTCTTCAAACCCAGGATTTTTGAGAAAGTGTAAAAAGTTCCCTTCAAAGCTTTTTCTGCAATCCAAAGGGTGAGGAATTTTTTGCCAACATCGGTAGTTTTTAAACCTTTACGAGCATCCATATCGGCAGACTTCAAACGCATACGAGCTTTGGTGTCTACGCGACCTTGCCAAATGTTATAAAGAATCCAGTTAGCAATGAGTTGAATGTCGACTTCAGCGCCTTCTTGCTCCAAAAATCTTTGGAGCTTGTAGTTGCCATCGCCTTCAGTGGTCATGGCCCAAAATTCACCAATGATACTTACTTTTGGTTTTACGATGGTACGATCCACTTCCACTTTTTGGAGAATCTTTCGAGATTTCCATAGAGCTCTCAAAAGAGATTTTTTATTTTTCAAGGCATCCATAATCACAGCGCGGCAATCATCAATCGCTTTATCAGTAGCGCCTTTTGTGACTTCATAAGGACGAATTCGGTAGCCGATTGCGTTCAATGCATCGCCTGTGAAAATTGCTTTAGCAAGTGTGATAAAGAATTCTTTATCCATTCTTAAACCGGTTTCTTTACCGGTTGCCTGATGCATGCCTCCATTGGGTTCGAAAAGCATGACTCGGAAACCTTCGAAGCCTGCGTCATTCAATGCTTTGCGGTATTCAGTGACATACATTCCGAAACGGCAAGGTCCACAAGCGCCGGCCGTGAGGAAAACATTTTTATTGATGATTTCTTCAGTCGTCATGCCGTGCTTGTCGCGTAGATCGATCAAATATTTTACAAGATTTCCTACAGTAAAGTAGGTGGGGTTACATTGTCCGCGATTGCCATATTCTTTTCCAGCATTGAGAGCATCGGTATCAGGGCAGTCGAGAGTTTTAATACTGTAACCTAAACCTGCAAGCCCGGCACCGACGAATAAATCATGTGCCATCGTAAGACCCGAAACAAGAATAGTGGTATGTGCACGTTGGTCCGCATAAAACTCACGTGAAATTTTATCTTTCCATTGTTTAGAGCGAGCTTCTTTAATGCCCAGCTTTGCTTTTTCTTCTGCCTCATATTTAGCAAGCTCTGCTTCAAGAGCCGCATAGGTGGATGGATTTTTTGTGGTGACTTCATTAAACAGCTTTTGCATAGGGTACTTCCTCCTTGTCTTTAGGAATTTCATAATGAGCCTGGTAGGAAGGGAGCTCGATCGATTCTAACAATTGAGGGGCTCGCGTCGCCCCCTCCTTCAGCAAAGCTGAAGGAGCCTCCCCCTCAACGCCGCTTTGCGGCTGATTGTTTTGAAGACCCATCAAGCGTTCCAATTCCGCCCGTTTGGCTGCTAATCTTTGTTTTAATTCGTCTTTTTTCGATTTTTGATCTGTGAGCGCTTCTTCATGAAGCGAGAGAGAATGTGCGTAAGTTTTTACACGGATTTTAATGGATCCACCGGGTTTATTGGCATCGATGTCATGAAGTGCCGAGTAGGGTGTGCCACTGGTGGAAATCACGCGATCGATGATTCCGTAAGTAGGAGCATCATGACCGCACTTGAAACTCGAAAGATCAAGAACGGCAACATTGGGATGTCGTGAAGCAAATTTTGCAGACCACACTTTTACAGAGCTGTTTGCAGAATAATTTTCGGGCCAAACATCGTTAATATCAAAGGGAGAAGAAATGATTCCCGCTTCCACATCTTTTCCAAAATATTTCATGAGATATTCTTTATCTTTTGGAATCGAACGCATGGAAAGAACTGGATAACCCAATACTTGGAATTCATCGAGTACGTTGTGATTCAAGCCGGGATCAATATGGTAGGGGCGGCCAAGCAATAACAAACACATTTTGTTTTCTTTTTCAGCCCAATCTAAAACTTCTTTTCCTTTTTTCTGTAAATTCAAATCAAAAGTTTCGAGCGCTTTCCAGGCTTGATCCATGGCCCAATCACTTTCGTCTTCGGTAATATCGAGAATAGGTGCGAAAGCTTCGAACATTTGTTTTTTGAAAAGAGTAGGCTCATTCAAAGTGACAGCAGGGTCGAGATAAGTAATGCCGCGTTCTTTGAAAAAATCATTTTCTTTGGTGAAAGCAGCCTTCATCACTTCGGGTGTTCCTGCAACAATCGGGCACGAAGCCGTATCCACCACTTTATCCATAAAAGAAGTAACGTGAGTGATGATGGGGAAGAAAATATAATTCAAAGGTTTTTCTGGCTTATGTTTGTGGAAGAGCAGGTTGTGAATATGAGCTTGTGCCACTTTGGAAGGATAACATGGATCGATGGAACCGTATTTGCCACCTTCGACCCACATTTCTTCAGAAGTATAGTCCGAGAAAACGATTTGAGTGGGAGGAATGCCCAAGACTTCCAAATAGGTTTTCCAGATCGGTGCTGTATTATAGATATTGAGAACGCGAGGAATTCCGATTCTTAATTTTTTGCGAGTTTCTAATTTTTCAGCAGGGGATCGATTAAATTTTCGTTTGAAAGGAACGCGTTTAATTTTTCCGAAGAGAGTTTTCTTGACTTCAATATCTTCATAATCAGCTCCGTCTTCAAGAAGAGGAGTGAAAGGATAGGAATTGAAAGCCACATTGGCTTCGTAGTCGACCAAATTAGGATATTTTTTCTTCAATTCATTTCTTTTCTTGGCCAGTTCCACCATGGCTTCTTTCGATTCCACAGTGCCTTTTTCGCAGCTGAATCCAGAAATATAACGACTAGTGCCGCCTTCCGGAGTTTTGGTGTCGATGAAAGTTCGACTGCAATTGTTGGGGCAAAAATGACATTTGGTGCTTTCATCGTTTCGGCTGGTATATTCGAGATTGATCGTTGCATCTAAGCCAATGAAAGTGGAATAGCCACGGCGTTGAACCACGCGACGGGTTTCCATGGCTGCACCAATAGCTCCGGCTTCACCGGTATGAGGGTGTACCAAAACTTCTGCGCCCGGAACACGCTCTTTAATGTAATCGACTTGTGCTTTGACGGCAGCCAGATTGTATTGCGTGCCACCTTGTAGCACGAAACGTTTTCCCAGTTCAGCCATACGAGGAATTTGCACCACATATTGCCACACGTTTTTAGGAAGCACTTGGGCAAGTCCTGCGAGCAATTCTTCTTTGGAATAACCTTCTTTTTGGAAGTTCACGCGATCGGAATCTAAAAACACGGCGCAACCATAAGAAAATTTGGGAGCGAGTCCAGCACCGAAAGCGACATCTGCATAATCTTGAACTTTCACACCGAACTGATCAGCCATCGCTTGCAGCAACATTCCATTTCCGGCAGAACATTGATTGGATAGACGAAAGTTTTTAATATCGCCGTTCGACATGAAAAGAACTTTGATGTCTTGTCCGCCAATGTCGCAGATAACATCGACATCACCGAAGAAATGCACAGCACTCATCATGTGTGCGACGGTTTCCACGATGTTCACATCGGATTTTACCGAAGCTTCGAGAACATCCGCGGCATATCCGGTAGCGCCGAAACCTAATACCTCAAGTTTGGCTCCGCAAGATTCCACGTGATCGTTCATTTGTTGCAAAATTTCTTTGGTATCTTGAATCGGGTTTCCCTTAGAAAGTTGATAGGCCTTGAGAATAATTTCACCTTCTTCATCGACCAATACTGCTTTCGAAGAAGTAGAGCCTCCATCCAATCCAATAAAACCTTTAATGGTTTCTCCAGAATTGATTTGTTTGGGAGAAAATTTGGGGATCGAATATTCTTTTCTAAAATCTTCCAATTCTTCAGGAGTTTTGATGAGTGGCTTCGCAGCTTTTGCGCCCAAAGTGGCTTTGCGACCGAAGGTAATGAATTGTTTTAAGTCATCCAAACCTTTGTATCGACCCACTTCAGCAGCTTCATAGGTTCCGTAAATCACAGCGCCATAAGCGGCGTAGTATTGAGCATTTTCTGGAACGAAAATGAGTTCTTCAATAGGAACATCTTTCGGATAGTTATAATTTCTTTCATTCCAAGTTTCAGGAATTCTTTTTCTCCAACATTGTTGAAGGAAGGGAAGGTAAGTGTTGGGTCCGCCGAGCAAGAGAACTCGATGACGTAAAGTGTTTCCGCGAGTAAGAACCGAAAGGTTCTGCATCACGATCGCATCAGCGAGAGAACACAAAATTTCGTTTGAAGGAATTCCTGATTTTACCAAGTTCACAATATCCGTTTCAGCAAACACGCCACATTTTGCAGCGACGTGATGGAGTTTGGAATCGTCGAAAGGAATATTTCCAAGAAGACTCGACTCTACCCCCACCTTAATAACACATTTATCGATCGTGGCACCGGTGCCGGAAGCGCATTTGTCATTCATCGAAGCGATGGCTTGTTTTTCACCCGTTTCTTCGTTGGCTTTATAGATGATGATTTTGGCATCTTGTCCGCCGAGTTCAATAATAGATCCAACATCGGGGTGTAGCTTTTCAACTGCCATGGTAACGGAGTTTACTTCCTGAACGAACTTTGCTCCCAGAGGTTCAGCCAAAGGAGCAGAACCAGAACCCGTAACAAAGATTCGGATGTTTTCCATCGCGACATCTTGAAACTCCTGACCAATGCGAACGAGAAACTCTAAAACCTTTTCGGGCTGTCTAGTTTCGTGGCGTTGATAATCACTCCAGAGAATTTGGAAATTAGTAGGATCCACAACGACTGCTTTAACTGTGGTAGAACCTACGTCCATTCCAATCATCAATTGTTTAGGCATGAGGACCTCATTTTGAAATTAAACTGACATGTCAGTCTAGTTTCGCAAAATGCATGAAGTTTGAGACTAAGTCAAATAAAAGATTGGGGATTTTGAGATGTTTTTTAACTTTTTCTGACTTCAGCCCGGCCGATAATTCCATGACACTTCGTAAAAGTGGCGACTTCTAGGCTGAGAGGCGTTTTTTTAAGTGCTTTCACTTTTTGATCAAAAGAATTCCATTCTAGGCAAAGTTTTTGGGAGGAGATTCCGACCACCCCATAGGCCAGTTGATCACAATAGAAGAGGTGTGTGCTTTTTGCTACTTGTTCATCCTCTCCCTTTGGGGAGAGGGTAGGGTGAGGGGGAGAGTTTGAGTGATCTAAATTCAGAGGGTAATCTTGGAAAGTTTTGCGAAAATCCCAAGTACGAGTATTGTCGATGCCAGGGCAATGATCCGGCTCATCGCAATCGATGGGGCAAATCCAGGTCGCAAAACTCAAAGCGCAAATTCCGGAATCTAATAGTTTTTGGAAGGGGAGTTTGAGGTCCGTGTTGTAGGGAACTACTTTGCTTTGGATATTCTTGTTTTTTTTCTCCAGCAAGTTTAAGAAAAGACGAAACAACACATGCGGTGCGGTGTGATCGGGGATGACAAAACTGTTTGTTTCCGCTTCTTTAGATTCGATCAAATCGAGTAAAAAATCATCATAAGTTTTTGGAATGAGCTGGGCTTGTTCGCCTATTTTTTTCGAAGCGATGCATTCAGCATTATCATCTATATAATAAAGTTTTTTGAAATCAATCAGGTCTTCTTTTTGGGCACGAAGGAGTCTTTCCATGTATTCGAGTGAGAGGGCATGGCCGCCGAGAACGTAGATTGAGTCGCAATGAAACTTCATAAATCCTAGTCTTTTTATAAAGGCCAGCATTCCTTTCAAGAATTCAAAGAATTCACCGCAAGGAATATGGTTTGGTATAGATTTTATAGTTTGTAGTAAATCAAAATCGTTATGTTTCGGCTCAGCATTGAATTCTTTCCAGGGACGCTGGCCTTTATAATATTTTACTCTCGCCAAGAAAATGCAAGTTTTGTTATGAGGGGAAAAGTATGGATAAAGGCTTTCTTAAAATATGCGAAGAAACTTGTGAGTATTTATACCGCAAACCCTCTGCAAAGCCTCCTTACCAAAGAATATTTTCTGATTCTTTTTTAAGGACGCAATCAAAGCTAATTCGTGCGGCTTTGTTTCAGGTGTTTCAGGTTAGTGTCCCCTCACCTCGGCCCTCTCCCTCGGGGGGAGAGGGTGAAAATGGAAAGAGTTTATTACAGGCGATTTGCTGGAATCTAGAGCGGGGGAAAAACTTTGAAGCGATTCTTCAAACTTTCAAAACAAGTTCTTATTTTCAAGATATTGATTTGTTTTTTCTCACCGAAGTGGATTGGGGTATGGCGCGTTCAGGAAATCGAAATATTACGGCCGAGTTAGGAAAAGAATTGGGTTACTATGCTTACTTTGCACCTTCTTATTTTAATCTTACACAAGGTCATGGTTCTGAAAGGCAAGTCGAAGGTCAAAATCAATATGGTTTGCATGGAAAAGCGATTTTATCAAAATATCCTCTGCAAAATCTGAAAAGTGTGGGGATGCCCAATGCGATTAATAAACTAAAATCAAAAGAAGCACGATTGGGAGAAAAAAGGGCTTTGCTTGGAGATTTGGATTTGGGTTTAGAAAAAATCACTTTAGCCTGTGCTCACTTAGATGCTTTTTCTTCACCTCTAGCTAGAAAACAACAACTCAATGAAGTCGCGAAGGCTTGTGCCTTTTCATCCAGGTCTCTTTTGGCAGGAGATTGGAATACAAACTCAATTAACTCTACCTCGGGCCCCACACTTTTTAAAAGCATGCTTCGTCAGATTTTAGTACCAGGTCCTCAAAAGATGATTCGGGAGCATTTTCCCTATCCTTATCGAAAATTTGACAAGCCCCTTTTTGACATGCTGTCAGAAAGTGGTTTCGATTATGAAAACTTAAATGAAATAGGGGTGGGCACCTTTGATTTATTTGAGAATGACCATGAAATGGGAGCTATGGTGAGTGATCAATATCCTCGCTGGCTCATTAAAAAGGTAAATGATGTGATTATCAAGTCTGGAGGCTTAGTCAGTCTGAAGCTCGATTGGTTTGCCGGTAAAAATATCCAAGCTAAAAATAAAAAAGTGATCAAACTTCAAAAAGAAAAAGATTATCACCATTCTCAGCGGCCGAGCGATCATCATCCGATCTATTTGGAGTTTGGTTTATAAAAACATTTTAATATTTTGGGAGTTGTTTTCCCACCTCTCTTTTTATTTGAGGTGTTTATCCCCCTATTCATTCTAATTTTTTTGATTATCTTTCGAGAAATAAAATAAAATTCATTAAAAAATAAGCTTTTGTTACTTTTATCTTTTCTTAACAGCTTTGGCACAAAGCTTGCTTACTTGCTCAGGGTCAGCAGGATTTTTTTTAAATATTTAAAGAGGAGAGAGCATGCAAACAAAGCTAGAAATCGAACAAGATTTTTCCAGTACCATCCATTTTGATATTAACAACGATTTTATTTTAAGAAGAACAATAGCTCGTGCCGAAACCGACCCTATAGCATTATTTACTCTGGCTCAATGGGCTGTTTCTGGAGATCTGGAAGCTGAACAAGCGCTGTTTAAAGTGAACTTGGATTATTCTAAATATCGGCAGGCTGTTCAAAATAACATTTTGATTTTGCCACAATTAGCAGTGTTGTTAGATTATGGTTTTTTGATTGTTCGAAGCCTTCTGGTTGATTTGATTAAAACAGGACCCGAAGAGTATTTTTTTCTGATAGCAGGTACTGTCGCAGAAGGTTCTCAATGCGCAGTTAGCTTGTTAAATGAAACAGCAAGCGAAGCGCACTTGAAGACTTTAGTGAGACTCACTGAAAACTATCAAGATGATTCTAATTATGGGCCGATGTTGAGATCTATTATTAGCCATCCTGAGTTTTTCCCGGAGGTTTTGCTAGGTTTAGAGGAAGATTCTGACTTGAATCACTTAGTGGCTTTCTTGTCCTATTTAGGAAATCCATTTGCTCAAAGCTTGGTTTATATTCCTGAGGCAGTGGGTTATCACTAATTTCTATCACTTAGGATAAATTGCAATTCCTATTAACTTTTAAAAATCAAATTATTCTGAAATAACAGAAAATGCTTTGTGGGTATTTTCCATTTGTACCAATTATCTGACAACGATATGCAGATATAAAGTCTTGCCAAGTTAATTTTCAAAAGGTAAAGCCCAGATCCATGTTATTCAGAAATGCAAAATATCTTTTAATTTCTATTAGCTTAGTTCTATCTTTAAGTGCTTGTGGTCGAAGTATGAGCAAAGCTCCCGTCGTGCCGCAAGTTCAACCTGTTTCATTCAACGAGACTGAATTGCTTCACGAAGAAGAAGGTTATGCTTCGTGGTATGGGCCAGGCTTTTATGGTCGCAAAACTGCCTCAGGGCAGCGCTTTACCAAGCATAAACTTACCTGTGCGCATCGCAATTTACCCTTCGGAACCCTTCTTCAAATAACCAATCTACAAAATGGGAAAAGCATTGAAGTGATCGTGAATGATCGTGGCCCTTTCATTAAAGGACGAGTGGTGGACCTTTCTTATGCCGCAGCCAAAGAAATTGGTTTGATAAAAGTGGGTGCTGCTCCTGTAAAGGTGAAGCAAATTCTTCTCGCCAAGCAATAATATTTTACTCTGAGTTGATCGAAGGCTTATTTCTTCTTACCCCAATTTTTCAAAGCTGCAAAAGGGGAATCCTTTTCTTTTTTCTGGGAACAGCTACAAGATTTTTCATTCAAATTAATTCCACACTGAAGGCATAATCCTTTGCAATCATTTTTGCAGAGGTAAGTCATAGGTTGGTCTAGAACAGCCTGTTCTATAATGATATCTCCCACATCCACTTCATCCCCTTTGAAATAACTAAACTGGAGATCGTCTTGTGTGACTTCAACTTCCAGCTTTTGTTCATGCTTTTTTTGTCTTTTGGATTCAAAGAGAGGCGCCATGAGTCGATGGCTCATGACATCGATTTCATAATCATAAGTTTTGGCGCAGCGATCGCAAACAGCATGAATAGGAAGATGCATCCTTGCTTCCACTTGAACATTATTCATGATTCGTTCAATGCGAAAATGGCCAGTGATCTTATCTTCTTTTCGATGTATATCCGCAAGCGTATGGTGCAATTTTTCCTGAAGCCAAGCGTCTTTTTCAGAAAAATCGAAATCAAAACCTTCTTCAGGGATACGAGTCACGTTGATTTTCATGATATTCAGGGCTTCGGCTTTACCGAAACCTCCGCTCACCCATTTTGATATCAAAGTATGAAGCCTTTCCAAGCTTTGATATTCACGGGTATTTCAAAGTTTGATCTTTTTTTATAAGCTTCGTAATATGTTTAAAACGAGAATATTTCAATGCAAACTATCCGATTCCGATTTTTATACGCCTATACTTCTGCAGCCCTGATTTTCTGGAGCTATACCTGGCTTTGGTTCTTAAAGAAGCTTTTGGGCCCAGAACGGATGGCCGCCCGTAGCGAAAAAATTCATATTCGGAATGCTCAGCGTATTTTAAAGGCTATTTTAAAGCTTAAAGGACTCTATATTAAGGTAGGTCAGATGATTAGCATCATGACGACCTTTTTGCCTGCTCCTCTCACTCAAGCGCTGGAAGGTTTGCAGGATAAAGTGCCGGCCCGACCCTACGAAGAAATTGAAAAACGTATTGTTGAAGAATTTTCCAAAACACCTCTTGAAGTTTATAAAACTTTTGACCCTCAACCTTTGGCGAGTGCTTCTTTAGGTCAAGTTCATGTGGCGACTTTGTTTGATGGAAATAAAGTAGCTGTGAAGGTTCAGTATCCTGAAATTGAAGAAACCTTGCGAGTCGATTTAAAAATTTTACGCCGTATTTTTGGTTTTTTACATTTGGTTTTTCCACATTATGGATTGAAGCAAACCTACGAAGAAGTGGCCATTATTGTCCGCCAAGAACTTAACTTTATTCAGGAAGGTAAAAATCTTGAAACCATTCGGGATCATTTTACAGAAGAGACCGATTTTGTTTTTTCAAAAGTCTATTGGGATTATACGACTGAACGTGTGCTCACTCTTGAATTTATGGAAGGAGTGAAAATTTCAAATGTAGATAAACTCAAACATTTGCAAATTAATCCTACCGAAGTTGCCTCCAAAATTATTCATGCTTATTGTAAACAAATTTTTATTGATGGGGTTTATCACGCAGACCCTCATCCTGGGAATTTTCTAGTACAAACAGGTCCCAAGATCATCATGATGGATTTTGGAGCAACAGCGCGAATTTCGGACAATATGCGTCGTGGTACCGCCAAGTTTATCGAGGGGATCATCCGCCGAGACAATCGCATTATCAGCCAATCAATGAAGGATATGGGTTTTATTGCGAAAGTAGAGAATGAAGAAGTTTTTGATCGTATTGTGGAGTTTTTTTACGATCGTTTGAAAGATATTAAACTCGAGGATGTAAAAAAACTGAATTTGAATGAAATTGGAAAAATAGAAGATCTGATTGAATTCAAAAAACTCGATGTGAGTTTTAAAGATTTATTGGAAACGTTCAACGTACCTAAAGACTGGGCTCTTTTAGAGCGCGCTTTGATTTTGCTTTATGGGCTTACTTCTCATTTGGATCCTGATTTAAATCCACTTTCGATTATTATTCCTTATGCCGAGCAATTTGTCCTTGGAGGTGATAAAAAGCTGGGAGATGTGGTGCTGGAAGCAGTCAAAGAAGTTGCTTTGAGTTATTTGCGTTTGCCCTCTGAATTGCATCGAAGTTTGAAAAAACTCAATCAGGGCGAGCTTGAAATTGTAGTTAAAAATGCAGATCCAGCCATGTCAAGATCCCTGCATCGTTTAAACATCACCTTGTTGACAATGGGGGCTGCATTTGCAGGATATTTGATGTATAAAGAACAGATCCCTTATTGGAAGTACCCGTTGGTCGCGTCGGGTGTTTTTGGGCTTTGGTTGGTTGCGGCGTTTTTAAAGAAAAGGTGAATTGTGCATTTTGTGGTTCGACAGGCTCACCACGAACGGTCCGTTCGCCCTGAGCTTGTCGAAGGGTTTAATCATGGATTACCTTGAAGAAGAAAAACAGAAACGAAAAAGATTTATCCTGCTCTTTTTCCTGATTTCCATTTTGTTTCACACTTTATTGGGTTTTGTACTTTATATTCTTCCCAAATTTGTGAAAGGTCCTGAAATTGCGAAACAAGAAACAGAAGTGTTGTGGGTCAGTCCTGAAATGCTTCCACCAGAAATTGCAGATATTGAAAAACCTAAAATAGAGCAGCGTCCACAAAAGGCAAAATTTGCGGGGCAATATGATAGTAGTGTAAAAGAAGAAGTGGTAGCTCGTTCGAAAACCAAACCTAAAGTGATTAAAGAAAATCCTGACTCTTCAGAAGAGCCTGAAAAGACAGCCAAAGCAAGTAAGCCAGCGAAGACATCTCCCTCGCAAAAAAGCAGTCAGGAAAAACCTAAACCAGTAGCAAAAGCTGATTCTGAACAAAAAGATCAGGAAGATAAAGTAGTCAAAAAAGAAAGCCCCAATCCGAAAACGGAAGTGAAATCTGATAAATCAATTCCGAAGGATTTACATGATTTTTCATTGAAACCTGAAGATGTTTTCAAAACTGCAAAAGTAGAAAAAAAGAGCGAAGCATCTTCACCGAAAGATTTAAGTTTTAAAAGTGCAGGTTCAGGTCTTTCGCTTGGTCGCTCGAGCGCGCCAGATTTGTTTGCTCATGATTATTATCCCGACTACAAAATTGGCGGAAAAACCTACCTGAATGTCATGAAAATGCAGGATGTAGGTTATTTTGTGCGTATGAAACGAATTTTGAAAATGCGTTGGAATCCTGTTCCTTCGGTGCAGAGAGCCTTGATGGCAAATCGTTTGAGCATGGGTAAAATTGAATGTGTGGTAGGTCTTTCCTTGAGTCCAAGTGGAAGTATTTCTGAGCTTTTTGTAATTCGTTCATCGGGAGTAGGCGGCTACGATCAAGAAGCCTTACAAACCATTCGTGATTCTTCTCCCTTTTCTTCCCCCCCAGAGCAATTTCTTAAAGATGGACAGCTTCACATGAGCTGGACTTTTACAGTTTATTTATAAAGTATAACCTTATCTAGACTTGTGAATTTTTAAATAGAATTTCATCCTTCTGCAGGGCTTAAATTTCATTTTGAAGGCTCATCCCGAGACTTCATAAAGCCCAGTTTGTTAAACAAAGTATAATTTTTTATTCAATTTTTAAAAATAGCATCAGTTTGTATTGAATAGTTAAATAATGTTATTTTATAATAACTTATAATGAAAAATTAAACTTAATATTTAAGTAATTTCTTGACCTGTACAACAAGTCGTACTTAAAATCCAAGTTACATATTTAATATTTTTTTAATTGAGGTCTGCTGGAGAGGGGGGCTACGGCAATGACTGTTCAATCATATCGTTTCATCCAAACATTCATGTTTATGTTAGTGGTTTTAACAGGCAGCTTGCTGCCTGTTTCTGTTTTTGCTCAAACCACTGCATTACCTATTCAAGGTAAGTTAGCAAACTCTTCAGGGACAAACTTAGAAGGTAATCATGATATTACTTTCAATGTTTATCTGAGCTGCTCAGATTCGAGCCCGGTGTTAAGTGCATCGCAAAATCTTCCTTTTGTGGATGGAGTTTATCGTAGCACTTTAAGTTTAAGAGAAGTATCCGATGAAATCAAAAATCAGCTCTTTGAAAGTGAGCGCTTTTGTTTGGGAGTTTCAATCGGGGATGAAGCTGAAATTTCTCCGCGACAAGAATATTCTGCTACGCCTTATGCCTGGAGTTCTACAGGTTTGGTGAGTGCAAATACTTTCATTCTATCCAGTTTACTCAATTGCGAATCTTTAGCTACCGATAGTCATGGGATGGTTTCTTGCGGCACAGCAGCTCAAGGACCTATTGGGCCTGTAGGTCCAGCAGGCCCTGCTGGAGCCACTGGTGCGACAGGTCCACAAGGTCCGATGGGTGTAATGGGTCCCATGGGACCAGCAGGTCCTCAAGGTCTTCAAGGTTTGCAAGGCACAAGAGGCCCTCGAGGTTATCGAGGTTATAAAGGAGAGACAGGATCTACAGGTCCGCAAGGTCCTGCAGGAGCAACCGGACCTCAAGGTCCAGTGGGCTTAACGGGTCCGATGGGGCCTGCAGGTGCTCAAGGTCCAGCGGGTCCTAAGGGAGACACTGGTTTGGAAGGAATTCAGGGCCCTGAAGGTCCGATGGGTCCGGAAGGTAAAGCAGGCGTAAAATGGAAAGGTAATTTAGAAGAATCTGCTCAATATGAAAAAGGTGATTTAGTTTTTTTGAATGGAAGCACTTATGTGTCTCTCACAGATGGAAATGTGGGAAATGATCCACTGAATGATTTCGTAAATTGGACTTTATTTGCACAAAAAGGTGAGGCAGGTCCGGAAGGTGCTGCGGGTGCGATTGGTCCTCAAGGTTTGAAAGGGGATAAAGGAGATGTGGGTGCTATGGGTCCCATTGGTTTAACCGGACCTGCTGGTCCGATAGGCCCACAAGGTCCAAAAGGTGATACGGGTTTAACCGGTCCTCAAGGTTTGAAAGGGGATAAAGGAGATGTGGGTGCTATGGGTCCGATTGGTTTAACCGGTGCGACGGGTCTTACAGGAGCCACGGGTCCTCAAGGTCCGAAAGGTGATACGGGTTTAACCGGTGCGACGGGTCTCACAGGTCCAGCAGGTCCACAAGGTCCGAAAGGTGATACGGGTTTAACCGGTCCTCAAGGTTTGAAAGGGGATAAAGGAGATACTGGAGCGACAGGTCCGATGGGTCCGATTGGTTTAACCGGTGCGACGGGTCTCACAGGCCCAGCGGGTCCTCAAGGTCCGAAAGGTGATACGGGTTTAACGGGTGCGACGGGTCTCACAGGTCCAGCAGGACCTCAAGGTCCGAAAGGTGATACGGGTTTAACGGGTGCGACGGGTCTCACAGGTCCAGCAGGACCTCAAGGTCCGAAAGGTGATACGGGTTTAACCGGTGCGACGGGTCTTACAGGCCCAGCCGGCCCAACGGGTCCAACAGGGCCAACCGGTCCTCAAGGTTTGAAAGGGGATAAAGGAGATACGGGTGCTACGGGTCCCACAGGTCCGGCGGGTCCTCAAGGTCCAAGCGGTTTAACCGGTGCGACCGGTCTTACAGGTCCAGCGGGTCCTCAAGGTCCACAAGGCCCTGCAGGTCCTTCAGCTATTC
>CAYYEM010000022.1:17039-24781 GCA_964470915.1 uncultured Pseudomonadota bacterium
ACAGGTCCAGCGGGTCCTCAAGGTCCACAAGGCCCTGCAGGTCCTTCAGCTATTCCCGCGAGTTTGAATCCTTTGATCAATGCTTTAGGTAAGATTGGAATTTATACCAACGATGATCAGTTGGTTTATTTTGGATTAGGTCAAAGAGTCATTCCTTATCGCCAAACTAAATGTGCCAGTGTTGAAAATTTATCTTCAGGAGATGATGGCGTACCTATTTTTGTTTTTACAAAAGCAGCAACAGTTATTTCAACTTCTTGTTTTACTTCGGGCACTGCCTTTACAACAACACCGGCTTATCAGCTTCGTCATGGAAGTGCGACAGGCACTGCACTCACAGGCGCTGACATTTGTGATCCTTCTCCCTTGTATACTGCGGTGACTGCAGGAGGTGTTTTTGCAGCCAATGAAGCTTTAGTATTTAATGTGACCAATACACCTGCTCCGACAATTGGAACATGGACGATGGTATGCATTAATTATACTGAAAATTTACAATAAAATAATATGTTGAATTCAAAAACATTCATACATCGCTGGCTTTTCATAATCTTTTTGCTGGGATTTGCCAATATTCCAAATTCTTTTGCGCAAGGTTTTCCGCAAACGGCAAATAGTATCACTAGCTCAGTGGGACCAAGCCGAAGTGATCCAGAAGGTGTTGCTCCCCTAGCACCGAGTACGACTCATCTCATTTGGAAAGATTCACGCAATGCCGATCGTAAAATGGTTTTGAATGCTTATCTTTATCAATATGATTTTAGTTTTACAGGAGGCATGTCAGATCCTAGTTTGGTGACGACCCGGAGTGCAGGTGACTATGCCTGGGGACATCCAGGTTTTGGATATGTGGTATCGCATAATAATCAAAGCAATAATTCTCCATTAGGAAAATCAAAAGTACCAAGTGTGATGACCACAAAGATTTTTTCAGGAGGTCACCATGCGATTTATCATATTGAAACTTTATATGACCGTGGTTCTGGAGGTTATAATATTAAAGTGCCACTCGTGATTGAGTGGATGGTTGCGACGGGACGAGATCATCCAGTGTGGGCTGTGAACTGGCAGATGGGAAATGTCAGTAATCCAAACAATATTAATTTAGATACTTATCGAATGGATGTGAGAGGTCCTTATGGCTCTCTTAATTTCGACGGTGCTTCTACTCGTGCAGCAGGAGATGCAATTGGAGGAGTTGCTTGGGGAGATTTTGGTTATAAGTTTGTTACTTCCGGGAGCCAACTCACTTTGAATTCACCCTGGACCTATAATACAGCTAATACAGTAAATTTTACTCAAGCCTGGACAGCCAACACCAATGCTGAGATGGGCATTGTTCAAACTCGTACGCTTGATAAAGAAATGGGATTTCAAGATCTCGTGATGGGGCGTCATCGAGGCAACACTTCGACAGGAACTTTTCCAGGTAAAGGGGATTGTAGTTCATGGGGAGATAGCCGCACTTTTTCTCTGCCTTGTGTGAATGGTTGGCCTTATCAATTAATGAATTATGACTGGAGTCCAGGAACAGGTAAAACAGTAGATGAAGCTTCGGGTACCAAGCTGATTGCCTGGGGAACTCCTTATGGTTGGTTAGGATCTTCGAGTTTTTATTTGTTTGATTATTCTGCGACTCGAGATGGACGCGGAGATAGATCCTTTTCAACTTTTATTGTGCTGGGTCCGAAATGTCGATACAGCGGTGGTGTTTGTAATCAGCCAGGCGATGTAGCCAATACAATTAAAGCCGTCGAAGCTTTATCTGCGGCAAGCATTAGCAACCTCAGTTCAGCTTCGTTGGTCACACAGATTGCAAAAGGGCCAGGTGCTACTCAAATGAAAACTCTGAGTAATGGCTATAATGATACTTATGCTACATATCATTTGAATGCGGCAGGAGATAACTTTGGATTTACTTTTACACCGGCCGTGGGAAAAAGTGTAAAAAACCCCATTTTTGTAATTCAAAATTATAACAATGGAACGATTCCAAATATAAAGGTGGCTGGAACGCCAATTACTGTGAATACGGGAGATGCTAATTCAGGAGCTTTTGTTTCATTAAATACGAGCAATAATGAACTGTGGATTACCTTGAATCAAACTTTGAGCACAGCCACTTCAATTCAGATTGGCTCAGAAGCAAGACACCGCCATTTTTCTACAGACTAATTTAAAATTCTAGTTTTCGTTGAGCTTTAGAATCCGCAACTTCTTCATCTGTAGAGGCTGTCCAAGTAAGGCGGGGTTGACGAACTGCTCTCACTTCATCCAGTCGGCTCCAATGGCTAATATGTGGGGCTGCACGAACTTTATCTGGGTTGGTTTTACATTCCTCAGCGATGGCAATCATCGCATCACAAAATTCATCCAGTGTTTCTTTACTTTCGGTCTCCGTGGGTTCGACCATCATGGCACCGGGGACCACTAAGGGAAAATAAACAGTGGGTGGATGAAATCCATAATCCATTAAGCGTTTAGCCACATCCATGGTTTTAACCCCATTTTCCTGCTGACGCTTGTCTGAAAAAATACATTCGTGCATGCAAGTTTCAGAGTAGGGTATATGATAATAATCTTTAAGTCGTGATTTAATATAGTTTGCGTTGAGTACTGCCATTTCCGAAACTTGCTTCAAACCTTCTGCCCCCATTTCACGAATATAAGTATAGGCACGTAACAACATTCCAAAATTTCCAAAAAAGGACCTTACCTTACCAACGCTTTGAGTTCTTTGGCTATCCAGTAAATATTGTTTTCCTTCCTTCACAATCACAGGACTTGGTAAGTAAGCTTCCAGATTTTTTTTGACAGCAACAGGCCCAGCGCCAGGGCCCCCACCCCCATGCGGAGTGGTAAAAGTTTTGTGAAGATTAAAATGGAGTACATCCACTCCCATGTCTCCCACACGAGCTTGTCCAAGAAGTGCGTTTTGATTCGCTCCATCGCAGTAAACAAGGCCTCCTTTGGCGTGAACAATTTTTGAAATTTCTACGATATTTTTTTCGAAGAGCCCAAGCGTGTTAGGATTGGTGAGCATGAGAGCAGCCACTTCTTCATCCATTAATGCAGCAACCGCTTCAGGTGTAAGAACTCCATCTTTTCCAGATTTTATTTCCACGACTTGATAATTACAAAGTGCAGCTGAAGCAGGATTGGTGCCATGCGCCGTATCAGGAATTAAGATCTTTTTTCGGGGATTGCCTTTACTTGTGTGATAAGCGCGAATCATGAGCAAGCCAGTGAATTCTCCATGAGCTCCTGCCGCAGGCTGCAAGGTGACGGCATCCATTCCGCTAATTTCTGCCAGATAATTTTGTAATTCATACATCACATGTAGCGCGCCTTGCACGGTATCAACAGGTTGCATGGGATGAGCTTTAGCAAAACCCGCCATACGAGCAGCTTCTTCATTTACCTTAGGGTTATATTTCATAGTGCAGGAACCAAGCGGGTAAAAACCGGTATCTATGGAATAATTCCATTGTGAAAGACGGGTATAATGTCGAATGACATCGAGTTCGGACAGTTCGGGAAGCAGCGGTGCTGTTTGTTGAGTTCTTAAACTTGCATCAGGAAAAATCTGAGAGGCGTCTACCGTAGGAACATCTAGTTCAGGAAGAGAATAGCCGGTTCTGCCTGGCGAGGATTTTTCAAACAACACGGCTTCGTTGAATAAAAATCCTTTCATGCCGGGGAAGTTTTGTTGAGTCATAGGGGGCCTCACCTAGGTTGGGGTAATTTTTTTAGTTTATAAAATCCTGCTTTTTCATTTTTTGCTGTCTTTTGGGCTAAGTTGGCGGTTTAAAAACCAAAAAAATTACCCCAACCTAGGCTCGTAAGAGTGAGGAAAAATTGTCACAGAATGTTTTTTAATTCCTCTGCAAATTGATCCAATTCTTCTTTTTTATTCATCTCTGTAGCACACACCAGTAAGGTATTCTTTAATTCAGGGTAATATCTTTCGAGAGCAATTCCCCCGAAGATTTTTTTTGCCTTAAGTTTTTCAAGCACTTCAGTGACAGGTTTTGAGATTTGAAAAGTAAATTCATTAAAGCTGCTTCCATTGAAGAGGAGTTTGACTCCTGGAACTTGAGCCAATTTTTTCTTCAAGTATTCTGCTTTTGATAAATTCATTTCTGCTACTTTGTTCAAGCCTTGTGGGCCAAGTAGCGAAAGATGGATCGCTGCTGCTAAAGCGCAAAGAGATTGGTTGGTGCAAATATTGGAAGTCGCTTTTTCCCGGCGAATGTGTTGTTCGCGAGTGTTCATGGTTAAAATGAAACCACGTTTACCATCGGAGTCTAAAGTTTCACCCACAAGACGGCCTGGCATTTGTCGAATGTATTCTTTTTTAGTGGCGAATAAACCAAGATAAGGACCACCAAAATTGAGGAAATTTCCAAAAGATTGTCCTTCTGCTACGGCAATATCTGCTCCACAGGCACCCGGAGATTTTAGCAAGCCAAGAGAAACAGGATCTCCTGTTGATACAATAAAAAGAGCATCATGCGCATGAACAAGTTCTCCAATTTTATTGAGTTCCTCAACACTTCCAAAAAAGTTTGGGTTTTGAACGCAGACTGCTGCGCAATTTTCATCTAATAATTTTTTTAATTCTTCAAAATTAATTTTTCCGGATTCATCCCAAGCAAATTCAGCAATTTCATGATTGAGATTTTTAAGGTTTGTTTTGACGACATCACGGTATTCAGGGTGAATGCTTTTGGCGAGTAGTACCTTTTTTTTCTTTTTGATTCGAAGGGCCATGAGTACTGCTTCAGAGAGAGCCGTCGCTCCATCATAAACAGAGGAGTTTGCTACATCGAGGCCCAACAAAGAAGCCACCATGGTTTGAAATTCAAAAATAGCCTGAAGTGTTCCTTGGGAAATTTCAGCCTGGTAAGGGGTGTAACTAGTCGCGAATTCTCCTCGTGAAGCCAAATACCAAACAGCGACAGGAATATAATGATGATAAGCACCCGCTCCTAAAAAAGAACTATAGTGGTCAACAGTTTCATTTGTACGGGAAAGTTGTTTGAGGTGCGCGAGTAAATCTTGTTCAGAAAGAGCTGGCGGTAAATTTAAAGCCCTATTTAATTGTGAGATGGATGGAATTGTTTGAAAAAGCTCGGCACTCGCTTTGATGCCAATGCTTTCACACATTTTTTTAATTTCATCTTCAGTTTGGGGGAGGTAGCGCAAAGCTTATTCGCCTTCTTTAATAAATGCTTCGTATTCTTCAGAGGTCATGAGGTCGTCTAAGTCTGTTTTGTCTGACATTTCTATACGGATCATCCATCCTTCGCCATAACAATCATCGTTGATGGTTTCGGGCGCATCCAGAAGAGGATCGTTTACTTCCACCACAGCACCAGAAACAGGAAGATATAAATCACTGACGCTTTTGGTAGATTCAACAACTCCAAAGGTGTCACCTTTTTCAACATTTTCACCTTCTTCGGGCAATTCTACAAAAACGATATCTCCCAGTTGATCCTGCGCCCAGTCTGTAATACCTACTGTGACGGTATTTCCTTTCACGCGCACCCATTCGTGTTCTTTGGTATATTTAAGTTCTTCTGGAAAATTCATAAAAGTCTCCGAGTTGTAAAAGATGTCAAAAAATTATTTCTTTTTATAAAGAGGCATTGCAACTACTTTCGCTAATTTTTTTTTGCCTCGAATTTCAATCCAAATATCATTATTAATTTTTGCTATATCGCTTCGCACATAGCCACATCCAATATTTTTGTCAAGCGACGGGGAATAAGTGCCACTCGCTACCCAGCCAACTTTATCATCTCCTGAAAAAATGGGATATTCTGCTCGGGCAATTCCATCTTCTTGCATGATGAAAGCAATGCGTTTGGGTGAAATCCCATTTTCCTTTTTGCTCATCAAGGCTTCTTTGCCGATGAAATTTCCTTTATTGATTTTGATGACCCATCCTAAATTAGCTTCGAGAGGGCCAATTTCATCGCTGAGTTCGTGCCCATAGAGAGGGTAAGCCATTTCTAGGCGCAAAGTATCACGGGCGCCAAGTCCGCAAGGGACAAGGCCTAGCGGAGCACCTTTTTCGAGCAGAGCATTCCAAATAAAAGCAGCTTCTTCAGGTTTACAATAAATTTCAAAACCATCTTCCCCGGTATAGCCGGTGCGGGCGATAAGAATTTTTCTTTCTTTAAAATAATCTTCACAGAAATAAAAAGTTTTTAAAGCAGAAATTTTTGGGCAAAAATTGGATAAAATATTTTCTGCTTCAGGGCCTTGCAAGGCAATGAGCGCATACTCTTTGCTCTTGTTTTCAATTTTCACATTAAAATTTTTAGCCTGCTTTTGAAACCATGCCCAATCTTTTTCTGTGTTGGAGGCATTCACACATACCAGAAAGGTATTCGAGTTGATTTTATTGACAATAATATCATCGATAGCCCCGCCTTGTTCATTCATTAATAGGTTGTATTGGCATTGTCCATTTTGGGCGAGGGAGAGATCGTTGCAGGTGAGAAATTGTAAGTAAGCTTCGGCTTCCGGACCTTCTACCCAAATTTCTCCCATATGAGAGACATCAAACAAACCTGCTTTTGTACGGACGGCATGATGTTCTTTTAAAACACCCGAATAGGAAACCGGCATTTCCCAACCGCCAAAATTTACCATTTTGGCGCCGAGTTGTTTATGTTGTTCGTAGAGAGGGGTTTTTTGCATAAATAATATTTTTGTTGTCATCAAATCTGTTCGTGCTGAGGCTCTCGAAGCATGAATGGGTCAGGTGACACATGTTCACCCTTCAAGAGCCTCAGGGCGAACGGAAATTTATTATTTTCTTTTCTTTGCTGCCTGCAAAGTATTCCACAATAGCATTGCAATCGTCATTGGGCCGACTCCTCCGGGCACCGGAGTGATATAACCAGCGACATCTTTCACGCTTTCAAAGTCTACATCGCCCACGAGTTTTCCATCACTGCTTCGATTGATTCCCACATCGAGCACCACCGCTCCTTTTTTGACACACATTCCTTCCACTAGTTTGGGTACGCCGACAGCTGCTACGATGATGTCCGCCATTTTTAATTTGATAAATAAATCTTTTGTTTGACTGTGACACATTGTGACTGTGGCATTTTTAGCGAGCAGTAAGAGCGCGATAGGTTTGCCCACAATGTTCGATCGACCAATCACGACTGCTTCTTTTCCGGAACAATCATATTTGATTTCTTCGAGCATGCGCATCATGCCAGCAGGGGTGCAGGGAACAAAATTGGGTTTTCCCACTGTCATCAGTCCCAAATTATAAGGGTGTAAGCCATCCACATCTTTTTGAGGGTCAATGGCTTCAATAATGAGGTCCGCTTTGATATGTTTTGGCAAAGGTAGTTGCACTAAAATTCCATGCACTTTTTTGTCTTTGTTCAGCTTTTGAATGAGAGCGATGAGTTTTTTTTCAGAAGTTTTTTCAGGTAAATGATGATGAAAACTTTTCATGCCCGCTTGCTCGCAAGCACTTATTTTATTTCGGACATAAATCTTGCTGGCCTCATTTTCTCCCACAATAATTACTGCGAGGCCTGGCACGATCTTTTTTTTGGCAAGTTTTTTAACTTCTGTTTTGATTTCATTTCGAATTTTTTCAGAGAGCAATTTTCCATTTATAATTTGAGCCATGCAAGATCTCCTTGTGTTGTGTGAAGAACCTATACAAAATATTGAAAGGCAGTCACGAAGAATTTTGAAAA
>CAYYEM010000022.1:24881-26303 GCA_964470915.1 uncultured Pseudomonadota bacterium
TCCAAATTATTGCGTGAAATTGGGCAAAAAATTCGGGATCGTGTGGATGCCTTGGCGGAAATTGAAAGCTTAGACACTGGAAAAACAATTACAGAAACTAATTTAATTGATGTCCACTCCGCAGCTGACTGTTTTGAATATTTTGCAGATTTGACTACCAACATTTGCGGAGAAGTTTTGCCAGTGCCCATGGATGTGCTGGATTTTACGCTTCGAGAACCTTTGGGCGTGTGTGCTTCGATTGTTGCCTGGAATTTTCCCATCATGTTTGTGGCCTGGAAGGTAGCTCCGGCTTTGGCGGCTGGAAATACTGTGGTCTTGAAACCGGCCGAGCTTGCTTCACTTTCTTCATTAGAAGTCGCTAAAATTTTTCAAGAAGTGAATTTGCCTCCTGGGGTGGTGAATATTGTCACGGGAGCGGGTAAAACGGTAGGTGAAGCCTTGGCTCGTCATGAGCAGGTTTCAAAGATCAGCTTTACAGGTTCCACTCAGACAGGCCGAAAAATAATGGAGTATGCTGCGGGCAATTGCAAGAAAGTGACTTTGGAGTTAGGTGGAAAATCTCCCAATATTGTTTTTGATGATGCAGAACTTGATAAAGCTGTCAGTGGGGCTCTTACCGCCATCTTTTTTAATGCAGGGCAGGCCTGCATTGCGGGTTCTCGATTGTTTATTCAGGAAAATCTATACGATGATTTTGTGGAACAGTTGGTTGAAAGAGCCAAAAAAATCAAAGTGGGTTTGCCGCTGGATTGGGATGCACGCATGGGGCCGGTGATTACCCCTCAGCAAAAGCAGAAAATACTACATTATATAGAAGGAGCCAAAAAACAGGGGGCTCAACTTTTGTGTGGGGGAGGAGTTCCGAAGGATTTGCCTCATCCAAAGGGAAATTATCTGGAGCCTACGATTTTTGCCTGCAAAGATTTGAATATAACCATTGCCGAAGAAGAAATTTTTGGCCCGGTGCTGAGCGTGTTTAAATTTTCTAGCGAAGAAGAAGCTATTTCTCTCGCGAATCAAACTCGTTATGGTTTGGCGAGTGCTGTTTGGACCAAAGATATCAAGCGTGCCTTTCGGGTAGCAAAGCAAATCCGGGCAGGCCAGGTTTGGATTAATAATTATGAGTTAATTACTCCCTGGGCCCCTCATGGCGGCTATAAGGAAAGTGGTTTTGGAAAAGACCTCTCCAAATACGCTCTGAACGAATACACCCAAATCAAGAATGTGTTTGTGGATTTATCAGAAGGGGAGTTTTTGACTTTATATGATTGAAATCCATTCATTTTCTTGACAGTTTTGTTGTATGCACTATGATGCAATAAATTTTTGGGGGAATATTTAACCAAATTCCAACCCGGGAGGCTTCATGAAAAAGTTATTTACCTTTTTGAGCGTCACTGCTCTATCACTTCTTTTTAT
>CAYYEM010000023.1:0-5356 GCA_964470915.1 uncultured Pseudomonadota bacterium
AAGCAAGAATCGCAAGACCTTGAAAAAAATAAAGCGTCGTAAATACAATCAAAAAATTCAAAAGAACAAACGAGATAAGCTCAATCTTTAAAATATAAAGATTCAACAAATAAAATCCCAAAACCGCCACTACCCCCCAAACCCACGCAAACGAAATTCTAAATAAAAATAAATCTTGAACTTTTTCAAATAACTTAAAAACATTAAATAAAGTACGAGCTAAATAAAGATTGATCCAAACCAGAAAAATAGTTGCACTCACTCCTAAGCCAGGCAAAACCTTCACAAACGCTTTAGCAAGCATCTCTTTATTCTGCTGAATAAAAAGCATTTCTTCTCCGCTCATTCCTGTAGAGCGGTTAAAAGCAATCACCTGGTCTAAGATCGAGATTGTATATTTTTCTATCCAGAATACAAAACCCGTTAAATGAGCAAAACCCACACATGCAAATAAAACAAGAGTAAGGCTCAACAAAGTTCCCAAAGCTACCTGGCTAGCTAAGCGAGTAATATTTTTTTCGCTTTGAAGCCGCCAAGCTAATAATAAACTAAAAGAAATACTGAACGAAAAATAAATAGCGAGCGACTTCAACACAACCCAAGCACCAAACTGCTTATAATAAAGCATTCCGGGTAACCATAAAAACCACTGCAACCAATTCGAAGCCTTCTCTGCTCCTAGCCCCCCTAATAAAAAGGTGTAGAAAGCAAAAACCAAGACCAAAACTAAAAACCAACCCAAAAGAGCTAAACGAATTGAATATCTTCTTCCTATGTAAAAGAGCGGAAGTGGCGTAAACCACGAAAACAAACCACTTGAAAAAGTTGCGAGGGTCAACAAAACACCCCACAAACACAGCCAACTTTTTTCTTTCATCCTATCACTCACTTCACTGACTCAGAAACAAACGAGAGCTCTGAGTTTTAATCAGACTAAGGACGTTGCGTACTCGTAAAGGGCAACAACGCCATAGTTCTGGATTGCTTTACTGCGGTCGTTAAAGCACGTTGATGAAGCGCACAAATTCCAGAAATACGACGAGGAATAATTTTTCCACGTTCAGTTAAAAAATGAGAAAGCATTTTAGGATTTTTATAATCAGCGCTTACTTCTTTATCCGAGCAAAAACGACAGGCTTTTTTTCTGAAAAATGTTTTGCGTTTTCCACGCCCATCATCATCTCTATCTCGATCTCTATCTCTTCTATCTCGATCTCTATATTCTGACATGTTTATTCTCCTTACTTAAGCCAACTCGGCCATTTCTCTTGCGACTTCAGGTACACTTTTTTCGGTAACTTCATCGATGCTTGTCAAAACCAACTCACGCTTTTCGCTCTTTCTTTTTTCCACATTCACAGCATCTTCAAGCTTCATCGTGACAAATCGCAAAATACTATCATCGTATTTTAAAATTCTTTCAATTTCAGAGACGAGATTATGCTCACCCAAATAATTGATATAAACATAAATACCATAGAAACTTTTAGCGACACGATAAGCTAAACGTCTTTTACCCCAATTAAAGGTAGTCAGAACATGGCCGCCTTGATTTTGGATGGCATCACTGAGTTTTTTATTGATTTCTTCAGCCTTTTCGGATGGGCTGTCGGGACTTAAAAGATAAAGAGTTTCGTACTCTCGCATTTTTTTCTCCTTTTGGACTCCTTTTGGTTTTAATAGAACCAAAAGTTTGGGCCTTTGAAATATTCAAAGACCAAGGTTTAATAAATTTTATTCACTTGTATGACAAAAAGCCAGGGCAGGCTCTATCCCTTTTTCGACCCAAAGATCAAGCCCTTTTATTGCCTTTTTCATCAGCGGATCTAATAACTGCCTCTCGGCTTTTTGGAACTTTTGTAACACAAAATCAGCGACCGGCTCATTCCCTAAAGGGCGGCCAATCCCCACTCTCAAACGGGGAAACTCTTGACTCCCTAAGCTTTCTTGAATTGATAATACTCCCCGATGCCCTGCGGCTCCCCCTTTACGAACAAGCTTCAACCTTCCAACCGAAAGGTCTAACTCATCATGAATGACAATTAAATCTTCAGGGGCTATCTTAAAAAATTGCAAGAAACCTAAAACAGAACGCCCACTCAAATTCATATAGGTTTGAGGTAAAACGAAAAAAACCTTCTCAACCCCTATTTCAACATCTCCATAGAAGGCTTCGAACTTAGATTTTGAGAGATTGCAAGAATACTTGTCGGCATAGGCTTGAACTAACTCAAAACCCACATTATGACGGGTTCCTTCGTATTCTTTTCCAGGATTCCCCAAACCGACAATCAGTTTCATAGCTAGAGTGAGATGTCAGCTATCAGATGTCAGTTGTCAGTATTAAGATAAGTAAAAAACTAACCCCAAGTCTGGCAACTAGAAATCGGTACTGGCAACTATTTCTTCTCGGCTTTTGCTTCAGGAGCTTTTTTATCGCCAGCAGCCTCACCTTCAGCAGGTTTTTTTGCTGTAAGAACTTCGGGCTCAGCGGGTGCACCTTCTGCAGGAGCAGCCACCACTTCTTCTTCCTTAGGAGCAACAATTGAAACTAGAGTGTAGTTTTCATCTGGATGACTTAACTCTACTCCCACAGGAAATTTCACTTCATTGACATGAATAGACTGACCAATTTTTAACGCAGTAACATCTACTTCTATGAATTCTGGGATTGCAGTAGGTAAACATTTCACTTCAAGCTCACGACGAATCGCTTCTAAGATACCGCCTTCTTTAACTCCTTCAGACTTACCTACATAATGTAAAGGAACAGATACGCTGAGTTTTTGACTAAGATCGATTTTAATAAAATCTAAGTGAGTCAGTTTGCGAGTCAGAATATCAGCTTGATAATCCTTAAGCAATGCTGTGACCACTCCGTGCTTGGGAATATTAATATCAAGCAAAGTATTCACACCTGACTTGCCTGAAATAGCCGTCAGAATTTCTTTATCATTTACTTCAACATTAATATTTTCGTAGCCCTTGCCATAAACAACACCTGGCACTACTCCTCGAGCTCTTGCTTTGCGAGCACCGCCTTTACCGGCAGCTTCTCTTAAATTTACATTTAGTTGTACGCGATCCATAAATACTCCTTAAAAAAATCTTAAATGCTTTTCACTAGAGCAGCCCATCTTCGACCTAATTCAACAGATGTTGCTTCTCTAGACAAACAGTGATGACACTGAATCGTTGTTATGTATTCTACGAATGGCCTCGGCCAATAACTTGCCTACTGACAAGGCGCGGATCTTAGAACATTTTTTGGCCTGCTCATTCAAGGGAATTGTGTTGGTGACTATCAATTCTTCTAAAACAGAGGCTTCTATATTCTCAATGGCTCTTCCAGACAAAACAGGATGTGCAATACAGGCATAAACTGCCTTAGCTCCATTGTTTTTAATTGCTTTTGCTGCCTGGGTTAAAGTTCCGGCAGTATCCACCATATCATCTACAATAATTGCAATCTTTCCATCAACTTCCCCAATAATATTCATTACTTCGCTCACATTAGGAGAAGCACGACGTTTATCAACCAGAGCAAATGAAGCACCCAAAAGTTTAGCATAAGCTCTCGCTCTTTCAGTTCCTCCTGCATCTGGAGATACAATCACCATATCTTTCAGATTAAGCTCTTTAATGTATTCTAACAAAACAGGGGTGGCATAAAGATGATCAAAAGGAATATTAAAAAAACCCTGAATTTGCCCTGCGTGCAAATCCATTGAAAGCACACGATCGGTTCCTGAAGCTTCAAGCAAATCGGCCACTAATTTTGAAGTAATCGGTGTACGAGGTTGAACCTTACGATCTTGTCTCGCATAACCATAATAAGGAATGACCGCTGTAATACGATCTGCAGAAGCTCTCTTAAGAGCATCAATCATAATAAGCAATTCCATCAGATGTTCATTGGCTGGACTAGAAGTGGGTTGAATAATATAAACATCCATCCCTCTTACATTTTGGTCTACTTCTACCCACACTTCACCATCTGAAAAGCGCTTAATCTTTGCTTCTCCCAAGGGAATACCCAAATGCTTAACTATCTCTTCTGAAAGAGCTTTGTTAGCATTCCCTGAAAACACCTGCATGTCGTTAATCACTTGCATAATTTTTCCCACTATCACTCATTCTATTCGATGGGGATTATCAGGTGGAGCTATAAAATTCTCTCCCTGACTTTAGCCCTGATTGGGTTTAACTCACAAACAAGGCGAATAATTTGGGGCGCCAGGATTCGAACCTGGGGATGCTGGAATCAAAATCCAGTGACTTACCGCTTGTCGACGCCCCAGTGAAACAGTTACCAGTGGCCAGTTATTAGTTGTGAGTTAAAAAATCTTCAACTGACAACTAACAACTATTCTTCAATCATCTGGAGCTGAATAATCCCCGGGATTAATTTGATCGGGGGTTTTAGACTCCACCTGAGGCTTAGAAAGAAGACTGCTCTCACTGGAAGCCACAGGAGCAGCTCCATTTTTCTGTTCTTCCTGTTGGTAGGCATCTAGCACTACCTTTTCAATCTTAGCCCTAAAATCATTATTCAGAGGATGCGCAATATCTTTAAAAGTGCCATCCTTACGCTTTTTAGAGGGCATTGCTACAAAAAGACCTGTATTACCTGAAATCACCTTTAAATCACGAACCACAAAACAATTATCAAAAGTAATTGTTGCGTAAGCCTTCAGCTTATCCTCATTCATGGGGAAAACACGAACTTCAGTAATTTCCATAGCAGCCTCACTCAGTTGACAGTTGTTAGTTATTTTTATCAGTCAAAAAATGAATGATTAACAACCAAGCACTACATTTAAATATTTTCCGTTTTAAAAATTTTCCATTCTTTGTTGGCTTTATTTTCAATTTTTGAAAAATTCTTATCGAGCACCGCTTTGTCTGGAAAAATACCAAAAACAGAAGAGCCTGATCCCGTCATTTGAGCTGCAATAGCTCCATTCGCCATCAACAACTCTTTTACCTTTGCAATCACGGGGAACTCTTTAATGGTTACTTTTTCAAGATCATTATTTAAAATCTTCACCACATCTTTTTTATTATTAAAAGTACTCGGTAATTCTTGGAGCTTTTGATGATGATCACCATTGCGTCCATTTAATCCTAAGGTTTTATAAGCCCATTCTGTCGAAACCTTAATACCTGGATTCACAACCACAAATGCCATTTTAGGAATTTTTTTAATTTTCTTCAGTTGATCGCCAATTCCACTCGCAATGGCAGGCCCTTCAAATAAAAAGAAAGGGACATCCGCCCCAATTTTTGCTCCAATCATCATCAGTTTTTCACGAGGCAATTTCAGCTTTAACAACTGATTCAGGCCTTTTAAAAC
>CAYYEM010000023.1:5456-14487 GCA_964470915.1 uncultured Pseudomonadota bacterium
TAGCCGTCCGAGCGCTTACCCAAGACATCAAGTCTCAAATTAAGCTTCGCTGGAGATGATAAGGATAAAGTTTGCATAATGGGTGCGTTTATATACTTGGGGAAGAACTTGATGTCAATATGGGTTTTTTCTACTTTCTTCTTGTTTTTTATTGGTTTTTTATTTGCCTTTTAAGAGCCAGTTTGTTACGGCCCAAGGCCTGTGATGGCCGCAACTAAAAGAGTTAAAACCACGAAAAATAGAACAAAACTGGTTCAGCTGGTTCGCCTGAAAGAAGGTGACGCTAAAAGTTTTGATGGCACCCGTGTGCATTATCGCGCGGTGGGGCAAGGGATTCCCATTGTTTGTTGCAATGGTTTAGGTGTTCCTACCTTCTTTTGGAAGTATCTCGAAAACTTCTTTAAAAACAGCCATCAAGTAGTTCTCTGGGACTATCGTGGTCACGGCGACTCAGCCCCACCCAAAAAAATGAGTAATGCTACAGTTACAGCACTCGTTGAAGATTTGAAAGCCGTGCTAGATGCACTTCAAATTAAAAAAGCAATTTTAGCAGGTTATAGTTTGGGGGTTCAGGTCATTCTCGAGTTCTATAAAAGATATCCAGGCCGAGTTTATGCTGTTATTCCTTGCTTAGGCACTTATGGCCGCCCCATGGACACCTTCTATAATAGTCCTTTTTCAAAATATTTGTATGAAGTGGTCACTTTAGTGGGGGCTCGCTTCCCAAAACAAGGTAATTGGATCAGCCGCTTTTTATTGAAAAATCCCTTCTGGTATCAACTGGGGGGACTTTTAAAAATGATTGATACCGGCATGGCCAGCAAAGAAGATGCCTCTGCTTACATCGATCATATTTTAAGTTTAGATCCTGCTTTCTTCACTAATCTTTTAAAAAGCGTCCAAGAGCATTCCACCGAAGGTGTTTTGAAAAAAATTAAAGTGCCTACACTGATTATTGGGGGTGAATACGATCAATTTACTCCCGTATGGATCGCTAAAAAAATGCACCGTACGATTCCCAACAGTGAAATTTTTATCGTGAAAAAAGGAACTCATGCCGCTTTGCTGGAGCAACCTGAACTGATCAATTTAAGAATTGAGAAATTTTTCCGAGAAAATAATATCGGTCAAAAGTTCCTCTAGTCTCATGCCTGAGCTCCCTGAAATCGAATCCATTCGCCGCAGTTTGTTGTTTCTTCAAAGTGATTTTATTGAAAATTTCAAACTCTCTTCACTTGCTCCTGTCGAACACTGCTCAAAGTCAGAACTGCTTAAAAAATTTAACAATACTCAACTCGTACAAATTTCACGTCGTGGAAAATATTTATTATTTGAAAACGATCAATCCTGCACACTCGTCATTCACCTGGGCATGAGCGGAAAACTTCTTTACTTCAAAAACACTCCTCATCCAATACCTCTTCATACTCACGCTACTTTTGTACTAAAAAATAAAGGAGTACTTTTATACATCGATCCGCGACGCTTCGGCACTTTGTCCTTAAGCCTTGAAGCCAACGACAATCCTTTCCTGAATCGACTTGGACCTGATTACGACCATCCCAACTTTAACCTGCAACAATTTATCACCCAATGTAGACGTCACCCCAAACTTCAACTCAAAACTCTTTGTCTGAATCAAAGTGTAGCTGCGGGTTTGGGAAACATCTATGCTTGCGAAGCACTCTATCACGCACGACTTAGTCCTTTAAAATTAGTTCAAAAAACCAAAGATGCAGAATTGGAAAGACTTTTTCAGGCGACTCGCCAGGTTTTGAAACTCGGAATTGAAAAAGGTGGCAGTAGCTTAAAAGATTATCTCGATGGATTGGGCAATCGCGGCGTGATGAAAGATTTTTTGCAAGTTTACGATCGTGAAGGGCAAAAAACTCTGGATGGACTCGGAAAAGTCATTCGCATCACCCAGCAAAATCGTTCAACCTGGTATTGCCCTGAGTTGCAGAAGTAAAACAATTATTGCTAAATTATTCAAGCAACGTCATTTAGAAAAGGGCGATAAGCCTTCATCTTTCAATTGAGCGGGGCCCCACGAGAATATTGGTGTATGCGAATAGTCACTCCCCCCGGCAGCTCTCATTTGAATAACAGTGAAGAGGGCTTATCTTCTGGACAATTAAGTTTAGATGTTCTCACTGCTCAGTTTTCTGAAATGGCCAGTGATCGAAGCAGCCTTCTCGCCATGACTGCGGGAGGGCTCACCTCTCGCCTCGCTCGAGTGGGTTTTCTCTCTTTACTTTCTCCCCTTCCTTCATTTGTAAGAACTCCACTCGTTTCCGCTCTTTCTTTAACAATAGAAGTAGGTACCTTTCGTGGCATAAATCATTTGTTTGCACCTTCTTCTGAAAGTTACTGGAATACTCAGGGTTGGGCAAGAGAGGCTATTAACTTTGCTTGCTTAAAAAGTTTGGGGCATTATTTGAGAAGTAAAAATGTTCTGCTTCGTCATGTTACACAAAACTTTGCCATGATGGCGGGAGAAGAAGCAGGGTCACGATTACATCTCACGCCTGAAGTTCATGGAAGTTTTGCAGAACGTTTTGTCCGCGCATCCGTGATGAATTTGTCTTTGGAAGCAGGAGCTGCTCTTTCGAGAAGACTATTGGGAGGAAAAGGGTCAGTGTTGGAACGAAGTTTGGAACAAAGATCGAGAATATTAGAATCCCACGAGGCTTTTAAAAATTCCATTTCTAGCTCAATGGAATGGGCTAACTTACCTAGAATGAACTCCCCCCGAGCTAAACTAGAAAATCCAAAAAAAACTCCATCCTTAGGTCAAATATCCAAAGATTTTCAGAGGCAAACAAACAAAAGGCTTGGGCTCATCGATATTGTAATACTGACTGATTTATCCCTTTATGGACCCACTTATGGTAAAGATCTCATAAAAAGGATCAAAAGAAGAACAGGATTGGTTCTTCATATGGGAACCGTATACCCCTTACTCAACTTATTAGAAGTTCAAAAAATTTTAAGTTCTGAAACCCGAGATATTTCAGATGTAAAAGGGGGAAGACCCGAAATTCATTACTCTCTCACAGAAGCAGGCAAGTCTTTAACGGAAAATCTTCTTTCAGCTTTAAAAGGTACTTTTGAGAGAGAAACTACTTCTTCTTAAACACCACAGACCCCACATCCCCCGCATCGGCCTGAATGTGATCGCCATCCTTGAAATCACCCTGAAGTATTTTGAGGGAAAGAGGATCTTGAATGTGTTTTTGAATGGCGCGTTTCAAAGGTCGTGCTCCATAAACCGGGTCGTAGCCATTTTTGGCGATGAAAGCTTTCGCTTTATCAGAAAGGCTGAGAGTGATTTTTCGATCCGATAAAAGCTTTTCCAAACGCTTGAGTTGAATTTCTACAATATGTTTGAGCTGTTCTTCACTTAAACCACGGAACAAAACGATATCATCTACACGATTCAAAAACTCAGGCCTGAAATGTGCCTTGAGTTCATCGAGCATTTTCTTTTCCATCTCTTCTTCATTGAGCCCGGCATAGGCCCATTGAGAACCCACATTGGAGGTCATGATGATCACGGTATTTTTAAAATCAACCGTCCGACCCTGACCATCAGTCAGTCGCCCATCATCGAGCACTTGTAATAAAATATTAAAAACATCTGGGTGCGCTTTTTCGATTTCATCAAAGAGCACGACCGAATAAGGCCGACGACGCACCGCTTCGGTGAGCTGTCCCCCTTCTTCGTAACCCACGTAGCCCGGAGGCGCGCCAATCAAGCGCGATACCGCATGCTTTTCCATGTATTCGCTCATATCGATGCGAGTCATCGCATTTTCATCATCGAATAAAAATTCGGCGAGAGCACGAGCTGTTTCTGTTTTTCCCACCCCGGTGGGCCCGAGAAAAATAAAAGAACCAATCGGACGATTCGGATCTTGCAAACCTGCGCGAGAACGGCGCACAGCATTAGCTACTTTCACCAAGGCATCATCCTGCCCCACCACACGCGCTTTCAAACCCTCTTCCATGCGAATCAGTTTTTGAATTTCCCCTTCCATTAATTTTGATACAGGAATGCCAGTCCATTTTCCGACCACTTCTGCGATATCCTCGGCATCCACTTCTTCTTTCAGCATTTTGTCATCTTTTTGAAGTTTCAATAGCTTTTCATTTTCGGCATTCAATTCTTTTTCCAAATTCACCAAAGTTCCGTACTTCAATTCCGCTGCTTTATTCAAATCACCTGTTCGTTCCGCGCGTTCGGCTTCAATTTTAGTCTGTTCAATTTTTTCTTTGGTATCTCGGAGCTTTTTGATGGCATCACGTTCATTTTGCCAATGACCTTTCATTTTTCCACTTTGTTCCTTCAAGGTCGCAATTTCTTTTTCAATTTTTCCGAGTCGCTCTTGAGAAGCTTTATCTTTTTCTTTTTTCAAAGCCTGACGTTCAATTTCAAGTTGAGTAATTTTACGTTCAATTTCATCAATCTCTGTAGGGAGACTATCAATTTCGATACGAAGTTTGCTGGCGGCTTCATCGATTAAATCAATCGCCTTATCGGGTAAAAAACGTGAAGTAATGTAACGATTTGAAAGTTGGGCAGCCGCCACAATCGCTTCATCTTTGATACGCACGCCATGATGCACTTCATATTTTTCTTTTAATCCACGCAAAATCGAAATGGTATCTTCAACCGTAGGTTCACCTACGTAAACTTGTTGGAAACGACGTTCGAGAGCGGGATCTTTTTCGATATGTTTTCGAAATTCATCAAGAGTGGTGGCACCCACGCAACGCAATTCTCCGCGGGCTAGTGCGGGCTTGAGCATGTTGGAAGCATCCATTGCTCCCTCTGCAGCCCCTGCCCCTACCATGGTATGAAGTTCATCGATAAAAAGAATAATTTTTCCTTCGGACTCCGTGACCTCTTTTAAAAGCGCCTTCAAACGATCTTCAAATTCTCCGCGATATTTTGTTCCAGCAAGCAGTGAACCTAAATCAAGTGCAATAATACTTTTATCTCGCAGAG
Organism: uncultured Pseudomonadota bacterium; assembly: GCA_964470915.1. Taxonomy (GTDB): domain Bacteria; phylum UBA10199; class UBA10199; order JADFYH01; family JADFYH01; genus CAYPXN01. The sequence continues at coordinate 10,468 of CAYYEM010000023.1, forward strand.
TTTCGGGAACATCTCCATTCGCTACACGTTGAGCTAATCCTTCCACAATGGCTGTCTTTCCTACTCCAGGTTCTCCGATGAGCACCGGATTATTTTTGGTTCGACGAGATAGCACCTGAATCACACGACGCACTTCATCGTCTCGACCAATCACAGGATCAAGCTTTCCACGACGAGCCAAATCGGTAAGATCCCGAGAATATTTTTTAAGAGCTTGGAATTTTGCTTCAGGATTTTGATCGGTCACTCGATGAGAGCCTCGTATATCTACTAAGGCTTTCATCAAGGCATTTTTCGTTACACCTTGTTCTTTAAGTAAAGACGAAGTTTTTGAATCTTTCACTTCACTCAAAGCTAAAAGCAAATGTTCCGTACTCACATAATCATCTTTTAAACTTGCAGCTTCATTCTGGGCAGCATCCAAAACTTTTTTAAAAGGAGTCGATAAATAATCTCCCATACCACCGGAAATTTTAGGCAGTTTTTGGATGAGCTTCGTTACTTCGCTTTGAATTTTTTTGGGATCGACCCCCAACTTTTGAAGAATAGGTTGGGTCAGACCTTCGCTTTGGTCCACAAGAGCCAAAAGCAAATGTTCGGGTTCAATTTGTTGATTGCCATTCTGACTAGCAAGATTTTGAGCCTCAGCTACCGCTTCTTGGGCTTTCACTGTAAATTTATCAAGTCGCATAAAAATCCCTTTAAAAAAGCCCTGGGATGAACTTTATAAAACTTGTCCCAAGGCTATCAATATTATCCTTACAAATTAAATGGGATTTAACTCCTGAAAGTCAAGGAAAGTAAAAAGGCCTATGGTGATCCATAAGCCTTTTTTTCAAATTAATTTTTAAATATTTTTTATTTTCTGAATGCAAAATAACTTGTCAGGTTGCCTCTTTTTACAAACATACGCACCAACTCACTAAATTTTATTTTTTGAATGGCTGCGCTATATTCACCAAGATTATCCACCCGAGTATTATTCACTTCCAAAATCACATCTCCGGGGCGAATCCCAACCCAATCAGCCTGAGAACCAGGAATCACTTTTACAACCATCACACCTTTTCGTTCTTTCAAACCTAATTGTTCAGCTTGTTGAGGTAAAAGCTCTTGTACTGCAAGACCCAGCTCACTCGAAACTTTTTCAGCCTGAGCTAATTCTCTTTCTGCCTTTTCTAATTCACCCACTTGCACCTGAAGAGTTTTCTTACCTCCTTTTCGTAACACTTCTACCATCACATTGGTTCCGACAGGAGTTTGAGAAACAAAAAGTGGAAGATCATGAGAAGTTTCTAAATTTTTCCCATTAAAATTTAAAATAATATCACCGGCTTCAATCCCAGCTTTTTCTGCAGGACCTCCAGGGTATACACTCGCAATCAAGGCGCCCTTTTCAGAGTTTAATCCAAAAGATTTTGCTAAATCGGCAGTCACATCCTGAATACCAACTCCCAAATAACCTCGACTGACTTTTCCATTTTGTAAAAGCTGATCTACAGTTGATTTAGCCATTGAAATTGGAATCGCAAAACCAATTCCCTGGCCACTGGCTATAATAGCGGTATTAATACCCACCACATCGCCATTCAAATTAAAGAGAGGACCTCCTGAGTTTCCAGGATTTATTGAAGCATCGGTTTGAATAAAATCATCATAAGGTCCCGCGCCAATCACGCGACCTTTTGCTGAGACAATCCCTGCGGTCACTGTCTGGCCCAAGCCAAAAGGATTTCCTACGGCAACAACCCATTCTCCCACTTCGAGATTATTTGAATCACCCAAAGGAACTATTGGAAAATCACCATTTCCTCCCTGAATTCTAATCACTGCGATATCTGTTTTAGGATCTGTACCTATCACCTTTGCAACAAATTTACGCCCATCAGAAAGTTTCACATCAATTTCATCTGCATTTTGAACCACATGATTATTCGTGAGAATGGTGCCATCTTTATTGATAATAAAACCAGATCCTAAGCTGTTTTGCGGTTGTTCTTGAGGTAAACCAAAATATCTCCCAAAAAAAGGATCCTGACGATACACGCCAGCATTTGGACGGACTACTTTTCGACTACTTATATTTACAACGGCAGGTTTGACATGTTTTACGATGTCACTCAAGGCAGGCAAACCTGCTATTACTGCTTTATTAGAAGTCGAAGTATAAACAGGACTAGAGTCTACTGCCTGGGTTTTTGTATTCCAATCAAAACTACAAGCAAAAAAGAGCGCGGCACTCGCAGATACCACCGCTGTTAGAATTAAGGTAGAACGTGAATAGCTTTTCATGGTTTGTTTTTCTCCTCTACATATCTCATACGTAAATCACTTAAAATTACTTTCATTAATGAGGCTTCTTCAGGGGTTAAATTACCTTTTGTCTTCTGTTCAAGTACTCCTAGTAAATCAATGGTTTGTTTGGCCTGATTTAAATCTTTTTCTATTTTTTGTGTAAATGGATTTGGAGCAATTCCTAAACTCATTTGTGCAGAGCCTGCTAAAGATAATATCAAATTGGCAAAACTGACCTCTTGTAAAACAGACTCTTGTTCTGAGAACTTCCCATCTTCCTCAGCGGAAGGGAAAACATCCTCAGACTTTGAACTATTCGCTTCCACCGAAACGCCCTCTTTTTCACTGCCATCTGGATTAAAACGCCTTTTATCAGAAATCTTAATTTCTGAACCTTCTTTTTCATCACTCATATGAATCTCCTGCCCAACGAGGCCTGTTTAGATATGGGTTTATAAAAATCCTGATTTAAAAAAGATAGTAACGGAAGATTAAACTGTCAACTGGGGGATATTGCCTTCAAATACGCTTGATCATTCTTGTTCCCTCCACTAGGATGCCTTCCGCATGAAAAAACATCTCTTAATCTATATTTTATTACCTTTCATCTCTTTGAGTTTAGCATCTTGTGGAGGTGGCAAAAAGAAAAGTCGTCTGGGTTTTACGGGAAGAGAAAATGCTGAGCAGGCTTTTGCCAAATGCGTTCAACTTTCCACCAAAAAGAAATTTCAAGAATCTATCGATTGTTTAGAAATTTTTAAAACACGTTTCCCAAATAGTGATTACGCACTTCAAGCAGAACTCAAAGTCGGGGATGCTTATTTCCTTAAGAAAGAATATTTACTGGCTGCTGAAACCTATCAATTTTTTACCAAATTACATCCAGATAGTGACAAGCTAGACTATGCTTTTTTTAAAATGGGCATGGCTTATCTTAAAGCTACTCCCAAAAAAATTGATCGAGATCAGGAACATCTTCCTCAAGCCATTAGCAGTTTTTCTCTTGTGGTAAGCCAATTTCCATCTTCTACTTACTATCGTCAGGCAAAGTTTTATTATGATCAGGCAAGACGCATGGTCGCCAAAAGAGTTTTTTATATCGGCAACTTCTATTATAAATGGGGTGAGTTTAGAGCTGCAGGCCCTCGTTTTGAAGAAGTGTTTGAAAAATATCCGGGGCTTGGCCTTGATCAAAAAGCCTTGTATTATGCTGCAAAGTCTTATCAAAAATTAGGAAAAAATGAAGTCGCTCAACAATACGCTGAAATTTTAAAAAGCAAATATCCTAAGAGTAAGTATAGCAAAAAGGCTGTAAAAGAAATTTTGAAGGAAAAAGCTGCAAAACAAGCGCCTGAAAGTCAATCTGCATAAGGGAGGTTCTATGGATAATCATCGAAAAATGTTTTTAGAGGGTCGACGTTACTTTGAAAAAAAAGATTATGAAAAAGCTGAAAAGTATTTCCTAAATCTTGTAAAGGAAAACCAAAATTTTGCAGATGTCTACAACATGTTAGGAGTGATTTATCACGCCAATGGTCAATTTAGTAACTCGATTGAAAACTTTGAAAAGGCGATTAAAATTAACCCCAATTATACAGAAGCTCTGCTTAATCTAGCCGTTCTGTTTAACGATTTGGGTAAATACAAAAAAGCAAATGCCTTGTATTCTCGTGTTCATTCCCGAAAAAATAAAAAGAAAAAAGAAAAGATGGATCCTTTCATCAA
>CAYYEM010000023.1:14587-25566 GCA_964470915.1 uncultured Pseudomonadota bacterium
ACCCTCTACGCCGCTGGGCAAAAAAAGAAAGCTCTTGAAACCTGGAAAGCCGCTATTAAACAAAATCCTAAAGATGAATCTGCCAGAATGTATTTGAAGTTGGCTGAAGGAAAAGCTGCCTAGTCACATGTGGCTCAAAAAACATTTTTTCTGTGGCTTGCTACTGCTGAGCATAATCTCTTGTCGTTCAAATACACCTTCAGCACCTACTCCTTTACCAACAGAGGAGATTCAGGAAATTTTCATTGAGTCTCCCTATCAAAATCTCAAAATTTACAAATCCGAAGATCAATGGCGTGGTCTTTTTTTACCTCTTAAAACTTCTGCTGAGTCTCAAATAAATCAAGAATGGAGATCTTATCCATTTGATACAGATGAAGTAGACAATCTTATTTCTATTTTTTCTAAAATTCCTGAAAATTATCATCCAGAAAAAGAAATCCATGTAAGTATCAAAACAGCTACTGGAAAAAAAGAATGGAGTTTTTCAAAAGAAAATCCTCTGCGGCGTGATATATTAAAACCGAGCACAATTTGGAGAAATAAAAAAATATTAAATGAAGATTCTTCTAGAGTTGAAGAAATTATTCTTAAACAGGGTACGCAGACTATTACTCTGCTCCGAAACGAAGAGGGCCAATGGTTTTGGAATGAAAAACCAAAAGTAGTCATCTCTCAAGATTGGACCGACTCTCTTGCACGTAAAATTTCTAGATTGAAAGCTATGAATACGGGAGAGTGGATACGCAAAAATGAAGCAGGATTAGAACCTCCCCAAGTACAAGTGCTGGCAAAAATCAGAGGGCAAAAAAATCAAATTCGTGTATTATTAGGTCATATGAAAGAACAAGATCTTTATTATGCCCAAATAGAGGGTTTGAAAGATTGGGCAAATGAAATTTTTACTATCGATCAAGAAACTGCTGAAAAATTTAAAACAAATCCCTCTCAACTTTTGAAAAAGGATGTACCATGAAAACCCTTGCTCTTGTAGCTCATGATGGAAAAAAGGCCGAGATGGTGGCTTTTGTGAAAGACAACATCAAGCTCATCAAAAAATTCAAGCTCATTGCCACCGGCACCACGGGAAAATATATTGAAGAAGCTGGCCTTAAAGTCCACAAAATGCAAAGCGGTCCCAAAGGCGGTGATGCTCAAATTGCGGCAGAAATTGTAAATGGTAAAGTAGATGGAATTATCTTTCTCAGAGATGCCTTAGGAATTCACCCCCATGAACCGGATATCTTTATGCTGCTCCGCTTGGCAGACGTGCATAATATCCCGCTTGCCACCAATCTTGCCTCCGCAAAAATACTGATTCAGGGCCTCTAGCTTCTTTCAAAAAACAAGCAACTTTTGATACTCCCAGTCGAAATTGCTAAGCAGTTATTCATTTCAGGGGCTCACGAAAAAGTATTTATGACTTTATTTCGTGTATCAAACCCCACTATTTCACAAGGCTTTACTGCTCTCAGTGAAAGCCAAATTTCACGCGATTCCCTTCTCGAAAGCATTGCTCATCAAGCGGGTAACGAAGAAACTCTCACCGCAGCTACTATGGGTTCGCTTTTCTTTAAGGTAAGTCGTGTGGCAAGTTTATCCCTTGCTTCTCAAGCGACTCGCTTGGCTCCCTTTTTCAATTTTGCTTCTTATGGAGTTGCTTTAGGTGCCGAAAGCCTTGCCTTTGAAGGCAGCCATCGTGCTTTGCAAAGTTTATCTAACAATCATGAAAACCCTCATCTGTGGAATTGGAATGGCAGTGGAGGTCTTCGAGAAGGTTTCACCTCGACTCTTTTCACGATTGGAAGTTTGAAAGCTTTCGGAGCACTGGCTCAGTCTCAACCTATCATTCTTCAACATATCGCTTCCGATTTTGGAATGGTAGCCAGTCAGAATGTGTTGGGACTCCTCGGATGGGCTCCACGTCCCCAAGGATCTGCTTTTGAACAATTCGCTCATGCTGAAGTAATGCGTTTGCAACTTGCCGTGGGAGGACAATTACTCCGAGCCCTTGCGCCCTCTCTCTCTTTATTAGAGAGAAATTTGGAATTTACTTCACAAACATTCACAAGCAGAACCGAACGTGCTGAATTTAGCAATATTCTCCTCCCCGAAATGGCTGCACATAAAAGGGGTGGGGATGGAAAAACACAATTCGATATGGGCCTCGTGGCACGCATGGCCGTAGAGGCTGAGAAAAATTGGGTACAAGCCTTTATAAAACGATTCCAGCGTACAACAGATGGAGCAGGAATTTCTAACGAAGAAATCATTCGATATTTAAGATTCACCCAGAATTCTCATGTCGCACCCGATGAACACACCGAAGTACTCGGTCTACCTGAAAATTTTTTACCTCTCCTTTTATTGAGAAGAAGATGCCCAGCTATTAATCATATCTATTCACAGGAATTGGGAGATGAAATGCTTTGGGCACATCAATTTGAAAGTTATGCAGAAAGAAATGGTCTGAAAAATTTAAGACAAGAAGACTGTGAACGTTACTTGCGTTATAAAAATTGGGTGGATCCTCGAACTCCCGATATTAATGCAGAGATAGCTCAGGATTTAAGAACTCAAATTGAACTAAAACTAGCAACACTCCAAAGATCAGAAAATAATTATGCGGGTGTATATGATAGGAGAGATTTGGGCTTAGAAGGGTCGTACCCAGAAGATGCTTACACCAGAACGGAATCAAACTCGACTCCCTACGCAGCCAGAATAAGAGATGAGAATAGAGCTAGTAATTTTGAACGTCTTTGGGGAAAACCTGGCACAGTTCTCAATATAGAAGAATTAAAATGGTATGTAATATATTGTCATATGAATCCTCGATATTCAGCTGCAAGTGAAGAAACGATGATTCTCGAAACAAACCCCATTGCTGAGCAAGTAAAAAGAGAACTGGCCCGAAGAGGTGTCAATGTTGTTCAACTTCTCCAAGCTGCAAGCACCCGCCGAGTTTATGATCCAAGAACTGATTTTGAAAACCAAAATGCTGTGCTAATCGATGTGGCAAATTTAGGTTTTCCCCTCGAACCGCCTCAACCATTCCATGGAGGAGGAGAAGCCGATACTCAAGCTGTCACTGCTTCAGGAATAAATCGGATGTTAGGGGCTACTCCTCCTCCCGCAATTAATCCAGCAAGCCCTTCTGCACCTGCTTCTGCTCTTGCGCTTCGTCCTGCAGCTCCTGTTCCGGCTCCTACAAGAAGTTGGGCCGGACGACTCTATGATGCAACCATTGGAAGATTAAGAGGAACATCCTCTCCTGCAAGGCCTTCCCGTCCTGTCATAGCAGCAGTCAGTTATTCAGGGCCCTTTCATTTTGATGCTCAAGCCCAGGCTTATCGTTATCGATTTCCACGAGGTGGCCGTTCAACCACGATAGGAAGGGGCTGGCTCGCAGATCATAGAATGATGGGAGATTCTCAATTATCCCGAAAACACATTACGATTCAACGACGTATCGAAGCAGAAACGACCGCTTACATTCTCACTGCACACAATCTGACTGTGATTCATCGCGCAGAGGGAAGAGCTCCTGATACTTTTGATCATGGCCAAAGCACCTGGCTGAACCCGGGAGATCGCATCGTTCTTACTCCTCAAATCACACTTATATTCGATCCACAATAAAGACATAAAATTTGCTGAGCTGTCACCCTTTCTTCACAAAATACCTCTAGAGTCTTTTCAGACTTTAAGGAGGTCCTATGAAAAACAAAGGAACTATTTTTGTAATCGATGATGATGAAGAAATCTCTCAACTCATCGACTACAATCTACAAAAAGAAGGTTACAAAACCTTTCAAATGCACTCAGGCATTCAAGCCATATGGGAAATTTCCAAACAACATAGACCCAACTGTATTTTACTGGATATCATGATGCCTTCACCAGATGGGTTTGAAATTTGTGATTTCTTAAAAAACTCCGAGGACTATCGGGATGTTCCTGTTATTATTGTTTCTGCGAAGGGAAGTCCGGAGGATATCGAAAAAGGACTTGAACTAGGAGCGGATGCTTTTTTACCAAAACCGTTCTCAACAGATACTTTACTCAAATTAGTTCAACGTTTTACAGATCGAAGAAGTGGCCAAATTCGCTTTGCTACACAAGAAAACATTTAATCTTCTAGATCAGGCTCTTCTCCTACTAAATTCTTTTCCTCTTCTTCTGCCTTGAGAAAGGCAAGGTATTCATCTCGCAGTTCTTTAAATCGGGGGTGATTCCAAGTCACTTTACTGTCTCTTTTTATGTCGGGAAGATTGAGAGCAATACACACATCCGAAGGATCGACTTCTCCATTCAGGTTTTCATCCATTACCAAAACTTCGTCTTGCCAACGATTAAAACCTTTTACATCAATCACAGGCATAAAAAATAAATCCCTTTTTATTGGAAACAAATTGAATAACTAAGGCTATATCATTTCATAGAATCGGGCAAGAGCTTCGTCAATTTTACTTACATCTTGTCCACCTGCTTGCGCCATATCAGGCCTGCCGCCTCCAGAACCACCCACAATCTGTGCCAAAGGCTTCACAATTTCACCAGCTTTGTATTTACCGGTCAAATCTTTGCTAACCCGAACAATAAAAGTTACCTTGCCCTCAAAAGAGGCGGCCACCAATAAAATACCAGATCCCATTTTATTAAGCAGCTGATCAGACAAAGCACGTAAAGTATTGATATCTTCTGCATCACTTTTTACCGCTAATACCTTTACGCCGTTCTTTTCTTGAAGTTCTTTTAGATAATCCTGACCCGCAGCTCCCGAATGTAATTTTTGGCGGAGTTGAGAAATCTCTTTTTCAAATTTTTTCAGCTGCTCATTCATTCTATCAATTTTTTCAGGCACATCTTCTATACTTGTTTTCAACTTGAGAGCAATTTCCTTTAAGTTTTTCTCTTGTTTGCGAACATAAGCTACCGCATCCGTTCCTGTCACTGCTTCTAAGCGACGAACCCCTGCTGCCACAGAACTTTCTTCTACAATTTTAAAAAATCCAATCTCTCCTGTTCGATCTACGTGAGTACCACCACAGAGCTCAGTAGAAAACTCACCTACTTTTAATACCCGAACCACATCCCCATATTTTTCACCAAAAAGGGCCATAGCTCCTTTTTTTTGAGATTCTTCATAAGACATTTCTAATTTTTGCACTGCAATGTCTTCCCTAATTTTTTCATTCACCAAATTTTCGATACGTTCTAAGTTGTCCTGACTCACCGGTTCAAAATGACTAAAATCAAAACGCAAGCGATGCGACGCAACAAGAGAGCCCGCTTGACGAACATGGTCTCCCAATATCTCTCGCAAAGCAGCATGAAGCAAATGAGTGGCTGTATGATTTAAACGAACTGGAGAACGATGACGAGAATCCACTTCTAAGTTTACTATCTCGCCAGTCTTGAGATTTCCCTTTGCAACCAAACCACAATGAACAATCAAATTAGGTAGAGGTTTCTGAGAATCTTGCACCTCCATTTTAAAATGAGAGGTGGTAATTAATCCACGATCGCCCACCTGCCCCCCTGACTCACCATAAAAAGGGGTTTTTTCACAAATCACATAAGCTTCATCTCCTGCTTTTACTTCGTTCACCAGTTCTCCATTACGAATCAAAGCCAAAACTGGAGCCTTAGCAGACAAACTTTGATAACCCAAAAATTCGATCGGTTTAATTTTTTGAATAATTTCTTGGTAAACTTGAGATACTCTTTCTTGACCAGAACCTTTCCAGGCCCTTCGGGCTGTTTGCCGCTGTCCCATCATTGCAGATTCGAAACCTTCCATATCGACTGTAAAACCTTCTTCATCCGCAATGTTTTGAATCAAATCCACCGGAAAGCCAAAAGTATCGTAGAGTTTAAAAACAACTTCCCCTTCAAAGCACAGACTTCCCTGTTTCTTTTGTTTAGCAATTTCAAGCTGAATAATTTCTAAGCCTTTATCTAAGGTGGCCAAAAAACGTTCTTCTTCAGCCTGAATCACCGACTTGATAAAGCTTTGATGTTTAACCAGTTCAGGATATGCCCCTTTCATTTCCGCAATCACTGTATCTGCCAAAGTATAGAAAAAGGGTGTATTCATTCCAAGCATGCGACCATGCCTAATCGCGCGACGCAAAATTCTTCGAAGCACATAACCACGTCCTTCATTCGAAGGTTGAACTCCATCTCCAATCAAAAAAGTTGCAGCACGAATATGATCTGCCAAAACACGAATAGAAACATTAGTATTCTCATCTTTTCCGTATTTTTTTCCGACCTTTTCTTCAATCGCATGAATAATCGGACTAAACAAATCACTGTCGTAATTTGAGTGAACTCCTTGCACCACACAGGCTAAGCGTTCAAGACCCATTCCTGTATCCACACTGGGCTTAGGCAGTTTCGCCATTTCACCATTGGCAGAACGATTGAACTGCATAAAAACGAGGTTCCAAATTTCCATCACCTCGCCTGAATCAGAAGCTTTCAAAAAACTTTCTTGGCTTTCCTCAATCTTATTTCGAAAATCGTAGTGGATTTCAGTGCAAGGTCCACAAGGGCCTTCTTCGCCCATGCTCCAAAAATTATCTTTTTCACCCAATCGAATAATTCTCTTCGGAGAAATTCCGATTTCATTTTCCCAAATCTGAGCAGCCTCATCATCTTCTTTAAAAACAGTGATCCATAATCGCTTCGGATCGAGCTTCATTTCTTTCGTTAAAAATTCCCAAGCAAAAGCAATGGCATCTTGTTTGAAATAATCTCCAAAAGAAAAATTACCAAGCATTTCAAAAAAAGTATGATGACGATGGGTGCGACCTACATTTTCCAGATCATTATGCTTCCCTGAAACACGCATGCATTTTTGAGAAGTGGTTGCTCGAGGCGAAGAGGGTTTTTCAAGCCCTAAAAAATTGTTCTTAAATTGCACCATTCCTGCATTTGTAAAAAACAAAGTAGGATCATTCTCAGGAATGAGAGAAGAACTTCTGACTCGAAGGTGCTGTTTAGATTCAAAAAATTTGAGGAATTTTTCCCGGATCTCACGTGATTGCATAATATTAAATCCCCCTCTTCCAAGATCAGAGGGTGGGGATTTATGATTTCTTCTTTTCCTTTGCTTCAGTTTTTTCTGGACTGGCTGCTTTTGCAACACCAATTCCATAATGTTCTAAAATTTTCTTATGAAGGCTTTCTGTAAACTTTGGATTATCTTTCAGATACTGCTTCGCAGTTTCACGACCTTGTCCGATTTTTTCGCTTCCATAAGTAAACCAGGAGCCACTTTTTTCAATGATCCCACTATTGGCAGCCAAATCAAGCAAGTCGCCTTCACGGGAAAGACCTTCTCCATAAATGATATCAAATTCTACCTCTTTAAAAGGAGGTGCGACTTTATTTTTAACCACTTTCACCCGAGTGCGATTTCCAACTACTTGATCCCCCGCTTTAATAGCGCCAATACGTCGAATATCCAAACGAACGGAAGCATAAAACTTGAGCGCATTTCCACCAGTAGTGGTTTCAGGGTTTCCAAACATCACTCCGATTTTCATACGGATTTGATTAATAAAAATGAGAAGCGTTTTACTTTTATTCACGAGGGCAGCTAACTTTCTTAAGGCCTGACTCATCAAACGTGCTTGAGCTCCCATCGTAGCATCACCCATATCGCCTTCAAGCTCTGACTTTGGAACAAGAGCTGCCACTGAATCAATGACAATCACATCAATGGCATTAGAACGCACCAAAGATTCTGCAATTTCTAAAGCTTGCTCTCCGGTATCAGGTTGAGAAACCAAAAGATCTTCAATTTTGACTCCCAAGCTTTTGGCATATTGAACATCTAGGGCATGTTCGGCATCGATAAAAGCCACAATGCCGCCTTTCTTCTGAGCTTCAGCAATCGCATGCAAGGTAAGCGTGGTTTTCCCAGAAGATTCTGGTCCATAAATTTCTATAATTCTTCCACGAGGATAGCCGCCAATTCCCAAAGCAAGATCTAAAGAAATTGAACCGGTAGGAACCACATCCACTTCAGACATTTTCACAGCTTCTTTTTCATCCATCCGCATGATGGAACCTTTGCCAAATTGTTTCTCGATGGATTGAAGGGCTAGATGAATAGCTTTTTCTTTTTCGTTTTGATTGAGTGATTCCATAATGTTTTTCTCCCTCTAAAATAATATCTTATTTTAGTATAAGTGGCCTCTAGCCTTGTCAATCTATGATTTTTTAATAAAAAAGGATCAAATCTTGTGGAATTTTTTTCCCAGCAAAGGTGAAACACGTTTTTTAAGCTTAGAATTTTCTGAAAATAAAGTGCTAATATCCTGAGAAAGAGATTGAAAAGCAGTATTGAATTCCTCTTTGGTCACCATCTTTGAATAAATATCATCAACACATCCTCTTAATTCAGAATATCGGTGAGCATTGAGGGCTTGTTCTCCAACAACTATTTTAAAGACTTGTTGTATTTCACCTTTGAGTTCAGTTCTCACCCCTTGAATTTCGCTTTTAAATTCAGTTCTGAGTCCTTGAATTTCGCTTTTAAGTTCGGTTCTGAATCCTTGAATTTCGCTTTTAAGTTCGGTTCTGAATCCTTGCATTTCCCCTTTTAATTCGCCTCTCATTTCATTCATCATCTGCAACATATCTTGATTCATTTGTCGCATTTCTTGCCTGAATTCTTGAATTTCGCTTTTCATAAACAAATCCTTTCATAAATTGTTAATCATTTCTCTCTTGAGACGCAAGAACTAAAGCAGGATTTGTGCCAAAACTTCTGAAAAGTTTGAGTGCTTGAAATAAAAGGATTTTTTCGAATGAGGATGAATAGAACTTTTACAAAGTGTCCGACTTTCGGACACTAGAGTTCGAAAATCGAACACTTATTTCGATAAAACAAATTCTTTGAGCTTAGAATAAACAGGCCCAGACTTTGTGAGCTCACTTTTAAAGAGTGTGAGGGTGGAAACTTGAAAATTACCAAAGTCTATCTTTTCATATTCTTCGAGGGCTTTTTGCCAGATTTTTCGATCACCTATCTCTTTAATACGCCCCAAAGTAATATGGGGATGGAACTCATTTTTTTCTAAATGAAGAGGCAAATCTTTTAATTGTTTTTCGATGTTCATCTGCAAACGTTTCAATTCAGACAAATCCCCTTCAATCCCTAACCAAAATATTCTTGGTTTTTGCAGAGTAGGAAACACACCTACTCCCCTTAAAGCAAAGCTCAAGGCTTTGAAGTTCAAACTTATCTGATCAAGACGAGGAAGAACCTCTTGGTTTAATAAATCGGCTTCTACATCTCCTAAAAATTTTAAAGTAAGATGCATATGGGCTGCTTCTATCCATTTCACACCAAGAGTTTGTCGATGCAGGCGTGCAAAAGCCTCATAAATTTTTTGACGGATATCTTCCGGAATTTCAATCGCTAGAAAAGAACGAATCGATCGGGCTTCACACCCAGGAAATAAATTCCCAGGCTTGACCAAAGGCTGAGCGCTATGTAGCTCCCCATTGGGAACCCCATCGTTCAAAGTTTTAGTTTTTTTCATCTTGCCTTAATTTTTTATCAAAGATTTTCGAACCCAATTTAAAGCGACACCTGACACAATCAATTTAAACCATTCCCGGTTGACTGGAAAATAAAATTTCTTTTCCTTGTTTCCTTCAGATGTCGACAAAGCAATATGCACAGTACCCACAGGTTTTTCAGAACTACCCCCTTCAGGACCCGCAATACCCGTAACCGCAATACCAATATCTGCTTGTAGCTTTTGCCTCACGCCTTCTGCCATCTCTAGAGCCACTTGCGAAGAAACAGCTCCAAATTGCTCCAAAGTATTCGACAAAACTCCCAACTCTGAAATTTTCACTTCATTGGCATAAGCCACCACTCCTCCCAAAAAATTCTTTGAGGCACCTGAAACATTAGTGATTCGATTCGCAATCAAACCACCTGTGCAAGATTCAGCGGTCGCCAAAGTTTTTTTCTTTTCAGCTAGCAGTTTTAACACCACACTTTCTAAACTTTCTTCGTCTTCTCCATACACATATTCACCCACCACTGATCTTAACAGGCGCACAGCCTCATTCAAATATTTCTGGGCCTTGATTTCATCTTCTCCCCAACTCGAAACCTTTAGTAAAACTTCCGGCACCGAAACGCGAAAAGCTAGCTTTGCATTTCCAAGTCCTACTCGATCTTTCAATAAAGGCTGAATCAAATGATCAAGCTTTGCCTCTTCAGCTCCAAAGCAGCGAAGAGTTTTACTTTTGAAATAAACTGGAGGTCTTCTGTTTTGTAGGAGCCAAGGCAAAACAGAATTTTGAAAAATCTCCTTCATTTCTTTGGGAACTCCCGGAAGGAAAAAATAATTTACCCCCTGATATTCTACACGAACTCCAGGAGCAGAACCCACTGGGTTAATAAGCGCTTCTCCCCCTTTGGGAATCATTGCCTGTTTTTCTTGATTGGGAGTCATCGTTCGACCCCGAGAAATATAATATTGATCAAGCTGCGCCATCACTTCGGGATGTTTTTCAAGCGACAGGCCAAAACTCTTCGCTGCCACTTCTACGGTAAAATCATCTACGGTGGGCCCCAGTCCTCCGGTTGAAATCAGAACATCCACTTTCGATACGGCCGACAAAAGTTCTTCGCGGATACTTTTCTCATCATCCGCAATTGTAACATGCTTAAGCACTTCAAAACCTTGCTTCCAAAGCTCTTCCGAAAGCCATGCTGCATTCGTATTTACAATATCGCCGGATAATACTTCATTACCAATGGAGAGAATTTGTACTTTCATTTTGCTCATCACAACAAAAAAACTCTCTGGAAGAAAGCTTTTTTTATCTCATTTCTCAAACAACTTTTTTGGAGAAGCTTCGACAAAGCCCAGACACAAACATGAAGGGGGCTTCACGCGTGTTGAATTTTCTAGATCGAAGGCTGAACTCTAGGC
>CAYYEM010000024.1:0-1238 GCA_964470915.1 uncultured Pseudomonadota bacterium
GAAAAGAAATTAGGGATTTGCGCTTCTTCTACTTCTGAAATTGTTTTGGATAATTGTGAAGTGCCGGCTGAAAATTTACTCAGTGAAGAAGGAAAAGGTTTCGTGATTGCCATGAACACACTCGATTCTGGTCGAATCGGAATTGGCACTCAAGCTTTAGGCATTGCTCGCGCTGCCTTTGAAGCCGCTCGAAAATATTCGACTGAGCGTGAAGCTTTTGGAAAAAAGATTTATGAATTTGGAGATATCCAAAATTATCTCGCTAATATGGCGACTCAAATTGATGCGTCCCGCTTGCTCATCCATCGAGCTGCTTGGTTGAAAGATCAGGGTCAACCTTTTGGAAAAGAAGCGGCCATGTGTAAACTGTTCGCTTCTGAAGCGGCCATGTATGTTACCAATAAAGCTATTCAAGTGCATGGCGGTTATGGCTATATTAAAGATTATCCTGTAGAACGTCACTTCCGTGATGCAAAAATTACCGAAATTTATGAAGGTACTTCTGAAATTCAACGCCTTGTCATTTGCCGACATTTAATCAAAGAGATTCAGTAAACTCCTTGCAATGCTATCTTTGTTAAATTATCGTCGTTGGCTATGAATATAAAAAGATTTATTCCATATTTAATCGGCGTCATTTTAATAGTTATCATTGCTTCCAGTACAATCGTGATGGTGGATCCAGGTCATGTGGGTGTTCTGGTGCATCGCACCGGGGGCGGTGTGGATCCGAAAGTACTTGATGTAGGCTTTCATTGGAAGTGGCCGGTGGTTCAGGATATTGTTGAATATCCCATTTATATGCAGACTCTTGTGTTGGCAAAATCACCTCAAGATGGCAGCCGTTATAATGAGGAAATTAATGTAAACTCAGTAGAGGGGCAGCCGATTAGTTGTGATGTTTCTCTTTCTTTTGAACTGAATCCACTTAAGGTTCCTGCGCTTTACAGCTCATTTAGAACAGACATTGATCTCATTACTCATGGATTCGTGAAGCAAACCATTCGTCAGGTGCTTCAACAAGTGGTTGGTAGAACTGAAATTGTAAATTTTTTAGGAAAAGACAAAGCCTCTGTGGTGAGTACGGTTCAAGAAGAGCTTCAACAAAAATTGGGAGATTACGGTTTCATCGTGAAACAATTTACCTTGAATGAGGTGAGGGCTCCGGAGTCGATTGTTCTTGCGATTGAAGCTAAAAATACGATGGCTCAAGAAGCTCTTCGTGCCCAAAATGAATT
>CAYYEM010000024.1:1338-5006 GCA_964470915.1 uncultured Pseudomonadota bacterium
AATGGAAAATAAAAACTTCAAAATCGTTGCCTTGGCTCTTCATTTTTCAATTCTGATTTATGTGTTTGTTATTTATTTTCTGTCACAAAACTCTAATCCAGATGAATGGGTGATGGCATTTAGAATTCTTCCGGATCAGTTAATGTTCGTGATTGCTTTAGCAGCTTTTTCTTTGGTGAATACTGGAATGGCCATTTTTTTTAAGCCTTTAATTCCTAGAATGGCTTTAGCGGAAAGTATTGCCATCTTTGGATTTCTGGCTGCCTTTTTGAATCATTCTTTTCTTTTGATTGTTCCTTTTGCGCTCTGGTCTCTCATTTTGCAAATTTTTGTAGGGCCTTGGATACAAAAAAACGAATCCTGATTATTTTTGTTTGGGAGTGTTTTCTCGGAGAGTTGAGCTGAATAAATTAAAAAACTTTTCTGCTTTTTCAGCAGAAAAACTTTCTAGTCTCCTAAAACCCAAGAAGAGAACAGATCCATCGGCGAGTGGTAGTTCATAGGCTTCCAGCATGAGAGGTTTTGGAATTTTACTTTCTTGCCAATCTCCCCAGACTTTCTTTTTCAAAATTTCGCGGACATTTCTTTTTTCTGCAGCTTTGTTACTGCCAAGATAAGTGGTTTTGAAATAGGCAAGCGAAGTTCCTGGAGCTAGCTGTTTTACTTGTTCTTGGGACATAATTACTGCGGTGATCCAGGCATTTTTAATCTGAGGATCTTTGTCTATTAAGGTAATGTTGTATGCAGAAGGGCCAATTTCCTCGACCTTCAAATATCCGACAGGGGCTTCGATCGCCAAAGGCCCCACTAGGTAAATTTTTGTTTCACCTTCCATCGCAAAAAGGAAAGAAGGAAGAAATAATACAATAAACAAAATAGAGAAGCTGAAATTTCTTAACACCTTCTCCCTTTGGGGAGAAGGTGCCCAAAGGGCGGATGAGGGGGAGAGTTTAAGTGAGTGAAAATAAATTGAAAACTCCCTTTCACCCAATCCTCTCACCAAAGAGGAGAAGGTATTTTTAGAAAATATTTTCATATCGGAACCTTGACCCTTCTAACCCTTACTGCTAAAGATATTCACCAATCTTATGACTGATAAATATAAAAAAGAATTTGAAGCATGGAAAGCTAAAACTCTGAAATGGCTCGAAAAACATCCGGAAAGAGAAAAGGAGTTTCTTTCTCTTTCCAATCGTAAGATCGATAGGCTTTATGCGCCAGAAAATGCCAGCGAAGAGTATTGTGAAAAACTGGGCTTCCCCGGCGAGTATCCTTACACTCGCGGCATTTATCCCACGATGCATCGGGGGCGCTTTTGGACCATGCGACAGTTTGCCGGATTTGGGACTGCACGCGATACAAACAAACGTTTTCACTATTTGCTAGAACATGGTCAAACAGGTTTGTCTACCGCGTTTCATTTTCCTACTTTAATGGGTTATGACTCTGATTCTCCTCGAGCGCGAGGAGAGGTGGGTGTTTGCGGGGTAGCGATTGATACCTTGGCCGACATGGAAGTGCTCTTCGATAAAATTCCTCTGGATAAAGTCACGACCTCGATGACAATTAATCCTCCCGCTTCAGTATTGCTTTGCATGTATTTAGCCGTTGCAGAAAAACAAGGGGTGCCTTGGACAAAAGTGGGTGGAACTATTCAAAATGATATTCTTAAAGAATATGTAGCCCAAAATTCTTACGTATTTCCGCCGCGTCCTTCTATGCGTTTGATTGTTGATACTTTTGAGTTTTGCACCCAACAAGTGCCAAAGTTCCATCCCATTAGCATTTCAGGTTATCACATTCGAGAAGCAGGTTCGACCGCTGTGCAAGAGTTGGCCTTTACGATTGCAGATGGTATCGCTTATGTTCAAGCGGGGATAGAACGTGGTTTAAACGTCGATGAATTTGCTCCAAAGCTTTCATTTTTCTGGGATGTACATAATGATTTTTTTGAAGAAATTGCCAAGATGCGGGCAGCTCGCAGAATGTGGGCTAAAATCATGAAGGAGCGATTTGGAGCTCAAAAAGAAGCTTCTTTGCAGATGAAGTTTCATTGTCAAACAGCGGGAGTTTCGCTCACCGCACAGCAACCGTATAACAATGTAGTGAGAGTGGCTCTGCAAGCCTTGGCGGCTGTATTAGGGGGAACTCAATCACTCCATACCAATTCTTTGGATGAAACCCTGGCTTTACCTAGTGATGAAGCCGTGCAAATTGCTCTGCGTACCCAACAGGTAATTGCCTATGAAAGTGGAGTGACGAATACGGTCGATCCTCTAGCGGGCAGTTATTATGTTGAAAAGCTTACCGACGATTTAGAAAAAGAAGCGAATGCTTACATTGAAAAAATTGATCAAATGGGAGGTATGGTTAGGGCGATTGAATTGGGATATCCAATGAGAGAAATAGCAGAAGTTTCTTTTCGATTTCAAAAAGAAGTAGATCAAGGAAAAAGAATTGTGGTGGGAGTGAATGATTTTAAAACAGAAGACGAAACGACTCTGCCTATTTTAAAAATTAATGATGAAGTAGAAAAGGGGCAAGTGGCGGCTCTCAAAAAAGTGAAAGAAAGTCGTAATAATACTCAAGTGCAAAAACTGTTAGCGGAACTGAAAATAGCTGCTCAGGGCACAGATAATCTGATGCCTTATATCTTGGCAGCTGTAAAAGAATATGCCAGTGTAGGTGAAATCATGGGAACTCTGAGAGAGGTCTTCGGAGAATATCATGATCCCTGTATTTTGTAATGTGAGGAAAATGTATGGATAGAAAAGTCAGAATTTTAGTGGGTAAACCAGGTCTCGATGGTCATGATCGAGGCGCAAAAGTGGTAGCTAGAGCGTTGCGAGATGCAGGTTTTGAAGTAGTTTATACTGGCTTGCATCAAACTCCTGAAATGATTGTCAATACTGCAATGCAAGAAGATGTCGATGCTATTAGTCTTTCTATTCTTTCAGGCGCTCATAATTTTGTATTTCCAGAAGTGATTCGTCTTCTCAAGGAGCAGGGTATTGAAGATATGTGTGTGTTTGGCGGCGGTATTGTTCCGGATGAAGATATTGCTGATCTAAAGAAAAAAGGGGTGAAGGAATTGTTTACTCCAGGCACTCCTATTAAAACGATTATTGATTGGGTGAATGCTAACATAAAGCCGAGAGCACTTTAAGGACAGTTATCAGTGGCCATTGCTCAGTTGTTAGTAAATAAAAAAACTAACAACTAGCAACCGACAACTGACAACTGAACTCCAATGAATTCAGATCCTACAGGACTCATTTTTGCCATGGCAGGAGTTGCCATGATGAGCATCATTGGTCTTTTTGTTTTAGCGATCGTTATTTTCTGGGGTTGGATGCTTATTGATTGTATTCAGCATGAATTTCCTGCCCAAGATCAAAATGCAAAAATAGTCTGGATTCTCGTGATTATTTTTGCAGGATGGATTGGTGGCTTGATTTATTTCTTTGTAGTGAAGAAAGCGAAACCGGCATCCTCTTAGCTCCCCAAGAACCTGGTTTAGCTTCAAAAATTCCAGCGCAAGTAGCTTGGCAGAATTTGCATTTTCCATCTAAAGTTAAATTCCATTCCGATAATTCATACCAATTTCTTCCGATTAAAATCTTTTTGCATTGGTGGCAGTAAGTGCTTGAGCCTGAGTGATCGTGTAC
>CAYYEM010000024.1:5106-25263 GCA_964470915.1 uncultured Pseudomonadota bacterium
GGACTCGCTTCCTCTTGAAGTCGATCAAATTCACGAGATTTACTGATGTCCCAATTCTGACAAAATTTACAACCCAAGTTGCAGCCTGCAGTACCAAAAGAAAGCACAGACGAGCCTGGATAAAAATGATTGAGAGGTTTTTTCTCTATAGGGTCGATACAAAAACCACTTGAACGGCCATAAGTGGTTAATACAATTTCTCCTCCTTGATTGGCTCGGACAAAACAAAAACCACGCTGACCTTCCTGAAGTCGGCAAAAACGAGGACATACATCGCATTGTATCCGACCGTCTTCTAATCGGTGCCAATATTGGGTTGGAAAACCCGATATATTCAATGGAGATAATCTATTTTTCATCTTAGCTCTGATATGATGATATCTTAATACGAATCAAGGTGCAGCCCTTGATTTTTTATGAAAATAATCCATTTATGAAAAAAGGAGTATATAGATGTCGTGGATGAAAAGAATATTTTTGTTTGCTGTAGTGAACTTGTTAGTCGTTGTTACGATTTCCACTGTTCTTAATCTCTTGAATGTTCAGCCTTATCTGAGTGCTTATGGTTTAAATTATAGCCAATTGATGATTTTCTGTTTGATTTGGGGCATGGGTGGAGCCTTCATCTCTCTTGCCTTATCTCGAAAAATGGCAAAGTGGATGATGGGGGTGCAGATAATTAATGCTGAACAGGCGAGAGGAACAGAAGAGATATGGTTATTAAATACGGTTCATCGCTTAGCTCAGTCAGCCTCTTTGCCAAAAATGCCGGAGGTGGGAGTATATGATAGCCCTGAATTAAATGCTTTTGCGACAGGCCCAACGCGTGCACGTTCTTTAGTCGCAGTTTCTTCGGGTTTGCTCCAAAGAATGAATCGAGATGAAGTAGAGGGAGTTTTAGCTCATGAGGTCAGCCATATTGCAAATGGAGATATGGTGACAATGACTTTGGTGCAAGGAGTGATCAATGCTTTTGTAATGTTTTTTGCTCGCATTATTGCCTTTGCGATTTCTCAAGGGGTGAAAGAAGAATCAAGGCATATGGTAAATTTTATGGTGACCTTTGTGCTAGAGATTGCTTTGAGTATTTTAGGATTTTTGGTGGTGGCTGCTTTTTCACGATGGCGTGAATTTAGAGCCGATGCTGGAGGGGCAGGGCTTGCAGGTCGTGAAAAAATGATTTCAGCTTTACAAGCTCTTCAACAAAATTTGCAGATCAAGCATTCCGATGAAGAAGATCATCCAGCAATTGCTACGCTTCAAATTTTTGGGAAGCAGGGTGGATTTCTAGCTCTTATGTCGACTCATCCACCTTTAGAAGTGAGGATTCAGAAATTACAATCTTACACGATGAACGCTTAAGCAATTTTGGTGATAGATTGCAGATAGCGACTGGGTAAGTTTCGATTTAATGCTTTAGCCATAAATTTTGAGGCTTCAACGAGCTTGTCTAAATTCACTCCGGTCTCAATTCCCATTCCATGCAGCATATAAACCAAATCTTCACTCGCCAAATTGCCGGCAGCGCCTGGAGCATAAGGGCAGCCTCCTAATCCACCTGCTGAACTGTCAAATTTTGAAATGCCAGACTGAAGTCCTGCTAGCACATTCGCTAAAGCTGTGCCTCGTGTATCGTGAAAGTGCAGTGCAATTTTATCTTTGGGAATTTTTTTGGTGAGCAGGCTCAGCAGATGATTCACTTGATTGGGAGTTGCCACTCCAATCGTGTCCCCGATAGAAATTTCATCCACTCCCAAAGCGAGAAGTTTTTCAGCCACAGGCACTACTTTTTCAGGAGCGATAGGCCCTTCATAAGGGCAGGCAAAGCAGGTTGAAACATAGCCTCGTACCCAAATGTCAGATGCTTTGGCAGCATCCATTACAATTTTGAATGCATCAAAGGATTCAGCGATGCTCATGTTAATATTTTTTTTAGTGAAAGATTCCGAAGCCGCTGTGAAAATAGCAATAGAATCTACCTTGTATTTGAGCGCTTCTTCCATGCCTTTTGAGTTTGGCACAAGCGCAATATGTCGAACGCCTTTTTTTCGATGACTCTTTTTGTAAACCTCCCAAGCGTTTGCCATTTGCGGCACCCATTTGGAATTTACAAAAGATGTCACTTCAATTTGAGGAAATCCCGCGTCCGTTAACATATCTACAAAACGTGCCTTAAGCTCAGGATTGAGCACCGTCTTTTCGTTTTGCAAACCATCCCGCGGCCCGACCTCTGTAATCATTACTTTTTTAGGATAATTCATGCTTGCATTTAATGTGTCGGTAAAAAGGTAATGTTGTAATTGGGACCCGCTGATTTGGTCTTGCCTTCACAAGTGAAGGTACTTGTCGCGTCATCAAAGGGATAGGTGTATGCCGTAGGACAAGCCTGTTTTAGGAAAACAATCCAGTTTTGTGCATAATCAAACCAATTGTTATTGTATCCATAACAGCCATTGTCTGAACCTCCAAAGCCAGGAGCGGGTTCAGGCCAATATTCTTTGTAGGGTGATGAATCGCTGGTGCCACAACCACAGCAATCACTCGCAGCTGTTGCAGTGTTATTATAGCAAGATTTTGCATTAGCATTTGTGCAAGCCATAAGGTTTGTTGCCGTACCACAATTAAAGGCTGCAATATCAGGCGAAGTGTTATTGGAAGATTTGCAAATTTGGTCTGCAGTCCACCAACCTACTTGGTTACCACAAACTTTTTTGTATTGTACTCCAGAGGCAGCATTTTCAGCCAAG
This sequence comes from uncultured Pseudomonadota bacterium, assembly GCA_964470915.1. Lineage (GTDB taxonomy): Bacteria > UBA10199 > UBA10199 > JADFYH01 > JADFYH01 > CAYPXN01. Next base: position 7,854 of record CAYYEM010000024.1, read on the forward strand.
CCGCAGACAGTGCCTCCTGTGCAATCTGAATTGCTTGTGCAAGAACAATAGCCAAGGCTGTTAGGTGATCCAGATCCGCAGCTTGAAGCGGTGACAGGATAAACATTTCTTAATAGTGTGCTTTGATCTGTAGGGTAAGGACTAATGTTGGGTATACTCGTAGCGTTGATAGTCCAGTTACAAGCAGCAAGACTTCCAAAAGCAGTGGTAGATCCGGGGCTACCACAAGAATAAGAATCACCTGAGGTAGGGGTAAAGGTGTTGGCTACGGGAGACATGCTGACACCTACGTTGATACCATTAATAATACTTATATCATAATAATCAGGACCTGAAGTGGTATTGCTTTGGTTACTTAAAGTGAATTCAGCAAGAGCAGTGGGGGGATTGCCACCAGTGCCTGCGGGACAAATTCCTTCAGAGGAGGCATTGCAATCACCTGTTTGGCAATGCTGACCATTACTATCGCATCCAGTGCGAGCAAAGATATTTCCGCTCCATTGAAATCGTGCACCTGTTACAGGGGCTGGTACGCAAATGGTGGATTGACTGCCAGCGCTTAAGCTCACCTGAGCTGTAGTGAGATCTGGCAGATCCATATAGCAAATACTATTGGTGGTGTTGCAAACAGCTTGGGAACCACATTGGCTATCACTTGTGCATGAACAATGGCCAGCTTTTTGAGTGGAGGGGTCTGCTCCAGCACAAGTGCCTGTAGCGCCTGTGGGACAATCAGCATCAGTGTCACAGGGAAGTGAGCCTCCGGTGACTCCTACCCAAATGTGTTCATTGGTGCTGTTTGTAATAATAAGACTGCGCTGGGTAGAACTACAAGTAGGGTTTGGGGTAGGGCTAGGACCAGGATTAGGAGAAGGACCACTACTTCCACCATGGCCGCAAGATAAAATTCTTGAAGTGAATATACTAAGAATAAATAAAAAAACAGCAAACGACTTGAGATTTCTCATCTGCTTTGTCCTTTCCCTCGAAAACAGGTTTTGAAACTTGTGTATTATTAAGGTGAAAATATAACAGTTTTTAGAGGGGCCTCAAAGTAAATAAAATGAAAGAAAGAAAAAGTTATTTTAGGTTAAGACTTGCTAAGTTCTGCTAAATCGGTTCCTTGTGAGACTCTTTCGCCTTCCTTGAAAAAGATTTTTTGGATTACTCCATCGTGAGTTGCCAGAATTTTATGTTCCATTTTCATGGCTTCTAAAATGAGTAAGAGTTCACCCTTTTTTACTTTTTGTTTTTCTTGAACGAGTACCTTTACGACTTTCCCTGGCATCGGGGCAACCAGTTCGCCATCGGCATGAGTTGAAGAAGATTTGCGGGATTTTTTATTTTCGAGAGGAATACGAAAAGTACCAAATTCTAAGTGAACATCTGCGAACTCTTTCCCACGATAAAAAGTACCCGAATAGATTTGCTCTGCCATTTTTATTTTAAATCGAGGTGGATTGAATTCGATTATATCATAAGGTTTCTTAGACATTTCTAAATCCTTGAAGTGCAGCGAGGCTATTTGCGTCGGGAGTTTTCGCCGATTTTTGAGTGGGGCTTGTTTGTGTTGCAAACAATGAAACAAGTTCCGATAAACTTTTATAATTTTTTTCACGCTGTTGAGTGTAGTTGTGGATGAGGCTACTGACGCTGTGAGTGTGATAGCTGGCATCTTGAAAAGACTTGGACTCCAGCATGAATTTTAAAAAATCTAGGTTATGACGAATACCGAGCAGTGTGTAATCTTGCAGAAGCTGAATCATTTTTAAAATGGCTGTGTAACGATCTTCAGCATAGACAATGAGCTTGGCAAGCATAGGATCATAATAAGGGAGTATGGCTTGGCCTTGTTCTAAGGCGGAGTCGATTCTTACGCCTGGTTTTTGAGGCTCAACCAGTAAACCCGCAATTCCTTCTGCTGGTAAAAAAGAATTTTCGGGATCTTCAGCATAAAGTCTGCATTCAATGGCATGTCCGCGTTGAGTCATATCTTCTTGTTTGAACCAAAGCGTTTCGCCTGCTGCAATTCGAATTTGCGCTTTTACCAAGTCAATTCCTGTGACAAGTTCAGTGATAGGATGTTCCACTTGAAGACGTGTGTTAACCTCCAGAAAATAATAGTTTCCATGACGATCGATTAAAAACTCAGCCGTTCCCGCAGAATAATATTTGGCTTCTTTAGCAATCTTGAGAGCAGCTTCACAAATTTTTTTCCGAAGTTCAGAACCGAGGGAAGGAGAGGGTGATTCTTCGATCATTTTTTGATGACGACGCTGAACAGAGCATTCGCGTTCAAACAAATGCACGAGATTTCCCTTTTCATCGCCCAATAATTGAACTTCGATATGTTTAGGCTCTTCGACATACTTTTCAATAAAAAGAGTTTTATCTTTAAAAAAAGCGAGTGCTTCTCGTTCAGCGCCTTCGACGCCTTCTTCAAGTTCGGAAGCTTTATGAACAACGCGCATGCCTTTTCCCCCTCCACCTGCCGCTGCTTTTAAAAGTAGAGGGTAGCCAATTTTTTCGGCGAGTTTTTCAAGTTCCTTTCCGTGAGGCAAAATGCCTTCATGACCTGGAACAATAGGTACTTTTGTTTTTTTGGCCAGCTCTTTGGAAGCGACTTTGCTAGCCAGTAATTTCATGGATGCAGGTGAGGGGCCGATGAATTTAATCTTTGCTTTTGCACAGGCTTCTGCAAAATCTGCATTTTCAGAAAGAAAACCATACCCCGGATGAATTGCGTCCGCTTTTGCTTCTTTGGCAATTCGAAGCACCTTTTCTGTATCGAGATAAGTTTCTTTGGATTCTATTCCATGAAGCGGATAGCTTTCATCCGCTTCTTTGACATGCAAGGACTGAGAGTCGGGATCTGAATAAATAGCAATCGTACGAATTCCCATTTCTTTGGCAGCCAAAATAATTCGTCGAGCAATTTCTCCACGATTTGCGATGAGAATTTTTTTAAACATAAACTATTTTATCCACTTCGGTTTTCGTTTTTCAAAAAAAGCAGCAATGCCTTCTTGACCTTCTTCGCTCGCTCGGCGTTCCGCCAGCTTTTGAGCTGTTAATTTTCCTATGTTTTTTAATGAGATAGAGTGTGTTTCATTCACTAATTTCTTGGTTTCAGTGAGCGCCTCTGGAGCCCCTGCTTTGAGAGCATTTGTTTTGGCGTCGATCCAGTCATCTATTTCTTCGGGAGAGCCTGAGTGTTGTATTAAGCCAAATTCTTTTGCTTGAGTGGCAGAAAATCTTTCTGCAGTGAGGCTGAGTTCTTGAAAGCGAGCAGCGCCTAGTTTTCGAATGGCGAAAGGTGAAATCACAGCAGGAATCAAACCAAGTCTTACTTCAGAAAAAGAAAATTGGGCTGTTTTATAAGCAAAGGCAATATCCGCTGCAGCAGTGAGCCCGACACCTCCACCCATCGCTACTCCATTTACTTTTGCAATGACAGGTTTTGGATTAAGAGCAATAGAACAAAGCATTTCATGTAAAGCTTGAGCCTCTTCAATATTTTTTTCTTGAGTGTAGGAGGCAGAACGCTTCATCCAGTTCAAGTCTCCTCCTGCACAAAAACTTTGTCCAGCACCCGTGATCAAAATGACTCGGGTGTTAGAGTCTTTTGCAAAAAAATCCATGGCTTGATGGATTTCAGAAATCAGTTCTTCATTGAAAGCATTATGAACATCAGGGCGATTCAATGTGAGTGTGCTGACTTGGTTTTTTGTTTCAACTAAGATTGTTTTGTAAGTCATAAGTAACGAGATCCTTCGACTCGCTTTCGCTCGCTCAGGATGACCCTGCGGGTCACATCCTGAAAATTCCAAAACTCTGTTCTTTAAATGGAGCATTCAAGGATGCGGAAATGCCCATAGCTAAAACCTTGCGTGTGTCTACGGGATCGATAATACCGTCATCCCAAAGTCTTGCGCTGGAAAAGTAAGCGTTGGATTCATTTTCATATTTTTCAAGAGTGGGTGCTCTGAACTCTGCAGCTTCTTTTTCACTCATCTGTTTTTTGCCTTCGGATTTGAGCTGGTCTTGTTTGACGGTGAGTAATACATTGGATGCCTGTTCGCCTCCCATCACGCTGATTCGGGCATTGGGCCACATCCAAAGTTGCCGAGGTCCGTAAGCTCGACCACACATGCCGTAGTTACCTGCACCATAAGAACCACCGATGATTACTGTAAACTTGGGCACTCGCGCATTAGAAACCGCCATCACCATTTTTGCCCCATCTTTAGCGATGCCGCCATTTTCATATTGTTTGCCGACCATGAATCCTGTGATGTTTTGTAAAAAGACGAGAGGAATTTTTCTTTTATCACAAAGCTCAATGAAATGGGCGGCTTTTTGAGCAGATTCAGAAAATAATACGCCGTTGTTAGCAATGATTCCAACGGGCATTCCCATAATGCGAGCAAAGCCGCAGACTAAAGTGTTGCCGTAATTCTTTTTGAATTCGTGAAGTTTGCTGCCATCTACAATGCGAGCAATAATTTCTCTTACATCGTAAGGTTTCTTTAAATCTTTTTGAATAATCCCGTAAATTTCTTCAGCGGGATAAACAGGCTCTTCAGCACTCAGAATGTCCATTTCTTGTTTTGGGCTGCGATTCAAATGCATCAAAATATTACGAGTGATGTCGAGCGCGTGTTCTTCGTCTTCTGCAAAATGATCAGTGACTCCTGATTTAAAGCAGTGAACTTTAGCGCCTCCCAGATCTTCAGCGCTCACTTCTTCGCCTGTGGCTGCTTTCACCAGAGGTGGGCCACCCAGAAAAATAGTGCCATTCCCTTTTACGATCACTGTTTCATCGCTCATTGCGGGAACATAAGCTCCACCTGCGGTGCAGCTTCCGAGTACAACTGCTATTTGGGGTATGCCTGCCGCACTCATTTGAGCTTGGTTGTAAAAGATGCGACCAAAATGTTCTTTATCTGGAAATACTTCCGATTGAAGAGGTAAAAAAGCGCCACCTGAATCTACTAAATAAACACAAGGTAAATTATTTTCTCGGGCAATTTCTTGAGCTCTTAAATGTTTTTTGACTGTGATAGGGTAGTAAGTGCCACCTTTCACCGTGGCATCATTAGCGACAAATAAAATTTCTCGACCTTGCACCATTCCAATGCCTGTAACCATTCCAGCTCCCGGCGCATCATTATTATACATGCCATGGGCTGCGAGTGTTGAAAATTCCAGGAAAGGGGAATTGGGATCCAAAATTTTTTCAATTCTTTCACGAGGGGGCAGTTTTCCTCGCTTTCGATGTTTTTCGACTGCGGATGCGCCTCCTCCTTGTTTTACTTTTGCCACTTCTTCTTTAAAAGCTAGAGTGAGTGCCTTCAAGCTGGAAGCATTTTCCTTAAAATCGCTGGAAGAGCTCTGAATTTGAGACTCAATAAGTTCTGACATTTTTGGATCTCCGAGTTTTTTTTCTTGAAACACTTTTATTGCAGAGGATGGAGTGGGGATCAATCAGAATTTACATGTATTCAAGATGTTCATGTTTAAGCAAGTTAAGATTTTATTAAGCATTACCGTCCTAAGATCTTCTACTGAATGGGCAACTTAACCTCTTTAGCTAAACGATGTTTGTTTTATATGGGGCACTCCTAAACGGTAGGAGCCTCTATGAAAAAAATAGTATTCATTTTATTCCTTTTTATTTTCACATTAAATTTAAAAGAATTACAAGCAGACCCTTCATCTCCGAATGAGGCAAAAACAACTTCAAAATCTGAAGATGTAATAAGTGTAGAACAAGCAAAAAACTTAAGCGCTCTTTGGTACACCTTGGTTTATGCTTCTTATCAGGATATTCATAGCAGGAAGAATGTTGCAGAGCATATTGAGGCAGTAGATAAACAACTTTCGGAATTTGATTCGAGAGGTCGTGTGACCTTTGATGATTTGCAGGAAATACTTCATCATAATAATCCAGCTCTTTCGCGTGAGGTATTATCACAATATTTAACTGATTTACGGGGTATACCAGGTTTGACAGGTTCCCGTCCTTCGAATCCATTAACAAGTACTGGCATTGATAATCCTTTCGCAGGAAAAAATCCATTTGGGCAGGGTGATTCTAAAAATTTACCAGGAGTTCATGGTAGCTCAAACTTTAATGATTATTTGAACAAACAAGTAGATGCCTTGGGTCGACAAGCAGGTTTAGGTCCTGTTTCAGGTTTAGGACATTGGGGGGCAGGCTTGGATTTGGGCAAGGGAAACCCTATTACAGGTAATCGAGGTAATGGAATTCCCGGTGGTATTTATGGCCATGATAATAATCCTGTGACAGGAGACACTTTTAGAACTTGGGCTTCGAAAGAACAAGGTTTGGCAGGTGGACCTGGTTTTAGTGGTTTTGGTGGACATTTTGAAGAACGTCCTACCACTGGTTCGATTGAGTCAGGGTGGGGTCATGCAGGATCTTCTACTTATCAGGTTTGGGTGAGAGACCATTCCGCTGGAGAAAGAGGTGGAAATGGAGCTGGTGGAGGAAATGGGGGAGGAGTTGGAGAGGGAAGTGGAGCTGGGCAAGCAGGTGGAAATAATTCAGGTTCTGGACAGGCTAGAGTGGAAATGGGTCAAGGGGGTAGAGTTGATGGAGATGGAACAGAGAGAGAAGAAATTCCAGGTCGTGACAATTCAGTGGGTGGGCACACAGCCAGAATTCTAGTAGAGCGCACAGCAAATCATTCCGATGCTGTTCGCGCTTATGAAATTGTTCTCGCAAGAAATCCAGGATTTTCTGATAGCAATCCTCGAGCAACACCAGAGGAACGTCACGTTGAAGCAGATCGACGAGTGACCGTTGCTGAAGCAGAGTTACAAAGACATCCTGATAATCATAATCAGCGCGAAACAACAGAAGAACGATCTGCACGAGTGCAGCGAGAAGGTCAGGCGGAATATGACAGAACCCATCCTCGTCAAGGAGGATCTCAACAACCAAGTGAAGGTGGAGTGATAGATCCTAATCATGCTCCTGCAGAAGATGGGCATGACCCGGTGAATCCAGCAGCAGGTGCGAATTATCAACCTGCAGAAGATGGAAGTGGCCCGATTAATCCTGCTGGAAATAAGGCTTATCAACCCGCAGAAGATGGTAGAGGTCCAATTAATCCAGCCGGAGGAGCTTCGATTTGGGATGATCAATCTAGGGGAAATCCTGATCCTAATGGAGGTGGATTCCTTCATAGACTCATGAATTTTTTGAGTCCTAATCGTATCCAGAAGCAAAATACAGATAATGAAAATAACTAAGAATAGAAAATTTTAAACTAAAAGCCCTTCGCACAAAACGAAGGGCTTTTTTTATAAAACATTCAGTTTAGGGGATTTTTGATAAAGGTTTGGATATCTTAAAAGTGGGACCTTAAGGCTTTGTTGCGAAGCTCTAATTGCTTCTTGAACATATTCATCCAGATGAAGGATTAAGTTTTGAGTGTGGGTTCCTCCCATCATTGAAGAGAGATCTGAAAGTTCTCTGCAGGCCTGACTTTGAACATTTTCCTCACAAGCTAAATTTTTGATTTGATCGATAGGTTCTCGAATAAAGTTTATGATGTGACTCAGCCAACTCATATATTCTCCTTAAGAAAAGGAGCCCCCGTGTTTATTTGTTATCGTTCAGACGGCAAAAAGGTAGCGTGATTAATTAAAATAGATCAAAGGTTTTTAAAAATTACAAAACAGTAAAGATTGATAAATCATGTTATGAATCAATCAGAATTTTGAATAAAATCGAGGGCGCGTTTTTCAGACCAATATTCATTGCCCCACTGAAGCGTCACAAATCCCACATGGCCTCCTTGAGAAGGAATTTCTAGAAAAAGATTGGGATTTTTTTTGGCTTTTTGAATGGGAAAGCATTCTTCGGGTAAAAAAGGATCGTCTTTGGCATTGACTAACAAGGTAGGGACCTTGATATTTTCCAAGTACTGTTCGCAGCTAGATTGTTTCCAGTAATCTTCAGCATCTTTAAAGCCATGCAGAGGGGCGACATAACGATTATCAAATTGTTTGAAATTAGAAATTTCTTGTAAGTCGGAATCGTCAATTTCTCCATGCAAAAATTTTGATTTTGTTTGAATGTAATTTCGCAACAAAAGCATGAAGCGGTACATGTAAATTTTATTCGAAAATTTTCCAATGTGTTGAGCGCTTGAGGCTAAATGACAAGGCACCGAAAAAGTGACGGCTTTTACAATTTGAGGATGGATGCCTTTGCCTTGTTCCCCTAAATATTTAAGTGTGATATTCCCACCCAAACTAAAACCTATTAGCACAATGGCCTTATATTTTTTGAGTGAGAGGGCATGCTGAATGACCGCATCTAAATCATGAGTAGCGCCCGCGTGAGTCATCTTGACTGTTTTATTAGGAACACCACTAAAGCCTCGAAAATTCCAAGCGAGAGCATCAAATCCTTTTTTGTTGAGTGCATGCACCATCCCGGTGATATAAGGACGATGACTGTCTGCGCCCAAACCGTGAGAAAGGATGGCCAGTTTTTTAGATCTTATTTTTGAAGAATCTTTATTGATTGCAGTCGAAATATCTAGATCCAAAAAATCTCCGTCAGGAGTGGTAATTCTTTTTCTTTTATAGTGGGGTTCTTTCACCCAACGAAAAATATTTGCATGAATCGTTTGGACGTGACCATTTGAAAAAAACAAAGGCGCTTTGTATTCAGACTTAATTAATGGCATAAGATATTATTTTTTAATATCTTAGGGGTTTTATGCAAACAAAAAAGATAAAAATAAACGGATTAAAGCATCAATTTTACTTTTGGGGGAATTCCAAGAAGCCCAAACTTTTTCTATTTCATGGTTGGCTAGATTGTGGCGCGAGCTTTGAATTCGTGTGTGAGTATCTGGAAAAACACTTCTATTGTATTGCTCCAGATTTGAGAGGCTATGGTAAAAGTGAATGGTCTAAAAGCCCCTTGGGCTACTTTTTTTATGAATATTTAGCAGACTTACACGCCATTTTTAATCACTTTTCTCCCCAAGAGCCCGTGAAGATTATGGGCCACTCTTTTGGAGGAGCCATTAGTTCCTTCTACGCCGGTATTTTTCCAGATCGGGTCAGTTATTTTATCAATGCAGAAGGTTTTGCATTTAAAGATAATCCCCCGGAGAGGGGTCCTGAAAAGGCAAAAAGCTGGATAGAAGCCTTGGCTCACCAAAGATTTAATCACTTTAAAAATCTTAAGCATTTTGCAGAACGTTTGGTACAAAATAACCCTAGGCTTCCAATAGAAAAAGCTCTCTTTATTTCAAAATATCTTAGTAAAAAGACTCAAGGGGGAGTGATTACAGCTGCGGACCCTCTTCATAAGTTAGCTGAGCCTTATGTGTTTACTAAGGAATTGTTTTATCCATTTTGGGAAGGCATTCGAGCTAAGTGTCTATTAATTTCTGCAGAACTGACCGAAATGAATGCTTGGATGAAATCGGATGATCTTAAAAAAGAGATTCAGGAAAGGTTGGAGCATTTCCCCAAAGCAAGTCAGAGAGTCGAAATTAAAAATTGTGGGCACATGATGCATCATGAAAAACCAGAAGAATTAGCAGCACTTGTATTAAAATTCCTTCTGTGATTTAAGGAATAAGCACTCAAATTATGAATCCCACTTTTTTTAGAATATTGTTTGTACTTGTTTTTTTATTTTCAGCTCTTTCTGCTCAGGCTGAAATGAAAAAGATTTCCCTTCCAGAATGTTATGAGTTGGCACTCAAATACATGGAAACAGTTCAAATTTCAGAGCAGCAAATTCAGGAAGCTAAGGCGAAGTATCACGAAGTGTTAGGGGAGGTTTTGCCTAGAGTTCAAGTTCAAGCGAGTGAATTTATTCAGGATGATCATGCAAATACCTCGAATGTGACTACCACAGGTCAGGTGGTCAATACTTTCACCCGCTTTAGCCGTCCTCAAGTGGGAGTGAATGTCTCTCAAAATCTCTTTCGAGGTTTCAAAGAAATCGTAGCCATGAGATTGGCAAAAACCAATGAAGCAGAGCAACGCTACAATAAAGAAGATGTGGAGAGATTACTCTATCAGGATGTGGCGACGGCTTTTTATACAGTGATGCAGATTGAATTGAATATCGCCAGTAGTGTGAAAATTATTAAAGCTTATAAAGACCGAATCCTGGAATTAAGAAAGCGTGTCGATCTTGGGAAATCAAGAGGGAGTGAGGTATTAGCTCAAGAATCTGATTTGGCAATATTGGAAGGGAATCTTGAAAAGGAAAAAGGAAATTTGAAAGTTGCCTATGAAATGCTTTCTTTTTTGACAGGTCTCAATCCACAGCCCCCCATTCGATGGGATGATTCTCTTAAGCTTCCTTTGCGCCCGCTTGCAGAATACACAGTGCTTGCGGAAGGACGTGCAGATGTAATGGCTTCAAAAAAAGCAGTCGATATCGCTAAGGGTCAGGTGAAATATGCAAAAGGGGATTTGCTTCCGAATGCGAACGCTCAATTTAATGCTTATCCTTATCGAGTAGGTTTTCAGAAAGATATCTTTTGGGATGCAACCTTTAATCTCAATATTCCTGTTTTTAATTGGAGTACTTACGGTTTAATTCGAGAAAAAAAATCCAAAGCTTTGCAAAGCGAATTACAATCCCAACTTTTAAAAAGACAAGCCTTGCGAGAAATTAAAAGCGCTTATGAAAAATATCAAGCGTCTCTAATGGAATTTCAAAAATATAATATTGCCGCCCAAAAATCAGAAAAAAGTTATTACCAACAATTAGAAGATTATAACATGGGGCTGATTAATAATTTGGATGTGATTTATGCGCTGAATACTTGGCTGGAATCGATTCGCAAGCGAGATAACTCCAGAGTACAAGTGCTTTCAGATTGGGTGAGTTTGTATGTGACTTCAGGAATAAAACCGTTTAACTCACCCTCGAAAATTGCGGGATCGCTCAAGGCAGGCCATTAATTAATAGAGGAATAATCGTGACGACACTTTCAGATATTTCGATTAAAAATAATGTGTTTGCCTGGATGCTCATGTTGGGTCTGATTTTGTTTGGTTGGATTTCCTTTCGAGGGATGGGAATCAGCGAAATGCCCGATGTTGATTTTCCAGTCGTGAATGTGCAGATTACTTATGAAGGCTCAGCACCTGAAGTGATGGAATCTGATATTGTAGATATTGTCGAAGATGCGGTGATGAGTGTGCAGGGAATTCGCTCTATTTCTTCGACTTCCCGGCAGGGAGAAGCAACTGTAACCATTGAGTTTGATTTAGATCGAAATATCGATGCGGCGTTGCAGGAAGTACAAACCAAGATTTCACAAGCACAAAAAAGATTACCGACTCAAATTGATCCGCCTGTTGTCACTAAAACAAATCCAGAAGATCAGCCCATTATGTGGGTCTCTCTTTCAACGGAGGGCTCGCTGCGTACAATGATGGAATACGCTCGAGACAATATCAAAGACCGTCTTCAAACAGTCAATGGGGTGGGCGAGGTAATTTTAGGCGGCTACATTGAACCCCAGTTGCGAGTATGGATTGATCCTAAAAAACTTGATCAATATGATCTCACCGTAAAAGATATCATTGATGCTATTGGAAAAGAACATGTTGAAATCCCCGCAGGTAGAATTGAAACGGAATTAAAGGAAATCAATATTCGGACGATGGGTGAAGCCACTACGCCTGAAGAATTTTCCGAAATCATCATTTCTAAACGGGGTGGAAGTGCCATCTTTAAACCTTTTCGTATTAAAGATGTCGCAACCGTAGAAAAAGGACTTGATGATATTCGCCGTCTCAGTCGTACCAATGGGATTCCTTCCATTGGTTTAGGAATCAAGAAGCAACGAGGTTCTAATGCTGTGAAGGTTGCGGATGGAGTTTACAAACAAATTGATGCTATGAACAAAACCTTACCTCAAGGTTATCGCTTGCAGGTAAATTTTGATTCCACACGTTTCATTCGAGAAACAGTTCATGAAATGGAAAAGGATCTGATTCTAGCTGCTATTTTGACTGCGGTGGTTTGTTTGCTGTTCTTGGCCTCTTGGGGCTCTACCTTTAATGTGCTCTTAGCCATTCCCACTTCCATTATAGGTTCTTTCATCTTTTTATATTTTTATGGTTTTACCTTAAACACTTTTACGCTTTTAGGTTTAATGTTGGCGATCGGGATTGTGGTGGATGATGCCATTATGGTGCTTGAAAATATTGTCAGGCATCGAGAGATGGGCAAAAGCCCTTTGCGTGCAGCGCTTGACGGTGCCAAAGAAGTAACGCCTGCTGCGGTGGCAGCCACCATTGCCATTATTGCGATATTTATTCCTGTAGTTTTTATGACGGGCGTCATCGGAAAGTTTTTTTTGCAGTTTGGAGTGACCATGGTGGTGGCAGTTTCATTGTCTTTGCTTGAAGCGCTTACACTCACCCCGATGCGTGCCTCTCGCATGTTAGGCGCAAAATCTGAAGGTCGTTTTGAAAAAATGGTGAACCATGTTTTTGGTAAGCTCAGTCATGTGTATTCAAGAATCCTGCGTGTTTGTTTAGATTATCGTTGGATAGTAATTATTCTTGCGACTCTTTTATTTGTAGGATCATTGAGTGTATTGCCAGGTTTGCGAAAAGAGTTTGTTCCCGCGCAAGATCAAAGTATGTTTTTGGTGAGATTTCAAACGCCACTTGGATCCTCAATTAATTATACCAGTGAAAAGTTAAAAGAAGCAGAAAAGATACTGGCGGCTTATCCCGAAGTGTTACGCTATTATGTGGCTGTGGGTGGATTTGGAGGGGGAGATGTAAATGTCGGGATGATGTTCATTACTTTGAAGCAACCTAAAGATCGTCCTAAAGACCCTCAAAAAGGAAAATATCTCACTCAAGCTGATATCATGGCTAAGTTCAGAAAAGATTTTTCTAAAATTCCAGATCTCATGGGCTTTGTGCAAGACCTTTCAACCCGTGGTTTTACAGCCCAGCGTGGTTTTCCCATAGAACTGAGTGTTCGAGGACCCGATTGGCAAAAGTTAACTGACTATTCACAAAAAATATTAACAGCCATGCGTGCTGATAAAATGTTTCAGGATGTCGATACTGATTATCAAACAGGTCAACCTGAAATTCAGGTCAAACCTCTTCGAACGGCAGCTTTTGATCATAAAGTGTTAATTGAAGATATTGGTTTAGTGGTGAATGGAATGATCGGTGGTGTGAAGGTGGGTAAATTTACCGAACAAGATCATCGTAATGATATTCGGGTGCGTGCAAGGGAAAATGATCGTCAAGTGGCTGCGGATATTACCAAACTCAAGGTGCGTAATCAAACGGGTGAGTTAGTGCCTATGAATGAAGTTGCGCAAACGATTGCTCGTGATACGCTGAAAAGTATCACGCGAAAAGATCGCGAAAGATCGATTGGAATCTTTGCCAATATTTCCCCTGGAGAATCGCAAGCTAAAGTCATTCAAAAAACTGAGCAAATTGCAAAATCTATTTTACCTGAAGGATATCGTATTGTGTGGAGTGGCTCCGCAGAAACCTTTAAAGAATCTTTTCAAAGTTTGATTTTTGTTTTGTACCTTGGAATTATTGTAGCCTACATGGTGTTAGCTTCGCAGTATAACAGTTTTATCAGTCCTCTCGTGGTTCTCTTAGCTTTGCCGTTTAGTCTTTCGGGTGCTTGGGTGGCTTTGAAACTTTTTAATAGTTCTTTAAATATTTACAGTTTCATTGGGGTAATCTTGCTCATGGGAATAGCTAAAAAGAATTCTATTTTGCTGGTGGATTTTACTCAGCGAAGCCGGGAAGCTGGAATGAGTGTGCGGGAAGCTCTCGAGAGCGCTTGTCCGCAGCGTTTGCGCCCTATTATGATGACGAGTATTGCCACCATGGCAGCGGCAGTTCCTCCCGCTTTGGCGCTGGGAGCTGGTTCTGAAACAAGGGTTCCTATGGCCATCGTAATTTTAGGAGGGATTTTTGTTTCAACCTTCCTGACTCTCTTTGTAGTTCCTTGTGCCTATAGCTTAATGACTCGGTTGGAAAAGAAAAAGATAGAGTTGGTTTAGAGAGGCATATCAAAGAGTGACTGTTTTATGGATCAGGTCAAACATCTACAAATTCTACTCAAAAGTTTCCGCCACTGGACTGGCAATGATTTTTTTCCTGAGCATTCAAATATTCATGAAATTTCAAAAGCACCCTTTGTGCTTATTTCGCATGGCATCGAAAAGGATCCGATTTTAAATTATGGAAATGAAATGGCCTTAAAACTTTGGGAGATGAGTTGGGATGAATTTGTGAAAACTCCCTCACGGCTTACGGCAGAAACCGTGAGTCAGGCTGAGAGAGATCGCTTGCTGGCCAGAGTAACACAACAAGGTTTTATCGATGATTATTCGGGAGTAAGAATTTCATCGAGTGGAAAAAGATTTTTAATTGAAAATGCCATTGTTTGGAATTTGCTGGATGAAAACAATCAATATTATGGTCAAGCCGCTACTTTTTCTCATTGGAGATATTTATGAAGCCAAAAATTTTAGCTTTTGCAGGGTCTGCTCGTAAAAATTCCTTCAACAAAAAAATATTGCAGCATGCAGTGAAAGGAGCGCGCTCTTGTGCAGGCATAGAAGTGACCGTGATCGATTTGAAAGATTATCCCATGCCTTTGTATGATGGCGATTTCGAAGAAGAGCAGGGCTTGCCCGAAAATGCTTTGAAACTTAAAGAGCTTTTTAAAAATCATGAGGGCTTTTTGATTGCTTGTCCCGAATATAATAGTTCGATGACTCCTTTGCTAAAAAATACCATTGATTGGCTGTCACGCTCTATTCCTGGAGAAGCTCCTCTCGCATGTTTTCAAGGAAAGTTTGCAGGATTACTGAGTGCTTCTCCTGGAGCTTTGGGCGGTATCCGGGGCCTGCCAGTAGTTCGATCTATTTTAGGAAATATTGGAGTGCATGTGATTCCCCATCAAGTAGCGGTATCCAAAGTTCATGAAGCACTCGACGAAACTTCTTCGATTAAGGATGAAAAACTTCGCTCCAATCTTGAGAAAGTAGGAATGGATCTCGCGCATTTGATCAAAAAGTTTCATGCCTAGTATTTTTTCGTGGTGAATCCTCTCCAGTTTTTTAATTTTATTTTAGACTTGAGGCTTTTTGTCTTCATCGATGAATTTTATCACTTTGTCTTTTGATTTAGTATGTTTCGCTTAACTACTTATAAAACAAAGAACTTTCTATTTTGTTAACTCCTGTCAAAACTTGGCATCTCCTTTGCTTAACAATTCCATACATTTTTAAGCCCCCGGGAAGGGGAGAAAGAAGAGGGTATTAAAATGCCTGGAGTAAGAAAAACAAATCATGATTCAGGAATTATTCGTATGGACCCCGATGCTATCTCACGAACGATACATCAGGGAGTTAGAAAGATGGAAAGAGATCCTGGATATCGTCGGGCTCTTACTTTGCGTTCTCATCGATCGGTGCAACCACCGGTTTCACAATGTTCTGAACTGGGAAGACGTGCTCGTCTCTTTGGGCCTGTGCAACGAGCTACCCAATGCTTAAACGCAAGACACGGAAGTGCCCATGCGACGACGGGTCGAAGGACAGCAGGTCCTCAGCCGAGTTTAGGATTAGCTTATGAACTCGTGAGAGGAACACGTTATCCTCAAATGATTATGATTTATCGGGATAGGGCAGAAGTAGCACAAGCACTTCGTAGAGGTGAAATTCAAGCAGACACCCTGATTCGGATTCAGGAGTCTCCACAAGTTTTTTATGATATCAGGGCAGGGCAACTTATGCCTAATCGGGGGCATTAAAATTTGATATTTCTTTTAAGCCCCTCATCTACAGTCCAAAGACCTTTTGTACTTTTACTTGATCACCCTCTCCCCATTGGGGAGAGGGTTGGGGTGAGGGGGAGGATATAAGTAAGTCCCCCCCCCTCATCCTGCCCTTCTCCCCAAAGGGAGAAGGAAACCAATACAAGCTCTGAAATCTTAAGAATTTGGTACAAAAGGTCTTGGGGGCGTACACTTTCAAGCTCCTCAGTCATCTGAGGGGCTTTTTTATTTTTTAAGTTGAAGTCTTATAAAAATTTAGCGAATGAATTGAAATGGAATGGATGAAAGTAGCTAAAGTGAATGATTTCGCAGAAAGACAAGCTGTGATGTGCCCAGTTAATGGCCATCCTATCGGATTGTGGAAAGTCGGCGAGAAGTTTTTTGCGATGGAAGATCGCTGTCCGCATCGCGGCGCACTGTTAAGCGAAGGGGAATGTAAAGAAGGGATTGTGACTTGCCCTTGGCATGCCTGGCAGTTTGATTTAAAGGATGGACACTTTCTGGAAAATTCAGAAATAAAATTAAAGTGTTTCCCTGTGAAGGTTGAAGGGGAAGATGTTTATATTGAAGTCTAAGGAGTTCGTATGAGCTTAAAAGGTAAGGTGGCATTTATTACAGGTTCTTCACGTGGAATCGGGAAGTCAGTAGCTCTTAAATTTGCATCAGAAGGTGCGGATGTTATTTTGCACTATCGCAGCAATGTTGAAGAAGCACAAAGTGTAGAAAATGAAATTCAAAAAATGGGAAGAAAAGTTTGGAAGTTTGCGGCAGATTTGTCGGATCTTGAGCAAGTCAATCGTTTGATCGAGGAAATAAAATCAAAACATGCTAAATTGGATATTTTTGTTTCAAATGCTGCTGCGACGGCGTTCAAGCCTTTGTCAGAAATAAAACCTCATCATATTCAAAAAACTTTCAATATTACGATAAGCACTTTTATCATGATCATGAATGCTTTGACTCCGATTATGCCGGAGGGGTCCAAAGTGATCACAGTTTCTGGAATCGATACCAAAAAATATTGTGTGAATCATGGATTGCTCGCCGCAGCGAAAGCTTCACTGGAAATGCTCACTCGATACTATGCGACTGAACTCAATGATAAAAAAATCTTTGTGCATGGAATTAATCCAGGCTTGGTAGACACAGACTCCATGAAAGTTTATTGGGGATCAAATTACGAAACATTTAAAGCAGAGTTTAACCGCTTAAATCCCATGGGTGGCTTGATGCCTACAAGCGATGTCGCGGAGATGATTACTTTTCTGTGCAGCCCCGCAGCGAACTGGTTTAATGGTGAAACCCTTTTTGCCGATGGAGGCATGGGGTTTTTAATGCCAGTGTTTTCGAAGTAAGATTTATAAAAAATAAAATAATTAATAAAAAAAGGCGTACTTTATGAGTACGCCTTTTTTGCTGATCATAAATTTCTTACTCGTTGCTATTTTTTTCTCCTCCTGGAGCTTGTTGATTCGGGCTGTTCCCGATAAAAAAGTTCATAATGGCATTAAAGAATCCACCACCATTGTTGCCATCGCGATC
>CAYYEM010000025.1:0-2393 GCA_964470915.1 uncultured Pseudomonadota bacterium
AGGGTTAAATTTCCTAAATTGGGGGGGCAGTCAAAAAGGATGAAATCATAAAGAGTACGAGCAACCTTGAGTGAGTCTTGCAAAATAAATTCTTTGCCAATTTTGGTCGCTAAAATGCTTTCCGTTTCGTAAAGATGCTTGTCTCCCGGTGTAATGGAAAATTTTTCCATTTCGGTTTGAACAACTCCATCTAAAATATTACCACGCTTAGTAGTCAGAATAGCTGAAAGAGGAGAATACTCTACCCCTTCAGGGATCATACTCCCAATTGCCTTTTCAACATGGCCCTGAGGGTCAAGATCGCAGACTAAAACTTTTTTATTATGAAATTTAGCGAGTGCGCTTCCTAGGTTCACAGCTGTGGTCGTTTTACCTACGCCACCTTTTTGTGAACATATACTAATCACACAAGCTTTCTTGTTACCGTGTGAGGTAGATAAGATTGTTGAAGAGTCTACAGAAATCAGTTCTTTTATTTTATCGGTGAGTAGTGACATGATCTGTCTCCGTAAGAATGGATGTTTGATCTACCTAACGGAGCGAAAAAATTATTATCTATTTATTAGTTCATTTTTTTTATTTTTACAAGATATAAAGTCCAACAAGTTCAGAATTGTATGACGCATCGCGATGCGGTCGTTCTCAATATTTGATTTAAAACTCTTTGCAAGGAAAAAATTGAAACCAATTTCACTTTATATCCATTTTCCCTACTGTTTATACAAATGTCACTACTGTGATTTCAACTCTTATGCCGTCAAAGATGTTTCTTCACTTCAAGAGGCTTACCTTGATGCACTTCTTCGAGAACTTGAAGTCGCAAAGGGAACTTTTTTTCTTCAAAATGTGAGCACCATTTTTTTAGGGGGCGGAACTCCTTCTTTATTTGATCCAGAAGTGCTTGGTCGATTGTTGGCGCAGATTGAAGATGGAATTGGATTATCCGTTGATGCTGAAATCACTCTTGAGCTAAACCCCAAAACAATTCATTCCGCCAGAATGAGAGATTATCTTGCGACAGGCATTAATCGGTTTTCAGTTGGAATACAAAGTTTTCAGGATCGCTATCTCGCTCCTCTAGGAAGGCTTCATAATGGGGATGAGGCCATGCAAACTCTGAGGCTTTTTGAAAAGGAAAGAGTTGAAAATTATAATTTTGACCTCATGTTTGCTTTTCCAGGCCAAACCTTTGCAGAATTTCAGAAAGATTTGAATACCGCGTTGCAGTTTAAGGCAAAGCATATTTCTCTCTATAACCTGACTTTGGAAGAGGGGACTATTTTTGCAGAACATTATAAACAGGGGAAAATTAAACTTTTAGACTCGGATTTACAGGCGCAAATGTATGAAGAAGGTATTCAAATCCTCGAAAAAGGAGGCTACTCCCAGTATGAGATTTCTAACTATTCACATTCAGGCTATGAATCAAAACACAATTTAGCTTATTGGAAATACAAAGATTATCTAGGTTTGGGAGCTGGAGCAGTTTCTTTTTTGAGAAAGGATTTCCTGCGTGAGCCCTCTTGCCAAGCTTTTCAAGGAGATTTATATGGAATACGTTGGATGAACCCTAAGGCGCCCGATCAATATATAAAGTGGGCAGGTTTAGAATATCCTTTGCAAAATTTTGAAAAAATTTCTTTTTCCATGGCTCAAAAGGAATTTTGGATGATGGGGCTACGCTTAAAAGAAGGGATTTCAATCGATGAATTTGAAAAACGCTTTGGGTCTGGAACTTATAAGTCTTATAGTGGAGTGGTAGAAACTTTATTGAAAAAAGAGTGGATAGAATGTTCTAAAGGAATAATAAGCTTAAGTCCAAAAGGGCGACTGTTAGCAAATGAGGTTATTTTAGAGTTTTTTATTTGAATGATTTATCAAAAAGTCATTTATGCTTTGAAGCCTTAGCATGTTTAGTTAAAGATAATCCATAATATGTATGAAGAGGTTAGTATGCGCGATAAAGTAGATGAGTTGAAACAAGCTTTAAAAACAAAAAAGGATATTGAATCTGGCCAGCGGCCTAAAAATGTAGATCTTTCCCAAGATGCCTCAGCAGAAGATGGAAGCCAGTTGCAAAAAATTGTTCAAGAGCTTGAAGCAGATCTTAAAAAATCTAAAGCAGAAGCCCAAGAAAACCAGGATAAATATTTACGCTTGTACGCTGAGTTTGAAAATTTCAGAAAACGGGCTCAAAAAGAAAAACAAGAATTAAGTCAACATGTCCACGAGCAAATGATTAAAGACTTGCTCCCCATTTTAGATGATTTTGAGCGTGCGCTTTCTCATGCCGAGAGCGCAAAAGATATTAAAGTATTAGTAGATGGAGTGAAGATGGTAGAGCGCCAAATGGTGGGGGTTTTGGAACGTTTTGGTTTAAAATCTTTTGCATC
>CAYYEM010000025.1:2493-20723 GCA_964470915.1 uncultured Pseudomonadota bacterium
AAAGCATTAAATGGATTCTTTAAAAAAATATTATGAAATTCTGGGATTAGAAGAAGAGGTAAGCCCTCTGCGTGTTAAACAAGCTTTCCGAGAACTTGCTTTTCAGTTTCATCCCGATCGAAATCCTCATAATCCTCAGGCAGAAGAAAAATTTAAGCAAATTGCACAAGCTTACGCTATCCTTTCTGGAAACCAGGAAATGTTTTTAGCACTTGAAACTCGTCAAAGTGCGACCCGTGAAGCCAGGCGTTTTGTGCAGGATATTTTTGGGGATATTTTCGATATAGATTTACAGAAAACTCCTCCTAAAATTCTTTCTGATTGGGAAATTCCCTGTGATACCTGTGCTGGGACTGGAAGTGCTTTCGGAACGACAGCGTCCTTATGTACGTACTGTTTTGGTCAAGGCTTTATTGGGGTGAATACCTCTCAGAGAAAAAGTGACCCTTCAACTTTGATCAGAGTAAAAAAACAATGTCCTAAATGTTTGGGACGTGGAAAGATTTCATTAAATCCCTGTCACAAATGTCGTGGTCGTGGTGTGCTAAAACGAAGTAGCTTTACATTTGACGGAGCCCGTAATCTGTGCGAAATCTTGTCGGGCTTCATTAAAAAACTCAGACATTTTTTTCTAGGTTCTTAAATTATGAAAAAAACTCTTCTTTTGTTTTTTTGCCTGTTACTTTTTTCTTTTTCAGCTTGTGATTATACAGGCGATTCAGGAACAACAGCCAAAGTAAAATATCCAAATTCTGTCCAAAGCCCCTGGAGAGAAGAATTTAACCAGGCTGAAAAAAACTTCGAGGCTAAAAATTATAAGCTTGCTGAAAAGCAATATAAAGATTTTGTTCAAAAATATCCCTATAACGAATTGACAGATAAAAGTGAGTTCCGCCTTGGCCAAATTGCCATGCTGCCCCCCGATTATCCGAAAGCTATTGCGATTTTTCAGGGGATCCTCAAAAGAACTCCCGATCCTGCCATGAAATCTAAAACAAATGTGAAGTTGGGAATTTGTTATTTTAGGCAGAAGAACTTCGCTCAGACTTTGTCAGCTTATTCTGCAACAGATGCGGAATATCTAGATGACCGCGATAAAGTTAAAATGGCAAGTTTGGCAATTCAATCTCTGGGTGAACTCAAAGAAGATCTGAATAAAAAAGCTTATTATTATGCAGTGCTTTATGATGTGTATGGTCCTCTTTCTCAAACTGAAATTGGTACCCGTTATGGTTCTGAAGCAACACCCAAAGTGGAAGTAGTGAGTAAGTTTACAGAATGGGTAGCTTTAGTAACGCCTCCTGAAATGCTGGATAAGCGTTTGTTTAAGTACAAAGGGAAAGCTTCAGGGCCAATCGTTGAATATAAGATCGGTAAATCTTATTATGAAGCCAAAAATAAATCTCAGGCTGAAAGCTATCTGAAAAAATTTGTCAGTCGTTATCCCAATCATGAGTATGCATCTGAAGCCAGTAAAATGTTGGTAGCTTTAGGCTCAAGCGTGCCTAACTCCAAAGGAATGCTAGCAGTGGGTGTGATTTTGCCTCTGACAGGTAAGTATGAACAATATGGAACGAGCACTTTGAGAGGTATGGAATGTGCTGTTTCAGCAAAACCTGAATGTAAAGGTCTCAATAATATTCGTTTGGTTGTGAAAGATAGTGGGGGAGATCCTAATAAAATCCCTGCTTTGGTGGATGAGTTGATTCAGAAAGACAAGGTACTTGCTATTTTGGGACCTTTACCTTCTGCCGAAGCCGAAGTCGCTGCCAAAGAATCTCAGAATAAAAATATTGTCATGCTTGCATTAGCTCAAAAAAAGGGTTTGACCGCCTTAAGTAATAATTTATTTCGTTTCAGTTTAACGCCTTCTGTTCAGGTGGATGCTCTAGTTCGTTATGCAAGTGTAGAGAAAAAAATCAAACGTTATGCTGTGCTTTACCCTAATAGTAATTATGGACAAGAGTTTGCGGGTGAATTTGAAAAAACAGTAAGTGATTTAGGCGGGAAAGTTGTTTCAAAAGTTAATTTTACCTCATCTAAAGAAGATCCTTCAGCAGAAATTCAAAAACTCAAAAATAATGTGAGTGAAGTAAAGTCAGGGGCAAAACTTTTTGAGGCTCTCTTTATCCCAGATTCCTATATGACGATTGCAAAGCTGGCTCCTGTTTTAGCTACTGCCGGTTTGAGCGATGTACTTTCGATGGGAACAAATGCTTGGAATGACCCATCTTTACCTTCGCGCATTGGTAGTTCTATTCAACAGGCTGTTTTTGTGGATGTTTATTATCGAGATGCTCAACAGCCTATTGCTCAAGGTTTTTTAAGAGATTTTCAAGCAGCTTATGGATATGCGCCTTCCACACTTGAAGCGATGGGTTTTGATGCCGCTCGTATTTTAGGGCAAGCTTTAGCGATGAATAAGGTAAATAAAAGAGAAAATGTAAAAGCTGCTCTCCAAAGCATGAAAGCTTACAAAGGAGTAACAGGTCTTCATGGATTTCGAAGTGATCATGAGGCCATCATCGATCCTTATATTATAGGTGTAGAAGCCAGTGGGTTTAAGGAATTGAAGTAGTGGCCAAAGTTTTTAAAGAAATAGACCTCATTGGACTTTCTTCCAGAATTTTTTCTACAAAAAATAAAAATATTCATTATGGCATCGGTGATGATGCGGCGGTGCTTAAGTTTGGGAATAAAAAACTTTTAATCACGACTGACTCACTTCAGGAACACATTCATTTTGAGTGGAAAAAAGCCTCTCCATTTTTACTGGGTCGGAAATCTCTAGCTGTGAATTTAAGTGATATTGCTGCAATGGGAGGAAAGCCTTTGTGGGCAGTGCTTGCGGTGGCATTTCCTCGAAATGAACGCAAAGATCGAGTCTTGAAATTTATGCAAGGACTGCAATCTGTTGCTTATGAATTTGGAGTTTCAGTTGTAGGGGGAGATACCGATCATTCCAAAAAAGACTGGAAGATCACAATCGCTCTTATGGGCGAAGTCAAAAATCCCGTTTATCGTAGTGGAGCAAAAGTAGGGGATGATCTTTGGGTGACAGGATTTTTGGGTGCTGCTCCCGATAATCCTATTCCACGTATCAAAGCAGGCATGCTCCTCTCTCAAAAAAAACTGGCTCATGCGATGATCGATATCAGTGATGGTTTTTTGCTCGATTTAGAACATTTGTGTAACGCTTCGTCATGTGGTGCTCAAGTGTTCGCTTCTGAGCTACCTGTGAACAAAAAACCTCTCACGTTCGCTTTAAGCCGAGGGGAAGATTACGAACTTTTGTTTGCAGCTTCTCCCAAGAAGAGAAATGAAATTATCAAAAATTTTCGCAATATCAAAACAAAAGTCAGCAGAGTGGGCCTCATAACATCAAAATCAAAAGGCATTTCTGTTTTAGATTCTCATGGGCAGAAAATGATTTTTTCATATCAAGGTTACCAACATTTTTAAAATGTCTAAAAAAATTCTTGAATTAAAGATTGATGCTATGGCTTTCGGTGGAGAAGCTTTAGCGACTCATGAAGGAAAGAAGATTTTTGTGCCTTGGGCGGTACCGGGAGATTTTGTGAAAGTGGAGTTAACCGAAGAAAAAAAAGATTTTGCTCGAGCAAGAGTGGTTGAAGTGCTTGAAGATTCTCCTCACCGTCAAAAAGCATCCTGTCCTTATTTTTTTAAATGCGGTGGATGTCAATGGCAGCACATTCGCTATGAATCCCAGCTTTTATTTAAACAAGATTTATTGCAATCAGCTTTGCAAAGAGTCGGGAAAATGAATAAGCCCGAACTATTAGAACCCATTCCGGCTTTTTCTCCGCTGCATTATCGAAACAAGATTCGCATGCAAGTATCGAAGCAAGGGAAGTTGGGGTTTTATAAAATACATTCCAAAGAAGTGGTAGAGATAGAAAAATGTTTGATAGCACAAGATTCATTAAATGCCGCACTTCCTAAAGCTCGTGCGCTAGGCCAACAGCTTTTTTTAAAAGATAAAAATAAAATTCATGAAATTGAAATTTTACAGACAGGGGAGAAGGGAAAAGGGGAAGCAGTAAAAGTAAAGGTAACAGATGATGCAATCTTTTTTGCTCAGGCCAATTCCACTCAAAATGAAATATTGAAATTGAGGGTTCTCGAGTACTTAAAGCTTTCGGGAAAAGAAAATGTTCTGGAATTGTTTGCCGGAGATGGAAATTTTACTTTCGAAATTGCAAAAAAATCTGGAACTGTCATTGCTGTAGAATCAAATTCCCAGGCGATATTGTCTGCAGAAGAAAAAATCAGAAAGGGCCATTGTAAGAATATCGAATTTGTGGAGTCGAGTGCTCACCGATATCTTCAAAATCCCCCCAACCCCCCTTTGACAAAGGGGGGCAAGGGGGGATTTGACAGAATTTTACTCGATCCACCTCGAATGGGAATGGAACAGGGAATTGAAAATCTTGCCCAACTCAAAGCCCCTATCATTATATATGTTTCTTGCGATCCAGCCACTCTAGCTCGTGATGTGAAAGAACTCATTCATTTAGGCTATAAACATGAATTCTCGCAGCTCATCGATATGTTTCCTCAGACTTATCATATCGAAAGTATGACTTGTTTAAGCCTTTCCTAAACTATTGACAAGAAGCTCCAGACCTTATTTACCATGCCTTTGTGATAAGCAAGATTGCACAAAACCGTATCTATCTCGATCACGCTGCCACTTCATTTCCCAAAGCTCCGGGAGTTGTGGAAGCCGTTTCAGGCTATATGACTGAAGTGGGTGCCTCTGCAGGACGAGGATCTTACCGTGAAGCCTTTGAAGCTAAGAAAATTTTGGATGAAACCCGTGCAGTGCTCGCTTCACTTTTCAATATCCAAAAACCCAATCGTTTAGTGTTTACCCTTAATGCGACAGATGCTCTGAATCTGGCTCTCAAGGGAATTTTAAAATCCGGAGATCATGTTGTTACTTCTTCCATCGAACATAACTCAATTTCAAGACCCCTCTTGGCACTGCAAGAACGAGAAAATATTTCGTTTACAAAAGTGAAGGTGAACTTAGAGGGAGAAATCAATTGGAATGAATTTGAACAAGCCATTTGTCCCAATACAAAACTCATTGCTTTTATTCATGGGAGTAATGTTTCGGGAACTTTAACTCCCATTGCTGAAATAGGTGAGAGAGCTCACAAGCTTGGCATCCCACTTTTGGTGGATGCAGCCCAAACAGCAGGGGCTTATCCAATTGATGTTGAAAAAATGAAAATAGATTTACTCGCAATGCCTGGGCACAAAGCCTTATTGGGTCCATTAGGCATTGGGGCGCTTTGGGCAAGAGATGGAATTGAGCTAAAAACTTTACGTGAAGGCGGAACCGGATCTTTTTCAGAAGAAGATCATCAACCTTTGTTTTGGCCGGATATTCATGAAAGTGGTTCGCATAATTTACCGGGGATTGTAGGTTTGAAAGTGGCGTGTGAATATTTAAAGCAAACGGGTATCGAGCAGATTCGAAAACATAAAGAGAATTTATTGCAGCACCTTTATGAAGGTTTTTGTTCTCTTTCAAACTTGCGTGTCATTGCTCCTCAAAAAGTTGAAAATAATTCAGGGGTCATTTCTCTCCAATATGAAGGAAAAAATCCGAATGAAATAGCGCTCCAACTGGATGAAGCTTTCCGAATTCAAGTGCGGCCAGGTTTGCATTGCGCTCCTTGGGCTCACGAAAGTTTCAATACTTTATCTCAGGGGACTGTTCGCTTGAGCTTGGGTTATTCAAATAGTAGTCATGAAATCGAAAAAGTAATTCAGGCTATCCATCAAATATCTTAATTAGAAGAGGTAATTTTTTACATAAGTTTGCCAAAACTTTGACGCAG
The DNA here is from genome assembly GCA_964470915.1 of uncultured Pseudomonadota bacterium. Lineage (GTDB taxonomy): Bacteria > UBA10199 > UBA10199 > JADFYH01 > JADFYH01 > CAYPXN01. The sequence continues at coordinate 8,367 of CAYYEM010000025.1, forward strand.
CTCCCCCCTGTTTTTGCCATACAACTCTTAACATCCTTATACAAATTTAAGCCGGTATGAGTTTTGCTCTGTTTAATGGGTAAAAAAATTAGAGAGGGAGGTGTTTATGAAATTCAAAAGATCTTTAGGGCTTATGTCGTGTGTTTTTATGATGGCGTATGCTTCGATTAGTGGTTGTGGAAGTGGTAATAGTAGTACAGAAAGCAGTGATACTCTTACTGTCAACTCATTGGGTTCTTTGCCCAGTGTGGATGAAATGTTGAGTGTGGCGGCGAGTAGTTCTTCCTCATTTTCTGCCAAGCCATCGATGTCTCTTTCGACTATGCGATCGAATGTGGTTTCAGGAACCCCGCCTGTCCTATCCGATATTAATGAATCAAATGCAGATGCTTATTTTTGGAATGGTTTAGTAGCTGATATTAACTTGTATGTTTCAAGCAGTGGAGCTCAGGGCTCCGACCCTAGTGATCCTGAGGTTCAAAATAATTTTTGGGAAGGAGAAGGTTCTTGCCGAATGGCAAGTAACGTTTCCCAATCCTTGGGAAATATTGCTCAAGCAGGAACTAGTTCTTGTTATATGAGTCATGCTCCTGATGTGTTAGGTACGGAATCTATTCTCAGTGGCACTGTTTCTTCCCCTTCTGCGGTGCTGGATCAGGAAGAGTCTAACAAGCTTGTAAAGGTTCAAGTGTCAGATCCACAGCAAGGCGAACAAAATATTTTCATCAGGGTTTTTGGAAGCTCAAGCTCTGAAGGTTCTGCTGGTTATGCGGCCGATCTCTGGTTTTGTAATCCAAATGGAGGATCTACACCAGAAAATTTTGAACAAATTCGTGTCAACAATTCGACCGGATCGATGACATTTCTTTCAGCAGGGAGCCATGAGGGAGAAGCTACTGGAGTGGTTCAGTTTGCTGGAAATATAAGTGTGAATTCTGCGGGAGAAGTGGTCTTTGATCCAAACGCAGCTCAAACCGCGAATGTATATTTTAGTGGCTCTTTTGGAACTTTCAAAGGGTATATGTCTGTAGAAGGAAGTGTTCTGAATACTAAAAACATTAATATCAATGAGTATCAGGGAAATAGTTATACTAATGAAGTGTTTACCATTTCAAACATCAGTTCAAATACGAGTGGAGACGCCCTCTTCTTGGAGGCGGGTTTCGGTTTTCAAGGGACGAATCAAGACGCTCATTATGGTGGTACAGAATACCAGGATTCTCGATATGTAGCTGTGAATTCAGGCACTCTGTATGATTTGGTGAATAATTATGATTTTTCAGGAGATTCTTTCTTTACTTCAGCCATTGATGAAGCGACTTCTTTAACATCAGGCGTTGCGAATTATTCTTGTAGTGAAAGCCCTGATGTCGTGGTGGCCATGGATATGAGCAGCGCTGGAATGCAATCGGTTCAAGCTTTGTGTGAAGTTGATTGGGAAACAAGTAATTTCTGTGACTCTAGCAGTATTCAAGCAGCCAGACAGGCAATTTTTACAGCACAACAACAAAATTAATAATCGACTCATATCCAACGTAAAATATAAAACCCTCCGCTCTAAAGCGGAGGGTTTTTTTGTTGGGGATTTTTTTAGTGTTTAAATTTGTATAGGTAAAATTTTACTGACTACGTCACTTTTTTGACGTTTAAATAATATTTTTTCTATGCATCTCTTTATAATTTTTAACTCTTCTAAGCAAAATTCGTTAGGCATGTATTTTGCTGTTATTTATGAGCAAAATAACTTGTTACTAAGGAGGGGTTATGAACTTTAAGAATATTTTAGGTTTTTTATCATGTGCTGCTTTATTAAGTTATTCTGGTATTATAGCCTGTGGAAGTAGCGGTTCTTCATCTGCAAGTGATAGTGTGACTGTAAGTTCGCTTTCAGCACTTCCTTCAGCCAATAGTTTTTTTAGTGCGGGTTCTTCTTCCAGCAGCATGTCGCCTGTGTTTTCAAGATCCTCGCTGAGACAACATGCTGTTTCTGGCACTCCTCCTACCATTGATTCGATTGGTGAAAGTAATGTAGACACCCTCTTTTTTAATGGATTAGCGAGCCAAATTAATGACGGTTTACCCATCACTCAGGAAGTGAGCAATGAATTTTTTGGGGATTTAGGTAATTGCTATAATTTTCAAATGAACTCTCAAAACTTCTTCTTCTTTGATGCTGCAGATACGGCTCTTTGTTACATGCGTAACATGCCCAATGTATCGAGTGGTGTGACTGTTGTTTCCGGGGATGCGACAACGAGCACTATTTTTGATCAGGCTGAAAGCACAAAGGTAGTGCAAGTAAACGCCAGTCAGATGCCTTTTGATGGCAGCCCTGCAGATATGACCATTTACCTCACAATTTATGGAACCAATTCAACAGAAGGTTCTACAGGTTATGCAGCTCAAATTGCTCTTTGTAGCGAAGGTTCTGTAAATTCAGGTAACTGGATTAATTATAATAGTTCCACCAATACTCTGACTTTATCAAATGCACAATTTAGTGGAAGCCAGACATCTACGATTCAAACAATAGGAAAATTAACAACTGAGAATGGTTCACTCGCTTATGATACGAGCCAATCCCGTTCTGCCACACAATATTTTACGGGTAGTTTTTCTGGAAACGCTATTACCAACACAAGTCAGGTTTCTTTGGACAATAATGTGATGACAGCTTTGATGCGTAATTCGTTTGAGTCAACCACTAATAGTGGTTCGATTATGAGCAAATTCATAGGTGAATTTACCGGTTCAAGCAGCGATGATGTTGCTTTTTCTCAAACTGCTTTTGCAGTCAATAATAGTAACGTGAGTAATAATCAGGAATTTTCTTTTTCAGATACCTCCGCTACCGAGTTTCAAGATACTTTTTATAATATCGTAGATTCTAATAGCTTATTTTCACTGGTAGAGGGCTACGCTTTTACTGATACTATATTTACGACCGATATGGCTCCTAATTCCACCCTTCAAACTCAATTTGAGAGCTTAAGCTGCTCTCCCACGGTTGATATTGTCGTGAATATAGATGGAACTAATGCTGCGGTAGCTGCGCAAGCTACTGCATGTGAAAGCGCATTTGGGTTTAGTGATTATTGTCAAAGTACTGTCATTACAAATGCAATGACTCTTATTCAAATGCAACAGCAGCCATAATGAAGTTTATCGAGATTTGAGAGCTCCTCTTCGCTTAAATGAAGAGGAGCTTTTTTTATGCATAGCGTTAAGAGTAGTCTGTTGGCCTGAGGCCTTTTATGAACTATAATAATAGATATGCGATCGCTAGCATCTCCATACGGTTTTCATCGTGTTTTAGACTCTTTGCCTCTCCTGCCTCAGGCAGCCCAGTGTCTGGACACCTCTTTGCCTATCGTGGAGACTGAGATCTTGATCGAAGTCGATACACTGAATCTTGATTCCACGAGCTTTAAACAAATTTCAGAAGCTTGTGGAAAGGATCCTCACAAAATAAAGCAGGCCATTCTCAGTATTGTTCGAGAACGGGGCAAAATGCATAACCCCGTTACAAATTCAGGGGGAATGCTTATTGGAAAAGTTTTGGAAATTGGAAAAAACTATCAAGGTTCTGTGAAGGCGAAAGTAGGGGATAAAATTGCAACACTGGTTTCACTCACTTTAACTCCCTTACATTTGGAATCAATCGATTCGATAGATTTGAAAACAGGACAAATCAAAGCTAAAGGATATGCCATTTTATTTGAAAGCGGGATTGCTTCTGTTTTGCCCTCAGATATTCCGGAAAAAATTGTACTCGCTGTTTTGGATGTGTGTGGAGCACCGGCTCTTGTATTCAGACATGCAAAGCCAAAAGATCGTGTGTTGTTTGTGGGGGCGGGTAAATCTGCAAAACTTGCGGCAGCGGCGTTGAGGGGAAAATTTGCAAGTGATATTACGATTCATGCCCTCGATGTATCCAAAGAAAATTTGGATGATATGAAATTGATAGGATTGGTGGATGAAGTTTTTGTGGGAGATGCAACAAATGTAGGGGCAATTCATGAATTGCCCCTACGGAAAAATTACGACCTCGTCATCAATGTTGCGAATGTTCCCAATACAGAAATGAATTCTGTGATGGCGGTGAAGGATCAAGGAATTATTTTGTTTTTTAGCATGGCAACTGATTTTGCTAAAGTAGCGCTCGGAGCAGAAGGAATCGGCAAAGATGCTACCTTTCTCATTGGAAACGGTTATGTAGAAGGTCATGCGGAATTGGCTTTGAATGTGCTTCGTAAGAATAAAAAACTCAGAGAGTGGTTTGAGATAAAATATAATGGTTCGACAAGCTCACCATGAATGGATCTCTAAGGCCGTTCGTCCTGAGCTTGTCGAAGGATAAATATGCGTTTACCTTACATCGATAATACAGATCCACTTTACTTCCAAAAGTTCAAGATTTGGAAAAATGTGACTCGTGAGCAATGGGATGATTACAAATGGCAGATGAAAAATACGATCACGAGTGGTGAAATGCTTCAGCAAATAATTCCCATTTCAGAAAAAGAAAAAGAGCGTATTAATTCTACTTTGGCTCAATATAAATTTGCGGTGACTCCTTATTGGGCTTCATTGATTGATCCGAATAATCCGGAATGTCCCTTTTTATTACAAGCGGTTCCCACGCCCGATGAGCTCAAGGTGAATCCTGGAGAATTTGAAGATCCGCTTGGAGAAGATGTGGATTCACCGGTTCCAGGTCTTACCCATCGCTATCCGGATCGCGTGTTAGTGCTGATTACCACCATTTGTTCTCTTTATTGCCGTTTTTGCACAAGGCGTCGGGTTATATTGGATAAAGAAGGTCATTTGGAACGCGGACAAATGGAAAGAATTTTAGGTTATATTGCTTCTCATCCTGAAATTAGAGATGTGATTTTATCGGGTGGAGATGCAGTGGTCACGGGAACCATTCTAGAAACCTGGCTCAAAGGGCTTCGTAAAATTCCACATGTGGAAATTATTCGGGTGGCTTCTAAAATTCCCTGTGTGATGCCGATGAGAATTACCGAAGAGTTGGTGAGTGTTCTCAAGAAGTATACGCCGATTTATTTTATGACCCATTTTAACCATCCCTATGAAATTACGCCGGAAGCCAAAAGAGCTTGCGACCTTTTGGTAGAGAATGGTATCCCCATCATGAATCAGGCGGTTTTACTTCGAAAGATTAATTCAGATGTTTTAATTATGAAGCGTTTGATGCAGGAACTTCTGAAAATTCGGGTAAAACCATATTACATTTATCAGTGTGATCTTTCAGAAGGGATTTCTCATTTTAGAACCCCCGTACAAAAGGGGATCGAGATTATCGAGGCCTTAAGAGGCCATACTTCGGGTCTGGCGGTTCCTGAGTTTGTGATTGATGTGCCAGGAGGCGGCGGAAAGGTGCCGGTAATGCCGAGTTACCTGATTAGTCAGTCCGATAAAAAAGTGATTTTGAGAAATTATGAGGGGCTGATTGCCAGTTATCCTCAACCCGAAGAAACAAATTGCGATTGTTCGACATTAGAAGAAGTCGCCAAAGAAACCTTTCAAGATCACACCGGGCTTACAGAACTTTTTGAAAAAGATAATGTAAGCTTGGAGCCACATGAAGTGAAGGATAGAACGAAGTGAAACAATATTCCCCCTCCTTAAATAAGGAGGGGATTAAGGGGAGGTCTGAAAAAATTTGGACCTCACCCTAACCCTCTCCTTGATAAGGAGAGGGGATTTTTTTATGTCAAAATTAAATTTAGATCGTGATCAAATGGATCAATGTAGAGCGGTGGCAGAAGCGATTGTAAGCCCTGTCCAACGATACATTGATTATCATAGCACCGTTTCGATAGAACGCTCAGTATTGCGTTTGTGGGGCATTGAAGGAACAGGTGCACATCTTCCACTCGTCAATGAGGTTGTGGATAAGCTCGATAAACGGAAACTTGCCATGGGAGTTTCTTATTGGTTTTGCCGAGCGCTGGTATTACATCCTAAATTAAGTCCGCAACAAGTCGCGCAAGAAATTGCTAAAGGAAAAATTGATTTCAATCATTTGCTCGATGTGCCTCGAGACCGTATTGAAAAAAGAGTTCAGGAGCTTTGCCAGCATAGTTTTAAGAGATTGAATCAGGTTTATGAAACTCGCCGTAGAATGATTTCCCGTTATTCCCGCAAGAACGAAAAGCCTCTTAATTATATTATTATCGCGACAGGAAATATTTATGAAGATGCCATCCAAGCTCAGGCTGCTGCTGAGCTGGGCGCTGATATTGTAGCTGTGATACGCTCTACAGCCCAAAGCCTACTTGATTTTGTACCCGAGGGAATTACGACTGAAGGTTTTGGTGGAACTTATGCTACTCAAAAAAATTTCCAAATCATGCGCGAAGCTTTGAATGAAGTGAGCCATAAGTTGAAGCGTTATATCGGTCTTACTAATTATTCTTCAGGCTTATGTATGCCTGAAATTGCTGTGATGGGTGCTTTAGAAGGATTGGATTATCTTTTGAATGATTCGATGTATGGTATTTTATTTCGCGATATTAATATGAAGCGTACTTTTACCGACCAGCATTTTTCTCGGATGATTTGTGCCAAGTCGGGTATTACCATTATGACAGGAGAAGATAATTATCTGACTACTGCGGAATCACATCAGTATTGGCATCAGGTGTTGGCTTCTCAATTGATTAATGAAGCGTTTGCGAAGAAAGCCGGTTTGCCAGAATCTCAAATGGCTTTAGGGCATGCTTTTGAAATGGATCCAGAAGTAGAGGATTCAATTTTACTTGAAATTGCACAGGCTGAATTGGTGCGAGAGTTTTTTCCAAAAGCACCTATTAAATTCATGCCTCCTACTCGGCACAAAACAGGCGATATCTTTTTTGCTCATTTGTATGATGCTTTATTTAATTTGGTGAGCACTTTAACAGGCCAAAGCATTCATTTGTTAGGCATGCCAACTGAAGCGATTCATAATCCCTATTTGATGGATCGTTTTTTAGCGCTCAAAAATGCCAATTATGTGTTTAAAGGTGCAGCTAATTTTCATAATGAAATTCATTATCAGCCGAACGGCAAAGTGGTGAGACGAGCGCGTCAGATGATGGAAGAAGCTTTGCGACTTTTGAAAAAAGTACAACATTTAGGTTTGATGAATGCTATTGAACAAGGTTTTTTTGCGCATATGCCTCGTGAAAAAGAGGGTGGTAAAGGTCTGGATGGAGTCTTTCAAAAGGATCGAGCTTATTTAAATCCTTTTTTGGGTGCGGAAAAAAACCTTCCCGTCCCTGAAAGGCAAGAAAGAAGAGAAAGACATTACTCTTCACGACGGAGATTTTCGAAAAGAAAGATGAATAACCCCTCTTAGGGGACAGAGGACATTATGAAACACTCATAATTCCTCCCAACTTCCTCTGATGAGGAAGAGATTAACAGGAAGAGAAATATTTAAATGCCCGTTTCTAAAATAAAAAATTGGTTGTTTGGAAAATCACTGAAAAGTGATCGACCAGTCGCTCCTTCAGTGGATTTGAAAAACATCAAGCCCTATGGAGATCATCTGGGCGATGGAGCCATGCAACTTTCTTTTACTTTGCCAGTACCTGCGAGCCCAGAAGCTAAAGAAGCAGCCCGTCTTTATGTTGAAAGACTTGGTTTTGAGAGGGTTCTAGTAGCGTGTATGGAAGCGATTGGGCCAAAGTTTAGTTTCTTTGTTGTTTATGGCTTTGCACGAGCAAGTCTCGATTTTACCAAAATAAAAGTTCCTAAAGCAGCTTTCAAGAAACTTGAACGCGAAGAAATTGAAGAGATTATTCGTAAAAAGATAGGCCGTAAAATTGTTGTAGTGGGAGCGACCACAGGCAGTGATGCTCATACCGTAGGAATTGATGCGATTCTCAATAAAAAAGGTTTTGCGGGTGATTATGGCTTGGAATCTTATGAAGGCTTTAAGGTCGTTAATTTGCGAGCCCAGGTGGATAACGCAGAACTTTTGAAAAAAGCGCTTCATTATAAAGCGGATGCTATCTTGGTTTCAAAGCTGGTGACTCAACAAGATCAACACTTAAAAGATTTAAAGGCTTTACGTAAACTGATTCAGCAAGACAAAAATCTTTCCCCTCGTCTTTTAAAAATAGTAGGCGGGCCTCGTATGACCCATGCTATTGCGACAAAGTTAGGTTATGATGCTGGTTTTGGTGCGGGAACGCTTCCTTCGGAAGTCGCGAGTTTTATTGTATTAGAAATGCTCAAGCGCATTAAATGACTTTAATGACTCTGTTTGTGAATAAAGCTCGTGAGTTGTTTTTTAAATTCGAAAAGTTCTTTTTCTAAATTTTGTAGTTCTGCTTTGGCCTCAGGAAAATTTTTGTTTTTACCTAAGTTTTCAAGAATTTGACCTCTTTCCATAAGAGGGCGTGAATGAAAATTACCAACACAACCTTTAAAAGCATGAGCAGCCTGAAAAAGAGCTTGCGAATCTTTTTTCTCAATTGCTTGATTCATGTTTTCAAATAAAGATTGAGAGTCTTTAAAAAACAACTTTGAAGCTTCTTCAATCAGTTCTTCATCATCTCCCCAATTTTCAAAAATCTCTTCTGAATTAAATAATCTTTCCTCTTGGGAAAGCCGAGGAGTGTGTTGCTGAAGTGTCCATAACAGTGTTTGGGTATTAATCGGTTTCGTTAAATAGGCATCCATTCCAGCTTCGAGGCATTTTCTTTTTTCTGTCTCCAGGGCATGGGCTGTCATGGCGATAATGGAGATGTGTTGTGTGCTACTGCTTTCTTTTTGGCGAATCAGATGAGTACATTCCAGTCCATCCATTTCAGGCATTTGAATATCCATTAAAATCACATCAAAATTTTCTCGGTCCAAGGCGCTGAGAACTTGAAATCCGTTTTTGACCATTTCCACCTGATAGCCATGTTTTTCTAGAATACTACGCGTAATTTTTTGATTTACCTCATTGTCTTCTGCCACCAAAACCTTGAGAAGGGGGTGATTGCTTTTTAAAAGTGATTTTAAGTGCTTTGTATCCGTAGAGTTTGTACAACTTTTGACCCGTAAATAAACTTTAAAGGTGCTGCCTTGACCTGGATGACTTTCTAATTGAATTTCTCCACCCATTTTTTCAGCGAGGCGTTTGCAAATGCTTAGCCCAAGACCACTGCCCCCATATCGTCGTGTTGTAGATGGATCTGCTTGTGTGAAACTTTCGAAAATAATATTTTGTTTTTCTGGATCAATGCCAAGTCCATTGTCTTTTACTATAATACTTAATTGAACTTCTCCATTCGCTAAAACATCAGAATGCATCGAAAGAAAAATTTTACCCTGTTCGCTAAACTTGATTGCATTATCCAAAAGATTATTGATGATTTGGCGAATTTTATTTGGATCTCCTGTCAAAAGAAGAGGGAGATTTTTGATTTCGGAGATAATTTCTAGATTTTTCTTTTGTGCTTTTGAGCGGAAATTCTGAATGCAATGCTGCATCAATCTTTCAGGATCGAATGGAATCTCTTCGAGTTCCATTTTTCCAGCTTCAATTCTTGAAAAATCGAGGATATCATTGAGTAGGTTTGAAAGAAAGCTGGCTGATTCTTTTAAAATTTCTACTTCTTCTTTTACCTCTTGAGAAAGGGGATGATCTAAAATTAAATCTGCCATCCCTAAAATTCCATTTAAAGGGGTACGGATTTCATGGCTCATATTGGCAAGGAATTCACTCTTTGCGCTATTAGCGGCTTCAGCTGCGTCTTTTGCTTTTTTAAGTTCTTCTCGGAGCTTAGCTCTTTCTATGGCTCGAGTGATCGCGCGAAGCAGTTGTCGGCTGTCTAATTCACTTTTGATAAGGTAATCTTGTGCCCCTTTTTGTAAAGACTCTATCGCAATGGTTTCATCACTTAAACCTGTCATGACAACAATGGGGAGATGAGATACTTTTGCGATCATTTTTTCAAGAGTGGTAAGCCCTTTGGAATCAGGAAGAGTAAGATCTAGAATAATCAAATGACTATTTTGTATTTGTGGAGAATCAATAGCATCTTGAAGTTTAGAAAACTTTTGAATTTTAAATTCAAATTCTCTGGCTTCAGACAAGAAAAGTTCCAAGAGCAGTAAATAATCTGCATCATCTTCTACAATAGAAATTTGCAAAACTTTAGGATTCATTTTTTAATCCAATTTCATATTTTTTCATTCTGCGATATAAGGTGCCTCGAGAAAGCCCCATGCTTTCAGCTGCTTTTGAAACATTTCCTCGATTATTTTTTAGAGCATTTATAAGAGAATCTTTTTCGATATCTTGCACTGATTTAATGACTTGAAAATTTTCTAATATTTTTGCTTCAGGCCTTTTTTCTTGTTTAGGTATTTCTTCTAAAGAATGTTTAGGAGTGAGTGGAAGCCCTGCAAAATCTGACATATGCAGTATGGGGTCTTTTGCTAGCACAACACTTCTTTCGATAATATTTTGCAATTCACGTATATTTCCAGGCCAAGCGTATTCGCTTAAATAATTTAGGATGTTTTCACTCAAAGGCTCAAAGTGTTTATGAGCTTTTTCACTATAAACCTTTAGAAAATGATTTACTAAAAGTGGAATGTCTTCTTTTCTTTCACGTAGAGGGGGGATGTAGATGGGTAATACATTCAGTCGATAAAATAGATCTTCCCGAAACTTTCCATCATAAATAGCATTTTCAAGATTTCGATTCGTGGCTGAGATGACACGAACGTCTGCTTTAATTGTTTTAAGACCTCCCACTCTTTCAAATTCATGTCCCTGAAGGAAACGAAGTAATTTAACTTGAAGTTCGGGTGGAAGATCTCCAATTTCATCTAGGAAGAGAGTTCCTTTATCTGCGATTTCAAATTTTCCAGGTTTTTCTCGAATGGCTCCTGTGAAAGAACCTTTCTCATGACCAAACAATTCGCTTTCTAACAAAGTAGAGGGAATGGCCGCGCAATTGATATCGACAAAATTTTTATTTTTTCTTGTACTTAATTGGTGAATTACTTCAGCGACTAAACTTTTACCAGTACCACTTTCTCCTCGTAATAGTACCGTTGCATCTGAAAGAGCTACTTGTGAGATTTGACGAATAAGATGACGAGTTTGAGGGCTTTTCCCAATCATTAATAAATTATTTTGAGAGTGGTCTAATTTATATTCGTTTTGTCTTATTTTTTGTAACTCAATCAGCTTTTGTGCTTTTTCAAGTAGCTCATGAAAATTGACGGGCTTTTTAATGTAATCAGAAGCTCCATTTTGAATCGCATTCACCACGAGCGGTGTATCTGCTGAACTGCTCACCATTAAAATTGGTGCTTGAGGAACGAGTTTTTTAAGTTCGTGAACAAAATCGATGCCCGATTCATCCGGAAGATGCACATCCAGAATAATGAGTTGAGGTGGATTTAAACTGATTTTTTCACGAGCGTCCTTGGCGTTTGTTACTTCTTCTGTGTGTAATTGAGCTTCTTTAAATTTTTTGGAAATCATTAAAGAGAAAATACGATCATCATCGATTACCAAAATAGGGGGGTTCATATAAACAGTTTAAAGGCTTTACTTAGCACTCTCAATAGACTCGTTTTATCAAGCTTAAGCAGTTTTTTCAAAATTGCTTGTTTTTGTTTAAAAATGTTCAAGGACATGTTTTGTTTTGTTTTAAAGTGTTTTAAGGGAAGAAAGTTTGGTTTTTGGAATTTAAAAAAAGATTATATATATCAGTTACTTATTCTGTTTTATGCTTTTGGCCCAGCTGTTGCTTTATATAGTTATCGTAAAGGGGCTGAAAGTAGCGAAAGCCGCTTTCAGCCCCGATCCCCCCCCAAATCAACAACAAGGGGGCTTTGAAATTTGAAATAAGAAATTGAGTGGCTTGAGTGATTCCCCCCCTCCCTTCACAAAAGCCAATGAAATTAAAGGACAGTTAAAAGCTGTCCTTTTTTTTTATGCTTTAAAACAATACAATAAGGCTATGCCTCACAAAGTTTACCGCTGCATTCATAATATACGCATAAGCCAAGCGGATGCCCATTATGGGGGAAATCTAGTGGATGGAGCTCGTATTCTTCAGCTGTTTGGAGATATAGCCACCGAGCTTTGTATTCAACATGATGGAGATGAGGGCTTATTTAGAGCTTATGAAAATGTTGATTTTATAGCACCGGTCTATGCAGGTGATTTTTTGGAAGTGCAGGGAGAAATTGTTCAAGTAGGTAAAACTTCTCGCAAGATGAAATTTGCGGCTTACAAAGTAATTGAAGCTTCTCGAAATCCTAAAACACCCACGAAAGCCAAAGTATTAAAAAAGAAAATTTTGGTTGTCAAAGCGGTGGGGACTT
>CAYYEM010000025.1:20823-24543 GCA_964470915.1 uncultured Pseudomonadota bacterium
ACGAAAGCCAAAGTATTAAAAAAGAAAATTTTGGTTGTCAAAGCGGTGGGGACTTGTGTGGTAAAATGACAAGCCCTTTGATTGTTACCTGTGCCTTAGTAGGTGCAGAACTCACTCGCAAGAATCAGCCCTATCTTCCTTTAAGTACAGATGAAATTTCTCAATCAGGAATCGAAGCTGTGAGAGCGGGTGCGAGCATGTTGCATCTGCATGTGCGTGATCAAAAGGGAAATCCTACTTGTGAAGTAAAAGTATTCAAAGAAGTGATTCAAAAAATTCGAAATGAAGTAAGACCCATTTTGCAGGTTTCCACAGGAGCAGCGATTGGAGATAGCGAAGCAGATCGTTTGAGTGTGTTGGAGGCGGGGGCGGAAATGGCTTCACTTTCCACAGGAAGTATTAATTTTGGAAAAGATGTTTTTTTGAATCCTGTTCCTTTCATCGAAACACTGGCTCAAAAAATGCTTGAGAAAAACATTAAGCCTGAAATCGAAGTGTTTGATGTTTCTATGCTAGAAATGGGCTTGAGTTTAGTCGAAAAAGGCTTGATAAAATCTCCACCTCATTTTCAATTTGTACTCGGAGTTCCAGGGGCTCTTGCTGCAAGCGAAAGAAATCTGAAATTTTTGACAGAAGGACTTCCACCTGATGCTACTTGGAGTGTAGCGGCGATCGGTCGTTATCAATTTCCGATGATGGAACTTGCCATTCAATGGGGGGGACATTGTCGAGTAGGTTTTGAAGATAATATTTACCTTGAAAAAGGGATACTTGCCAAAAGTAATGCAGAATTGGTAACGAAGGTGGTGAGCTTGGCAGAAAAATATAAGAGGCCTATTGCAACAGTTGATCAAGCAAGAGAAATATTATTCAGGTGAGAAGTGAGGGGTGAGAAGTGAGGGGAAGAAATCTTTTCTTTTCACTCCTCATGTTTTACTTCTAACACCTCACTCTAAGTATGTCTGGTATCGGAATTGTTCTAAATCCTCATTCTAAAAAACACAAAAAAGATCCTGATCGTATGGATCGTTTGGCGTTTATTGTGGGAGATAAAGGTTCCTGCAAGGCAACGCATGATTTGTCAGATCTGCAACGAGTAGCAGAAGAATTTAAAACGCGTGATATTGAGGTCCTGGGAATAGGTGGGGGAGATGGTACGATTCATTTTACGCTCACAGCTTTTATTCGAGTTTATGGAGACAAACCTCTTCCCAAAATTACTTTTTTGCGAGGGGGTACGCTTAATACCATGGCGATGGCCTGTGGTATTAAAGGGTCACCTGAAAAAATCATTTCAAATCTTCTTTATAAATATCACGAAGACCAGCCTTTTAAAATTAAAGAACTCGATTGTATGAATATCAATGGAGAGTATGGATTTATTTTTGGGGCAGGGGTGATTTACCGTTTCATGGATGCTTATTATAATAAGGGAAATCGTTCTGCGTTTGGGGCAGGTATGACACTGATGCATTCTATAGGCTCTGCTTTAATCAACGGCAAATTTTCACGTGATATGTTTGCTCGAATGGGGGCTGAAGTTTGGGTGAATGGTAAAAAATGGCCTTTTCAAAATTATTCAGCCATTTATGCAGGAGCCGTGGATCGTTTAGGACTTAAATTCCGAGTATTTCACTACTCTGAAGAGCCTCGCAAGTTTCATGCAATTTCTTTTTCGACTCCACCCCGTAATATTTTACGCCATGTACCCTTCATGTTTTTAGGAAAACCTTCTACTTGTGCAGATTTAATTGAAGAACCCGCCGAAGAAATGATCATCAAGTTTGATGAGCCTCAGGCCTATACCATCGACGGAGATATGCTTCCTCCCGCCAAAGAAATTTCAGTCAAAACGGGTCCACGATTACAAGTAGTAGTGGAATAGATTATTTTTTCAATTCCTTCATGGTCTATTCGCTTCGCCAGAAACAAGTTCTGACGGAGCTAAAGTCAGGGGAAGAATTCCATGTCTCCCCCTGACAACCCTCATGGGATTAGATGTTTGATTATTTTCCTAACTCTTTCATCACAATCTGCATATCTTCCCAAACCGGTTTTTTCATATTGGGATTTCGGAGTAAAAAAGCAGGATGATAAGTGGGCATGAACTTAATGCTTTCAAGAGGGAGTTGAATATTTAACACTTTTTTAACTACTGGATTGGGCCATTGATGAATTTTGCCACGGAGCCCGGTGATCTTATCCTCGGTTGCCAGTAAGGTTTGCACCGCAAAAGTTCCTAAGCCTACAATGATTTTAGGTTGGATGAGTTCTATTTGTTTGAAGAGAAAAGGAGAGCAGGTCGCAATTTCATCCGGAGCAGGATTGCGATTTTCTGGAGGCCGGCATTTTACAACATTTGCAATATAAACATCTTCTCTTTTAAATCCCATGGCTTCGATAATTTTAGTGAGAAGTTGACCGGCTCTCCCCACAAAAGGTTCACCTTTTAAGTCTTCATCTCGTCCAGGTGCTTCACCGACAAACATCAGTTCAGCTTTTGGATTTCCTACCCCAAACACAATATTATTTCGACCTTCATTCAAGCGACAACGGGTGCAATTACCAATTACGTTGCGGATATCTTCGAGGAAAGTGAGGGGTGAGAGGTGAGAGGTGAGAGGTTTAGATTCTTTATTCTTTTCGTCTAACTCCTCACTTCTAACTTCTCTCTTCGATTTCCAATAATACTCCGGCAGTAATCCAGCTTCTTTTTTTTGTTCCAAATAATCTGCAAGTTGTTCATTCGGGTTCTTCGACATTTGGGGCTTTTCCTTCTATAGATAATTACTTATACTGTCATTAATCAGCATTTCCCTAAAGAAATTACCTTATGTTTCTATATTTTGTCATCGTTTTCTTTATTTGGTTTCTGATGCCATCTACCGCCCATGCTTGGGGGCCGGGTGCTCATTTGGATTATGCTCTTTATGCCTTGAGCCAAGTGGCAGTATTAGCACCCACAATTCGTCATCTTCTTAAAAAACATCCGAATGATTTTTTATATGGCAATCTTGCTGCTGATATTATTTTTGGAAAAAAATTCGCGGGAGATTTATATCATTGCCATCATTGGGATGTCGCCATTCCTCTTTTAGATAAAGCAAAAAATGAAAGTGAACAGGCCTTTATTTATGGATATCTCACTCATTTGTCGGTGGATACAGTCGCCCATAATTATTTTGTGCCTTACACCACGATTCAAAGTTACGAGGCCCTTACGCTTCGTCACACTTATTGGGAAATGCGCTACGATTTGAAAATGCCAGATAAAGTTTGGGATATTCTGAAAGAGTTAGCCTCCACAGATTACAGTAAAAATGATGCATTGCTAGAACAGGGTTTAAAGAAAGCGCTGTTTTCTTTCAAGACCACCAAGAAAATTTTTGATGGTTTAATGTTAGTTCAGCGCATGAACAAGTGGAGAAAAGCCGCAGAATTGATGGCAAAACGATCTTCTTATCCTCTCACCGATGAGTCAGTAAAAGATTTTAAAAGTATTTGTTATGCTTCTGCAGTGCATTTTCTTCAAAACTTTGATCAATCTTATGTTTTGCAGGCGGATCCTACCGGGCAGCTTAAGCTTCTTTATGCCAAAGAAATGGTAAACAAACTTCGCAAATACACCGCAAAAAAAGTGATTAGCAAAGAAGATGCAACTCTTTTAATTTCAAAAATCAAAAAATCTCTTCGAGAAGGAATTTATAAGCCTGTCGCTTT
>CAYYEM010000026.1:0-3778 GCA_964470915.1 uncultured Pseudomonadota bacterium
TTTCAGATGCCGGTCTTAGTCAAAAACACTAGACACTAATCACTAGCGACTGCCTTTTCAGACACGTCCTTGGACGTGAAAGCTTCTTTGAAGCGATTGAAGTTTTTGATCGAGTCCCCAATATTGTTTGTTTTGTAGTGCATGATTCAGTTGTTCCTGAATTTTTCTCAGAGACTCTTGGAGTTTTTTTGATTCTTGTTCCTGTTTTTGATTTTCCATGCTTTGATGAGATTGCAGAAGGGATGCCAAAGAGATCGCAAAGAGAAGTTTTTAAATTTTTTATATAAAAATCAGAATGTTGTGGAAGGGGAGCGGCATTCGCATTACAATAAGGCACTCAAAAGTGTCCGATTTCCGGACACTGTGTCCGGAAAAAGTGTCCGATTTTCGGACAGTCTCGAGGGTGATTAAATGGCGACAAAGAAACTTTTAAGTGCTGCTCAAAAAAAAATACTGGAACTTATTGCCGATACACTCATTCCTGTTTCCGAAAAAATTCCATACAAGCCATCAGAGCTTAAAATTGCAGATAAAGTAGAAAGATTGAATTTAGTTTATTCCCCTAAAAACGTGATTAGGCTTTTTTGTTTGATTTTAAATTATCTTGAATATCGAGCTGTTTTTTTTCGTTTTTGCGGCAAAAAATTTACCAAAATGGATGAAAAGCTCCGAGCAGATTATTTGGCAAGTTTTTATCATTCCCCTTTACTCTATCGCCGCATGTTATTTCGTTTTATAGAAGCGAATCTAGTGCCGAACTTCTACGCTTCTCCGGAAGTTTCTCAATGTATTGGTTATCAAGCAAAACAGCCGAACAAAAAACCCTCATCTGTTTTATATGGTGAGCAAGTGAAGCTTGATTTGAATCAGGACTATTCTCTTGAAGCGGATGTCTGCGTGATTGGTTCGGGAGCAGGGGGTGCTCCTGTCGCTGCTGAACTTGCGCAAGCCGGGCTCAAGGTAGTCATTTTAGAGGAAGGTGGCAGATTTGATCTCAATGATTTCACAGGTGATGCCGTAGAGCGTTCAGTAAAAATGTATCGTGATTTTGGTTTAACAGCTACCTTAGGTACGCCTTTAATTCCTATTTTAACTGGAAAAACCATCGGTGGCACGACGACTATCAATTCGGGGACCTGTTTTCGAACCCCCGATCAGGTTTTGCAAAAATGGATAAAACTATACGGCCTGAGTGATTTAACTGCTGAAGAGATGAAGCCTTATTTTGAAAAAGTAGAACAGGTTGTTAATGTGATAGATGTACCAGAGGAGTTAATAGATCCCAGTGCTAAAATTTTTCGGCGAGGACTTCAACAGATGGGTCTTCACGGAATTCCTCTAAAGCGAAATGTGAAAGCCTGCGAGGGGAGTAGTCTTTGTTGTTTTGGGTGCCCAACAGATGCCAAACAAAGTGTTCAGTTGAATTATATTCCTCAAGCCCTGCAAGCGGGTGCAGAAATTTATCCTTATACTTTGGCTGAAAAAATTATTCATCGAAATGGAAAGTTTAGTGAGGTGTTAGCACGTCGGATAAATCCCCTTACTCAAAAAGCTTCTGCGATGATTCGAGTCAAATCTAAAGTGTTAGTGGTCGCAGGAGGTACTTTGCAAACTCCTTATTTATTGAAACATTCTGGGGTTGCGACGCAATCAAAAGCTTTGGGAAATAATTTGACTCTTCACCCTGCAGGCAAAGCTTTGGCTTTGTTTAAAGATTCAGTTTTAGGTTGGAAGGGGGTCCCCCAGAGCTTTTATTGTCCTGACTATAAAGATCAGGGTATTATGTTTGAAGGAGCATTTATGCCGCCTTCGATACAATCTTTGGCACTTTTAGTCAGAGGAAAAGAGCAGAAGGAGGTCATGGATCATTTTGACCGTGTGGCCACTTTTGGTTTTTTAATCAGTGATGAATCACGAGGAAGAGTAAGATATACCCCACAGGGAGACCGACTCATTTTTTATTCTCTGAATCAAAATGATTTTAAAAAATTTGTCGATGCAGTGCATATTTTGTGCAAGGTGTTTTTTGAAGCAGGGGCTCAAAAAATATATCCTCCAATCCATAACTTGCCCGTTTTGAATTCTCCTTCTGAGTTAGATCAAATTAATATTGAAAATTTAAAGAAAAAAGATTTGGAACTGCTTTCTTTCCATCCTTTGGGAACTTGTTGCATGGGGGTGGATCCTAAAACATCCGTAATCAACTCATATGGTAGAGTACATGGAATGGAAAATATTTTTGTGAGCGATGGGAGTATTTTCCCTTCTTCCCTCGGGGTAAACCCTCAAATCAGCATCATGGCCTTTGCCACGAGAACCGCAGAACATATTAAGAAAAATTATTTTTGAAGAGTTATAAACTTCCTCGGCTCATCGGTGATAATCACATCGGCACCGGCTTGAGAAAATGTTTCTGCTTCTTTTTCATCATTGACCGTCCAAATCCAACACTCACGATTTTTTTGATGAATTGTTTCAATAGTAGAATGATCGATTAGACCTCTTGAAATGTTCCAACTTTGAGGTTTTACAAAAAAATCCCATCCTCCCTTTTTTGAGAAGGGATCTTGTTTTTCATAAAACAAATAACCTCTTTTGATGTGTGGTGCGATTTTCATCAGTCGTCGCAGTGCAAAAATATTGAAAGAAGAGATCCAGATTTGTTCTTCAATATTAAAATCACGAATGAGTTGTAAAAGAAGCGTTTCACGACCATCATCAAAAATATTTTTACCTTTCATTTCAACATTGATGATCATTTTTCCGCGCAGTAACTCAAAAACCTCTGCGAGACTTGGAATTTTTTCACCTCTAAATTCTGTGGAATAGTGAGAACCAAAATCAAGTTGTCGAAGTTCTTGGAGCGTCATGTTTTTGACTGAATCTCTTCGACCCGTAAATTCCTCAAGGTTTTCATTATGGGTGACCACCAGTTGCCGATCTTTTGATAAAAGAACATCTAGTTCTACGCCATCTGCCCCCATGTCTTTAGCTTTGGCAAAAGCCGCGAGTGTATTTTCAGGAGCTTCACGTCGTGCACCGCGATGGGCAAGGATCAGCGGTTTTTTCATTGCATCGACTCCTTTAAAAAATTGAGAATCGAAAGAGCTGATATCGCTGCTGTTTCTGCTCTCAAAGTGTGAACTCCCAAAGAACAAAGTTTAAACCCATGTTCTTGTGCTTTTTTTTCTTCAGAAGGGCTGAAGCCACCTTCGGGTCCTATCAAGAAGATCCATTCGGAGTTGTTTCCCTTTTGAATCATGTAATCTTCAAGATCTCTTGCGCGAAGTGAGCCAATATTTTCGAGTGAAAAAATAAGCTTGAGCGCATCTTTATTTTGAAACTTTAATAGCAGATCTTCAAAACTCAGGATCGGACCCATTTGTGGTAAAAGTCCTCTTCCGGATTGTTTTAAACTTTCTCGTGCAATCTTTTCCCAACGAAGGATTTTTTTATTATCTTCTTTTTCAGCTTTTACAACGCAGTGTTCGGATTCAAAAGGAAGAATGCTTTGAATGCCCAGTTCACAACTTTTTTCAATGAGCCAATCCATTTTGGTGTTTTTTAAAAGAGCGGGGCAAAGTGTGAGCAGAGGAGCATGTGCTTCTTCCTGAATTCGACTCGATAAAATTTCAATTTCGACGAGAGGGCTTAAGTTTACAATTTTTCCTTCATAGAGTTTGCCTTGCCCTGTAAGAAGTTCGACAGAATCCCCTAATTTCTTTCTCATGACCGAAGTTAAGTGGTGGGATTCATAAGCATCTAAAAAGGCTTTTTT
>CAYYEM010000026.1:3878-8762 GCA_964470915.1 uncultured Pseudomonadota bacterium
TATCTTTTTAGTTAGAATCTTTCAATCATGAATCAAACGATTATTCATTGGGAACAAAGAGAGCAAGTTGGCTTCTTTAAAGGCTTTTGGGAAAGTCTCAAACTTTCCATGCTCGAGCCTTCTCGTTTTTTTGACTCGGTGCCAGTTGGCGGAAATTACAGCTCTCCACTAATTTTTGGAATGATTTGTATTAGTTTGGGGGTTTTTTTCTCAACGATTTACCAATTATTTTTTCAAGGTTTTGGAGCTTTGCTTCAGCATTTTGTGGGTCTGCCTGTCAAAGAAGTTCTGCTGAATGCCAGTTTTTCAATGTTCATAGGGATTGGTCTTTTGATTGCAGCCCCGATCTCAAGTTTGATTAATCTGTTTTTGTATTCAGGAATTTATCATTTGTTTTTACTTTTACTCGGGAGTGGAAAAAATCGTTATGAAGCCACTTTCAGGGTTTATGCCTATTCACAAGGTCCCCAATTGTTACAGTTGATACCTTTGGTAGGTTTTCTTGCCGCCTTTATATGGCAATATGTCATTTTAGTGATTGGTTTTAAAAAACTTCAACAAGCTTCTACAGGTCAGGCTCTAGGAGCCGCATTGCTGCCTCTGGTATTGATTTGCGGGCTTACTTTCTTTGTGATTGCTGTCATTATGGTTTTGCTATTCCTGCTTATTGTGGCAGTAGGTCATCAACCTGTTTGAATGCTATGAGATCAAAGCAAACATCTTATCAAAGAGTGGCTATTGGGATCGATGTCGGTGGCACTCATATTAAAAGTGCGGTCGTAAATGAAAAGGGAGCGCTTTTACATCACGCATCACTTCCTACACAATCGCACAAATCTTCCGAACTAATCCTTAAAAATATTTTAAAATCTTTTACCTATCATAAAAAATGGGCTGAGAAAAAAAAGTTTCATATTATGGGAGTAGGTTTGGGAATTCCTGGAATTGTTTCACTTAAAGGGATGGTACATCGATCGCCCCATTTCCCGGCTTGGATTGACTACCCCATTCGTGACGAGTTAGCTAAAAAAATAGCCTTTCCAATTCTTGTTGATAACGATGCAAATATGGCTGCTTTAGGAGAGGGATGGAAGGGGGCTGCTCAAAAAAGTAAGCATTTTGTTTTATTAACTTTGGGGACGGGTATTGGTGGAGGAATTGTTATCAATCGAAAAATATTTCGAGGGGATTCTGGTTTTGCGGGGGAGATAGGGCACTTGATTCTTCACAAAGATGGCTACGCTTGCACTTGTGGAGGTCAAGGCTGTTTAGAGCTTTACGCTTCTGCTGTAGGAATTCAAAAAGTAAGTCCTTTTGAAGCAAAAAAACTTTACAAACTTGCTTTACGAGGTAATAAAAAAGCCAAAAAAATTCTAGATGCTATGGGTGAGAATCTAGGAGCAGGGATCGCAAGTCTTGTTAATGTTTTAGATATTGAAACCATATTGATTGGAGGAGGCCTTTCAGGCGCCTGGACAATGTTTATGAAAGGACTTCATCGAGGTATCCGAAAACATACTTATCCTACTCTTGTGAACCGAGTGAAAGTTCAAAGAGCTAAGCTTGGCAATCAAGCCGGAGTTATAGGAGGCGCTCGGGCGATTTTAGAGGAGCAAACATGAAAAAAATATTAGGATTCATTTTTTTTATTTCCTTTCCGAGTCTTCTTTGGGCTGCTGAATCAAAGCCTGCAGCAGCAACTCCAGCGGCCCCTTCCTTTAATGAAGTTTCCACCAAGGTTTCCCAAGCTTTTTGTACAAAAATGGAGCAATGTTCTACTCAAAAAATTCCTATGAATCAATGCGTAGGACAGATGAACGATTCTTTCATCCAAGCTTACAAAGTTTTGCCTGTAGATAAGAAAATTCAGGTTTCAGCAGATCAAATGGGGCAATGTGTGAAAAGCATTCAAGGTTCTACTTGTGAAAGTTTACAAAAAGCCTCGAGTTTGACGGGTTGTGATTTTATTGGGCAATTGTCGTCGTAGAAAGACGCCACGGGCAAAGCCCGCAGAGCCTTCCCCTCAGCAGCTATCGCTTTTAGAAATTCTTTGTAATACTCATTAAATCTGTTAATCTCGATAAAATGCCACCCTTATCTTTTAAAGAATTTTCTCGTTTGGCCTCGCAAGGAAATTTAATTCCTATTTCCCAGGAATTAAGCGCGGATCTTGAAACGCCCGTTGCTGCTTTGCTCAAAGTCCAAAGCTCTCCTTATTCTTTTTTACTTGAAAGTATGGAGGGTGGAGAAAAGTGGGGGCGTTACAGTTTTGTAGGTTTCAATCCACGCTTCATTTTGCAAGCTCAAGGAAAAAAATGGGAGTTTTTGAGTCGGGAGAAACGATATTTAAAGCCGACAAAAGGCAGTGGAAATCCTTTGAGTATTCTCAAACAGGAATTGCAGAAGTTTAAATGGGTGCCTGACCCAGGGCTGCCTCGTTTATGCGGAGGCGCAGTGGGTTATTTGGGTTATGACTGCATTCGCTATTTTGAAAATATAGAAGATTTGAATCATTCAGGAATGGATTTCCCTGATTGTTTTTTTGGTCTCTACGATCAGATGCTTATTTTTGATAATCTTCGTCACACTTCTTATGCAGTGGTGAATGCATTTTTAGATGGCAAACAGAGTGCAAAAAAAGTGTATGAAAAAGCTTTGGCAGATTTAAAAAAAAATGTTCGCCAATTTCAAAAAAACACCAAGCTAGTTAAGAAAGTAAAGCTACCTAAAAATCCATCTTGGAAATCTTCACTGAGCGAAAGTGAATTTCGAGAAATGATTTTGAAGGCCCAAAATTATATTAAGGCCGGAGATATTTTTCAGGTGGTGCTTTCGATGCAATGGAAAGCAAATGCCAAGCTGAACCCGGTGAATGTGTATCGAGCTTTACGCCAATTGAACCCATCTCCGTATTTGTTTTATCTCAAGATGGGAAAATATGCTTTGGTGGGTTCTTCTCCTGAGGTCATGGTGCGTTTGGAAAATGGTCAAGTGACTTTACGACCTATTGCGGGCACTCGTCGTCGTGGGAAAGATGCAGCAGATGATAGGGCCATGGAAAAGGATATGATGGAAGATCCCAAAGAAAAAGCGGAGCATATTATGCTCGTGGATTTGGGTCGCAATGATGTGGGTAGAGTTTCTGAAGCAGGTTCTGTAAAAGTGACAGAGCTCATGACGGTCGAAAGATATTCTCATGTCATGCACATGGTTTCGAATGTGGAAGGAAAATTAAAAAAAGGTCAGGATGCTTTCGATGTAATTGCAGCCTCTTTTCCAGCCGGGACATTAAGCGGAGCTCCTAAAATTCGGGCGATGGAAATTATCGAAGAGCTTGAGCCTGTGAAGCGTGGATTTTATGGAGGCTGCGTGGGCTATATTGATTTTGCAGGCAATTCTGATATGGCCATTACGATTCGCTCGATTGCGATGAATACTAAGAATCTTTATGCCCAAGCAGGTGCTGGAGTTGTTTATGATTCAAAACCGGAGCTTGAATATAAAGAATGTCAGAATAAAGCGCGAGCCGTTATGGAGGCGGTGAAAATGGTGTGCGAAGGGAAAGTGTGATTGAAGTTTTCCAAAATCGTTCGTGGTGAAAGTCGAACCATGAATGGATTTGTCCTTCGACAAGCTCAGGATGAACGGTATTTATATGTTACTGATGATCGATAATTATGATTCTTTTACTTACAATCTTGTTCAGTATTTGAGCGAGTTGGGTGAAGAGGTGCGTATTTATCGGAATGATGAAATAGACGTTCCAGAAATTTTAAAGTTAAAACCCGATCGCGTGGTGATTTCACCAGGACCCTGTACACCAAACGAAGCAGGAGTGTCGCTTGATTTGATTCGAAAATGTGTCGGAAAATTTCCAATTTTGGGAGTTTGTTTGGGGCATCAATCTATTGGGCAGGCCTTCGGTGGAAAGGTAGTGCGAGCTCCCCGTATTATGCATGGTAAAATTTCACCGATTTATCATGATTCCAAAACAATTTTTAAGAATTTGGATAATCCTTTTGAAGCCACTCGTTATCATTCTCTGGTGATTGAACCGGCTTCCCTTCCGGATTGTTTGCAGAAAACAGCTTGGACTCAGGAAGGAGAGATTATGGGAGTACGTCATAAAGAATATCTTATTGAAGGGGTTCAGTTTCATCCTGAATCAATTTTGACAACATCTGGAAAACAATTGCTGAAGAATTTTTTGCTATTATAGATATTTACCTTAATCTCCTCCTCTTAGGATAAGAGGAGGTTGGGAGGAGTTACGATACTTTTATAACGCCCCCTAACCCCCTTTTACCTTAAGAGGGGGAACTGTTAGAATATGATTCAAAAATATTTACAAAAACTGATCGATAAACAATCTCTTGAGCCTGAAGAACTCCAATCTTCTTTTCAGCAGATGATGTCAGGACAAGTGTCACCCGCAGTGATGGCCGCTTTTTTGGTAGCGCTCAGGATGAAAGGAGAAAATGTTGAAGAGTTAGTCGCAGCCACCCAAGCACTTCGTCATGCTGCAGTGTCTTTTCACAGTAAAGTTCCCAATTTGGTAGATTCTTGTGGGACGGGAGGCGATCACTCCAACACGTTTAATATTTCAACTGCAGCGGCTTTAGTGGCAGCTGCAGCGGGCGCTAAAGTTGCCAAGCATGGTAATCGATCTGTTTCATCTCAGGCAGGCAGTGCGGATGTTTTGGAAGCTTTAGGAGTGAGAGTAGAAATTAGTCCAGAGCTTGCGGAGAAGTGTCTTGAGCAAACAGGTTTTGCTTTTCTTTATGCACCTCTTTATCACCCCGCAATGAAAAATGTGGCCACTGTTCGTAAAGATTTAGGGCTGCGTACCATTTTTAACTTGGTGGGTCCCTTAGCAAATCCTGC
>CAYYEM010000026.1:8862-13784 GCA_964470915.1 uncultured Pseudomonadota bacterium
AAAGACTTGTTGGGTGGGGACGCGAAAACCAATGCTCAAATGATAGAAGCGATTTTAAAAGGCGAGAAAGGCCATCGTCGGGATGTGGTAGTATTAAATGCAGCAGCGGTATTATACGTGAGTGATTTAGTACGAGAATTGGAAATTGGTATTGATAAAGCAGAAGAAGCTATCGACTCAGGAAAAGCACTAAAGATTTTAGAAAAATTGCGAGAGATAACTTCCCGAGAAGAAGTGGTGGTGAATTGAGATGTCTTACGAAAACACCCTCCTTGAAAAAATTGTTAAAACAAAAAAAGAAGAGATTGATTCTGCAAAGTTTCGGGTTTCTTTGCGGGATATCAAGAAAAAAGCAAAAGAAGTTGCTGTGGCTATCGATTTTGCCCAACACTTAAATCATGATCAGTTGCAAGGAGTACTGCCTGCGACCAGAATCATTGCAGAAATTAAAAAAGCTTCTCCTTCGGGAGGAATGATTCGCCCTGAATATAAGCCTGATCGAATTGCACAAGAATATATCGATGCGGGAGCTGCGGCTTTATCTGTTTTGACAGATGGGCCTTATTTTCAAGGAAGTTTGGAAGATTTGGCGGCTGTGAGAAAAGTAAGTGTGAGGCCTATTCTTCGCAAAGATTTTATGATCGATGAGTATCAAATTTACGAAGCGCGGGCTTATGGTGCAGATTGTATTTTGGCCATTGTGGCAATTTTAGAGAAAAGTAAGCTGGAAGATTTTTCTGGTTTGGCTTCAGATCTTGGAATGACAACAATAGTCGAAGTGCATGATGAGGAAGAATTGCAGACAGCGCTCGATATCAGTTTAGGATCAAAGCATGGACTGCCTTTGCTGGGAATTAATAACCGCAATTTAAAAACATTGGTGACTGATTTGTCAGTGACTGAAAAATTAATTTCTAAAATTCCTCAAAAGCGAATAGTGGTTTCTGAATCAGGTCTTAAAACGCGTACTGATATTGAACGGATGATGAAAGCGGGTGCTAAAGCCTTTTTGATTGGCGAGCATTTGCTGAGGGAAAAAGATTTAAAAAAGAAATTCAAAGAAATGATTGGAGAATAGGGTGTCAGACAACACACTCGTAAAAATCTGTGGTCTTACTAATTTAGAGGATACTCTTGCAGCAATTGAGTTGGGTGCTGATTTTTTAGGTTTTAATTTTTACTCTCAATCTCCACGTTATCTTTCTTATGAAAAGGCCAAGAAAATTTTTCAAGAAATTCCTCCTAATATTCCTAAGGTGGGCGTGTTTGTGAATGAGGAGTATGAAAATGTGATAGATTTGGCTCAGCTTTTGGAATTGGATTATTTGCAGTTTCATGGAGATGAAAGCCCGGATTTTTGTAATCAAATGGGTCACCCTTGGTGGAAAGCTATTAGGCTTGAAAATGAAAGTGATATTGAAAAAATTCCACAATATGACAGTGAGTGGGTGCTGATCGATGCACATGTTCCGGGCCAATATGGCGGAACAGGTCACAAGCCTGATTGGGATTTAGTGAAAAGAGCTAAAAACTTGGGAAAGAAAATCTTTCTCGCAGGAGGCTTGAATCCTGAAAATATTCAGTTGGCAATTGCTACTGTGCAACCTTACGCTGTAGATGTGGCAAGTGGAGTGGAAAGTAAGCCTGGAAAAAAAGATTTCAAAAAGATGGAAGACTTTATAAGTAGAGCGAAGCATTCTCATTTAAGGTTAGTGTAGGGGTGCAGTATGCTGTGCCCATACGAGGTATTATGTCTCTTCCCGATAAAAAAGGTCATTACGGAAAATTTGGGGGACGTTATGTCGCTGAAACCCTGATGCCAGCTCTTTTTGAGTTAGAAGAAGCCTATCGTCTTGTAAGAAAAGATCCTGAATTTAAAAAAGAGTTTGATGATTTGGCGAGGTCTTACATAGGTCGCCCAACTCCCCTGTACTTTGCTAAAAATCTTTCTGAAAAATTGGGAAAATTTAAAGTTTATTTGAAACGCGAAGATCTCTGTCACACGGGAGCTCATAAGGTAAATAATACCTTAGGCCAGATTCTCATGGCTAAACGCATGGGTAAAACTCGTGTCATTGCAGAAACAGGAGCGGGTCAGCATGGTGTGGCGACCGCAACCATGTGCGCGCTTTTGGGAGTAGAATGTGAAGTGTTCATGGGCGAAGAAGATGTGCATCGCCAATCTTTGAATGTTTTTAGAATGAAGCTCTTAGGGGCAAAAGTAAATGCAGTAACGAGCGGATCCAAGACATTAAAAGATGCAATGAATGAGGCCTTAAGAGATTGGATTACAAATATTCGGAATACGTTTTATTGTATTGGATCGGTTGCAGGTCCGCATCCATATCCGATGATTGTAAGAGATTTTCAGTCGATTATCGGCATTGAAGCTAAAAAACAGATTCTTAAATTAGAAAAACGTCTTCCCGATGCTTTAGTAGCTTGCGTGGGTGGGGGGTCAAACTCTTTAGGACTTTTTTATCCCTTTCTTAAAAATAAAGTAGTTCGCATTTTTGGAGTAGAAGCAGGCGGCTCTGGATTACATTCTGGAAAACATGCAGCCACTTTGTCTGGCGGATCCGTGGGTGTTTTGCATGGTTCTAAGTCTTATGTTTTGCAGGACTCTCAAGGGCAGGTCAAGGAAACTCATTCCATTTCTGCAGGACTGGATTATCCTGGGGTCGGTCCTGAACATAGTTGGCTACATGATGTGGGTCGAGCGGAGTATTTGCCTGTGACTGATAAAGAAGCCATGGAAGGTTTTGATCTTTTAACGAGAACAGAAGGCATTATTCCTGCTTTAGAATCGTCTCATGCGATTGCTTTCCTTAAAAAATGGGCCTCCAAATTTAAGGCAGGAGATATTGTGATTGTAAATCTTTCAGGTCGTGGGGATAAAGATATGGGAACAGTCGCTAAAATTAAGGGAGTGAAGTTGTGACCCGACTTGAAAAAAAATTCAAAGAACTTGCTCAAAAAAAAGAAAAGGCTTTGGTTGCTTTTATTACAGCTGGAGATCCAGATCTTCCAACAACTGAAAAACTAATCTATGAAATGGAAAAAGCGGGTGCGGATGTGATTGAATTGGGAATACCTTTTTCAGATCCTTCTGCAGATGGTCCTGTGATTCAAAGGGCTTCAGAAAGAGCTCTTCAAAAAGGCACCACTCTAGAATCTGTTTTGAAACTGGTTTCAAAAATTCGGAAAAAATCTCAAGTGCCCTTGGTATTGATGGGTTATTACAATCCCATTCTTATTTATGGAAATGAGAAATTTTGTAAAGTGGCCTCACAGGCTGGGGTGGATGCTTTAATTGTAGTGGATTTGCCTCCTGAAGAATCAGAAGAACTGCATCTTCCTGCTAAAAAACATAATTTACATATCATTTATTTGCTGACACCTACCGCCGATGAGCAACGAATGAAAAAAGTAAAAAAGCTAGCTTCGGGCTTTGTTTATTATGTTTCAATGACGGGCATTACGGGAGCTAAATTACAAGCCATTCAAGAAGTGGAAGCGAAAGTAAAAGAAATTAAGCAGCAAATTAAACTTCCGGTATGCATTGGATTTGGGGTTCGAAGCCCTGAGGATGCTAAGCATTTATCAAAAGTTGCAGAAGGTGTAGTGGTAGGTTCTGCCTTAGTATCTGAGCTTGAAAAGGGGGGAAAGAAAAAAGGCCCCTCACTTCTGATAAGAAAAGTAGCCGCTTTCAAGAAAGCTGTGCTATAAACCTGACAACTCATGTTTCAAAACTCTATTTCAGATGAAGAACTGATGGCCCTTTACCAAAGAGGGGATCAATCTGCCTTTCAGCAGCTTTTGACTCGGCATAAAAGGGGAGTTTACGGTTATATTTTGCGTTACACGGGCAATGAGCAGGAGAGCGAAGAGGTTTTTCAAGATGTTTTTATTAAGATGCACCGTGCCGCACCGAATTGGGTTCCCACAGCCAAATTTTCTACTTGGCTTTATACCATTGTCAGAAATCTTTGTATCGATGTTTACCGAAAAAAGAAAATACGGCGGACGCTTTCTCTGGATGCCACAGAAGAGGGTGAGGATCGATCTCTTTATGATGTGATTCCCTCCGAAGACCCTCATCCTGACTCACAAAGTTCTGATGCTGAAATAGGTAAAGTGTTGGAGGCAGCTTTAGCCAAAATAAACCCTGATCAAAAGGAAGTGTTTTTATTGCGTGGGAAAAACGGCCTTAAATTTGAAGAAATTGCTGAAGTTTTAGGAGTATCAGTAAACACTGTTAAGAGTCGTATGAGATATGCTTGTGAAACTTTGAAAAATATCTTGGAAAAATCAGGATATAAAGACCTAAATCCTAACGGGTAGCGTTGACTTTTCATATAAGGAATTAAAATGTTATCACAATGTGAACAATTGAAAGATGAATTAGTGACCCTAATTTATCCGGATGAGCCTAAAAGCCCTGTTTTAGAGTCTCATCTTAAGTCTTGCACCTCTTGCCAGCAAGACTTGAAAAGCTTGAGTTTTGTAGCAGAGGTCTATGAAAAGCTTCCCGAAGTTTATCCTCCCTCTCATCTGACTGAAAAAATCCTGGCTCAAATTTCATCTCGTCCAAGTTTTCTAGAAAAAATTAAAGTGTTTTTTAGACATCCCGCAACAGTAGGTTTAACAGTTTTTTGTTTCACTTTAGCAGGAACTCTTTTGTATCAGCGATATGTTTCAAGCCCAACACAGATCGCTCAAAAGGAACCATCATCATCTACGCCCTCTACTTCAGTAGCAACGGTTTCTAATTTTCAGCCTTTTGCCAATCAAGCTGGTTTTAGAATGGTAGGATGGCAATCTCCAGTTCGCCTTCTCGAAGATTTAGATCGCCCCGTGCTTCGTCACACAGATGTGTTGAGCTTGGAGCATGCCTCTATTGAAGCTGTGGCTTCCTTCAA
>CAYYEM010000026.1:13884-15313 GCA_964470915.1 uncultured Pseudomonadota bacterium
GAACAATGGTTCTTTAAAATTACCGCTTATGCCGAAGAATTATTAGAAGACACTTATAAGCTTCCCGGATGGCCTGAAAAAGTTTTGGTGATGCAGCGGGAATGGATTGGTAAAAGCGTAGGCGCCACTGTTTTGTTTGGCATAGAGGGCAGTGATGAAAAGCTAGAAATTTTTACTACTCGTCCCGATACCCTTTATGGAGTGACTTTTATGTCGCTCGCGACCGAACATCCTTTGATTGATAAACTCGTAAAAGATCCGGCAATCAAAAAAGCGGTGGAGGATTTGCGGGAACGAAGCCGAAAAATCGATCGTGAAAAAAGAATTGCTGAAGATTATGAAAAAGAAGGCGTGTTTTTAGGTTTCCATGCGACTCATCCTCTTACGGGCGAAAAAGTTCCAGTGTATGCCGCCAATTTTGTTTTGATGGATTACGGTACAGGCGCGGTGATGGCTGTACCTGCCCATGATCAGCGTGATTTCGATTTTGCAAAGAAATATAATATTCCAATTAAAGGGGTGATTGAACCCGAAAATGTAGGGGCAATTCATGAATTGCCCCTACAAAAAGCCTTCGTGGACGCCGGTGTGATGGTCAACAGCGCTCAATTTTCCGGTATGCCTAGTCTTGAAGCAAAAAAGGCAATTGTAAATTTTTTGGAAGAAAAAAAACAGGGTGTTCAAAAAATTACCTATAAACTTCGTGATTGGGGAATTTCTCGGCAGCGTTATTGGGGTTGTCCGATTCCTATTATCAATTGCTTGGCTTGTGGTGCGGTGCCTGTTCCAGAAAAGGATTTACCTGTCACTCTACCCTTAGATGTCGAGTTTACAGGCGAAGGTAACTCTCCTTTGGCCAAAATTGAATCTTTTGTAAACACGACTTGCCCTCAATGTGGAAAGCCCGCCCAACGTGAGACGGATACTATGGACACCTTCATGGAATCCTCCTGGTATTTTTTGCGCTATTGTTCTCCGAAATACGACCAAGGTCCTTTTGATCCGAAAGCCATCGAATATTGGATGGGGGAAGAGGGGGGAAGGGAGAAGGGAGAAGGGAGAAGGGAAGAGGGGGCTTGCCCTGAGCGAGCGCAGCGAGTCGAAGGGGTAGATCAATATATTGGTGGTATTGAGCATGCTGTGCTTCACCTTTTATATTCACGTTTCTTCACTAAAGTATTGAGAGATATTAATTATTTGAATATTAGCGAACCTTTTCGAAATTTACTCACGCAAGGGATGGTGATCAAAGATGGTGCGAAAATGAGTAAATCGAAAGGGAATGTAGTAGATCCCAATTATCTCATCGAAAAATATGGTGCAGATACTGCTCGATTATTTTCACTCTTTGCAGCCCCTCCCGAAAAGGATTTAGATTGGAATGATCAAGGGGTGGAAGGTTCTTATCGCTTTTTGCATCGGGTTTGGA
>CAYYEM010000026.1:15413-20275 GCA_964470915.1 uncultured Pseudomonadota bacterium
GAACAAAAAAACATCGATTCACTTTTAGAAGAATTAGGATCGCTTTCATTTTTTACAAAACATAAGTTTGTTCGAATTGATGGAGATGATTTTTGCCATGAGGAAGATTTAAATAAAATTCTTCGAGCCATGGAAAGTAATGCTTCTGCCACCTTATGCTTGATCCCCAAGAAAAAAACGGCCTTTAATCAGGCCGCTAAAATTCTAAAATCTGTAGCAGAGATCGTGGAATGCAGCAAACCGAAGGGAAAAGATTTGGCTGCTTATGTGGTTAAATTTGCTCAAGAAGAAGAAAAAAAGATTTCGATGATGAGTGCTAACAAGTTGATTGAACTTATAGGGGATGATTTGTTGGCTCTCCAAAATCAGGTTAAACTTTTGGGGATTTTTATTGGTGAAAAAAAGGAAATCACTTTGGAGGATGTGCAAAACTTGTTTGCAGAATCTGCCGAAAAAGATGTGTTTAACCTCACTCAGTACATGCTGCAAAACAACAAATCTAAAACTTTTGCACTTCTTCGACAGCTGTTGGACCAAGGAGAAGTGCCACTTATTATTTTTTCGCTTTTAGCCCGACATTATCGTGTTTTGATGAAAATCAAACTCCTCGAAAGAAAACGCATGAATGCCTATGAAATGGCTTCGATGGTAAAACTTCCTGCTTTTGTCATCGAAAAAAATCTTCCTCAAGCTCGCCTGTTAAGTTGGAAAAAGCTTATTCAAATTTATCAGGATCTATCGAATACAGATTTGCTTTTGAAATCTTCTCCTATGCCCCATTTGGCCATTTTGGAGAAGTTTGTGTTGGGGACCTTTGCTTTATAACTGTCTAACTTTCACACGCGCCTGATGCAAAAGCTTTAGTGAAGTTTCTCCCATCGGATAGTCGGTATTGAAAATCACTTCGGCGATACCGGAGTTGATGATCATCTTCGTACACATTAAGCAGGGGGAGAAGGTGGTGTAGAGTGTGGCCCCTTTGATATTCACACCATGATATGCGGATTGTGTGATCGAGTTTTCTTCAGCATGGGAGCAAAAGCAATCTTCGAGTCCTGAGCCTGACTTTGCAAAGCTGTTGCAACGAGGGCAACCTCCTTCGTTACAATTCTTTACTCCTCGAGGTGTGCCATTATAACCCGTCGAAATAATTCTTTTGTCTCTCACAATAACGGCGGCCACTTTTCTTTTTAGGCAATTCGAACGTAGAGCTACGACTTTCGCAATGTTCATGAAGTATTCGTCCCAACCGGGCCGTGTATTTTGTGCAGAGAGTTGGCGAATCATCTCTTTCATTTTTTCGCGGAGATCATCGAGTGTGCCATTATTTTCGACTTCAACATCCGCCATCTTGGCGGTGGAGTCCAGCTGCTGAGCATAAGGGTCAGGACTATTTGCTTCACGTTCCTCCAAGCTTTTAAATTCTTCTAATGTCTTGGGATCGCCTGCGCGTTTGCGAGCTTTGATTCTTTCAAAACGGATTTCCGGGACTGCGGTTACATGAAGAAAATGAAAATTATCTTTAATACGAAAGGCTTCTACTTCTCGAGGATTTCGAAATGAATCAATGATGTAATTTTTATCGACTTCCAATTTTGCAAGAATTCGATTGGCCAAAACACTTGGACCATATTTTTGACGAAGTTCATTTCCAATTTGAATAAGATTTTCACGAGTCGGAGGAAGTTTTCGAGAGTCTAACTCTTCACGAAGAACATCTGAGAGTGAGTAATATTCAAATCCACCCTCTTGAATCACTTTAGCGACTTCGCCTTTTCCAGCAGCATTTTTTCCTGTGAGTCCAATAATCATATGTAATCCCCAGTACTTATCCCCACCTGTGCAAAACAGGAAGCAGGAGTGTATAAAGTCTATTTTTTATCAGTGAGCTATTCAAACAAGTCATTAATTTATCTCGGTTTTGCTTTCATTATCCACAACTGTGTAAAACATGTGAATGGTCATGTAATGTCATATATGGTCATTATTTTCCATGATGGACTGTGGGGTAACTTGAATCTGTAATATAGCTATCATCGTCGGTAAGTTTTTTTTGGTCAGGTCCATTTGTCCAAACTTCATATCTATTTTTGTCCTTTTCGTAAACATAGAGATAGCGTTCTTGAGTATAGGGATCTGTAGGTTCGCTTTCTGCTGGATGATTTTTCTTCCATAATGAGTAGAGCTCCTCCGTATCCTTCGGGAAACTATCCTGGGTGTCGAAAGCCTCTTCAGCTACTTTTGCAAGACTTAAGATTTCGTTTTCTATTTTTTTCTCTGCTGCACCTATTGTTTTTTCTACCTTGCCTGTTTTTAACTTTGTATTCAAATTTTTTAAATTAAAAATACTGAACCCAATGATTCCCATCACGATCATAAAAATGGGTAATACATAAACTAGACCGATAATGCCTAAAGCTTTTAGAATTCCATCTTGAGTATAAGAGCCTTCAGGTGCCAAATTGTTTTCAAGAGCAATCAGACGTTTGGCAAGAGGAGGATGGGTTCCTAACCATTGGCCGATGGTAAGCCAGCCAGTGTTCAGGTCTTTTGCTTGATGAGCCATTGCTCTGAGATTTACTTGCGGTCCTCGCTGGGCACCGGCTGCTAAAATGGCAAGTCCGCGCAGTCCAGCTTCTTTATTTTTGACGGCGGCATATCCATAACGATCACAAGTGTATTCGCGTGCACGAGAAAGCGCGTGACCAATAAAAGGATAAATCATGCCTGGCAACAAGAACCAGTGCCATTTTAAATGTCCTTCTTTTAAATGACCCAATTCATGCGCAATAATCATATCTCGAGCATCGGTGTTGGATCCGCAGGCTTCAAGCAAGTCGGAATACAAAACAAGCATGTTTGATTTGAAAAACTTGGTGGCAAAGGCATTCAAAGCACCACCTTGTTGCATAATGTAGGCATCCGGAATTTTTTCAAAACCTACTCGATTTGCAAGATTTACTACAGCTTGATGAATTTCCGGAAATTGTTCAGGAGAAAGTTTGACGGCACTTCCTCGAATGTGAGCGATGAAACCAATATGTCCCAGATAAATAGCCACGAAGATCAGGAGAGCATAAAAAAAACCGATAATCGTGAAAGCGAGAAGAAGCCAGATCGAAGCCGCAAAAAAACCTACCAGCCAAGTAAATAGAGTTTCAGTAGGCCAGCGTTGAATGCGAATGGGGTCTAAGTTTTGATTTTCCATGCCAATGATTTTGATCAAAAATTTTCGTTTTGACCAATCTTTTTTTTGCCTTAAATTTCTAACCTGACAAGCATTGACTAGGCTCTTTTCTCATGTTACCAAGCGGCCTCAATTTAAGGCAGTGCTTAGTGGTGAGTGGTGAGTGGTCAGTGAAATATTCTGATCACTGCTAACTTGCTACTTGTCGCTATTAATCATGGTAGAAAAAATTAATAAAGTCGTTCTTGCCTATTCTGGAGGGCTTGACACCTCCGTCATTATTCAATGGTTGAAGGAAAATTATCAATGTGAAGTGATCGCTTTTGTAGCTGACTTGGGCCAAGGCGAAGAAGTCGCTCCGGTGAAAGAAAAAGCCATTAAAACGGGTGCTAGTAAATGCTACGTAGAAGATTTGCGAGAAGAGTTTGCCAAAGATTTTATTTTTCCCATGCTTCGAGCCAATGCTGTTTATGAAGGTTTGTACCTTTTAGGAACTTCGATTGCACGACCTCTTATTGCTAAAAAACAAATGGAAGTCTTGGCCAAAGAAAAGGCGGATGCCATTGCACATGGAGCGACGGGTAAAGGCAACGATCAAGTTCGTTTTGAGTTGACCGCTTTTGCCATGAAACCAGACGTGAAAATTATTGCTCCTTGGAGAGAATGGAAATTCAAATCACGAAGCGATTTGATTGAGTTTGCAGAAAAGCATGGAATTCCCGTGCCGGTGACCAAAGAAAAGCCTTATAGTTCTGATCGTAATTTAATGCACATCAGTTTTGAAGGTGGCATTTTAGAAGATCCATGGTCTGAGCCACCTGAAAGTATGTTTGTACTTTCTGTATCTCCTGAGAAAGCTCCCGATAAAGCGACCTATATTGAAATTGAATATGAAAAAGGAAATCCGGTAGCGATTGATGGAAAAAAATATTCTCCTGCTGCCCTTATTGAAAAATTAAATGAGATTGCTGGCGCCAATGGAGTGGGTCGAATCGATGTGGTTGAAAACAGATTTGTTGGAATGAAAAGCCGTGGCGTTTATGAAACTCCCGGTTGCACTGTTTTGCATGCCGCTCATCGAGCGATCGAATCGATTACCCTGGATCGTGAAGTATTGAAAATCAGGGATAGTTTGATTCCTCAATACGCTACCATGATCTATAACGGTTTTTGGTATGCACCCGAGCGCGAATTGCTCCAAAACCTCATTGATGATGCCCAGCAAAAAGTGAGTGGAACGGTACGACTCAAGCTTTACAAGGGGAACTGCATGGTGGTAGGGCGAAAATCGCCGAATTCCCTCTTTTCAGAAGCCTTTGCCACTTTTGAAAAAGATACGGTTTATAATCAGAAGGATGCGGAAGGATTTATTAAGTTGAATGCGTTGAGGTTGAGAATAAAAAAGTTAATGCAGAAAAATTAACAGCGCCCAAGGCGCGTTGAGGGGGAGGCTCCAACGGCTTTGCCGGTGGAGGGGGCGACGCGAGCCCCTTATCATAGTTTGCGGAAGGATTTATTAAGTTGAATGCGTTGAGGTTGAGAATAAAAAAGTTAATGCAGAAAAATTAACAGCGCCCAAGGCGCGTTGAGGGGGAGGCTCCAACGGCTTTGCCGGTGGAGGGGGCGACGCGAGCCCCTTATCATAGTTTGCGGAAGGATTTATTAAGTTGAATGC
>CAYYEM010000026.1:20375-21445 GCA_964470915.1 uncultured Pseudomonadota bacterium
AAGATGGCAGAGCCTATCATCCATCATCGTACTGCTGGCTTTGAAGCGATTGTGGCCGAAGTAAAAGAAAATTTGAAATGGCTTTATCAAACAAAGTCAGATGTTCTTTTGCTGGCAGCATCCGGAACAGGTGCCATGGAAGGCTCTGTGATTAATCTCATGGGTAAAAATGATAAAGCCTTGGTCGTGGATGCTGGAAAATTTGGTGAGCGCTGGTGGAAAATTTGTAAAGCTTTTGGATTAGCTTATGAAGTAATTAAAGTGGATTGGGGAAAGTCCGTTGATCCAAAAGTGATCGAAGAAAAATTAAAGGGCGGTGATTATCGCGCCGTATTTATCACTGCTTCAGAAACTTCTACGGGCGTTGCCAATCCTGTAAAAGAGATTGCATCTATTGTAAAAAATTATCCCAGTACTGCATTAGTGGTGGATGCCATTACTGCTTTGGGTGTGGTGAACTTGCCTGTCGATGAATGGGGTTTGGATATTGTAGTTTCCGGATCTCAAAAAGCTTTGATGCTTCCTCCTGGTTTGGCCTTTGCTTCAGTATCTCAAAAGGCTTGGGGACTTATTGAAAAATCAGACATTCCCAAATTCTATTTCGATTTCAAAAAAGAAAAGAAATCGATGGATGAAAATACCACCGCGTATACACCAGCCGTTTCTCTCATTATTGGACTCAATGAAGTTTTGAAATCAATGCGAGCGATGGGATATGAAGGAATTTGGAAGAAACATCAATTGCTCGCGGATGCTTGTCGTGAAGGTGTGAAAGCAATGGGGCTTAAGCTTTATGCACCAGAATCTCCCTCGAATGCAGTGACAGCCGTTTGGGCTCCTGAGGGTATGGAAGCCGGTAAAATTGTAAAAGGACTTCGTGATCAATTCAATATGACCATTGCGGGTGGGCAAGATGCTGCCAAAGGTAAAATTTTTAGAATTGGTCATTTGGGTTATTATGATCCTATGGATATGGTGAGTGTGCTTTCAGCGATTGAAATTACATTGTTAAAAAATGGTTATAAATTGGAATTAGGAAAAGGAGTAGGCGCCGCCCTGAAGGTGTTGGC
>CAYYEM010000026.1:21545-23836 GCA_964470915.1 uncultured Pseudomonadota bacterium
TTATGGCAAAGATATTAGTGAGTGACAAACTTTCAGATGCCGGATTGAAAATTTTAAAAGATGCTCCGGGTTTGGAAATCGATACAAAGTCAGGTTTGAAACCGGATGAACTGAAAGCCATTATTGGACAATACGATGGCTTGGTCATTCGTTCAGGAACTAAAGTAACAGCAGATCTTCTCTCTGCCGCAGATAAACTCAAGATTATTGGTCGTGCAGGAATTGGCGTGGATAATGTCGATACCGTGGCTGCTTCGAAAAAGGGTGTGATTGTAGAAAATACCCCGGGTGGAAATGTTGTAACCACTGCTGAACATGCCATTGCCATGATGTTTGCCGTTGCACGTAAAATTCCTCAAGCTACAGGCAGTATGAAAGCTGGCAAATGGGAAAAGACAAAATTTGTTGGTTCCGAAATTTACAACAAGACTTTGGGAATTGTTGGTGTAGGTAATATTGGTAAAATCGTAGCCGATCGTGCCATCGGCTTAAAAATGAAAGTGATTGCTTTTGATCCTTTTCTTTCACCTGAAAGCGCTGCAAAAATGGGCATTGAATTAGTGGATCTTGATGACTTGTTTGCTCGTGCAGATTTTATCACCATTCATACCCCTCTTAATGATAAAACTCGCAACCTTATCGATCGTGCTGCTTTTGGTAAGATGAAAAAGGGTGTTTATATTATCAACTGTGCACGGGGTGGAATTGTCAACGAAGATGCTTTAGGCGCGGCCATTCAAGAAGGCATTGTGGCAGGTGCTGCTTTAGACGTCTTTGTCGAAGAACCTGTAAAACCAGATCTTCCTCTTTTGAAGTTGGATAATGTGATTTGCACACCACACTTAGGTGCTTCTACCGACGAAGCTCAAGAAAATGTATCCGTTGAAGTCGCAGAGCAGATGGTGGAATTTTTTGTAAAAGGGGTTGTGAAAAACGCAGTGAACTACCCATCGATTAGTGGAGAACTGGCTGGTGTTTTAAAACCTTATATTTTTCTTGCTGAAAAGTTGGGCAAGCTCCAAGGACAACTAGCACAATCTTTTCCTCAAGAAATTCAAGTTCGTTATTATGGAGAGCTTGCTGAGTATCCCATGGCTTCTGTCACCGTTTCGATTTTGAAAGGAATTCTCGAGTCTTCCATGGAAGGAGAGAATGTGAATTTTGTAAATGCTCCCTTTATTGCTAAAGAAAGAGGGATTCAGGTTACAGAATCAAAAGTCAGTGATACAAAAGATTTTAAAACATTGATTGAAGTGATGGTAAAAACGGCTCAAGGGACTCGTACTGTCTCTGGAACCATTTTTGGTAAAAATAATCCTCGTATTGTGAGAATTGATGATTTTTATCTGGAAGCAGTTCCCGAAGGCAATGTATTAGTAATACATAATCAAGACAAACCCGGTGTTATTGGAAGCATTGGAACTCTACTGGGTAAAAATCAGGTGAATATTTCACGAATGCAATTAGGTTTGGTAAAAGAAAAGAGCGAAGCGATTGCTCTTTATAATGTTGATCATAAAGTGCCAGAAAATTTAATTCAGGAAATTGAAAA
Organism: uncultured Pseudomonadota bacterium; assembly: GCA_964470915.1. Taxonomy (GTDB): domain Bacteria; phylum UBA10199; class UBA10199; order JADFYH01; family JADFYH01; genus CAYPXN01. The sequence continues at coordinate 23,098 of CAYYEM010000026.1, forward strand.
ACTTCCAAATATTCTAAAGGTTACTCAAGTTGCCCTCTAAAATTGGAAAAAATAAACCCACGGTTGTTGTTTTAGGAGCCCAATGGGGTGATGAAGGCAAAGGGAAGATTGTAGATCTTCTCACTGAGAATGCTGATGTGGTCGTGCGTTTTCAGGGTGGAAACAATGCGGGTCATACTCTGATTGTGAAGGGTGAAAAAACTATTCTTCATTTGCTTCCTTCAGGTGTTTTACACAAGGGTAAAACCTGTTTAATTGGCAACGGGGTAGTAATTGATCCAGAAGTTCTTCTTTCAGAAATTGAAAAAATCAAACAACGTGGTTTTTTAAAACAAGATCGACAGTTTTTGATTTCAGATCGTGCTCATGTCATCATGCCTTACCATCGGTTAATTGATCAGCTGAGAGAAGTGGCTAAAGGAGAAGGTAAGATTGGAACTACTGGACGTGGAATTGGGCCTGCTTATGAAGATAAAATTGCGCGTCGTGGTATTCGAATGGGTGATTTGATTGATCCTGATTTGTTTCGTAAACGTCTTGAAGAAGTACTTCCCGAACATAATGCCTATATTACAAAAATTTTAGGCGGTTTGGCTTTTTCTTTTGATCAAATTTATTCTCGTTATTCCGAAATCGCAAAAACGCTTCAGAAACATGTATGTGACGCCTCACTTTTTTTAGATGAGCAGTTGAGCAAGAAAAAAAGAATTTTATTTGAAGGCGCTCAAGGAACTTCCCT
>CAYYEM010000027.1:0-8723 GCA_964470915.1 uncultured Pseudomonadota bacterium
TCGATAATATTTTTTTCATTTTCATAATTTCCTGAAGTGGTGAGAGCTTGATTGTTAAGGATAAATGGTTTTGTATTCTTGCCATAATCCGCTCCTGGAATTTGAATAGCGACTTTCCAGGGCCCTCCAGTCGCTCGAATATCTCCGCCTGCATTTACCAAAGCATCGAATCCTTTTGATTTTAAAAATTCAACTATCTGATCGATAATGTATCCTTTTGCAAGACTTGCAATTCCAATGCGGGTTTGTGGGTGATTCAATTTTGCTTCATTCACCAATAATAATATAATTCCTTCTTTTCCTTGTTTGGATTGAGAAGGAAAACGGATATCAAAGGCGCCCTTTGTTTTTTGATTTATTTCTTGAGCCAGGTTTAAAAGGAACACTGTATCTGGAGAAAGAGGACAGTAATTTTTTCCAGCTTCTCGATTAAGACAACTTATTTCAGAGTTTGGATTATATTCACTGAGTTTGTTTTCAAGTGATTGCGCAAGTGTATAAGCTTCTTCGGTAGTTTCAATTGCTTTGTTTAGATTATTTTTATTTGTTTTAACGGTAATAGTAACGGGAACATGCCCCATCATTAAACGAGAACGAGTAATTTGTAAGGACGAAGAACAAGCATAGAAAGAGCAAATACAAATAAAAGAAAAGAATAAAGTGAAAAAACTCTTCATTATTTATCTTTAGGAGTTACCAACATTTTTTCACATTCTTCAATATGTTCTTGTTCTTGACGAATCTGTTGTCGAATTAATTCCTCCAGTGCGACATTTCCTTCGCAGAGGGGTAGGATGGCCAAATATTGAGATAAGGCAGCTTTTTCAAATTCAACACTTTCAGCGAGAATTTCTAAAACATGGTGTTTGTTAGTTTCAGGAACAGGCTTTACTTTCAATGAAGGATGTCCGCCTAATGCGGTGATTTTTTCACCAATGATAGAAGCATGTTTAAAACCTTCCATAGCTTGATCATTAAAAAACTTGATTATTGGAATGCGGTTTGGACCCATAATCATAAGCGAATAGTGGAGATATCGAACTACCCCGGAAATTTCTATCTCTAGAATTTCATTTAGCTTTTCAACCAAGATTTGATTTTGTGCCAAAGTCATTTTTTTCCTCCTAACATTAACGGGTCTTACTTATTACCCAGGCTACTACCGGAAATTTTTTGGTTTTGTCAAAGTTTGATTTGGCAAATTATGAAAACGACTTTCATTTTCTTCTTGACCTTTTCTTATTTTTTCTCTACGAGCCAAAAAACCTAAATGAAAATGATTTTCATATTTTTAACCATTGTGGTGTGAAGGAGAGATTCAATGAATAAACTTATTAAAGCGGCTGTGTTTGGTCTTGTGCTTTCATTTACAGCTAGCTCTTTTGCAAGCGATCAAGGTCCTGAGTTGAAATTTGATCCTAACGCTGTAAGCACTTCAGAAAGTCAGGCAGCCAAAGCTAAGAAAGATTTTATCTATGGAGATAAGCCGATCGCTAAATTTGGCGATGACAATAATTATGTGAAGTTGGGTGGTTATGGTTCGGTAAGGTTTGAATATGATTCTGGACAAGATTTGAATGAAACTTTTACCCTTCGGCGTTTGGTTTTTACAACAGATGCTAAAATTGCTTCTCGTTTTAGAATATACACAGAGTTAGAGTTTGAAAGATTTAGAAAAATTGAGCTTGAAAAAAGTGTATCGCAGAATTCAGGGGGCTTGCAGGTTGTACAAGAAATTGAGGGTACGAATAAATCTGAAATTGCCCTTGAGCAAGCATGGTTTGAAATAGATTTCAAGGATTGGCTACGTTTTCGTGGAGGAGGAGTTTTAGTTCCTCTCGGTCGATTCAATATTAACCATGATGACAATGCGTGGAATTTACCAAGAAGATCATTGGTAGACCGGGGCATTCCTGTTTTAGCGACGACTTCTGCATGGGATGAATTGGGTTTTGGTTTTAATGGTGATTTTGACCTCGGTGAAAAATCCAAATTGAATTATCAAATTTATGTGATGAATGGTGCGGTGCTAGATGCTGAGTTGGAAACAGTTGTGCAGACACGTAATCCCAAAAGGGATAAACTTGAAATGGAAGCTGAGTTCGGAATTTCTTCTGGCACATTCTCAAATGACGTCAAAGGAGCGAAGGCTGTTTCGGGAAGAGTAATGTATAGTCCTTCTTTGGGTCATGAATTTGGTTTTTCAGGTTATTGGGGACGTTATACTCCTAGCTATTTGATTGGTAAAAATATCACTTCTTTTGGTGTGGATACTCTTCAAAAATTTGGAAATTTTGAAGTGGAAGGACAGTATATCTTTACAAATTTTGGAGGAATGAGATCTGTTATCGATAGTTTTGCTCAGGCTGTGGGAGAGGGAAAAGTGGAAGTGGAATCTGCAGATAGTCCGGATTTGGAGACGGAAATTGCTTTTAAGCCAAGTCAGTTAGCCGCTAGAAAACAAGGGTATTGGTTGGAGCTGAGATATAATTGGAGACCCACTTGGTTGACGAACTCTTGGATGGGAAGACACTTTTCAGATCCACACTTTATTCCGATTCTTCGTTGGGAACAGGCATTCATCAAAGATAGAATTGTAGATGCTACTATTACAGGGGGAGCCGTGACCAATTATCAAACTCAAAGTAATCGTGTTGATCGTATTAGTGCGGGTTTGGCTTTTCGCTTCAATCCCTTGGCAGTGATGCAGCTCGCTTATGAATATACTCAAACCAACAAGGGGACTCCTTTGGGAGAGGTAACAAACTATTTGGCCACACCTAGTAGTAAAAATAGCTCTATTATGTTAGGTGCAGCTTTTGGTTTTTAGGTTTTTATTTTGTAAATTGTGATTTCCTTATCCCATCCCTTAAGGCCCTTTCTTTTGCAGAGCGAATGCTTTGCAAAATGAAAGGGTCTTTGCTATGGAGAGTGCAATATGAAAAAGATATTCTTTGTTTTGTTTTTTTTATTCAGTTCAAGTTTGGTGATGGCACAAAGCACAGTTTATCTCACACCTGCCGATGCTATTAAACTAGTGTTCAAAACTTCAAAAGAAGTGATCAAAGAAGAGCATCCGGTGACAGCTCAAATACAAGAAGAAGCAAAAAAAATGCTAGGTTATGAGTTGCCAAAGGCGAGTTACTCTTTTTATATTGGCAAATCAGATAACAAAGTAGATGGTTATGCAGTGATTGATGATGAAGTCGGCAAGGTGATGCCGATTACTTTTATTACTCGAATTAATCCGGATGGAAAAGTGTCGCAAGTCGAGGTGATGATCTATCGTGAAAGTCATGGAGGCGAAGTGGCCACAAAGCGTTTTTTGAATCAGTTTCGAGATAAAGATTTGCAAGCCGAACTTCGTTTAGGCAAAAATGTAGTTCATGTGACCGGCGCCACTTTGTCTTCTCAAGCTTTGGTAAAGGGTGTCAAAAGAGATCTCGCTCTCTATCAAATTTTTTATGGAAAAAAATAAATTCCTTTCTAGTTTATCTTTATCTTTCAAGTTTGCAGTTCGAGCTTATATCCTTTTAAGTTGTTTGGGTTTTGGTGTGGCAGCTTTAATGAGCTATCAGCATTACGGCTTTAACCATGATAAAACAGTTCAATATTATCTGGGAGATCCAGCAGAAGGTGAAATGGCTTTCAAGAAACCCTATTCACAGTTAGTCGGGGTAAGCCATGTCCATACCTACACAATGCCTCTTGTGTTTTTTGTGATGTGGATTTTGCTTCAGGGTAGCGCCGCCGGAGAGCGTATGAAAAAAATCATTGTGGGAGGAGGCAGTCTTTCTATTTTGATCTACAACGGAGCTCCTTATGTGGTGAGAAATGGTTGGGTAGATGGAGCTTGGTTATTCTCAGTCGGAGGAGTGGGATTGTTTCTATTTTATTTTTGGCCAGCGATTTTAGTACTAAGAGAATTAGGCAAAAAGGACAATTCATGAAAAAAATTTATGGACTTGCTATCGTAGTTCTATTGTTGGTTTCTAACCGTGGGCAAGCATCCTCACTGCCAGATTGGTCAGGGGATGTCGCAAAGTTAGTTCAAAATGGTGGGGTTTACGTAGAGTCTTCGGATGGAAAAGCTTTATTGGATTATGATGGTTCGCGACATTATGTTCCTGCGTCTACTCTCAAAGTAGCTACTGCCTTGGGGGCTATAGAAATTCTAGGAAAGGACTATCGTTTCAAAACCGAATTCTATCTGGATGCAGCAAGTAACTTGTATGTGAAGGGTTATGGAGATCCCTATCTGGTTTCCGAAGAGTTTGTATTGATTGCAGCACAGCTTAAAAAGTTGGGCTTAAAAAAGGTGAATCAGATTTTTTTAGATGAGTCATACTTTGAAACAATGAAAGTGCCTGGGGTTTCTGCTTCTTTAAATCCTTATGATGCCCTCAACTCGGCACTCTCAGCGAATTTTAATACCATTAATATTGTCAAAACAAAATCTGGAGAAGTGGAATCAGGTGAAAGTCAAACTCCAGTGACTGAGCTGACTAAAACTCTGGCTGCCAAAGCACCTTTGGGAAAAAGTCGCATTAATTTGGCAGCAAATCCCAGCGAATCACTTTTGTATGTTGGATATTTACTCAAAGCATTTTTGGCTCAGCAGGATATTCCGGTGACAGGAAATATTCAGGCTGGCAAAGTAAGTCCGTCTGCTAAGCTTTATTATAAGCATTTATCTTCAAAATCTCTCGCTCAAGTCATTCAGGCTTTATTAAAATTTTCGACGAATTTTATTACTAATCAGCTTTATTTAGTCATGGGAGCAGAAAAAATGGGCGCTCCTGCTACTCTTGCGAAAAGCAAAAAAGTTATGACCGATTTTTTAAAAATAAAGTTGGGAAGCAGTGATTTTAATATTGAGGAAGGTTCCGGGATATCAAGGCAAAATAAATTTACACCCAAGCAATTAGTGAAAATCCTGAAAGCCTTTGAACCTTATAAAAATTTACTGCCTGAGAAAATGGATGGCATATTAGCAAAAACTGGAACCCTGAATGGTGTTTCTTGCTTAATAGGATATTTTGATTCAAATCAATACAAGCAAGTATATTTTGCTATTTTATTGAACCAGGCTGCAGGAAATAGAGAAAAGATTGCTAAGGTTCTTTATCAAAATCTCCATTAAACTTATTTGCAGAGATTTTGTCCGCCAGCGATTGCTTTACCTTCAAAATTAGCGTGTACTTGTTTAGAAACAATTCCATCTGAAAAATGAATAGTACAAAGGCTTTTAGCCAGTACTAAACATTCGTCAGAGGAATTCTTGAGTTGCGTAAGGGTTTCGCTAGGTCTGCAAAGCATATTGGGCTTGCAAACTCTTTCTACATGGGCAGTACAAATCCCCGCAAACGCCGATCCTAGGGAAGTTAAAAAGAAAAATATAGAAAGTATAAAAGATTTCATAGCCATTTCACTTAGATTTAGTTTATTTTAATGTAAAACGCAACCTAGAGAATTTTAGTTTTAAGGGAGGTTTGAATGCAGAAGAAATTTAGTCGTGTTGTCATATATTTTCTTTTCCTGTTAGCATTTGCTTATTCTGGATCCCTTGCTTGTTCTTTTGCTTCCGGTGGAGGAGGGGGTGGGGGAAGTAGTAGTGCTGCAGGAATTTTATATTTGCTCGATAACCAGAATACTCAGGTAGCTATTTTCCCTAATGCGACTAATTTAACAGGAAGCCAGACGGTCAGCCAAGTACTGACGGGTGATCCTGATAATGAAAATACCAACCCAAACAATTATTTCATGCAAAATCCCACTGCTTTGGCCATTGATACTGCACGAAATATTCTCTATGTGGCAGATAGCAATCAACAGGCAATTTTAGCTTTTAATTCTGCGAGTACATTAAGTGGACAGGTTTCAGCGATTCGTATTTATCCTTACTCAGGTACGAATGGACATGTTGTCGATCTTTTTTACGATGCGAGTCACGATATTTTGTTTGCAGCGGATCAAAATCAACAAACAGTTTTTAGATGGGCAGGAATCAGCACCACTCCTCTTCCGAATGAGCAAGGACCAACAGGTCAAATTTATATGGGCTTTGCCATGTCAAGCATGGCCATTGATCTTCCCAATAACTTGCTTTATTTAGGTAATCCTACAGCTTCACCTAGCCCTGCAGTTGAAATGTATAATGGTTTGTTGGCACTTACGAATGATACGAACACACCGTATGTTGCTTCAAATATTTTTACTGAAACTCCTTCAGAAATTGCAACCCAAGGTTTTGTAAACTTAGATGGAATGGTAGTAAACCCCACGATTGTAACAGGTGGTATTCTTTACGTTTCAGAAACAGGTTATCCTTCAATTGAAATTTTTAACAATGCCAGTTCATTGCAAAATGAACAGGTGGCTACGCAAGAAATTTCGGGATCAAGTACAGGTTTAGTGAAAAACCAGTTAAGCAAAATGATATTGCAATCAAATACCAATAATATTTGGGTGATTGCCGGAAATAATCTAATTAATGTTTGGCAAAATGCTCAACAACTTGATCCTCAATCACAAAATATTGCGCCCAATGTAAGTTTGACTATTAGTGGAGCAGGGCAAATTGTCAGCTTGGCTTTGGATATGACTCGTTAGTCCACTGCAATTTCTTCGAGGGCTGAATCAATCATGGCTTCAGTATTTTCTCCCAAGCGTTTTTGTAGAAGTTGAATGAGAGAATTCCGAAATGTGGCACGTACTTCATGGCGCTGCCTTGAAGTAAAGGCGCGGCCTATATTTCCTTGAACCACAAATCGTCTGAGAGGGTGAGCGAGGGGGAGTGAGTGATTTCCAATCGAAGGCGGTGATGCGCCATGCATTTCAATCCATTCTTCACAAACTATCTGGTGTAGAGATCTTAATTGGCCTGACATTCCTTCACGAACCTTTGACCAACCTTGAGCGGCATCGATTGCAAGACGTATTTTATTTTCCCATTGAGAGCGTTCGGAGGCAGCAGGCACATCGCCTAATGCCAAAGTCATCATTTGAGTCATCATGTCTCGAACACGGAGGCCGGGTTTATGTTGAATTGGGAAAATGCCTCTTTCATGAAAATCTCTTAAAGGATTTTTGTCAGAAAGTGCGCCTTCTCCTTTTTTAGGCAGACTTCCCCGGTAACGTGCTAGCAGCGCTTCATCAAAGTCAGCTCTTAAGGATTCAACTTCTGGCACTGTATTTTTAGGAGATTCCTGCCATAGTTTTTGGGCTTTGCGTTCTGCTCGAATTGCATTTCGGATGAGGTCTTCCGCCTCTTCTTTGGGATGATTCGCTTCACGCAATAGCCTTGAGTAGGTGTCATAAATTTCGACTAAAGTTAAACTTCCTGTATTATGGAGTGGAATTTCACCTTCCTCGATACTTCGATGAATAGGATGTTTTTCTCTTGCGACAGACAGGGGTAAGTCCCCTCGATAATTTTTAAGAACACTCGCCCGGAGATTTCGAATCAAATCTTGTGTTTCCGGAGTTTTTCCATCAATGCGTCGATGCCATCCTTTTAAATTGATAAAGGTACATTCGTAAAGATTGACCAAGGATCGATTTTCTCCCCAAGCTGGATCAACAAAACTTACCCATTGGTTAAAAAAATCCACCAAAGTTCCACGGCCACGATGATTTTGCAGGGGAAAGGTTCCATGATCGATTACATCCCTGATTCGATCGGAGCTTGTGCTTGATTTTTTTCCGTGATGCAAGGTGTGGAATGCCCAACGTGTAAGATAGACAAAATCACGGACACGTTCGTCGAGTATTTCACCTGCTGGACTCAAGTCTCGTCCTAATCTACACCTTTCCACCACAGTGTCTGAAAGATCAGCTAAGAGGTAAGGCTCTGGAAGTGCCAAGGCATCCCGATGATTGGCTAAAAAAACTCCCCATCGAATGCGTTGGGCATATTGTTTTTCAGTAACCGTTTCTCCAGTATGAAATTGAAGATGTCTTTGAGCGTAAGCCAGTTGTTCTAAGCTTTGTATTTTGTGATTGGGATTCATTCTCGATAAATTGATGTAATGTGCCCCGAACCAACCCCATCGATTACAAGCTTTATCTAAATGGCTAGAGGCACTGAGCAAGTACTCATCGATTTCTCCATCTCTGAAACGAGTCAAACCAGATTCTTGCAGCTTTCTGACCAAGCCTTCAATCGACTCCTCAGACCTTCTTTTGATTTTTATCAGTTCCAGTAACAGATTTTCACGAGTGAATGCATTGAGCTGTTCAGCTGTAAATCGAGCTCTTTGGCTATGCATTGTTAACAGAGAAGCATTTTGAGAGTTGGAATGAGGCTCTAAGTATATTTTAAATTCTCTTTCCAATCTAACTTCAGCGGCTTTTATTTTGTGACCTGTCATCATGTGGCTCAATGCAGAACCGACTCCAATTTGTAAACAGGTGATGCTTGCCTGAAAAAATTGTTCTGAAAATGATCTTTGTGATCTTTCTTCTAAACCAATTAAAGAAGCGATTTGATGCCCAGCAACCATTCCCGCAGATTGAGTGAAAAACCCAGTTGGAGTGAAACGGAATATGGAAAAGTTAATGAAATGTTTGATCCAGTTTTGTCTGGCCTGATTCCAGGATTGATTTTGAGTTTGTTGGAGTGCTTCAAATGCTGCAGCTTCGATGGCAATACTTCCTGTTCGAGAAATAAAATTTCGGAGAGGAAAAACAGGTTTGCAAAGTCCTAGAATTCCTATGCCTGA
>CAYYEM010000027.1:8823-10082 GCA_964470915.1 uncultured Pseudomonadota bacterium
ATAAATCCGATAAATTAGAGGGGTATATCATCAAAGGAGGCTCCTTGTGCTGATTGGAATCCCTAAAGAAATCAAGCCTCAAGAGTATAGGGTTGCCATTACTCCTGCGGCTGTTGCTCAATTAGTGCGATCAGGTCACCAAGTTTATGTTGAAAAAGGAGCAGGTTTAGGGAGTGGTTTTTCAGATCAAGCCTATCGGGATAATGCGGCTACGATTGTGAATGATGCCAAATGGCTTTGGCAGAAGTGTGAAATGATTCTGAAGGTGAAAGAGCCTCTTCCTAAGGAGTTTCCTTTTTTTCGTCCAGGTCTTATTCTTTTTACTTTTTTACATCTAGCGAATGCACCTGTTCTCGCCAAAGCCTTAATGAAAAAACAGATGAGTGCGCTTGGTTATGAAACCGTCACTGATTCTTTGGGTGGACTTCCTTTGCTAAAACCCATGAGTGAAATTGCAGGGAAATTAGCGCTTCTTGTGGGTGGAGATTATCTTCGGACCGATTTGGGTGAAAAAGGAATTTTGATTTCGAGTGTGGAGGGAGCTCGTCCTGCGAGAGTCACTATTTTAGGTGCAGGTAATGTAGGGGGGGCTGCTTTGCAAGTAGGAGCAGCGTTGGGTTGCGAAATAACTGTGTTGGATAAAAATAAAGAAAAGCTCCAAGCTTTATCCTCTCATTATTCTTCGGAACAAGTGAAAATGCTTCCAATCGAAGAAGCTAATTTAGAAAAAATTCTTGAGAATACGGATTTACTCATTGGTGCAGTTTTAATTCCAGGAGCTAAAGCGCCCAAGCTTATCAGTCGTAAAATGATTCCTTCAATGCAAGCTGGTTCGGTGATTGTTGATGTGTCGGTAGATCAGGGTGCTTGCATTGAAACAATCAAACCCACGACTTTGGCTAAACCTGTGTTTGAATATCGTGGCATTCTTCATTATGGTGTCACCAATATGCCTTCACTCGCTGCTCGTAGCGCCACGGAAGCTTTAGTGAACAAGACATTTTCCTATGTCGAAAAGCTCGCAGCTCAGGGTTTGGACGCATTAGAATCAGACCCTGGTTTTAAAGCTGGTCTCCAAATTCATGACGGAAAAGTGCTGCATCCTGTGCTTGCCCAGGCACTAGGTATGTAAGAAACAACTTTCTTGTGATTAGGCCGATAATCCTAAAAGTTATCCCATTCATGATTTAAACAAAGGTGCGCACGAGAAATTCATTTGTGAGGCGTGTAACCTTTTCGTTATCGGATATTTTCCTGAG